>MKUL01000055.1 GCA_001897795.1 Alphaproteobacteria bacterium 41-28 | reverse complement strand
CGTGTACGTCGTGCAGAAGAAACAAGGAAGAAACGAGAAGAGGAAGAAGCGCGTGAGCGTATTGAGGCGCAACGTCAGGAAGAAGAACGTCTGAAGAAAGAAGAGGAAGAGCGTCAACGGGAAGAAGCCCGAAAAAAGCGTGAGGAAGAGGAGCAAAAGAAGCGAGAAGAAGAAAGGGCTCGAGAGGAAGAAGGGCAAAAGAAGAGAGAAGAAGAAAGAGCTCGTGAAGAAGAAGAAGCAAGGGAGAAACGTGAAGAAGAACGTTTAAGGCGTGAGGAAGAAGAAAGTTTAAAGAGAGAAGAGGAAGAACGCCAGCGGGAAGAAGTGCAAAAGAAGCGTGAGGAAGAGGAGCGAGCTGAAGCCAGGCGTCGTCAGGAAGAACAAGAACGCTTGAGACAAAAAAGAGAAGCAAAGGAGAAGCGTAAAGAAGAGAAACGTGTAAGACATGAGGAAGAAGAACGCTTGAGGCGTGAAAAAGGAGAGCAAAAGAAGAGAGAAGAAGAAAGGGCTCGTCTGGAAGAAGAGCTTCGTCAGAAAGAAGCTGAAGAAGCTGAGAGAAAGAGGCGAGAGGAGGAAGCACGAAAGAAGCAGGGGGAAGAGGAAAGGCAAAAGGCCCGTGAAGAGGAACTGAGAAGGAAACAGGAAGAAGAACGTTTAAAGAGAGATGAGGAAGAGCGCCAGCGGGAAGAAGCGCGAAAGAAGCGAGAGGAAGAAGAGGAACGTCTGCGGATTGAGGCGCAACGCCTGGAAGAAGAACGGTTGAAGAGAGAAGAGGAAGAGCGTCAGCGGGAAGAAGCTCGAAAGAAGCGTGAGGAAGAAGAAAAAGCACGTCAGGAAGAGGAAGCTCGCAAGAACCGTGAGGAAGCAGAACGTGCTGAAAAGCTTCGTCGTGAAGAAGCAGAGCGTCAACGTAAAGCAGCAGAAGAGCGCCAACGCCAGCTTTTGATAGAGCGAGCGGAACGAGAAGACCAAGAGCGTAAGCTTAAAGAAGCTGAAGAAGAACGTAAGAGAATGGAAACTTTAAGACGGGAGGCCGAACGCCGTCGTCAGAAAGAGGAGCAAGAACAACTTGCTCAAAAGCAACGTGAGGAAGTGGAGCAGAAAAAGCAAGAGGAAGAAGCTCGCCGGAAAGAAGAAGAGCAACTTGAGCAACAGAGGCTTGAAGAAGAAAGGAAGAAGGAAGTAGAAGCACAATTAAAAATAGAAAGACTTAACGCTGCTAGGACGCAGTATGTGCAACAGGTAAAAGAGGCCGAAGAACGTCGTAAGAAAGAAGCTGAAGAAGAACGGAAGAAGCGGGAGGAAGAGGAACGCCTCCGCATCGAGGCTGAAAAAAAAGCGCGTTTGAAGAAAGAGGCAGAAGAGTCTAAACAGGGTGAAAGTGCCAGTAAGCCTATTCCTGTTGTTGCGGGGACCCACAATGCTGAGAAACAACAAGCAGTGACTTCGTCCCTCTCAAGTGCTCCACCACGTCAACGACCAACCCTTGAGGAAGCCATGATGGCTGTTGAAGCTGCACGTCAAGCAAAGCAGCAGGAGGAGGAAGAACAAAAACGCAAACAGGAAGAGGAAGAGAAAGCTCAAAAGGAAAAGAAAAAGGAAGAAGACGCAGAGAAAGAACGTAAGGCAGAAGAGGCGCGCCAAGAAAAGCTAATGAAGGAAGAAGAACGCAAGCGTGAAAAGAACGCTAAAGAGGAAAAGAAAAAGAAAGCAGCCGAAGAGAAAAAACGCAAACAGGAAGAGAAAGCTCAAAAGGAAAAGGAAGCAGCCGAAGAGAAAAAACGCAAACAGGAAGAGAAAGCTCAAAAGGAAAAGGAAGTAGCCGAAGAGAAAGAACGCAAAAGGAAAGCTGAAGAGGAAAAGAAAGCAACCGAAGAGAAAGAACGTATAAAGAAAGCTGAAGAGGAAAAGAAAAAGAAAGCAGCCGAAGAGAAAGAAAGTGAGGCAGAGGCAGCGCGAAAGAAGGAGGCAGAAGAGAAGAACGGAAAGCTGAGCAGCGAAATGCAAGGTGCTATCAAGTTAAGAGAAGAAATGCAGAAGGAAGAGGAAGATAGGAAAAAGAAGAAAGAAGAAGACAGGAAGAAGAAAGAAGAAGACAGGAAGAAGAAGGAAGAGGAAGAGAAAAAAATTGAAGAGAAAAAACATAAAAGGAAATCAAAAGGATTTTTCTTGCCAGAGGAAGCTGCTGCTATCATGAAAATGCCAGAAGGTCCAGAGAAACAGGCGCTTATAAACAAGTTAGTGGGGGAGGAAGAAAAGCAGAAAGGAGTTCTATCAAAATTCATCGAAAGCTCTGGAAGTCAAAGACGAAACCTAGATCATGGTTCCCTTAAACGTAGGCCTCGTAGGGAAGAGGGTTCCATAAGACGCCCCACTAGGGGTCATAGACCTAAAGATAAGGGGGAGGGAGTCATAACCCAAGATAGTAGAAGTAGTGAAGAAAACCCTGGGCCTGCAGGAACTCCGGTTGTTCCTCCGGCAAATTCACCCGGTGCAGGAGCTCCGATTGTTCCCCCTCAAGTAACCCCCCCTTCTTTAGGAAATCAACAACCTTTGGCTCAAAGGAGCTCTCCCCTAGGTCGGGGTATAAATATGAAAGAAGTTCTTGCTGGTCGCGGTAGTCTCAAAAAAACCCCTGGCCAAGGGGGAGCAGCTCCTAGTGGAGGAGGAAGAGGAGGGCCTCAAGGTCGTGGAGCTCCCCCAGGTCGTGGTGGCCTCTGATTTTATCAGGTGGGCTATGTCGGGATATTGCGCCATAGCTCTGAGGAATAATTTTTAGCCCGCCTTCACCCCTGCTTTAATCAGGGGTTTCGTCGGGCCAGTATTCGCATTAGATTTCTTGGTTTACCAGCCGTAGCTGCTGTTATTTAGTTAGTCCGACCCTGCCCGGATTAATCCGGGCTACGTCGTGACATCACGCCTTAGCGCCTTCGGCGCGACGGCGGATGGCGGGAGTGACGGGACTCGAACCCGCGGCCTCCTGCGTGACAGGCAGGCGCTCTAACCAACTGAGCTACACCCCCGAATGGAATGTTCTTGGGATACCTTATGGGGAGCCTTATTGTCAAGGATAATTCAAGAAAAAGCAGAGGGCTCCAATGTTGGTAAATCCTTTGAGTAACTGTCGTGGAATGGTCAAAAACCAAATTAGATATTTATAAAAAATAGTGAGAACGAAATAAATATAGATTGGAATGCATCAGAGATTTTTTGTTTGAAGGCAATCGGTAAGTCGCTCGAAAGATACGTTTAAGACTTTTTTAAATTGAACCTTGAAAATAATGTGAGTATCTTCACCTTTGAGTATGTTTATCCTATTTTTTAATGTTAACCCAAGAAGGAGTTTAGAATGTCCCGATTTTTATTATCATTATTAATTACCTTAACCCTCTCTCTCGGTGCTTTAGCAGATTTTACGATTGAAGCAGATCTAGATCATGCGAAAACACCCAGAATGTTTGTTGATGAAGATACTGAAGAGGATAGTAGATACGAAAATGGATGGTTTGAGATCAATAACCTAAGGAATTATACTAAATATGACGATTCAGATCATAAGTTTATTATTAGCGGACTCACACTTAAAGTTTTAGAGGAAATCCAGTCAAAAAAAGAAAAACAATCCGGGAAATTTAAACTAACCAAAGAAGAAGGAGGGTTTTCTTTCAACTTTTCAACTTACTATAAACAATATACAACCGGAAGGTCAGAAGAAGAGCCTTCTTATTGGCATTACTTTAAGATCTTTATCCCAGATGATATACGAGATGGGACTACGATTAAAGCAACATTAAATGAAATTTGGCATACTCCCTCTCATGATGGTTAGGGGGCTCGTCCACAGCGTCGCAAAATCTTTTCAAAGGATTCAAGTTACTAACTTTTTCGGATGAAAGAGGAGAAAAGGTATTTTCTCCTCTACCTTTATATAATTTTTAAGCAGATCTTAATATTTTTTCCGATGAATTAACCACCCGGCGACCATCACACCAATAGCAACGCCAGTGATAATAATCGTTGCTAGCGCATTGATTTGTGGACTTATGCCAAAGCGAATGCTTGAAAAAATAACCATAGGGAGTGTTGAGGATCCAGGTCCTGCGACAAAGCTTGCGATCACAAGATCATCTAGTGAGAGTGCAAAGGCTAAAAGCCAACCTGAAATCAAAGCAGGAGAGATGAGGGGTAGCGTAATGGCCATAAAGACTTTCAAAGGGCGTGCGCCAAGATCAAGGGCTGCTTCCTCTAAGGAACGATCCATGTCAGAGAGCCGCCCTCTGACTAATATGGTAACATAAGTCATACAAAGGGTGATGTGGGCAATGGTGATAGTTAAGATTCCGCGCCCCTTTGGCCACCCAATGATTTGTTCGAGTCCCACAAAGAGGAGCAAAAGGGCTAGACCAGTGATGACTTCGGGCATGACGAGAGGAGCTGTTGTTAAAATACCAAAGAAACTACGTCCTTTAAATCGTCCGAGCCTCACGAGCACGACAGCAGCTAAGGTGCCAAAAACAACGGCTGCCGATGCAGAGAATGTAGCGACTTGAAGACTTACCCAAGCGGATTTAATCAACACTTCATCTTGAAGAAGGGACCTATACCATTTCGTTGAAAACCCTTGCCATACAGTGACCTGGCGGGATGAATTAAAAGAGAAGATGATCAACGTCAAAATGGGAAGGTACAAAAAACCATATCCAAGAGTCATAAATGTTTTTAAAGTGGGGGAAAGCTTAGTCAGCATCCAAAAACCTCACTTGACGCTCTTGGAGTCGTTGGAAAATAGCAATCGGGATAATCAGAAAAATCAGCATAAGAACGGCAAGAGCAGAAGCAACCGGCCAATCTCGGTTTGTAAAAAATTCGTTCCAGATAACTTTGCCGATCATCAAAGTTTGGGAGCCTCCTAATAGTTCTGGGATGACAAACTCCCCTACAGCTGGGATGAGGACGAGCATGGAACCAGCGATGACTCCGGGCATAGAGAGTGGCCAAATCACCCTTAGGAATGCTTGAAAGGGGCGGGCTCCTAGATCATAGGCCGCTTCTACAAGAGAATGGTCGATTTTTTCTAAAGAAGCAAAAAGAGGGAGAATCATAAAAGGTAGATAGCAGTAGATAATCCCTAAAATCGTTGCAAAGGTTGTATCTATTAGGGTGAGGGGCGTTGTGATAAGTCCAATCTTTATAAGTGCTGTATTTAAGAATCCGTGGGGACTTAAAATGCCAATCCACGCATAAACTCGTAACAGAAAAGATGTCCAAAAAGGGAGGATGACCATCATGAGTAATACGATTCGCAAGGGAGGATCAGTTTTGGCGATGCCATAGGCCATGGGGTAGCCAATACAAAGACAACCGAGAGTTCCTATAATTGCAATGATAAGGGAATCAAGATAGGTAAAGAGATAAAGTGCATCCGTTCCAATAAAGCTATAATTGGTGAAATTGAGTTTAATGACCAACACCCCTTGTTCTACCCATTCTGTGAGAGGGCTATAGGGGGGAAGCCCCAACTTCAAATCAGAAAAGCTAATTTTTAAAACAATTAAAAAAGGGATGAGAAAAAAGAGGAGGAGCCACCCATAAGGTACGATAATCGCCCAAAAAGGCGATGTGAAAGAACTTTGTACTTTTCTTAAAACCTTATTCATGCTGTAAGCACAATGCTATTTTCGGCTCGCCAGAAGAGATAAACTTGATCGTCCCAGGTCACGGGTCTTTCAGCAAGCCTAACGATGTTGGGCTGGGTTGCGAGTACGATTTTACCGCTTTTAAGCTCGACATGATAAATGGAAACGTCGCCCAAATACCCGATGTCTTTTACAATTCCTTTGGTGGCGTTTCGCTTTTGTTCAGGAGGTGTCATTGCGATCATAATTTTCTCAGGGCGAATGGCGACTTTCACTTGAGATCCAACCGGGACGTCGGCAGAATGGCTTACATAAAGTTCACAGCCCGCCTCTTCCGATTCCACCAGAATGTGGTCCGTTTCATCTTCTACGACGCGGCCTTCAAATTTATTGATGGAGCCAATAAAATCTGCAACGTATTCAGAATGGGGATATTCATAAATTTCATTGGGAGTCCCAATTTGTCGCATTCGTCCATGATCCATAATACCTAACCGAGAAGACATGGTCATTGCTTCTTCTTGATCATGGGTTACCAGAATAAAAGTGATTCCCACTTCTTCCTGAATACTGACGAGCTCAAATTGGGTTTGCTCTCTTAATCGTTTATCAAGAGCGGCCAAAGGCTCATCCAGGAGCAGAAGTTTTGGCCTTTTCACTAAACTACGCGCTAACGCAACGCGTTGGCGTTGGCCTCCTGAAAGTTGGTGAGGTTGGCGTGTCCCCAATTTGTCCATCTGGACAAGTTTAAGAGCCTGTTTGACACGTTCCTGGATCTCAAGTTTAGGGATTCGTTCTTGCTTAAGTCCAAAGGCCACATTTTGCTCAACGGTCATATGAGGAAAAAGAGCATAAGACTGAAACATCATATTCACAGGACGGTCATAAGCTGGTCTATGGGTGACATCAACCCCATCAATATAAATTTTGCCAGTGGTTGGCATTTCGAGTCCCGCTAACATACGTAAAATGGTTGTCTTTCCGCATCCAGAAGGACCAAGAAGAGAGAAAAATTCGCCTTGGAAAATAGATAACGTGACATCATCAACAGCAAGGGTTCCCCGGAATTCTTTAGAAACGCCTTCTAAATGAATATAAGGCTTCGCTTTTGGATCTTGCCATGGCTGTAACTCAATTCGTTTTTGTTTTTGGGCCATTTACTCCTCGCCTTAACGTCCAATTTTCACACGCGTCCATTCGCGTAAACGCAAACGCTCATATTTCGGAGTATGTGTCTTGTTTACATATAACGTGGCAAGGATTTCTTTTGAAGGGTAAATAAGAGGGTCATTGCGGATATCTTCATTCATAAAGGGAAATGAAGAGGGTACACTGTTGGCAATAGCAATGGCATCCGTAACTTTGGCAATAATATCTGGACGCAAAATAAAGTTAATAAAGGCATGGGCAGCGTCTTCATGGGGAGCGTCATGAGGAATCGCGAAAGCATCGATCCACAGATCTGCTCCTTCTTCAGGAATCACATATTCAATGTCAATTCCTGTTTCCTTACTCAAATTTCTGGCTAGTAGTAGATCTCCAGAAAACCCTTGTACGAGACAGAAGTTTCCCGAGGTTAAATCTTCTGTGGCCGGTTCAGCTTGAAACTTTCTTATAAAGGGGCGCACAAGAGAGAGCGTTTGGGCCGCTTTTTTTAAGTTTTTCTCACTTCCAGAGTCAGGATCCAGTTTTAAATAGCTGAGGACCGCCGGGAATACATCAACGGGAGAGTCGATTAACATAACGCCACAATCAGCAAACTTTGACACAACAGAAGGATCAAAAAGCATAGCAAGACTATTCACAGGTGCTTTAGGGTTTCGATCAAGAATTTTCTTCTTATTGTAAGCAAACCCAGTCGTTCCCCATATAAAAGGAAGGGCAAATTTATTTCCCGGATCGGCTTCTTCCATTCGTTTTAAAAGATCGGGGTCTACTCCTTTCCAACTGGTAATAAGGGAAGGTTTGAGAGGCTGATAGAGATGGGCTTCAACTTGACGGGGAAGATAAGGCCAGACTGTAACGACCACAACATCATATCCTGAATGACCTGTAAATAACTTTGTTTCCATGACTTCAGAACTATCATAGACATCAAGGTTAACTTTAATTCCCGTCTCTTTTTCAAATTCCTTTAAGATTTCTGGTGTTAAAACGTAAGCCCAGCAGTAGACATTCACCGTTTTGGAGGGGGCGGCCTGAACTTGAAATATAAGAAAAAGAAAACAAATCCCGCGAATTATTTTCTTGAGAAGAAATTGAAGCATGTCCCCTCGGGTCCAATATTGAAGAATCTAGAGATCTTTTGACACACCTTTTCAAAAAGTGAAAGATTTTTTGCTTCTTGCTGAGAGTTGATTGATCTTGGCTTTGGAAGGTTTACCCAGGAATAAAATTTATCACTCTTAAAAATTGATAGGGCTTTATCCGTATGTTGCAGGAGTTTAGCCATTCTCTGCAGTTCAAAATATCTTTGCATATCTGCGTTGGGTTCATTTTGGGTATAGGTTTCTTCTTCAGAAGGGCTCGGATAGGAGTATGACTGAATTTCAGGAGAAACGGTTTCATATGGATACATTTGCTCTTCCGCATAGTTAGGTTCTTCTAGGTAATCAGGTTCTTCATAATCAGGTTCATAAAAGCGCTCTTCATAAGCGAGAGCCGCATAGTAAGGGTCTTCATAATCGAATTCATCATAGTCAGGTTCAGAAAAGAAATATGAGTAAATTGGAAAATAAATAAATTGAGAAAATTTTCTTCTATGATGATCTTTCTCATTGGATTCTTCACCTTGGAAGCCATTGGAGAAAAAGTGACTGTGGTTTTCACTAGATTCTACGAAAGGAGGCTGAAAGTGTCTGAGATGGGGTTTAACGTAAGGGGGGCCTGCTGCAGCATTTTCTCTTCTTGAGGGTTGTGCGGGTATGAATTGAAGATTCTCTACAGGTGGAAGAACGTGTAGTGAAGGTACCACCGGATTACCCGGTTGAGGAGGTGGTATCAATTGAGTAGGGGCTGGTAATGGAGGCATTATCGGGATACTCGGTTGAGGAAGTGGTGTTAGGGGAGCAGGTGCTGGTACTGGAGGTGCCACTGGTGCAGTCGGTTGAAGAAGTGGTGTCAGTGGAGCAGGCGCTGGTGATGGTGGTGTTACCGGAGTACTTGGTTGAGAAGGTGGTGTTAGCGGAGTAGGGGTTGGTGCTGAAGGTGTCAGCGGGGTACTCGGTTGAGAAGGTGGTGTTAGTGGAGTAGTGGTTGGTGATGGTGGCGTTACCGGGGTACTCGGTTGAGAAGGTGGTGTTAGCGGAGTAGGGGCTGGTGATGGTGGCGTTACCGGAGTACTTGGTTGTGAAGGTGGTGTCAGTGGAGTAGGGGTTGGCGATGGTGGCGTTACGGGATACTTGGTTGAGAAGGTGGTGTTAGTGGAGTAACGGTTGATGATTGAGGTGTCACTGGGGTGCTGGGTTGGGAAGGTGGTATTAGTGGAGTAATGGCTGGAGATGGTGTTGTCGAGACACTAGGAGGGGGCGTTGTTGATGTTGATGGAGAAGATGGGGCTATTTCCCCTACCTGAGGAATGGCCATATTCTCTTGAATATGAGAAGGAGCCGGGATACTGGAAGGGGGCTTTGTTGAAGATGATGGAGAAGAAGGCGCTACTTCGCCTCCAGAATATGAGGAGCAGGAGCAGGTGTTTGAATATGAGGAGCAGGTTGAGGGGGTTGAATATGAGGAGCAGGTTGAGGGGGTTGAATATGAGGAGCAGGTTGTGGAGCTTGAATACGCGGAGCAGGTATAGCTTCTAGCATACGCGGAGCAGGTGGAGGCGCTTGAGAACGCGGAACAACTTGTACAGCTGCGTAGATTATCGAAGGGTTCTGACTCAGGGCATCTGAATATGAGGGATATAAAAGTGCAATTGCACTTACTGTAAAATCAAGAAGTCTTTTTGTTTTCATTCAACCTTCCCATTCATTCCAGGATCTGTTTTACAGACTGAGGAATGGTATAGTCTTTAATAGACCGCCACAGTATCTTGAGGTCATTCCTAGCCCTATAAACGACTCACAAGTACCTGTTGTCATGATTTCACAAAATCATAAAAAAATGATGAAAATCAAATGAAATTTTCATTAATAATTATTTTATGATGAATGTATTTTAGTTCGACCATCTCTCTGCCTGGGGAAGGGTCGAAAAGTTAACTTCATGTGAAAAAGATTTACAGCTCTAAAAAATAAATATAAGTTAATTGTGTTATGGTAAAAATAATTTAAGAATCAATATGATAAAATATATTTTAATTAATTTGTTTTTTCTTTTAATCGCATTTTCAGTAAAATCCTATGCTTTATTTGAAGACGAATCAAAAGTAATTTTGGTCCATGTTTCACAAGTTATGTCAAAAAATAGCACTAAAATTGCCGGTTCTCAATGGCGAAACTTGGGGGATGATGTCTATCGTATTGATCCCGAAGGAACAAATATCCGTGAGCGAATGACATTTCATAATTGTATGGGGGGAATGAGGCCGTACGCTTCACACCGCAGTGAAATTATGGGTATGGCGGTTCCTAGCGATTTTGATATGGACGAGAATTTGTGTGCCTATCTGGATCCTTTGAGTGCGTTTTCTGGTGAAATCTATGGTGGCTTCCCCAAGGATTTCATGACGATTGATCGTCATACCTATGGGAAATCCTCAATTATTGTTGTTCCACTTTGCAGAACAGAAGAATTTCATCTTAAAAATCCTGGTTATAAAGGCAGACTCGTTGTTTATGATCCTCAGAAAATGACGATGAGAGACAAAATTAATGAGGTTTTTAATGGCTTACCAAATGTCCCACGCTTTGATGAGATTAACAAAGCGGAAAATTTTTCAGATTTTATAGATTTTTGTTCTTTCAATAGATACTATTATGGCTGGCATGATACGTCGCCTTTTAGATTATTCGAGACGGCTATTGAACGATTTAAAAATATCATTGACAGCATTCATCAGGGAAACCAGCCAATCCTTTTACCTGCTGATCAAATTGCTCCCCTTTCGAATATTATTAACATTTTACAACTTCATATTTTTGACGAGGCTGGGCCCCCATTATCCTACACTAAGCAACAAGCGCTTAAGAAATGGATAAAAGAGACAAACGAGTGGCTAAATCTTTTTTGCGTTGATGCTGATTTGCGTACGAATCAAAATAAAAGCTTATTCATAAATAACCCTTTTCTTCAGGAATGCCTCAATCATAGAGGCGAAACAGATTATCTTTATGTCATAGGTACTCCTCTTCCTCTCCTCTTGAAAGAGTCAGTTTTAAATAAGATAGGTAAGGACTTGTTCCCTACTAAGTTTTTAGAAAAGACGTCCAAGTCATCCCTCTCACTGATTCAAGAGCTACAACAAAAATTGATTGATAGAGGATATCCAGACCATGGCCACGGGTTGATGATAATCTATTTATTACAAGGACTTATTCCAGAGAAAATGAATGAAATGGCGTTTCCTCTCGATAATGAAGAATTATTTTTAAAAACAGTACAATCTCTTAAAGCTTCACCTCAGTCGCGCAGTAACATAAGGTTTTTTTTGGAATGTATTGCAGGGCAGGACTTAAGCTTTAGGAATGAACGTTTTGTTTCTTGGCTCAATGGTCCTTCTGGAAGAGCACTGCGTCAGCGGCTCTGGAGAGATCAATCAACAATTAACTATTGGACATTGCTCAGGATTGGTACAGATACGGGTATTTTATTTAGCGACTTGGATACATTTGCTTCGACGGCAAATTCGAGTTTAGCTGAGAAAAGATTTATCCAGATTGTCCGTCAATGGGTGCTGGAGCAATGCGCAGCACATTTTAGTTTCATTCCAGAAAGTCGTGCCCTTATTCCAGCAAAGCCACGTCCAACAATAATGGGTGAGTTTCTTAAAAATCCACATTTTTCTTTATTAAATTATCGTTGTGCCTCACAGATGGCGGGCTTATTCGAGCTCTATCGTATAGCACTTCATACGGATATTGATGATAAAAATAAACATCTTCAAACTTTTATGGATCAAGGATGTTTTGAATCGTGGAAGGATTTATTCCATCAGCTGTTTGATTTAAAAGAGGTTCGTCCTAAAGATATAAAGAAAATTCTTCGTGAAACATTTTGGATTAGTCGTTCTGTCCTTTTCCTAGGTAAACAAATGGAGGAGTGTCGCGAGCAGCGTAAATATGACCTAAAGAGATTTGAAGAGCTAATGCCAGATGCTGAAAGGATTTACAATCGTATAGCAACAGGAGGAGATAATGAAGTTAGCATCAACCTTCTCAAGCTATGTATTCGTGGAATTACCTTAGAATATGGGGAAAATAAAGTGATCGTTGAGCCTAACTGGGAAAGAGCTCAAATCGTTTGTAAAAAACTTTATGAGACAGTCAATAGCAAAAAGCAAAGAAAATTGGATAGATTGATGGAGCCTGTACTCAAGCAAAAGGGGAATGGGTGTTAAAATTTAAAGACTGGATTGCTTCGGTTCCTACGGAACCTCACAATGACGGCCGAGGGTTAGCAAGTAATATACCATATGCGTCATTGCGAGGACGTGAAACGTCCGAAGCAATCTAGGTTCTGTGAACAAATTCCGCCACAACACCAACTAGTGTCATCCTTGGCAAGAAAAGGTTGGTTTTTCGAAGAAAAATCTTACCTTTTCTTGGCCGAGGATCTTTTGGCGGCTAAGATCCTCGGCCAAGAAATTGCTAATGTTTTCCTTTGGAAAACAAAGCATTTCTTACCAAGGATGACACATATGGGGAGAAATTTTAATTTTGTTCACAGAACCTAGAAAAGTCCATAGTTCGAGTCGAGGAGAAAATCCCCTACCTCGTATTTCTTTCCTAAGCCGCAGCCTTTTTCAAAGGAGCCCGCTCCTCAAGTCGAATTTCACGACTATGAAGAGGCTTTAGACTTTCCCGGTGTCCGATGGAAATAAAGGTTGTATGGGGAAGTCCCTTTTTTAAGAGGCCGTAAAGCTCGGCTTCGGACGCTTCATCCATAGCAGAAGTGGCCTCATCTAAAACGAGCCAATGGGGTTTGGTGAGAAGAGCGCGCGCAACTGCAATGCGTTGCTGTTCACCCAAAGATAAAACGCGTGCCCAGTCATTTACGTCCTGGAGATGAGGTTTAAGCCCCTGAAGTCCTACAGCTTTTAAAACCTTGTTGATCTCATCCTTTGATGCGTTCGATGCGGGATATTGCAAAACGCTCTCTAAGCTCCCAAGGGGCATATAGGGCTTTTGAGGAAGGAAGAGGAATGAAGAGGAGGGAATCTTGATTTCTCCTTTTCCATAGGGCCAGAGACCACTCAGGACGCGCGCGAGTGTGCTCTTTCCAACGCCAGTATGTCCTGTAATCAAGGTGTTTTCCCCTTTTTTGAAGGTAAGCTGGAGGTCTTCCTTTAGAATGACTCCATGGGGAAGAGAAATGTGTTCGCAAGCCACATGGATGCCTTCTTCTTCATGAATACTATGAGAAAGAGGAGAGGGTGGTATCGATTCCAAATTGAGCTTAAACTCTAAAAGTCGATTCGTGGTCGCACGCCAGCTCGCAATGGCCGTGTAGTTATCAATAATAAATGAAAGGGAGGACGTGACTTGACGAAAAGCCGTCAAAGTTTGCATAAACCCACCAAAAGTAATTTCCTTTGTAAAAAGCCGAGGAGCGGCAAGAAGAACAGGATAAATACCGTTAACTTGATCATAACAATTATTCCAAGAATACATTTTAAGTAAACGCTTGAGAGTAATATTAAAGTTATCAACAATCTGCGTGAACCTTATACCAAAAATTTCTTTTTCTTTTTCTTCACCTTGATAAAGAGCAACTCCCTCCACGTTTTCGCGAAAACGCATCAGGCTGTATCGGAAGTTGGCTTCTCTCCTTTGACTTTCATAATTTAAGTGAATAAGAGGGCGACCTAAATACATAGAAAAGAAAGTTCCACCGATAGCATAGAGGATGGCTCCCCAGCACATATATCCCGGGATTGAGAGAGAAAAACTTCCAATGGGAATCGTAAGTGTTCCAGAAAGTCCCCATAAGATTCCCAAAAAAGATATAATCATGATGGATTGTTGAAGAACTCCGATACTTAATGTCAATGTCGTATTAATAAATTGAAAAATATCTTCCGCGATACGTTGATCTGGGTTATCGGTTCCATCCCCTTTCAGTTGAAGAGCATAATAGCGACGATTGGAGGTCCAGCTTTCTACAAAATGCTGAGTCATCCATTGTCTCCAGCGGATTTCGAGTTTTGCTAAAAGGTAGGCTTTTAACATAAAACAAATATTGGCAAAAACAGCCAATATGCAAAAATAACCTAAGAGTGAAAAAAAAGCGTGACTATTCAGTTCTTGAATAGCTGTATAGAAATCATTCTGCCAATAATTAATCCACACAGAAAGAAAAATAAAAAACCCTACCAGGATTAGGTGGGTTCCTAAAAGCCCAGCTGCAATCCAACGGTCTTTGGATGTCCAATAGGGACGAACAAGATGGGTCCAAACTTGACGAAGAAAAGTAAAGTGAGATCTGTTCATATTAATACCACCAATGTTGTGTAATTCTTCTTAGCATAATATAGTTATAAAAATAAAGAAAAAAAGTGTATTATGAATAATGATGTTTTTGGGAGGCTTAAAAATCCTTGAAAAAAGCTTTCTTTATCCCCATATTGCAGCTACAGTGCAGCTTCATTTTTATTAGGTAAGAATTTATAATGAGTACGATTCGAAATTTAGCCATTATTGCTCACGTTGATCATGGCAAAACAACATTGGTTGATGCCCTTTTTCGCCAGAGTGGTGTCTATCGCGATAATCAGCGTGTTGCTGAGCGCGCCATGGACAGCAATGAATTAGAGAAAGAGCGAGGCATCACGATCCTTGCAAAATGTACCTCCATTTTATGGCATGAGAATCGTTTGAATATTGTTGATACACCGGGCCATGCTGACTTTGGTGGCGAAGTTGAGCGGATTCTTTCTATGGTGGATGGGGTTCTCGTTCTTGTTGATGCTTCAGAAGGGCCTATGCCTCAAACAAAATTTGTGGTTGCGAAAGCTTTACGTCAGGGGCTCAAGCCGATTGTGGTTATTAATAAGGCAGACAAGCCTGATGCAAGACCCTATGAGGTTCATGAGGAAGTCTTTGACTTATTTGCAGCACTCGATGCGAATGATGATCAGTTGGATTTTCCAACTCTCTATGCTTCCGCTAAAGAAGGGTGGGCGATTGAAAATTTAGAGGATGAAAAAAAGGATCTTTCTCCTCTTTTTAATGCCATTTTAAAGCGCGTTGCTTATGCTGAAGGGGATGTGGATGCTCCTTTTTCCATGCTTGTTACGACGCTTGAATCCGATCCTTATTTAGGGCGTATTTTAACGGGGCGTATTCTGAGCGGTACAGCTCGCGTGAATATGCCTGTGAAAGGTTTAGGCCGAGAGGGTGATACATTAGAGCAAACCCGCCTGACCAAACTCCTAGCATTCCGAGGACTTGAGCGTGTTCCTATTCAAGAAGCTATAGCAGGGGACATCGTTGCCATTGCTGGTTTTGAAAAAGCAACGGTTTCAGACACCATCTGTGCACCTGAAGTGATAGAGCCTTTGAAAGCCCTTCCTATTGACCCGCCAACCTTGGCGATGACTTTTTGTGTGAATGACTCTCCTTTTGCGGGAAAGGAAGGAAAGAAAGTCACATCGCGTTTGATTCGGGATCGTTTGATGGCAGAAGCTGAAAGTAATGTTTCCATTAAAGTCACTGAAACTGAAAATACAGATGCTTTCGAAGTGGCCGGACGTGGTGAATTACAGCTGGGTGTTTTGATTGAAACCATGCGTCGCGAAGGGTTTGAGTTGGCCATTGGTCGTCCACGTGTTCTTTTCAAGACCGATGAAACCACCGGACAAACTTTAGAACCAATGGAAGAAGTTCAAATTGATGTGGATGATGAGTATACCGGGATTGTCGTTGAAAAGATGGGATTGCGTAAAGGTGAATTGAGTGATCTGCGCCCCTCTGGAGGCGGAAAGACTCGAATTACGTTTATCGCACCTTCACGGGGGTTGATCGGATACCAAGGGGAGTTTCTAACGGACACCCGAGGGACCGGGATTATGAGCCGTCTTTTCCATAGCTATGCGGCTTATAAAGGGCCCATTGGTGGTAGGCGAAATGGGGTTTTAATCTCAAATGCCATGGGGCAAGCCGTGGCTTATGCTCTTTGGAATTTGGAAGATAGGGGAGGGATGTTCATCACCCCTGGCACTGCGGTTTATGAAGGAATGATTATCGGTGAGCATACTCGCGATAATGATTTGGAAGTGAATCCCTTGAAAGCTAAACAGCTTACAAACATACGTGCTGCGGGTAAGGATGAAGCGATACGACTCACACCGCCTCGGTTGTTGACCCTTGAGCAGGCGATTGCTTATATTGAAGAAGATGAGCTTGTAGAGGTTACTCCTCAATCCCTTCGTCTGCGGAAGGTTTTGCTGGATCCCAATGCACGAAAAAGGGCAGATCGGGAGAAGGGTTAATACAAAAGTGGATAGATAGGGGTATTGAGTTTTTTCTCCATGTAACGTAGATTTGAGCGTTAGTTCTTTCTTGTTAGGGAGTTGAAAAACGGGAATTAACAGTAATTTTCAAAAGAGGTAATTCTATTATGAAATATAAAAATATATTTTTTCTATTGACGTTCCTTATGTCTTCTTCAGCATGTTTTGGAGGGGGAGATAAGGGAGATGAAGGTGAATTTGAATACATACCTAAAAAACTGCCCTGTTTAAAAGTAGACCAAAAATATGTGCATCCCGATTATGAAGATAATTTGGGTGTTCACTATAGAACCCCACAAGAAGTTGGCTATGAATATAAGGAATTGCCTACTTACCTCTCTCATGGCCGCTTATACAGAGTAAAAGATGGATGGAAGCCTGAAGGTAGTAAAGGTTTCCCTAAATATCCTGAGGATTTTGTAAAAGCAGAGCCAGGTTATCAAGAAATCCGGGGATATTTCTATTCAAGACGCGACAATGCGTTTGTGAACCCTGAGTTTGAACAGAACCTGGGCATTTACACAACTCCACCAGCAAGTGCATTTGAGTCAAGAAAGTTGCCAACATACATCGCTCATGGTTGTGAGTATGGGGCTAAAAATACTTGGTTGCCTAAGGGGACTACTGGAAATCCAAAATTTCCTGAGGATTATGTTAAAATAAGGCCTGTTGTTAAGCTATAAAGTTAGTTTGCGACTTTTTACTGTACCAGTTTTTTAGCAGTGTAGAAGTCGCACTTTTTTCTGAAGCAGAGGCTTTTATAGAGCGTCCCATATTGAAAGTGATGAGTACGGTAATTAGTGCTCAGTAATCAGAAAAGAGAATGACAGCAGCTCAACCCAAATCATCTTACGAAACTGATATTCCAATGCGAGGGGTAGAGCGGTTAAACCTGACTCATTTTCGATGCTATGAGATTTTCAGCGTTTCTCTCGACTTAAGACCCGTGATTTTGACGGGTCCCAATGGCGCAGGGAAGACAAACCTTTTAGAAGCTCTCTCCTATCTGATCCCAGGCCGAGGACTGCGCCGCGCGCGCCTATCCGAGGTTACACGGCAAACAAGCTCAGACCCTTGGGCAATTTCCGTTCAGTTGAAGGACCAGGACGCGGGGATTCAGATTGGAACAGGACTTGATCCTGAAACCCCTGAAAGTGAACGACGGGTCACCCGAATTAATGGAGAAAAGGTAAAAAGCCAATCTGTTTTGGCTGAATGGGTTTCGATGGTTTGGCTTACGCCACAAATGGATCGGCTGTTTTTAGAGGGGCCTCAAGGCCGAAGGGGGTTTCTGGATCGTCTTGTGTATGGTTTTGATCCCGGGCACGCGCAGCGCTTAAGTCGATATGAGAAGGCTTTAAAAGAGCGTACCTTCCTCTTGCGTCAGGGACATTATGATCGACATTGGATCGAGGGATTGGAAGAAAATCTTGTCAATGATGGCATCGCGATAACAGTTGCACGCCGTGAAGTCGTGGGGCAACTCTCAGCGGTTCTCCAAAGCCAAGAGACTTTTTTTCCGTGTGCGGACCTTTCCTTGAGAGGAGATCTTGAAACTCTTCTTTATCAACGGAGCCTCTTTGACATTGAAGAGGATGTGCGTCGCCTTTTAGCCGAAGGTCGAGAACAAGATCGCCTGACAGGCCGGACCTCCTTTGGTCCCCATCGGAGTGATCTGATGGCAGTGTTCCTTGAAAAGAATCAGCCAGCAGCTCTTTGTTCAACGGGAGAACAAAAAGCCCTGTTGCTTTCTATTGTGATGGCTTCTGCCCACTTATTATCTATTCGGACGGGGGCGATTCCCCTCTTGCTTTTAGATGAAGTTGTAGCCCATCTTGATGAAGCACGCAGATCAGCATTGTTTGATGCGATTTTAAAGCTTAAAATACAAGCTTGGTTAACAGGAACAGATGCGTCCTTGTTTAAAGAATTAGAGGGGAATGCTCAATTTTTAAGCCTTAAGGAAGCCCGTTTAGTATCAAAAACATAAATGAGAGAGAGAGTTCATGACACAATCCACTGAAACCCCCCCAAAACAATCTTCGGCCTCTGAACCTATGGATGGGGATTATGGTGCCCATTCAATTAAGGTTTTGCGTGGCCTTGATGCCGTGCGGAAACGACCAGGGATGTACATTGGAGATACAGACGATGGATCGGGTCTTCACCATATGGTTTATGAAGTTGTTGATAATGCTATTGACGAGGCGTTGGCAGGACACTGCGATCGAATTGATGTGATCTTGAATGCAGATGGATCTGTCACTGTTAAGGATAATGGACGGGGGATTCCTGTTGATATTCATGAAGAAGAGGGAGTTTCAGCTGCAGAAGTGATCATGACCCACCTGCATGCAGGTGGGAAGTTTGATCAGGATTCCTATAAGGTTTCAGGAGGCCTTCATGGGGTTGGTGTTTCCGTTGTAAATGCCCTTTCAGAAAAACTAAAGTTGACCATTTATTCACAAGGTAAAAAGCATTTCATGGCTTTTACCCATGGTGAGCCCGATGAGAAACTTAAGATTGTCGGGGAAGCGGATGGGAAAAAAGGGACGGAAGTGACTTTTTTGCCTTCAAAGGAAACATTTACAATAACACGATTTGATTTTGCCACATTAGAACATCGTTTGCGAGAATTGGCATTTTTAAACTCTGGTGTGACCTTGATTTTACGAGATGAACGTCATGAAGAGCCAAAAGAAATCGTCATGCATTATGAGGGCGGCGTTAAAGCTTTTGTTAACTATCTTGATCGCAGCAAAAATGCCCTTCACACGCCTCCCATTGTTATTCAATCGGAAAAGGATGGTATTGTTGTTGACTTAGCCATGGAATGGACGGACAGCTATCACGAAACCACACTTCCCTTTACGAACAACATTCCTCAGAGAGATGGTGGAACCCACCTCGCAGGCTTTCGAGCAGCCTTAACGCGGGCAATTAACATGTATGCTGCTGAGCTCGGCAAGAAAGAAAAAATCACCCTAACAGGCGAAGATATGCGGGAGGGACTCACCTGTGTGTTATCGGTAAAAGTTCCCGATCCAAAGTTTTCATCCCAAACCAAAGATAAGCTGGTTTCTTCTGAAGTCCGAACGGTGGTCGAAAGCATTGTGGGGGACAAGTTTCAACAATGGCTTGAAGAGCATCCACAAGAGTCAAAAAAAGTTATTGAGCGCATTATGGAGGCGGCCCTTGCAAGAGAAGCCGCAAGAAAAGCGCGAGAACTCACTCGTCGGAAGGGAGCGCTTGATATTGCATCATTACCGGGAAAACTTGCGGATTGCCAAGAACGTGATCCCGCCAAAAGTGAGATTTTTATTGTGGAGGGAGATGGTGCAGGGGGATCTGCAAAACAAGGACGTAAACGTCAATTTCAAGCCATTCTGCCTTTAAGAGGGAAGGTGTTAAACGTTGAGCGGGCGCGCTTTGATAAAATGCTGGGTTCCGAGCAAATCGGAACGCTGATCACCGCACTCGGAACAGGCATTGGTCGGGATGATTTTGACGTGAATAAATCCAGATATCATAAGATTATCCTTATGACAGACGCTGATGTGGATGGCAGTCACATCCGAACACTTTTACTCACCTTCTTTTATCGACAAATGCCTGAAGTTATTGAAAAAGGGTATCTTTATATCGCAAGGCCTCCTCTCTATAAGGCAAAACGCGGAAATTCTGTGCTCTATCTTAAGGATGAAAAATCCTTGGATAACTACTTGATTGATGGTGGTTTGGAGGGAGCTTCCCTAACCCTGCACAACGGTGCACAAGTTGCAGGTACTGATCTGCGGCGAATTGTAGATGTTTGTGTCCAAGTAAAAGAACTGGTGGACATTCCTTCCCGGCAAATTGGCTCTCCTCATATCCTAGAACAAGCAGCTATTGCAGGTATTTTAAATATAGAGACATTTCCAAGTGAGGGGGATACGTATGTTAAAAAGTTTGTGGAGCGCCTGAATCTCATTGCACATGCGGGAGAAAAAAGTTGGGAGGGTCATGTGGATGATGCCCACATCCTGACCGTGAGTCGGACTCTTCAAGGGGTTGAAGAAAACTATAAGATCCGTTTGTCCCTTTTGAATACAGCTGAAATTCGTCATTTGGATCACTTGAAGGAGACGCTTCAAGAGACTTTTGAGGGTTTGCCTGTATTCAAGACAAAAGAAGGAAGCAAGAAGATTACAGGCCCATTGGCTCTTTTAGAGTTTATCCTTGAACGAGGTCGGAAAGGATTCAGCATCCAACGTTATAAAGGGCTTGGCGAAATGAATCCTGAGCAACTGTGGGAAACAACTTTAGATCCGGATGTGAGAACTCTATTACAAGTAAAGGTTGAGCATATCGATGAAGCCTCCGAGATCTTCTCAACCTTGATGGGGGATATTGTGGAGCCTCGCCGTGACTTTATTCAAGAGAATGCCTTGAGTGTGAGGAACTTGGATATTTAGGGTGGATAGGTTAATAAAAATGAAGTTTTGGTGTTAAAAAGTTTAAAAACTGGATTGCTTCGGGCTGTTGCCTCGCAATGACGGTTCCCTCCTATTCGTCATTGCGAGGAGCGAAGCGACAAAGCAATCCAGACTTTGAGTGCACTTTTTTATATTTCATACTTCCCCCGGACACCAATGTGCAAAGTGGGGGGCCAGGAAAATCAGGACGTTGAAAAGAGCCAAACCAAAATTCATTTCTTAGAGTACTGAATCTGTCAGTCCTTCTTCGTTGCGTCATTAAGGAGAATTCCCAGATTTTTAAAAAAAGTTCCTTCAGAAGGAACTGACAACTGACATATTCATATTTGGATCGAGTCCGTCGAATCTGTGAGTTGTCAGTTCATATGTCAGACATATTTCCAATGTATAATTAGTAGTTCTCTTGCGGTTTATGTGGCGATCTTGGAGACCCAGGTTTCGGAGGAAAGATTGACGTTGTCTGAGCACGACTAGGCCTCACTTTGCTATTTCGCGCATCGCTTTCTGGATCACTCTCGTCACCCACAATGGTTTTTGCACGGGATCGAAGTTTTCTCTCTGCCCCCGGATGATTAATCATATATTTTGGTTCTTTCTTTGGTTCTTCTTCTTTCTTAACAAGTGGAATGTACTTTTTAACTTTGTCTTTCCTTTCTTTTTTCTGGGCTTCTTTCAATCTAGAATTGCAAGCTTCTTTCTTCCCCTCATCTTCTAAAGTACCTGAAGCCCATTTGAATCCTGTTTTGCATGCATCTAGAAAGATATCTTGACCTCTCAAAGCATCGGCAAATTTTGCACCATTTTCTCCCCGAGCAGCAGGATCGGCGAATCTCATCATGCTAAGACCTACCTCTAAAAGTTCTCCTTGGTCTCCTTGAAGAATTAGATCACTCTTTTTACTTTCAATGTCTCCAGTTTTTTCATAAACTTTTGTGGCTTGTATTAAAAATTCAGTAGCAACGAGGTTCTCTACAAGAGTCACAGAACTAGCTTCTCGATGTTTTGTTGCCATTACGGGATTAATGGTTGGAACGGGCAAATCACCTTCTGGTGTAAATCCTTTAGATTTTTCTTCTACAATCTTTTTCTCCTCTTCCTTTCCATCCACAACATTGCTTATAAGAAGGGTCTCCTCCACCTCTTTTTTCATTATTACAGCTTTGCTTTTCTGAGTCCTTGGGGATGTTGGAGGTGTTCCTTTTCTCTTGGTGAAAGAAGATAAAACCCAACTACTCTTCAAACGCTGCATGCGGGGCGATTTCAGAAAATCCTTAGGTTCATCTGTTTCAGGACTAATGGCTGTGTCTAATAAATCCCTATTACGTGGAAGAATGAAGGATTTACTTTTTCTTTTTGGAAACTCCTTTCGTCGCACGGATAGTGGTTCATTATTGTTCTTCTTCGAACTTAAGCTTTTAAAATAATTTAAAGCCTTTTCAAATCCTTCTCGCAACTCATCTGTTTGCTTTCCTTTCTCAAGATTCTCAGGAGTCTCAGAAGATGATCCGTTTTGGAAAGCTTCAAATTGTGCTTTTAATTTCAACACCTTTTCTTCGGGTGGAGCAGCCATCTTTTCTTCTACGCTAGGTTTGTCAGGTGTGTTTTTTTCTTCTTTTTTCCGAAGTCTAATAGGTGAAGGACTATTTGACTGTGGGTCCCCGCCTTTTAAAGGCTTGGACACTGGAATACGAGGTAAAGAGCGTCCTCTCTTATGAGGGGCAAGCGGAGATTTTTTCTCTCCAAAGTTTATTTCACTTGGTTTAGCCGGTGAAGAATATTTTCTTAAACCTGATGTCGTAGACACAGATGGAGTAGAGGGTAATGGCTTCGAAGGAGCAATATGAGTCTTAGATGGAGTCTTTGTTGCTTCTCTTTCGTTTTCGGTAGAAAGGGGAGATGAAGGTTTTTTTATATTTTTCCCTCTATCAGAGGTAATGTTAGAAAAAGATTGTCCTCGTTTTATTGCTGGCGGGCCTTTCTTGTCATCCATTATGGAAAAATCTCTCTTGCCATTCATCGCCCATCCAGACGATAGACTAAAAAGAGACACAATAAGAAGAAAAACAAATTTTTGGTTAGTTTTTGAAGAATAAGAAAACATAGATTCCACCCTATTAAAAGAAGAGATATTTACATATATCGTTTATCTAATTTATGTCAACGCCTGAAAATTGAATTAAAAATCAAATACTAAATCGTTGACAAATCTTATTATAGATGAATTCAGAAATCATTTCTATATCTAAAAGTGCATTGATGGCAACGCAGCGATTAGGATTCTTTTTTAATATTTCTTCAAATCCTTCTGCAACGCGGCGGTGGAACATAATATCATAATGCTCAAACCGGTGAATGCCTGCTTTCCGCAAGGCAGTCCGCTCTAAGCCCAATTCAGCGCTAATCTGAAAAATAAACGTTAAATCGGGCTCCAGCTCGCCTACCGTAAAGTGATTAAGCTCTTGAATATGCTCATAGCCCAGTTCATGTCCAAAGCCTTGGTAAGCAATGGTAGAATCTGTAAAACGATCGCACAAAACCCATGTATCGGCCTCTAACCGGGGGATAATATGCCTGTCAATAAGGTCAGCACGGGCTGCGCTCATGAGGAGAGCTTCCGATTTGGGGTTCCAACGGTCTCTCTCTCCCTCCATAAGTAAATGGCGGATCTCCTCGGCTCCTCTTGTTCCTCCCGGCTCACGATAGGAGACAACATCAATTCCGCCCTGCAGAAGCTTGTGGTAGAGAATGTCGACTTGTGTTGTTTTTCCAGATCCTTCACCCCCTTCGAAGGTAATAAAGGGAGCTTTATGCTTGATCATGAACCATGTTTTCCATAGAGAAGATAATGGATTGAATTGTTAATCCGATTAAAAAAGCTAGCCATTTTGACATCTTTACCGGCGTGAAGTGGGATTTTGTATACACCTTTTTCAGGCACGGTTACTTCAATAATCCCCACTTTATCGCCGGCTTTAAGAGGAGCAGCAACTGGCGAATCGTAAACGATTTTTACTTCAAGATACTTTCTCTGACTGCGTGGTATGGTGAAAGAAATGTCTTTGCTGGCTACGAGAGGAACGGATTTTTCTGTTCCACTCCAAACATCAGCGACTTCAACAACGTCCCCTTTTCCAAAAATCTTATAGTTTTTCCAGAAATTAAAGCCCCAGTTAATAAGTGCGGTTGCCTCTGCATCCCGATCCTTAGAAGAAGGTAGACCATTGATGACTAAGATTAAACGACGATCTCCTTGCTTTGCTGAGACGACAATTCCATAACCACCGGAATCTGTGTGGCCTGTTTTCATCCCATCAGCACCTATATTTTTGTAGAGAAGCGTATTGCGATTCCCTTGTTTAATATTGTTAAAAGTAAATTCTTTAAGGGCATAATATTTTTCATATTCCTTCGGAAAGTCTCGAATTGTCCTTTCCGCAATAATGGCGAGATCTTTTGCTGTCGTCAGGTGACCTTCATCGGGCCAACCTGTCGAATTAAGAAATGTTGAATTGGTTGCCCCCATCTCGTGAGCCTTTTGTGTGGCTTCGTCCGCAAATGCTGCCTCTGTCCCACTAAGGCCCTCAGCTAAGACGATACACGCATCGTTACCTGATTGTACGATGACTCCTTTAAGCAAATCCTCAACGCTTACTTTGGCATTAACTGGAAGAAACGTTTTGGATCCTTGCTTTCCCCAAGCGTATTCACTTACATGAAAGGTGTCGTCAAGTTTAACGTCCCCACTTTTCAGCCGTTCAAAAACAAGGTATGCTGTTATAATCTTTGACATCGAAGAGGGCACCATTTTTTGGTCAGCATTTTTTTCGAGAAGAATATCCCCCGTATTCAAATCCTTTAGATAAACTTGAGGTGCTTTTACGTCTATAGAAGCTTTAGTGTCTGTAGCAGCTTTTGCCGATGCCATGAGACCAAAAGCCAAACTTAAGAGTATTAGAAATTTACGCATTCTTATTTTTCCTTCATCGGTTAATTACAATTCTAGACATAACATGCCCTGCATCTGCTAATTGATCAAGAACTTGATTTGCATGCAGAATGCTTGGAAAAGGGCCGACCCTCACAGCATAGGGTTTTGGGCCATTATTTTTAACAGGTTTGGTGGGAGATTGTGTCATTCCGTTTAAGGATTGTGATAGGGCAAGAGCTTCATGCTGGCTTTCGTAATTGCCAACATGGACAAAAATACCCGTTGAGCTCGATGGTTTCGAAGGAGCATTCTGGACAGGCGAAGCTTCTGCTCGTGCAGGTGTCGGTTCTTCTTCTTCAAAAAGTGTGTCCGGAAGTCTAGGAAGGGCCTCTGCAAGCACGGGAGCAGCTTCCAATTCTGAAGTCGTTGGTTTTGATTGTGCAAGCATTACTGTGGAAGGATCAATATTATTAAGGGCTAAGCTATCGGGAACTAGTGTGCGGACTCGCACTTTAGCCGTGCCTTTTCCTTCAAAACCTAAAAGCTGAGCCGTCCGTCGAGAAACATCGATGATACGACCTTCTACGAAGGGGCCCCGATCATTCACTTTAAGCTGGATTTGTCGGCCATTCTCAAGGTTCGTTACCTCTGCGATACAGGGAAGAGGGAGCGTTTTATGAGCGGCTGAGACATCATTCATATCGAACCTTTCACCCGTTGCAGTTGGGCGGCCATGAAAAACATCTCCTCCCCCATAGTAGGATGCAAGCCCCACCTCATCATATTCAAAATGCTGTTGAGGATAATACCAAATTCCTTTGATTTGATAGGGTCGACTGGTAGCTTTTTTAGGGGCTTTAGTACACGTTCCGTCAATGCATATTTCACGTTCCTCTGGGCCACTGGAACAAGCAACAAGCAGCATACACAACCCGATGAGGAGTGAAATCTGGAAAAATGTTTGCCGCACTGTTTATCCCTTTTATGTCTCAGTGATAAATTAAAGGACTCTTCTTATTTCTGCAAGCAGGGAGATAGGTCTATAAATTATACTTTACCTCTCCCCTTTGTGGGAGAGGTCGCCGCGTAGCGGCGGGTGAGGGAGGCCTTCAGATAGGTTTCGAGAATTTTCTTATAAGCACTCAGGCCAAATCATAGCATCATGAAACACTTTCAATATCTCTTGAAAATATTCAAGCTCTCGCGTAAATTGACATGAAATCAAAATATAAAAAGGAAAAAACAATGAAAAATTCATCCAAAATTGCCCTTATTGTGGGAATCTCACTTTTAGCGACAGTCATTGTGAAAGCTGATTCTCAAAGGTCTCAAACTCAATCTCCCCTTCAAAACACAAAGAAGGCTGTTGAATTTTTTGCAGCCGAATTAGATTTCAAAACGAATCCTTACGGTGTTAATCGAATGATTGAGGAAAAGGCAAATAATATTACAATTGTTGATGTTCGATCTGCAAAGGATTATGCCAAAGGCCATATTCCTGGAGCCATTAATGTGCCTTATGATCAATATAATGGCTTTACGGGATCTGAAACCGAATTTCCCGGGCTGACAAAAGATAAGGTTAATGTCATTTATTGTTATGAACTCTTATGTAACCTCGCCCAAAAGGCAGCTGTGAAATTTGCTTCTCTCGACTACCCTGTGAAAGAAATGGCGGGTGGGTTTGCGGAATGGAAAACACATAAGTATCCGATTGTAAAATAACATTCCCTGAAAGTGTCGACTTTAAACAGAAAAGGTTGGGTTTATCGCCCAACCTTTTTAAGTTCTGGCGTTATCCTCAGTTAGTCATTCGCTTAAAATCGCTTAAAGATTTTTCTTCTTCTTTCCCATCAGCATTATGTGTATTAAGATTTACATACTTTTAGTTCTCTCTATTTGAATGTTGTGTTCTTGTTCTTCCTTAAGTAAATGTTCTGGAATTGAAGTAAATTCATCTACAGATAATTCCGATAACCTTGGCAGGTTTCCTATGCAGTGAGGCAGCTGATCTAATTTAGGATTCGCCTCAACCTGAAGCATTCTCAATTCCACAAGTTGCCCCACCTCTTTTGGAAGAGCTGTTAATTCATTGTCACGAAGACGAAGCTCTCTCAACTTACTGAGCTTACCTATCACTGGGGGTACGATAGTGATCCGATTCTGTCCAAGTAAAAGAAATTCTAAATTTGAAAGATGAAAAATGAAGGGAGGAATTATGGATAACTTGTTCTGGTCAAGGTCAAGTTGTTCCAATTTTAAGAGGAAGCTCATTTCGTCTGGTAAATCTTCGATTTCGTTTTTAAGAAGAGAAAGATCTGTTAAACTCACAAGGTTTCCCATCGTCTTTGGGAGTGTTTTCAGCCGGTTATTGCTAAGAGAAAGCCTTGTTAAATTTGTGAGTTTGCCTAATTCATCAGGAAGGTCCACTATTTGATTCTTCTTAGCATCAAGGTCTGTTAAGTTTCCGAGTGCGCCAATTTCGGGGGGAAGAAGTTCAAGAAAATTTTTATTAAGATAGAGACACGTCAGGTCTGTGAAATGACAAATTCTCCGGGGAAGCTTCTTTAGACCACATCTATTTAGATTTAATAAAGGAATAGCATTCTCTCCGTTTTCTGATACTTCTGGACCTTCCTGTGAATTGTCCTGGAGACGGGATAAAAAACTTATATGAAAATGTGCATCAGGCATGTCCTGGTCTTCTTCCATAGCCCAGCCGGATGCTGTTGAGGTCAAAAGCCCAATCACTATTAATTGACAAATAAATCTTTTCATAAAATAATCCTTCCAACTTAATTATGAAACATTTTAACATATGAGCTGAGATGAATTAAATAAAATTTTTCTAAAATTTTGAATATACCATTATCTTCTTTTCCAATTTCATTTTAGGGAAAATAAATTATTTGAAAAATCTATTGTAATGCAGAATAATTACAATTTTATGTATAATTTAAATTATATAATAAGTAATTTTTATCAAAAATCTGTTAAAGGTAAACTAATTAGTGTCTGAACGAAAACCCCTGGAGTCCTTTCTTTGTAAATCTTTCCTACTAGCTTCTTTCCAAAAAGTGAAACGAGATTTATCTCCTTGTATACTATGCATCTTTTCTAAAATCCCTTAAAAAAACGGTTTAGCTTTGTTTTGGCTTATCCTGAGGCACACTCATAAAATTACTTTGAGATGATATACTCAGGCAAACAGTTATAACAGAACAAATAACACTAATAGTTGGTTGGTTGTCCTTTATGAATTTACAGAAACTCTCACAGCAAGTAGGCTCCATCTCTATCAATCCATTAATATCATCCCTCTTTTCCACATATGTAGCCTTATCCCCTCCTATGCGTCTAAATTTCTCATTGCTTAATTTTGCATCTTCAAGGTGACGTCTCGCTTCAGCTCTGTTTTTTACGCTATCTCTGTTTTTTACGTTATAATACGCATGCAAGCTATTGTCCCGCTCTCTTTCATGTTCTTCCATTGCAAAACACAATGATGAAAAAGAAAAATAAAAGATAGAAATTGCTGTTAAAAACACTATCTTTTTACATATTATGATCATATACCCTCCCATATTTGTTGGTTGAATTGTTAAATTTAAACTGGCATAATGAGAATTATTTATTTCTAATCTTAATAAGTCAAGTAGGTAACTTCTTCGACCATCCGTAGAGCAGCACAAGACAATGTGTCTTAAAAGATACGATCGCAGTCAAGTGCGTGTTCAGACGCGAGGGCAAACGAAAGTCTGTATAAGAGTTGAATTAGTTATTGGTACTCTGGATAAAACCTGCTGTATGGCTTTACAGGAGCGTAGCTGACACCACGTGTTATTTATTTTCTAAAAGCTAGACAGAGCAAAGATGCTAATGCTGTTTTTGATCAGATAGCACATATACAGAATCGTGGACAATACTATAATTGTTGGACAAAAATCACTTACTGAAGAAAATAAATTATTTCATTTTAGGGCTTGACTTTTTGTTCTAAATAAGAGATTTGTGTTTTTGTTTATTTTAAATGTGAATGTTGCAATGAAAACAATTGTCATCGTTTAGCCTAGATTTAGGATTTATTTTTAGAACCTGATTTGATCAGGACACTAATTTTTTGCCTAAATTTTTTGAATTTAAACGATGAGATTTTACAATGAAACTTTCACTACTCCCACCCATTTGGCTGCTTGCGATCATTGCAGGCCTTCCCCAAATTTCGGAAACAATTTATACACCTTCATTACCGGATATTGCTCGAAGCTTAGCTGTCCCTGATGCTTGGGTTGAATATACACTTACGATTTATCTGGCTGGATTTGCTGTCGGCACTCTTTTTTGGGGAAAGCTTTCAGACAAATTTGGCCGAAAACCTTGTCTTTTAGCTGGCCTGTTTATCTTTATACTGGGATGTGTCGGATGTTATTTTTCTGACACCATACACTTTTTATTGATAAGCCGGTTCATACAAGCTTTTGGAGGCAGTACGGGAAGCGTGTTAGGGCAAGCTGTTGCCAGGGATGCTTTTCGTGGTGTTGAGCGAGGCAAAGTTTATTCAACCATTGCAGGTGCTCTTTCCTTTTCTCCAGCAGTTGGTCCTTTTGTAGGGGGGATTGTTGATCAAATGTTTGGTTGGCATTCCATCTTTCTCCTTCTCATGATGGCTGGTCTTTTGGTCTTTCTGTCGGTCATTCTTAAGCTGCCGGAAACCCATCTTAACCGAATAACAACGCACCCCCTTAAAAAGATGGCTTTAGACCTTTTAAAAGATAAGCGTGTTCTTGGTTACGCAATTGTGGTTGCCGCTGTTAATGGAATTCAATTTAGCTATTATGCCGAGGGATCTTTTTATCTTATTGATCTTTTAGGACTAAGCCCTTCAGTGTATGGTTTGACATTTGTTGGCCTTGCGCTTATGGCCGTCCTAGGAGCCTGGCTTTCAAGACGTCTGCATGACCATCTCACCTCAAGAGCTATTTTATGGAGAGGGATCCTTGTTCAGATTGGGGGAGCAAGTTTCTTCCTTATTGCGACCCTGATGTGCGGAGCCTTGTCTGCTCCTTACCTTCTTTCCATTATCATAACTGTGGGAAGTATGGCCATTATCTCTGCAGGAAGTTCCATGGTGATTCCCAATTGTCTTTCCTTGGCGCTTGAGGAATATCAGCATGCCGTTGGGACTGCCTCTTCTCTCTTTGGGTTTTTCTACTACACGCTGATTTCTTTATTTACCCTCATTATGGGATTTTTGCATGATGGTACCCTCTACCCAATGCCCATTTACTTTTTTTCAATTGTGCTTTTAATTTCGGTTGTCTTTTTAAAGATGATCGGGAGAGAAGAAAAGAGGGGACTAAAATGAGGCTTTTAAAGATCCAGGCAAGGGAGAGGTAATCGCTCTAAAGCAATTTTCTTTTTCATCATATTCTTCAAGGATTCCCTTGGACATATCAAAATTCCAGGCATGAAGGCTGAGGGAATTCTGATTAACTCTTTCTGTTATCCAGGGGAATGTCTTCAAGTTTTTCAAAGAGTTAATGAGGGAATATTGGCCACAAAGGATTATTTTTTCTTCCATAGAGCTTTCCGCATGATATTCTGTAATGGCATCATGGGCTGCCTTTGCAAGTTCCATCCATTTCGTGAGGAAGCTTTTGGGGCCACATTTCTCATGGGAGTGCTCTAAAAGCGTTTGAATGCCTCCACATTGGGTATGGCCAAAAAGAATCACATGCCGGATACCCAGGACGCATATTCCAAACTCTAAGGCTGCACTTGTTCCATGATAGGATAAATCTTCCTCATAGGGAGGGACAAGGTTGGCCACGTTGCGGATAACGAACAGATCTCCTGGTTGACAATTCATGACAATTGCTGGGTCGACTCTAGAATCTGAACAAGCAATCATAAGGATTTTTGGCCGTTGACCCTCGCGGACCAAATCCGCAAAGGCAGTGTTCTCCTTATCAAAATAGTGTTCACGAAATGTCTGATACCCTTCAATAAGGGTCAAAATATCTTTTTGCATGCTAAACGTTTAGAGGATTTTAGAGCGTTCGTCAAAGGGGAGCCTTCGCATGGTTATGTTAACTTCTGTGAAAGGTTGATTGGTTATTAGATATTAGTGATTAGAAACTAAAAAAGTTTTCCATTTCTCTTAGCGAACTGTTAACTTTTATCCTTTAATTTTTCATATGTTAGAATTTCACATCATGTGGAATTCTTAAAAAGGGAGATTAGATATGAATAGCAAGTTTAAATTAGCTTTATTAGTGACTTTAACTTTTCTTATCAACGATATCGCAATGGCGACCAATAAAGAAAAGTGTATTGAAGCCTGCACCGCTGGGCATGACAAGTGTTTTGATGCATGTGATAGATTAAAACAGCGAGGTACCGAGATATATGATGTGTGTATGACATCATGTTCACAAGGGGGACTTGCCTGTCACGATGGATGTGCGAAGGTATTTACTGATTAAGATGGGTAATTCATTACGAAAGATGAATAGTTTTTTCGGAAACATTTCACCAATTCTATATTTATCATAGAAAAGCTTTGGCAAAATGTCAAGAATAACCTTTCCGTAAAATTGGCCATATTAAAAAAATGTACCGCTCTAATTAATTTCAACGCTTCAGGCGGTATGTCAAAGACACGTTTCTCAAGCAATTTAGAAGGTTTTAATCGTTTCAAAGGGGGAGGAGGGCTCCCCCTTCACCAAGAGGAGATAGCTGCGAAGCAGCTTATTTGTTAATAAGTACTCGTCCTTCTATCTTAATTTTTTATTTGCGAAAGCTCTTCCTGAAGCAGTTTTTAAATATTTTTCAAAAGCGATAGCCTTTGTTTCTTCAGTAAAAGCTACATATGTTATTAATCGCATAAAGTGATTGACCTGCATTATGAGCCTTAAGTCGAGCACTAACATTGTCGGTTAAGCCGATATACTTTTGGCCAGGATAATTTATACTTTCTAATAAATACACATATTTCATTTTAGCCCGCCTTCGCCAAGGCTTCGTTGGGCAGCCTTCGCTGCTTCTTTTTTCTTATTGGCTTGTCAGCCGTAGCTGCGAAGCAGCGAAGGCTGGCGGAGAGAGAGGGATTCGAACCCTCGATACGGTTTCCCGTATACACGATTTCCAATCGTGCGCCTTCGACCGCTCGGCCACCTCTCCATTGGAATGAGCTGAAAATAGCTGAGTTTTGACCTTTCTGGCAACCTTAAATTTGACGAAAGAGCTCTGGTTTGCTAAAGAATAGCCACTGCCTTCAAAGTTGCCAGTTTCAATCATCCTAATTTGTATCAAAACAAAAGCTAGAGAAAGATTGACTTCCCAAAAATAGATTTTATAATAGCTTTTAAGCGGTTTTTTTAATTCCTTGAAAAGGAGTGTGCCATGAAGTCGTCCCCTAAAATCATTTTGGCTTCTCTAACTTTGAGTTTCTTAATGTCAGCTCTTTGCCCTCTATTAGCTAATGATGATCCCAAGCGTGAAGAGGGTAAAATAGGGATTAAACCAACAATTCCATTAGCTGCAAAAAAGGAGGGATTAACAGAGAATAAAGGTAAGCCTCCACAAAGAAGACAGCCTAAGAGATTTAATTCAAGTTCGGATTGGAATCTCTCAAGTGATAATTCAAAAAAAGATTAAGAATACATAGGGTCATATAAGATAATCCATACTTATTCATGACAACTCAAGGACGCCAATGGCAAAGCTCCACTTTTATTATTCAGCTATGAATGCTGGGAAAACGACTACCCTTCTCCAATCCGAATATAACTACCGCGAACGCGGGATGGAGACTCTCCTTTTTATTCCAGCCATCGACACCCGTCGTGCCATGGGCGTAATCGCTTCGCGCATAGGGCTTGAATCTCAAGCCTACCCTTTCGAAAAGATGTTTGATTTTTTTCATTTTGTGAATGAAGTTATTAAAACAAAGCGCATCAGTTGTATTCTGATTGATGAGGCGCAATTTTTGGCGAAAGCTCAAGTTTTGCAGCTCACACGCATTGTGGATGAGTTGAAGATTCCTGCTCTTGCCTACGGCCTCAGGTCAGATTTTACGGGTGAGCCCTTTGAGGGTAGCCGTTATCTTCTCACCTGGGCAGATGAGCTTATTGAACTTAAAACCATCTGCCATTGTGGTAAAAAAGCGATCATGAACCCCCGCATCGATGAAAATGGCAGTATTGTCCGAGAGGGTGAACAAATTGAAATCGGTGGCAATGATCGTTACATTTCGCTATGCCGGAAGCATTTCATGAGTGGCGAAACCTCATCCGCCAAACAAACTATCGATAAAGTCATCCAACAAGCCTCCTGAAGGCGGGGACTCCTCAACGGGTGGCGTTGCTGGCTGTGGAAAAGAGGCTGGTGTATAAGGGACTTGGGACATAAAGAGATGCCAGAGACGGCCGGCAGAGCTCCCTTCCTTCGGATTCATGGGAGTATTATCGTCATTTCCAGCCCAAGTGCCTGTAATTAACTCAGGTGTAAAGGCAATCAACCAATAATCGTGGTCATCTTGGGTCGTCCCTGTTTTCCCTGCGGAAGGTCTTCCAATTGCAGATTTTTTCCCAGTCCCGTAATCCATCACGGCTTGCATCATTTGGATAAGCTCTCGAGTAACAGAGGGGTCAATAATCCGTTGAGGAGGAAGAAATTTGTTCGTATAAAGAACGTGTCCCTCAAGGTCTGCTACCTTTAAAATAGCATAAGGTTTTACGCTCAGCCCATTCCTTGCAATCACAGCATAAGCTGTTGTGAGTTCGAGGAGGGTTGTCTCTCCTGATCCCAAGACAATCGTTAAATCATTGGGAAGAGGGGAATTCAATCCTAAGCGGCGAGCTGTCTGCATAATTCGGGATAAACCCACCCTTTGAGCCAGGCGTACACTCACAGAATTTACGGAATGGGCAAGAGCATCCTGGAGTGAAATTTCTCCTCGTGATTTATGCTTATAATTTGAAGGATGCCACGATCCAACCCTCACTGGCAGGTCACTCACCATATCCCAGGGATGCATTCCTGCTTCAAGGGCTGCCAAATGCACAATTGTCTTAAAAGCAGATCCTGGTTGACGAAGAGCTTGTGTAGCCCGGTTAAACTGGCTCTTCTTATAGTTAGCGCCTCCAACCAGGGCCCGGATAGCTCCATCTGGAGTCATGGAAACAAGTGCCACTTGGCTAACCTTAGCCGGTTCACCTTTCTCTTGCAAAACTTCCTGTACCTTCTCTTCAGCTATGGATTGGAGATGTGGATCAAGTGTTGTCGTAATCACAAGATCCTTGTTCTTGGTATCAAGATAAGAGGGTAAAATATCAACGATCCAATCCGTAAAATAGCGAATGGCCGATCCTCGAAAAGTCTCAGATGTTGAAGAAGCGAGAGCTAAGGCTGCTTCTTTGACATCTTCGCTGATAAAGCCTTCCTTAACCATATTCACAAGAACTTGGGAAGCCCTCTGATCCGCAAGATCAGGATTATGGGAAGGTGAATATTTTGAGGGAGCTTTTAAAAGTCCTGCAATGACGGCCGCTTCATAAATGCTTAAGTCTTGGGACTTCTTTCCAAAATAATGGAGGGACGCGGCAGCAAGACCAAAAGTTCCTGATCCTAAATAAACCCGGTTAATGTACATGGTCAGGATTTGATCCTTCGTAAACTTACGTTCTAACCAAATTGCGAGAAGCGCTTCTTGAATCTTACGCCTCAAGGAACGGTCGTTCACATCATAAAGCTTTTCAGTTTGCAGGAAGTTTTTAGCTAACTGCTGTGTGATCGTGCTGCCGCCTTGAACCACATGTCCGGCACGATAATTGGTCCAGATGGCGCGAACTAGGCCAATCAGATCCACACCAAAGTGGGAATAAAACCGTCGATCCTCAATGGCCAAAAAGGCTTGTATCACATGGGATGGAAGTTTTTTGATGTTCACCATCTGACCATGCAGATCCCCATAGGTCGCAAGTTTTGTGCCGTCTTTAGCAAGAATGGTAATACTTGGACGTCTTGTGGTTTGCTGAAGTTTTGTGATATCCGGTAGATCATAGCTATACCAAAGGACAAAACACCCGCCAAAGAAAGAGACCCAAATCAAAAGAATACAAGACCATTTCAAAAGCCAAGGCCAGCGTGGACCTTTCTTATTTCCCCGAGGAGGCTGAGGAGGAGGGGGCGGTGCCTTCTTCTTGACCTTTGGAGGTTCATGAGTTTCAACGCCTAAGCGGTCTTCAGGATGGATGGAAAGCTTCACGCGTTTGGGACCTTTTCATTGACATATACTCTTTACTACTTACCATTCCCCACACACGGTGTCATCCTTGGTAAGAAATGCTTAGTTTTTCGAAGGAAAACTCTAGCATTTCTTGACCGAGGATCTAATTGCCCGAAAGATCCTCGGCCAAGAAAAGGTAACCCCCGCTTATATTAACTAGAAAAAACCTTTCCCGCAAGGATAGGCGGGGGCAAGGATGACACGGGTGGGTGAGTCGTGACGAAAATAATCTTATAGACATTCATCTCCCGCGTCATCCTCGAATTTTTTCCCCCCGTTCGTCATTCCCGCGAAAGCGGGAAAGACAAGTGTGGGATGAAGTGTGGTGTTCATTTTTCTTCTCATTAAGCATTGACAAATAACTCTTCAATGTCCATATCTTATTTATGATGTCGAAAACGATATCATTGTTAGGTTAATTTATGAGATCGATATAATGTCAAAATGTGACAAAAAAGATTTTCTGACTTCTCTTCTCAGTGGACTTCTCCTCCTCCGCTAAGGCGGAGCATACCTTATTTTCACACAATTATTATTGCAATTTTAAAAATGAACCCTTAGGGGTTTTGAAATGTATTTTAAAAAATGAGGAAGATTATGTCACGTTCGCGTTCAATAGCATGGGTAGTATGGATCATTGCATCTATGTTCTATGCATATCAATATATATTAAGAGTTATGCCAAGTATAATGCTTGAAGATATTATGCAGCAATTTAATATTGACGCTGCTGTTTTTGGTCAATTTTCAGGAGTTTATTATATTGGTTATTCACTAATGCACTTACCTATAGGGATTCTGCTTGATCGTTATGGGCCAAAACCAGTCATGACAGCTTGCATTTTACTAACCGTTACAGGGCTTTTGCCTATCATTTTTGCTGATTATTGGGTCTATCCCATTGTGGGTAGAGCTCTCATTGGCATGGGGTCATCTGCTGCTATACTTGGGGCTTTCAAAGTCATTCGCATGGCTTTTAGCGAAGAGCGATTTACGAGGATGCTGAGTCTGTCGGTAACAATAGGGCTTATTGGGGCAATCTATGGGGGAGGACCCGTGAGTTATATGTGTGATATCTTAGGGTATAAAATGGTCGTACAAATTTTTGTAGGTATTGGCATGGCGCTTGCCGCATTGACCTATTTCATCGTACCCGAGATGGCACCGAGCTCCCATAGGAGTGCTATTGCTGATTTAAAAGAGGTTTTTACGAATGGTAAGGTCATCGCTTTGTGTATTTTTGCAGGGATGATGGTTGGTCCCTTAGAAGGGTTTGCAGATGTATGGGGGTCAGAGTTTTTAAAGCAAGTATATGGCTTTGATACAGCTATGGCGAGCTATCTTCCTTCGATGATCTTCATTGGGATGTGCTTTGGAGCTCCCGTTTTAAGCCTTATTGCAGAAAAAACAGGCAGCTACTTAGGTTCTATTATAGGCGCAGGCGTCATCATGGCCCTTAGCTTCGTCGCTTTAATTTTAGGATATTTTACAGTTAATAGCATGATCGTAAGCTTCCTTATCGTTGGCATATGCTGTGCTTATCAGATCCTTGCGATTTACAAAGCCTCTACATATGTTCCTGAACATGTTTCTGGGCTTACAACAGCCGTTGCAAACATGATTATCATGAGCTTTGGATACGCTTTTCATACGGTTATAGGTGTTGTCGTCAATGCTTATGGGGGACCAGACGTTGCCCAAGCATTTGTTTATGGAATAGGCGTGATTCCTATTACCTTAGCTATCGGTGTTATCGGTTTCTGTACCCTCTTATATCAGGCACAAATTCATCTAAGAAAAGTAAATGTATCTTAGGTTTATCTTCCTGGATTGCTTCGCCCACAATGTGGGCTCGCAATGACCGAGTCGGGGAATCGTCTTTGCGAGGAGCTTTGCTCCGAAGCAATCTAGGAGAGTGTCTAAATCCGTGATGACCCAGCTAAGTAGGCACTTCCGAATATATCCTCAAAATGCTTTAAAACATAAAGCCGAAACCATCTTGCGTAGTGCGTTGGATGAGCTAAGACATCGCGTCTGAGGGTTTCAGGGGGCACCCATTTCATTTCGCAGACTTCTTCAGGATTGGGCTCAATCGCTCCTTCATAGGTTCCCTTAAAAACATGGGTATATTCCAGCTCCCACATGTTTTTCTCAAGTTTTAATGTATAACATACCGTTGTGAGAGGAGAGAGGGGGCAGGTAAATCCGAGTTCTTCGTGAAGACGGCGGCTTGCCGCAAGGTCCACTTTCTCCCCAGGTCGTGGATGACCACAACAACTATTGGCCCAAAGTCCAGGAGAATGATACTTCCCCAAAGCCCGTCTTTGAATCAGCGTCTCTCCTTGAGTATTAAAGATAAAGACTGAAAATGCCCTATGGCGTTGAGGGATTGTGTGGGCTGCTAGTTTCTCTTGGGTTCCGAAGGGATGATCCTTTTCATCCACCAGAATGACTGTTTCCAGCATGAATTTGCTTTCCAATGGGTAATCTCGTGATAAGTTTAGCGTCTGCTCCTTATACTTGTAAAGATGACACCAGGTGGTGCTGTGACAGGAGGGGATTTCTATCTTTTCCTTCTACCCCTACTCCTTTTAGGTCCTCGTTGGCTACGGGCTCTTTTTGGAGTTCTGATCCTCTTTCCTTTAGCAACGCGTGTACGCTTTAAAGAAGAGGCTTTTCTTCTTGCAGGTCGACGAATGGTTTTTCGTGCAGCTTTAGGTTTACGTGTCGAAGCGGTCTTCTTTCTAGCAGATGTTCGGGATACTTTCTTTCGAACCGCCCTTTTTGTTGCTGTTTTCATTGTTGCTGCTGGTGTAGACACGTGAACAGGGTCTAATATGGGTGTAGGGGCTGGTAATGGAGCAGGTAATGGAGCTGGGCCTGCGGCTTCAACCAAGAATTGTCTTAAAGCATCAGGTGGAGTAAAACGGCGTATTGCCGTAAAAATATCATTTGCCCAAGCTTCAGGGCGAGCCATGAAATAATCCCGGATATGACGTGGCGTTATTTGGTGCCCACCCAAGCGTATTTGACGCAAATTTTCAACAAAATCTTCCTTCTCAGCTTGACTTAAGAATACATGGGCCGTTGCAACACGTCGTTGTGCTCCTGCTGTTTCTTTGAGAGCGGACCAAAAAACGCCTGGTTGTCCTACATTTGGAAGATTGAGAGCGAAGTTATCTGGTGAGACTCTGGTTACAGGGCCACCATCATTGTGAAGGTGGACATCTCCTGTATATCTCGCATTTCCTCCTGCAAATGTAGCTGGGAAGGTTGTTGTCCCTTGCACCATAGCATCCAAAATATAATGTTCATTGACTATTGTTCCGGCGGTATTTTGGTTTCCAAATAAATAATGAGCGCGTATTTCTGGGATGCGTGTGGAATTTGGTGGAGGCATTCCAGGTAAATGACGTCCATCATAATCTTGAATGACAATGTATGTATTTGTTCCATCAGCTTCGACCTTTTTTAAGGCAACACCAACCCATGGAGCACTGCTAACTGTATAAGGATGAATAACAACCGTCTGAGGGAAGTTTGTAGCGTTTCTCTGTATATTAGTTATATCAACATTACGACTCAAATATGATGGGTAAGCAGTTGCTGATTCCTCTCCAGCTAAAAAAGGAAGGCCCACTGTTCTTCCAAGAGAGGGCGCTGTATTTAAAGGTTGATCAAGCCAATCGTCCATAGCGAACGTGACATTTCCTGTCATTAAAAGCATGAAGAAAAAAAGAGCGTGAAATGACCGACTCAGAGACTTACAAACCATACGATACCTACTTTATTCATGAGTACTATTGAAAATGTAGGAATATTTTATAGAAAATTCAAGAGGAAATTTCTTTTTTGATTTATTGAATTAAACTTATTTTTTACGCCATTTACGAAGAGCCTTCAATTATTCTCTTTGATTTGCCTTAATGTAAGCACTACATAGCTCTCTATATATCAACTCAACTTTTATAATTTGTAATATAATCAAACGGTTATTTTATTATGCTCTTTCTTTAAAAATTTAATAAAAACTCTTGCATATGGGTTAGAACAGAATTAAGCTGAAGTAGCTTTGAAATATTTTGCGAAGCTTGATTGTCATAATAGCAGGAGGAACATATGCGTATTTCTATCAGTGTCATTGCATTAGGAGTAATTTCCATAGCCTGTAATAACTTACAAGTTAATGCAGGTTCCTTTAGATTGCCGAGTGAAGATGGTATAAGGATGGTTACCCGTTTAAGTGTAGCACCATCTAAAGAAGGGCTCTATATCGTAGAAGAAACTTACAACACTGGTAGTATTCGTAAATATAATGTTCTTTCAAATTCTTCCATTCAAGAGAAAAGAAAATATTTTTTTGGTATAAAAGAAATAGCGATCGATGATGCAGACGGATCCGAATCTAAAACCTTTTTTAATCCTTTCTGTGTACACCAACCTAAGTATACAGTTTTTGGGCAAACAAAACACCGCAACGGTGAGGTCTCAGATTTTGTAGGTGCATTGCCATTTGAGGGCCTTCCTCTAAAATCCTTAGTATTAGGATCCGCTGTAAATGATGGAAGTGACAGCGAAGATGAGGGTACTGAAACACGTATTGTTAACCCCGGATTTTCAAACACTGCTTCCAGTATGAGTGATATTGACGGTGATACCGAGGGTGAAGGTACTGTAACTCGTATTGTTAACCCTGGATTTTCAAATACTTCCTCTGCTTCAAATATGGGTGATAATGATAGTGGCATCGACAAAGAAGAGATTGAGAAAGCATGGGCTGAGGAAATGGTGTCTTCAATCCCTTCCACTGCCCTCATCTTGAAACCTAGAATGACCTTATCTTCTTTTGTTAAGCAGACTTCTTTAGCGAGTGAAGCAGATGCGTCTCTAAGCAAAGGAAAAGAAAAAAAACATCCTAAAATTACTGTTCGTAGCCTTGAGAATGCAGCTAAGTCTGATAAAAAAGAGATTATGTTGGGGTCTTCAAACTCCCGAGCTCTCTCAATATTTAAGTCTAAAATCTTAGAAGCACGTGGCCCATCAAATCCTCCTAGTGTGTTCCGTGCCTGGAGAGATAGGCGTGCTGACATTAAGGAAGTGGGAAGGGGATATTATACTAAGTATTATTACCCAATTTATACTAAGAATTATTATCCTATGAAGGGACGTTCTTCACCAGAAATTGTATCAACAGAGACGGATTTGGCACAAAAGGCTGCTGCTCCTGCACAAAAGGATGTTCCCTCAAAGCATCGATGGTTTTCTTCCCTCGTAGGATTGAAAAGGAATTAAGAAGGTGTGTATGTGAGTTTAGCTCTCCATACACCTATCTTTTCTGAAATCGATTTGTTTGTCTTATAAGGTAGATTTTTAAATTGGCCATTTGTGAAAATCCTTTGTTTTTATCTCCGTGATTTGCGATAATGTAAACTCTGGATAGGTTTTACGTACGCGCTTAGGAATTTATGCTCACCCCGCGGGAAAATTTAAAACTTTTTGGTCATCAGAAACAGCGAGAAGTCTTGTTAAGGGCTTTTCATTCAGAGCGTTTTCCCCATGGGTGGATTATAGCGGGGCCTGTTGGCATTGGAAAAGCAACCTTTGTCTTTCATATGGCTCGCTATATTTTATCGGGAAGGCAAGATGGGAATACGACATTTGACGAAAGCGAGCCTTTCCATCGACGTATTGTCGCTCAAAGTCATGGTGATCTGTGGACGCTAGGAGATGAAGAAACCCGCGAAATCGGAGTCGAATCTGTTCGGGAGCTGAATGGATTTTTAAACCAAACCTCAGCAGAAGAGGGGTGGCGAGTTGTCATTATTGACGGGGCAGATAGACTGAATCGAAATGCTGCCAATGCGCTTTTAAAGCGCCTCGAGGAACCACCGCCTCGGACCGTTTTCTTTTTAATCACTCCTTTTACGGGGCGCCTTTTACCTACGATCCGGTCACGATGTCAGGTGTTGGCCTTAAATCCTCTGAATGAAGCGGAATGTCGGGAAGTCCTCCACTCACAAGGATGTGTTTCTCCGGATTTTCTTCCCGTTGCTCAAGGAAGTCCAGGGCACCTCATGCGCCTTATGGAAGGGAAGGGGGCTCAAATTTATGAAGATCTTCAACGTGTCCTTATGGGAGAATCCTCAACATCCTTTATCCATACCCATGGAGGAGATGAAACGTCTTACGCGCTTATTGAGGATCTAGTCAGAAATTACCTTCATACTCATCTCTTGGCAAAAGCAGAGGAAAGGTCTTCATTTTTTGAAGGAACTTCTCTTGAATACGCACTCAACGTATGCGACAAAATAAAAGAGCTTTTTGATCAATGCGGCTTGGCGCAACTTGACAAAAAAGTAACATTGACGTGTGCTTTTGCAACCTTAGAAAGTAAGAATTCACAATAGCTTAAAGGCTTTCAACAATATTGATAATTACAAGGTATTCAATGCTATATATTCAAACATTTTTTTGTATTTTTCTTTTTTCTTCTTCCGTCTATGCAGGTGTTACGTTAGCTGAAGAGTATGAAAAGGATGGGCTTCCCCCTGTAAATCATCAAGTCGCTTTTTTGAAAGAGCAACTCGAAAAAGATATCCAGAAATTTAACGAATCTGAGGCTGACCAAAGGGACGTAGAAATTCCTTACACGTCCCGAGAAGAAGCAGAAGGCATTATGGGCTATCCACTGCCAAAGGGGATAAAATTTGGGAAGATGAACGCACTTCAGCAAACACTGCAAGTGGGGGGCGTTACTCTTCATCCGAAGGAACTTGAATTTTATAAATATACCCTTGGGATAATGCTACTAAACTTCAAAAATTTTTTCCCGGGAACTCAACGTCCTCGTCGCCATGGTGGAGCCGTGAACTTTGAATGGCCTAAAACCTTGCAAGATCTATTTCGATCGGTAGAGCCACACTTACTAGATGAATTTGCTCGTCTCGTACCTTTTAGTGCTTACAGTAATACGGGTTGGATTTACGGTAATTGCATTGATAAAATGAGAAGCGAAATTAAACATTATAAGGGGTTGGACACAAAAACTACAGAAGAGGCTGAACCAATTATAGATGAAGAATTCAAACGAATATTTAGTTATAAATACTTTGGCTTTGAAGATGAAAGTGCGCGTGAAAAATACTTAACGAGCCGGCCTTTTGGTTTTCTCAGTGAGAAAGAAATTCAAGAAATTTATAGTTCCGCATTCGATCTCTTAAATCTCAGTCAAGAAAACGATACTTTTGTTTTTTTTGGGAATACACCTTATTGGTTTGGTCGTGCTTTTGAATCCATTCTTAAAGAGAATCCGGATCATAAACGTCATGTCATAAGCTTCCCTTTTTCTGGCAGTCCTAACCGCGGTCGAGGGAAATTGCCATTAAATATTGATGATTGTACAACTCCTGAACGCTTAGAATATCTTATTGGCTTTCTCAAAAAGAGAGGATTAAGCTCAGATAATCCATGCCTAGAAAAAGGAAAAATATATTTTGTTGATAATATTGGATCAGGATCAGGTCCAGCTTTTGTTATTGAAGAATTTATCCGCAGTTATCAAGAAAAGAAAAAAAGTATTCCTGATATATCACTCATTACTATGGGAGATTTGAAAAGCTATTTAGAAGAAAATTCTATTCCAGGAAAGAAGGACAAAAGACCCAAAGAAATCTATAAAGGCGAGGGAAAGGTTTACTTTCCTAGTATTGCTGAAACACATTATACCATAGATTTCTTTGAGCTTGGTATGACGAGTGCTCCTGCTTCTCTTGATAATGTTGAAGGTTGCGAGCGTTTCTACCCTTCTTATAACGCAAGCAGGTGGAATTCTGAGTATGCATTTCTCCATGAGCTTGAACCTCCAACTTATATGAGAAATTTTACTATTTCTTTTGATGGGCATATTAAGAAGCTTATAGAAGCAGACAAGGGTAATTCCCTTTAAACGTTAGAAATATAAAAAATAGGAATTCGCGATGACAACCCGCTATATCACCACCCCGATTTATTACCTCAATGGAGAGCCCCATCTAGGCCACGTTTATACCACAGTGGCAGGAGATGTCCTCGCGCGCTATTGGCGTCTGGCAGGAGCCCGGGTGAAATTCCTGACAGGGACAGATGAGCATGGCCAAAAGGTGGCGCAAGCAGCGGATGCTGCTGGGGAAGATCCAAAGACGTATACGGATCGGATGGCTGCGCTCTGGCTTGATATGACGCGGAAGATTAATTCATCACAAGATGTATTCCTCCGCACAACCGAACAGCGTCACCATGAAGCTGCCCAAGCTCTTTGGAAAAAACTTGAAGCAAACGGGCAAATTTATAAGAGCACATATGCGGGTTGGTATGCCGTACGAGATGAGGCTTATTATGAAGAATCAGAAATCGTTGACGGGAAAGCGCCGACTGGGTCGCCTGTTGAGTGGATGGAGGAAGATTCTTATTTCTTCCGCCTTTCGGCATGGGAGAGACCTCTCCTCGATTATTACGAGGCTAATCCTCAAGCTATTGCTCCCCTTGGTCGGCGCAATGAAGTCTTGAGTTTTATCAAGAGTGGATTGCGTGATCTTTCGATTTCTCGTACCAAATTCAAATGGGGGGTAGCTGTTCCTGAAGATCAGGAACATGTGATGTATGTTTGGGTTGATGCTTTAACCAATTATATGACGGCCTTAGGTTATCCAAATGTGGAAGGGGAGGAATTTAAAGTTTTTTGGCCTGAAGTCATTCACTTAGTCGGAAAAGATATTATTCGATTTCATGCCGTCTATTGGCCTGCCTTATTGTTGGCGGCAGATCTTATGTCTCCCAATCGAATATTTGCCCATGGATGGTGGACCCATGATGGAGAGAAAATGTCAAAATCGCTGGGCAATGTGGTTGATCCATATCAATTGATTGAGACTTACGGACTGGATCCCGTACGCTATTATTTAATGCGGGAAATCCCCTTTGGCCAAGATGGAGATTATTCCGATACGACCATGGTTCAACGGGTCAACAGTGATCTCGCGAACGATCTTGGAAACCTCGTTCAGCGCGTTTTATCCTTTATTTATAAAAATGCAGGGGCAAAGATACCAAAGCCTGACGAACTCATGGGTGAGGATCGGGAAATGCTGGCCAAAGCCGCTCACCTTCATGATCTTTTACGGGATGATATGGAAGTTCAAGCCCTGCAAGCCTATTGCCAGCATATTTGGGAAGTCATTGGAGAGGCCAACAGATACGTGGATATGCAAAAACCGTGGTCCTTAAAAAAATCAGCGGATCCAAAAGACCATCGTCGTATGGAAACTGTTCTTTATGTGTTGGCTGAGGTCATTCGTCACGTAGCAATCTATGTGCAACCGATCATGCCAGACTCTGCTACTAAAATCTTGGATCAATTGGGGCAAAAGGAAAGGAATTTCGATGCCTTAAAAACGCCGCTGAAATCGGGAACGTCTTTAGAGGAACCCCAGGCTGTTTTCCCGAGGGTGGAGAAAGAGGGGTAACCCTCTTCCTCTTTATAACAAATTTTTATTTTATTCGTATACTGGCACGACTTCACATCCAAAATCGCCTTTTAACTTTTCTGGGTTTTTGAATTTACTCACAAGATGCACAATTAATTTTTTTAAAGTTTGTCGTACTTCACCTGTTCCCAGACTTACAGGAATTTTATAAGAAGACAATTTTGATTCACAGCGTATAGACGCAGGTTCTCCCGTTGCTCCTTCGACTTTTAAAACCAAATTAACGGGGCCTATTGTTGTATCTGTTTTTTCATCATATATATAATTTGGTAAAGAAATGGAGCTACTATTTGGGTTGTATAGATCGATTGCATAACTTTCCTGCCCAATTTCCACGTAACCAGAAACTTTTGCTGGGAACTTTACTTCCTTGTTAAGCTCTGGGCCTGTATAAGTGATAGTGACTTCTTTGGCTTCCCTAGCTTGTAAAGCTTTTATTGCAAACGTGCTAACAAATAAGGCCGTTAAAAATATTTTTTTATTTTTCATGTCGTTATCCTATCTTTTTAGTTTTTTATGAAAACTAAATTATTATAGGTCAAAAATCAATAGGTATATGACTGCTTTGAATCCCTAGTCATTGTCATGAGAGCGTATTTCTAAGTTTTAGGGAAGTGCCTCAATTTGTTTTTGCAAGGGTGGAAAAAGATTAAAATATTTTCGCCTATTGCAAAACCTCAAACAACGTATTATACAGTAACTTATTGTTAGTTTATTAAGTTTATTTAATATGGTGTTTGTTATGTTAAAAAATGTTACAAGATTATCTTTAAGTTTGTTTATCCTTTTTTCTTCTTTATCTTCTCTCACTTATGCTGGGAAAAATACAGAAGCATTTACTTCTTCAGAAAATGATCATGAGTCGGGAAAAGTTACTTTAAAAATGATACGAGACGCTGACCCAAGTTTTTTTGCAAATGACCTGGAACATGAAAAAAATAAAATGGGTAAGCTAAGTTATAGCTTAGCTTCTGAAAAACCTGAAAAGTTTTCTTCGACATCACCGTCCGTAGTTTTTTTAAGGCCTTACGTAAATATAAATGAGAACTATGTTGATACAACAGTCATTTATACTGGAAATGGATACAAGGTACGGCTAAATCTCATAATTCCAATGAATCTTTTGAGTGAATATGGAAAAATTTTTTTAGAAACAATGGCCAAAGAAGTAGGGAGATTTAAAGCTCCTTAATTTATTTTGAGTTTTTACTTGTCTCCTCACATTTTATTTTTTCTACCTCTTGAGCGTGTGCAAGAGGTATTAAATAGGCCTCGTTTACAAGAAGCAGGGATCTTTAAGGACAAACCGAAACAGTATATCAGGTTGGCTCACAGATGTATGATATGATAAAGACCCAAGCTACGGGGCAGTCCGAAAAAACGGAAGAGAGTTATTGAGTTTCACACTTCTAAGGGATGGTTTTTTCTCCACCCTTTTACACTGATATAGACAAAAGGCACGGCAAAAAGAGTAAAGAAAGTTCCACCCAATAGACCTCCTACCAAAACCCAGCCTATTTGTTGACGACTTTCAGCGCCAGCTCCTGTGGCAAGGGCTAAGGGGATAGCCCCCAGCACCATAGCACCCGTTGTCATCAGGATGGGCCTGAGGCGGAGGGATGTGGCTTTGAGAACGGCTTCCTTAACGGAAAGACCCTGAGCACGTTGTTTGTTCGCAAATTCGACAATCAAAATCCCATGCTTGGTAATCAGGCCGACAAGAGTAATGAGCCCCACTTGGCTGAATATGTTGAGAGTCCCCCCGGTAAGATAAAGGGCTAGAAGGGCGCCTACTATGGAAAGAGGGACGGTTACCATGATCAAAAGTGGATCTATAAGACTTTCAAATTGAATCGCAAGGACTAAGTAAATGAAAAGAAGGGCCGCCGTAAACATAAGGTACATCTCACCTTGGGATTCCAAAAACTTACGTAAATTCCCAATAGGTTCTGATTGAAGTGAGCCGGGGAGGTCTTTTTTGATGGCTGCTTTAACAATTGTGAGTGCCTCATCCGTACGGCACGCAGGCGCAAGATCAGCATTCAGCGTTGCCGATCGCATTTTATTGAGATGTTTAAGATCGGCTGGGATTGCAACTTCCTTCACAGTTATTAGGTTACTCAGAGCAACAAGGTCTTTTTTATCTTCATCTCTATCCTTAGTTTTACCCTTATCGTCTTCAGGCTTTACGTAAAAGCTGCCAATATCCGCTAACTCTTGTTTGTGTGTTGTAGGAGCTTGAACAACAACATCAAAATGTTTGCCTTCCATCTCGAAGGTCGTTGAGTGAGAACCACCGAGCATAACTTCTAATGTCCGCGCGATATTCTTGACTTTTACCCCTAAAAGGGCTGCCTTATTGCGATCAATTTGAACGTTGAGTTGAGGCGTGCCGAGCAAAAGATCATGGTTAACCGATTCAAAACAAGGAGAGCTCTTGAGGGTTTTCACAAGCTTATCCATATCTTTTTCGAGATCAACGTAAGTCCCTGTCGTTTTTATCGCCATTTGGAGACCGGATTGACCGCCAGTAAGAAGACCTTTCATTGGAAAAATGGAAACATCAACCCCTGCAATTTTTTTCGCCTTTTTACGCAGTTCATTTATGATTTCTGATTGACTTCGATGGCGTTCGTTCCAAGGTTTAAGGGTTATTCCTCCGAAAATTCCTGATCGTTGAGTTCCTGACCAAAGCCCCGCATGCTCAGGGACAGAACTTAAAAGGTCTTCCAGCTTTAAGGTATAGGGAAACATGGAATCAAGCGTTGCTCCTTCAGGGCCCTGAACCCACGACATAAGAATGGATTGATCTTCCTGAGGGGCAAGCTCGGCAGGAAGTTTATAAAAAAGGAAGATTCCTCCGACAAGTACCACCATTAAAACACCTAATAAAAACTTTGGGAATGTCAGAGCCTTTTGGAGCGCAATTTGGTATCTGTGGTCAATGGTTTCAAGAAACCCTTCAATCCACATTGAAATGCGATTTTGCTTTTCAAGCTGCTTCGGCCGCAAAAGCTTGGAACACATCATGGGAGAAAGGGTCAAAGCCACCACACCGGAAATAAGGACGGCTCCCGCAAGGGAAACAGCAAATTCAGCAAACAATTTTCCCGTCAGTCCCTGCACAAAGGCAATGGGCGCATAAACGCTCGCAAGGGTTAAAGTCATAGCAATGACAGCAAAACCGACTTCACGGCTGCCTTTAAAAGCAGCCTCTAGAGGCTGAAGTCCTTCCTCGATATGTCGATGGATGTTCTCAAGAACGACGATGGCATCATCCACCACAAGACCGATGGCCAATACCATTGCCAAAAGTGTGATCGTATTGATCGAGCACCCAAAGGCATATAAAAAGACGAAGGATCCGATCAGTGAAACAGGTATAGTTAAAAGAGGAATAATGGCTGCTCGAATCGAGTGTAAAAAGAACAGTATAATAAGGAGAACGAGAACGATCGCTTCAAAAATGGTTAATTTAACGGCCTTAATAGATGCCTCAATAAACATGGAGAAGTTATAACCCACCTCAAGATGCATCCCCTCGGGAAGGGAGTCTTTAATTTTCCCGAGATAATTTTCAACAGCTGCTGAAATGGAGAGTATATTTCCACCTGCTCTTCTTTTGATTCCGATAAAGACGGCTGGCTTTTTATTAAAACGCGGTAGCCATTGATTTTCACCCGTATCCTGATCAAGCGTAATTGTGGATATATCGTTAAGGTGGATCACATGGCCGTGACTTGTTGAAACGACGAGCTCCCCCATTTCTTGAGGGGTGTTGAGGCCTGCTTCTGTAACAATATTGACATGTCGTTTGCCTTTAATGATATTTCCTGCAGGTAACTCTTGGCTATTCTCTTCTAAGATATTGAGTACATCTGTAACAGCTATATTATAAGCTTTCAGTTTTTCACGATCGAGACGGATTTGCATCGTGATGGAATTTCCATAAATTTCAACACCGCCTACACCTGGGAGGGATTCAAAAGGGCCTTTAAGATTGCGCTCGGCATAGTCATCGAGTTCCAGTTCGTTGTGATTGTGGCTTGTCAAAATGAGAAACATAAAGGGGTCTTTGCCTGCCGTTGCTTTTGACACCTTTGGATCTAATGAATCTTCTGGTAAATCATCTCTGACCTGAGCGATGCGTTCACGAACGTCGGAAGCCGCGTCACTTAGCCCCGTTCCAGATCTAAAATAAAGAGTTATTTTGCTCTGCCCCGTTTTGCTGGAAGATTCCATGTAATCCAGGCCAGGTATCCCTGAAAGCGCATCTTCAAGCACGGTTGTGACCTTTGATTCTATGATGCTTGATGCTGCCCCATAGTAATTCGTATCAACGTTAATAACTGGTTCTTCTACATCTGGGTACTGTTGCAAGCTAAGATTTATGTAGGACAAAAAACCAACAATAATAATCATCAAACTCAGTGCAACTGAGAAAACAGGTCGTTTGATGGCAATGTCAGTAATAAACATGGGTTATATCCATTTTGATAAAAATCTCGTCATTCCGGGATTTAGAACCTCTTCCGAACTCGCAAAGCGGGGAGGATTAGAGGTTCTTAATACCTGGAATCTCTTGAATAAGCAATAAGCTATTGTGTAGGTCGACTGTTTCCTAAGGTTCCGGATATTTACCCCGGATTTGATCCGGGGTAAATTCCGGAATGACGAGTATTTTTTAATTTCCACTTACGGTAATCAAAGACCCATCGTGAAGTTTATCTTGCCCTTCAAGGACGATTTGATCACCCTTTTTCAAACCGGTCAGAACTTCTGCTTGATCCGCGAGTCTTGCCCCCAACGTAATTTTAGTTAAGGCAGCTTTTTCCCCTACCTTTTTGTATACGTATATTCCATTTGGGCGAATGACGAGGGCTTGCTCAGGAATATAGAGAGAAGATGACTTTTTTAAAGAGGTTTTCAACTGAGCTCTTCCATAAAGTCCAGGGATCAAGAGTTCTTCGTCATTTCCAAAAGAGGCGTAGACTGTCACACTTCGCGTATCTTCATTAACAGAAGGTTCAATCGCTTCTACTTGTCCCTCAAAGTCTTTATTGGGATAAACATCTGTTGTTGCTGTGACTTTGTCACCCACCTTTATGTTTGGGATTTCTTTTTGGGGTATCTGAAAGGTCAAACGAATAGGCGTAAGGTCTTGAATCCTGACAAGTTCATCTCCATTACTTACATAGGCTCCCTTGCAGACTTGTCGGTTAGAGAGAACACCATCAAAAGGAGCATATATTTCCGTTTTTGCAAGATCTTCTTTTGCAAGAGCCAGCTCGGCTTCATCAGATTTAACTTGCGCTTCAGCTTTTTCAAGCTCTTGAGGGGTTGTAAAACCCTTCCTATGAAGGGCCTCCTTCCGCATTAACATGCTTTGGTTGAGCTTAAGCGAGGCTTCTGCTTTCTTGACTTTTGCGGTCTGTTCTTTGTTGTAAATTGTAAAAAGCTTTTGGTGTGCCTCCGCCCGATCGCCTTCTTTGAAATGGAGGCTTTCGATGCGACCTGTCGTTTCTGCTTTTAAAACGACATCATTATAGGCTGTGAAAGTTCCGACACCCGTAACACAAGGATTTAAACAACTCTCTTTAACGGTTGTTATAACGACCGCTTGCGGCAGCTCATCAGCATTTACGGGAGCAACGAATAAAAGCAATAAGAGGAACAGCCTCAACATTTTTATATCCTTTGGGGAAGAATTTTGCGCGTATACTACATAAGAAATGGGGAAAATGAAAGGAGTATGTTTACAAGGCCTTCCCAAAATAAGATTTAAAAATTTCGGTTTCGGGCGTTTCACGCCCTCGCAAAGACGTTTGCCCCCGCTCGTCATTGCGAGGAGGCATTGTTGCGTGGATAGGAAAAAAGGAATTGTTGCGAACTTAAAATTTTATTAAAATTTGGTTTGAATACA
>MKUL01000054.1 GCA_001897795.1 Alphaproteobacteria bacterium 41-28 | reverse complement strand
CCTTTTCTATCATCCTTTAGTTAATTGTCCCAAAATTAGACAGCGAATTGAAAAACAACTCAATAAGACTGAACTTTCTAACAAATTTTCTAAAGCAGTGTTCTTTGCAAACAATCAAGAGTTCAAGCAAGGAACCAAAGAAGAACAAGAAATTTCAACAGCATGTAAGTTATTGATTCAAAATGTAATTGCCTTATGGAATTATTTATATTTATCACAACTTTTAGTTAACAACCCTAACATTGAAGAGCGTAAGCATGTGATTGCATCAATTAAGAGGGGTTCATTAATAACATGGCAACATATCAATTTACAAGGTGAATATGATTTCGTAAAACATGCGGCAAACGATAATCTTTTTAATATGGAGCAAATATTTGCTCTAAAAGCTGCATAGTCCCGTATTTTAAAAGGGCTCCCTTAACCCTTCATGGTCAGTTGGTCCAAATATGCGGAAGATCCAAAAAAAATTTAACAAAACTTTTAACATCAATAAAATAACCACTTTTATTTTGCACGTAAAAAGCTCAATTCCCCTAAAAAATTAACCCTAATAAACTTTACACCCGCTTATGCAGTTTCACCCATTTTGACACAAATGGATTTGGCAATAATTTTGGTGCATTTTTTGATTGGTTTTTTGCAAAGAATTCAAGTTTAGTCCCCGACATGTCAAAAACACCTGTTTTTGGGATGTTCCAAAAAAGGGTTGCAGTCTTGATCAAAAAATTATAAAAATATGTGCCAAAACTAATTCCAAAAACACTTAAGCCAAAATAGGCTGGCTTTCATATTTTTGGAACTCTTTTCTTAGAGCATAGAGTCAGAAAGAAGTAGCTTATGAAATTTGGATACGCCCGTGTTTCAAAAAATGATCAAAGTCTCGATGTTCAAATTCAAAAACTGAAAGATGCTGGTTGTGATGAAATTTTTATGGAGAAAGTTTCAGGGGCAAAGGATGATCGAACAGAATTAAACCGTTTGATGGACAAACTACGAAAAGGTGACATCATTTGTGTCGTGCGTCTGGACCGCTTAGGACGACGCATGATGAAGCTAATAGAACTCATCAATGGTTTCAAAGAGAAAGGCATTGAGTTTGTATCGCTGGAAAACAATATCGACACCACAAACTCCCTAGGAATGGTCCTCTTTAGTATGTGTGCAGCCTTCTCTGAAATGGAACGTGAGCTTATCCGAGAACGTGTAAAAGCCGGACTTGATGTTGCCCATAAAAAAGGTCGGAAAGGCGGGAGACCCAAAGCACTTACACCAACAAAACTTGAAACACTCCTCTCTCTTAAAAAGTCGGGAGAGTTTTCTGTAAATCAAATATGTACCATGGCAGGGGTTACACGCTCTGTTTATTACAGAGCAATAGCTGAAGCTTGATATGAAAAATTCTACTGTGAGTACAGTCAATTTTTATTGATAGGGTATTCCTGGAAATGCTCAAAAGGATTTTAAAGTAGCTTATGATAGCAATTATTGAAGCTTATAAATCAGGGTTGTTTCGCTCTCAGAACTGGTTCTCCAATATCATTGCGGGGATTACTGTAGGAGTTATTGCCTTACCTTTAGCTATGGCTTTTGCTATTGCATCCGGAGCAAAGCCCGAACAAGGAATTTATACTGCCATTATCTCTGGTGTAGTTGTTGGGGTTTTTGGCGGGAGCCGAGTTCAAATTGCAGGCCCTACAGGAGCTTTTATTGTTATCCTTGCTACGATTACCGTCAAATATGGGATCGAAGGCTTGCAGATTGCCACTCTCATGGCAGGATTTATTTTAGCCTTCATGGGAATTGCAAAATTAGGAAATATTATTAAATTTATTCCTAATCCTGTTATTGTGGGATTTACAAGTGGAGTGAGTATAATCATTTTTATTAGTGAATGGCAGGACTTCTTTGGCCTTCCAAAACTTCCCAATAATTTTGTTCACTTCCATGAGAAACTTTTCTTTCTTTTAAAGAACTTTCCAAATTTAAATTTAGCAACAACAACCCTTGCTTGTGTGAGTTTGTTTATAACGATTTTTTCTTCGAGACTCCGAATGATTAAGCACATTCCTCCTCCATTGATGGCTTTGGTGATTGTTACGAGTATTCAATCTATTTTTCAATTCTCTGATGTAGCAACGATTGGGACCGTCTTTGGTAAAATTTCTCAAGAACTGCCCGCTTTTCATCTTCCAACCCCCTCTTTTAGCGAGGTCATCGAACTCATTGGTCCTGCCTTTACAATTGCACTTTTAGGGGCCATTGAGTCACTTCTTTCTGCTGTCGTTGCAGATGGAATGATGGGGACACGCCATAATTCCAATCAAGAATTGATTGGACAAGGTCTGGCAAACATTGTTTGTCCCCTCTTTGGAGGCTTTGCAGCAACAGGAGCCATTGCGAGAACAGCAACGAACATTCGCAATGGTGGTAATAGTCCACTTGCGGCGATCGTTCACTCTCTTGTCCTCCTTTTAGTTATTTTATCTTTAGCTCCTCTTGCACAGTACATTCCCCTTTGTACGCTAGCTGCAATCTTATTCGTAGTGGCATACAATATGAGTGAAGTTCATCACTTTTATTATATGATACGGCACGCCCCAAAAAATGATGTCCTTGTCCTCGTTGTAACCTTTATTCTTACTGTTTTTACAGACCTCGTCGTAGCTGTAAATGTAGGCGTCATCCTTGCTCTTTTCTTATTTACACGACGAATGAGCCAATCTGTAACTGTTGAACAAGAAACCTCTACTAGCCTTCAAGAAGAATTAAGCCAATTAAATATGACTGCCCTTCCCTCAGAAATTATTATCTATAGTATTCAAGGTCCTTTCTTTTTCGCAGCTGCAGAAACACTGGAATACACCTTGGCTATGACACATACCGATCCTAAAGTTCTTATCTTCCGTCTAAAAGGTGTACCTTTTATGGACGTTACAGGATTACAGACCTTTCAGGAAATTATCGAGCAACTCCATAGCAGGAGTATTGATGTATTACTTTGCGAAGCAAATCCACGCGTATGCCACAAATTAAAGAATATGGAAGTTTTTCAATGGGTTTATGCGGGTCGTGTATTTACAACCACAACAGAAGCTTTGCAAACTATTTTAACAAAATATAAAATATAAACATGAGTTTTTTAGGAAAATGCAAGGGCATTGCCACACAAGGTTTAGCTTCTCATTTGAAAAGCAATAAATTCTCTCAACACCGCACAAAATAAGAACATTCAGAACTTTTCTCTTCCTTATGTGCTATTTTTACACGTTTACTGGCTTGATACCTAATATCATCTCAACCTCATGATTCATCTAATGATGATCGATGGGGGCTTAAGAAGGAAAAACGGACGAGTTTGCAAACTAGAGCAGATTGCGAACTTTGGAAACAGAGACGTATGGAAAGGCAACTGCTTATCCCAACTTACGGAAAAAAGACAAGGCAGAAGCTCAGCATTCTTGATTATTGCAATGCTCTGTACATCAATCATTTTCATTTCATTGAGGATACAGTGAGTGGAAAAATTTCATGGAGGGACCGTAAAATTGGAGAGATCTTACATAAGTCTCAAAAAGGAGATGTTATTGTTGTGGTTGAAGTCTCCAGATCAGGAAGATCAGCACTGCAGGTGCTTGAGATTCTTGAATTTGCAGCTAATCATGAAGTTTCTGTTCACATTGCTAAAAATAGATTTGTGATGGATGGCTCCATGCAAGCAACAATTATAGCAAACATATTAGGTCTTGCGGCACATATTGAACGGGAATTTATTTCTTCGAATTAAAGAAGCCCTTACAAGATGCAGAAATGATGGTAAAAAACTAGGAAGGCCAAAAGGGCCTGCACAAACCCTGAAACTTGATCAGCACGGAGAGAAGATTACAAAATATCTTAGCAAGGAGATTAGCAAACGATCAATTTTTAAACTTATAGAATGTTCCCCATCCAGCTTCTATTCCTAGATGAAACGCAGAATACCTCACTTCACCAAAATGGCCGGTACCCCTAATTTGATTCATAGATGGACAAGCTTTCACTGAATAGATTGTTAGCTTGCTGAGGAAACTACAGTTGTTTCGCCTCATCCCAGCGGGGATGCTGACGTCCGTATACTCCCCTATATATTACCATGCTCTCAATCACATCCTTAATTAATAATCCCCTTAATTTATTAATCTCAGTGGACTTTCCCCAATCCTTTAAAGTGTAGTTTTGGACTTTTCCCCAGTAATGTAAACCACGATATGATTGTTGCAATGATGCTAGTGGTCTAGCTTGGGCTAATATTTCTTCTACGGCCTGATCCAAAATCCCATCACTTTTATAGTCTATCATTCGTCCTTGATAAATTTCTACCACCTTATTCAAACAATTCCCTAGTTTCAAATAACTCAAATCTAGCAAGCCTAATAATTTACATTGATCTATACATATACCAATTATTGGCTCTCTCTTCAATGGAAAGCTATCATATGCATCGGTAATTCTCCTCATGCCTGGGATTGACCATGATCTCTCCTCAACGTTAAAGAAGTGCCTAATGAGTGCTTTACACCTGTCTCGTAAATTGCTTTCGAGAAAGTCTATTATTAAGCAAAACCCACCACGTTCGATCACACGCCAAGACTTGCATGGACTTAATGACGCCATCCACTGTGTAGAATCATTTGATTTTGCAACATCTCCTCCTATAACTGTTTTCGTAATATTATGTTGTATTTCCTCTAGTTTAACAACATTAGAAGTTTCGCTGGATTTTTCCCCTCCTACTGAAGCATCAAAAGTTTTAATAGCGACTTTTAGGGATACACCCCATGAATGCGCCGCAGAATTTGCTTGCTCTACACTGTGAACTGTCTTCTTATTCTCACTAAAAATTTGTCCTCCTAGAACAAATCTAGTAGGTAAATATAAACCATAATCATTTAAAATATTTAACAAACTTCTATATGAATCAATATGAATATTTAAAGTAGTATCACTATTCCCAACTACCCCTTCTATTGCCTGTTTAAACTGATTGGTTGTTGTAATGTGGTCTAAAGGAATTGAAAGTTCAATTTTTGGTACAATATATTGAGCAAGTAAATAGACTTCAGTTTTCTCATTCTTTTTTAGACTTTCCTTCTTGGAGTTATATTTGGCAGTATTAAGTTCGATACCAAGGAACTTGGCATTTCCATGGACATCTTTTGTCGTTGTTTTTTTCAGCTCAGAATAAGCCTTAGAGAAAAAATACCCCTGATACTCTACCAAATTCTGTTCAGGATATGCCCAATCTGGATCTTGTGTCCAGGTAACACTTTGTTGAGAAGATAAGTCAAATTTTGCATCCTCTGGAGATGTAGCGGTAAAATTGACTGCGTGTTTTAATCTACAACCAGTAAAAAGGATTTCCTGCTCTTGAATCGGAAGACCATGATATTCAGTTGGATCTTCCCGTTCCTCCATTGCTTGTGATGAAAGTACTTGAGTTACTAAAAAGGCCAGAACAACAACAGGAAACAAGATGAGAAGCTTTAAGTTTTTTTTCATAAGAACCCCACTTTTTATTGACATTAGTTTGGTTATTATCGGAAGTCAATGAATTTACAGAAATTCCTCAACTTGAGGGCCAAATAAGTTCGAGTTTGGTCCTACCAAACGGTCGTTACGACAAGGGGCCATTTAGAATGATAGTTCTCTCCAGCTATGTCGGTTCAGGATTCTTATATCATATTTTCATCCCACCTCAAAAAACTGATGGGTGATAAGGGAAAAGGGATTTTTTTGTTTTATCCTTGAAAATGCACATAGCAGATCCTCTACTTATGTAGCGTCTCCTACTAAAGGTGTTTAAGTTTTTCACGAGCATTCGGATCTCCGAGGGCTGCTGCTTTCTTAAAACACTCCTTTGCTAGTGTAAGATCCTTAGAATAACAATTATGGCCATACTCAAGACTAAGCCCTAGGAGATAAATACCATCTACATATCCTAAATCAGCACTTTTTTTGATAAGCTCAGTAGATTTATCAATATCTTGATGAACAATGTTACCCCCCTTGTAAAGAATCCCCAATTGATAATAAGCTACTGTATGATTTTTGTCTGCTGCCTTCTTAAAAAGGTCAAAGGCTTTTCTAAAATTAGTATTCACTCCGTGTCCCATTCGATAACACATTCCTAACTGATACTCGGCTTCTACAAATTCTTGGTTAGCTGCTACTTTAAGTAAATCTGCTGCCTTGATATAATCCTTTTCGACATTGTCTCCATTATAAAACGTCATAGCTTCTTTATATATCTCCTCTGAACTTTTTTGAGGATCAGGTTGTTCACGTTGTGTGGAGTCATGTTGTTGCAGAGCGAGATTTTTTGATATCCACTTAGTCACTTTTTTCAACTTACTGTGAGATAATCTGACACCTGAGTTACCCGTAAATAAGGCGCCCTCGCCAAGAGTATGAACACCAATAACATAAGGACTTCTCCATTTATTAATCCATACGCCGCTTCCACTCTGGCCCTTATTGGTATCTATATCGTAATAAAATTTTTCTGGTTCAACATTTTTTATAGTATGTGCCATTGTCATCATTTTATTACACCCTTGATCTCCAGGATATCCAGTAATTGTAACTTCTTCTTTCAAAAGACTCTCATTGTCTAGAGATAGCAACCCACACCATCCTGTCTCATATCCAATAGAGCGTTCTAAAATAAGAAGAGCCATGTCATAGCGTGAATCCTTTTTCTGAACCCAGGAATTAAACGTGCAAATTTTAGCAACTTTTATTCCCCCAAAAGGAGCTATAGTCTCATTTAATCCTAAACGCACATAAATGTTTTGAGCCCATTCTTTCTTATCAGAATTATAAACATTGTGCCCTGCTGTAAGAACATGATGAGGACCTACAAGAATTCCAGAGCCTCCGTATTCCCCATCAGAATATTCCATGCTTAGTTGCCCATGAATTAAGTGTGGCCAGTCCGTTGTTTGATGAACCCTTACTCTCCCGTCCTTCCCTGGAACAATGCGCATCAATATTTTTTCCTCAAATGGCATAATAGAGGGGCGGCCATTATAGATTTGAACAGATTGAGTTGGGGGTTTGGAAGGTTTATTTGGTTCTGTAAAAAGGTGATCTTTCTTCTCGTGAGCGTAAGGCATAGGCTTGCTCGTTTCCATCGTAGGTCTAAGGTTACTTCAAGAAGCCTTGAAATGGTGGAAGCATCTCTTCTTCTT
>MKUL01000053.1 GCA_001897795.1 Alphaproteobacteria bacterium 41-28 | reverse complement strand
ATGCTGTTCTTTGTTTAAAGCCCTTCCTTCTATTCCTTTCGCTATAGCTTCAGGGGAAAGGGTAGGGGCAGGCCTTTTAGCAATTTTATCAACAAACCGAAGGAGTTTTTCTTCCTCGGCTCTAACCTCTTGAGTCGTAAAATAAGCCGTTTTTTGGCTTATATCCTTATCATATAAAGGGATAAGAGAGGCATGGTTTAAAACTCCTTCAAGGACTTGCTCTCTTTTCTCCAAAGGCACATGCTTTTTTAAAAAGGTCTCCACATTTTTTTGAGAAAAGACAGCTTGGTTTCGTGTCAGAGCTTCAAGAATATGCGCAGGATCTTGGGACAATACCTCATTAGATTTCTGTAGCATCTGAGCTCGAGAAACAGCTTCATTCAAATGATGGCGCATTCTGACAGGTCCTAAATGCTCTTGAGGAACAAGACCAATAGGATCAACTCTTAAGTCATAGCCCTTTTCTTCGAAGTAAGCATTCTGCAAATCTTTCCAGATCTCTCCCCATATATCTGCTTCAATAACACACCCTTTTCGAATGGTAGGATCTAAATCCCGTGCTTTAGCTTTTTCAAAACTTAATCCATCTTCAGCAAAACGTCGTGTTGTAACCAGCAGGTGGGCATGCCAGTTCTTCTCATCCTCGTGGGGAGAGTGGATGTCGATTTGAACGGCAAGGCCTTTCTCAGCAAAGTGAGATAAGGCAAAATGACGGGTCAGCTCAATCCGATCCTCAAGGCTGACTTGCTTATCATCGGGAAGAGCAAGAACAAATTCTTTTGCAACTTGGCTGTCTTTTCTTCGCTCACATTTTTCAGCCTCGTTTCATATGACTGAACTGTTCTTAAACCGCAAATCTGCTCCTTCAGGAAGAAGGATCTCATGATGAACATTGCCCTCTCTTTCTTGGAAAGAGAAAAACTCACCGGTCCGCTCACAGCGAATCTCGGCCCTTTGATTATAGGAAGCTTTGCGGCAAGCGTTGCCGCCTTTACTTCTTGAAACATACTCACAACGAGCAAATTGTATGGCCATAGGAGTTTTAGGAGAGTTATAATTAAGCCTAAGTATAGCAAAAAGCAGCGTTGGCCACAACGCATATTGCGTATGTTCCAGATCCAAATGATCTGGTCCCTAACGTTTTCGACGGATTTTAAGCTAAAATACTGGAATATAATTTAATTGTCATTGTTTCTTATCCGTTTTCTTTGATATTCACTCTAATTTTTGGTATACTCTTTCCTAAATCCAGTTCCTCCCCTTGGAGTAACACATGACAAAAACAAACCTTCTTGAAAAGCGTAAAAGGCTTGAGCAGAGAAAAAACAGGCTCCAGCAAATGGAAGCTGCCTTAAACGTTCAAGAACGAAAAAATAGAACACGAAAACTCATTCAACTCGGAGGCCTTGTTTTAAAAGCCCATCTTGCCGACTGGGATTCAAATACGCTGCTTGGTGCTTTGCTTTTTATAAAAGAAAAAGGAGCTGATCCACAGCAACGGGAGGCTTGGAGCCATAAAGGAGGGGCTGCCTTTGGTTCGGAGAAAACCCAAAGCTTGCTCCAGCGGAATAAACCCCAGCTGTCGTAAAGATTGAAAATCCCACTCAAAATGATGTGAAAGTGACACTTAAATACTTTGCCTCAAATAAGGTGCTCTCTGCCAAGAGTGGGGAGCAATCCAGCTTTTAGACATTACTCTAGCTGGCTAAGCTTATTTTGAATTCTCAAAATATGAGGAGAATTAGATGGAAAGTGGGTTTTTAAGATGTTTAGAGCTTGCTTTAAATAATCAATAGCTTGGTTTTTAGAGTATTCTGCAAATTGATTGTTTTTACTGCTAAATGCGTTAATTGATTTCTTTACATATAGTTCAGAAAGTCCTTCAAGAGGTATATAAGCATCTGGATGTTTATATTGCTGAAATATTACCAGTGATTCTCTAATAAATTCTTCTGCTTTTTTCATGTCCTTCTCGAGAAAATAAAGTACCCCAAGAGCTCTTAGAATTTTAGCTGTTTTAATATGGTTTTTTCCATAACTTATTTCATATACTCTAAGGCTTTCTTCTAGTAAATTTCTAGCAATTTGATAATCACCGGAGTAAATATAAAGGTTCCCTAGCTGACTTTTAACCCAAGTAATTCTTAGATAATTCTCAGGAAGTTTTTCCTTACAGATCATGAGGCTTTGATCAAATAAGTTTTTGGATTTTTTGTAGTTTGCTAGGTCCATGTAAACAGTTCCTAAGTATGCTAATACCCAAGCAATATCTGTATGATCTTTATAATGTTTATTAAAAATGGCTAAGCTATACTCAAGTAGCTCTTTAGCTTTCTCATAGTCTCCTAATTCTCTATAAATATACCCCAGGTAACCTGAAACGTAGGCAATACTTAGATGCCGCTCAGGAAAATATTTTGTAAAAATATGTAAGCTTTGTTCTATTGTATCCTTAGCCTTTTTATAATTTCCCAGCTCGTGTTCAGCGCATCCTAATTTGAACAGTACTTGGGCAGTCCTAACATGGTTTTCAGGGAAATAGTTTTTATATGTGGCAAGAGTCTTTTTAAAAAAATTTTTAGCCGCTTCATAACTTCCCATGCCTAAATAAGCTGCTCCTAAATGCAAAGTCCCCCAAGCGGCACCAATAATATGATTGTCCGAGTTTCCTTTATTGTAAGTTATGATGCTGTATTCAAGTATATGCTTAGCTTGTGCATAATTTTCAAGTTCATTATAAGAAATCCCTAGATACCCTAAAGTTTGAGCAATAGCAAGATGATCTTTAGGATAATATTTTTTAAATATTTCAATACTTTTTCTAAACAAATCTTGAGATTTTTTATACCGCCCTAAGTTTTTATTAACCATGCCCAAGTGAGCTAAACCCCGAGCAATACTGTGATTATCATCATGCAACTGACTTAAATTTAAAAGACCTTCTTCAAGAAGCTTTTCTGCTTTAAAAAGATCACCGATGTAAAGGTAAATTCCTCCTAATTCACTCTCGATGGCTCCTTTCATTGAGCTCGTCAATAATCGTGTATAAGTTAATAATTTCTCACAATGGCTTACTAATGGCTTCATTCTTGAATAATCTTCCTTATAGACCCGATCAACTATATAACTTTTTAAAGTAAGAACAATCGAATGAAAGAAATCGTTTATTTTTTCTGAGGTCAGAGAATTTACCAAGTAAGAAAAGCACATATCTTGTGTGCTTCGGTGTATAGAAAACAACATATCTCCGGAAGAAAGAGAGCGCTCATTTGTAATGAATGAATATTTTTTAAATTATATATGAAGCTATCCCCATCAGCATTTGATTTATGTTTCGCTAGTAAGCTCTTGGGAATGTGTTGTGAATCAAGTATGCACAAAAATAATAAAAGGTCTTTAAAATTCTTATTTTCTTCTATTAAATCTTTAGCAGATAAAGTAATAATACTATATCTTGATTTTATATAATCACCGGATTCTTTAAGTATATTTTCTTGAATATTCCTGAAATTCACATCTTGCTGTATTAATGAATTTAGATATGTATTATAATCAATTTTAGTTGATCTTAAATAATATGCTGCAATGGAAACGTCTAAGGGAAAAGACGGAATTTTCTCTAAAAATTTTTTGGTCTCTTCTTTTGTATTATATGTAAAGAATTGAGGTAGCTCGTCTATTAAAATTTTGGAGAATAAATCTAATTTCTGATTCTGACTTAATTCTCCAATGGGGATTACGCTGTTAACATATCTATTATTTTGAATGTTTACATCTCGCGTTGTTAAAAGGATTTTACCTTTTCCCCAAGTATTCAGATCTTGAGGAAGGTATTTTTTAATGTCTATAAATTTTTCAACATTATCAAAAACTAAGACCCAACTTGAATAAGGCCTTAGATGATCTTTTACAAACTGAATTACTTTTTCCTCTTTTTTGATCGGATTTTTTATTTCTTCAATCTCCTTCCAAACTTGTTTATCTTCATTTGTTTTTACGAGAGATTCTGCTAAATTCTCAAATGATCTTTTAAGGCTCTCATGGGTTTCCGCATTTACCTCCCATACAATATTTGCATTCTGTTGGCGCGCATATTGACGAGCAAGAGTTGTTTTTCCTGATCCTCCTATTCCCACTAATGCCACAGTTCGAATACCATCTTTCTGTTCTTTAAACTTTTCGTCTATTTGAGCCAGCAGATCAGGACGATGAAGAAGAGAATTTTCCGAAGGGATAATTAAATCTGAACGGATAGAGTTTTCAACATTTTTTCCCGACAGATAGAAAATAAATAAAAAAAGACAAGGAACAATCGCTACAGAAGATAATAATAGAAGCCATTTACTTTTCCTTAAACTATACCAAACAAAAGAGGTAGCTTTAGTTCTCTCAAGGCTTAAATCTTTTTCGCTTTGGCTTGTAGATAAAGTCGCTGCTGTGGACCCCTGTAAAGCATGATACTTTTCTTCAAACTCAGAAAAAACCTGATTCAAATCAAGAGCTGGCAAAAGCTTTTTCAAGACATCAAAAAATAAGAAATAATAGTTTTCATATTGCTGCGCATCCAAAGAAGCTTCCAAAATTATGTGCTTAGGAAATTCTCTCTGGCTCTCTCTTTCAGGGAGAAAAATAACGATATTATTATGCTTTTTCTTAGGTTTTAATTCTCTATGAGTTTCTTCAAGTGTGACTAAATAGGCCTGTGAGGCAAGATAGATTACAGATTCAGTCCTTTCTAATTCCTCAAGAAACTCATTGTAGGCTAAGGGTTTATTAATGACCTTTTGTTCTTTTGAGGTTTTTATACCTGCAAGGCTTAGGTGTTCGGCTAATTGAAGAAGGAAAGAATTTTTCTGAGAGTTTTCTCCTATGTACGTAATTGAATAGGAAGGTCTTTCTGCGATATTTAAATTAGAAATTTCTTTTAGCTTTTTTTCAAAAACGGCTTCTATTAAGAGGCTTATATAATATTGCTTAGCGAAGGGGAGTTTATCTGAAGATTCAATAAAATCGATTATGCCTTGGCGTGAGTTGCAGCCAATTTTCAGTGTAATGTTACGGATATGAGTTGCAACTGTTTTATAGGAAATCTGTAGAAAATGATCGATTGCCCTTCCACTTAAAGTACAAGCAACAACGTCAATCTCTCTTTTAGAAAATTCGATTTTATTGATTACTGTGAGGTGATGAAGATAAATCTCTTGGGGAAGGATAAATTTATATTTCATATAGCTCTATTTTTAATGTTTTACGCTACAGTCTTTATACTTTGTTAGAGTTTTATACCTTTCTTATTCTCATTTAAAGCATTTATTCTCATCTAATGGCTCCCAGTCATTTTGCCCTAATCATACTCTTAAGCACATCTGACGGATATTGCACCTCGAGCAACCCTTTTAAAATCCAAAAGCTATGGCGGCTTTTTATAGAAAAAAGTTGCCAGAAGCAAATAAACTTTAACATAAAACAGATAGGAGAATAAAATGTTAAGTATAAATAAAAAAATTAGTGTAAAAAAAGTAACTTTAACTTTACTTCTCAGTTCCTTTTTAACTGTCCAAAATTCTGCCGTTGAAGCAGGAAGAGGAAAAGTAAAAGGCGATTGGGAATATGTCCAGGATCAAAGAAGGTCAGTTGGAAAGTATACCAATCATCAGAACACTCATCGCCAGAGGAATCAAGCTACTAATCTCTTTGACATGCACTTTGATACAACGCCAGCCAAGCTACTGGGAATTCTTCTCCTCACAACGGTAGTCTTACCGCATGTTGTGGAGGCTCAGGGTGGGAGATTTGAGAATGCTGGAAGAGCCGCTGGGAGAGCAGTTGGTGGCGCTGCTGGAGGTACGGCTGGGGCTGCTGCTGGAGGTGCTGCTGGAGGTGCTGCTGGAGGTGTTGCTGGAGGTATTGCTGGACGTGCTGGTGGTAGCTTAGCAGGCGGAGCTGCTGGTGGAGCGGCTGGGGCCCGTGTTGGCAGAGCACTCGATCAAGGTACTGCACACGGTTCTGGCCAAACTCATGCACAACGTCTTAATAGTGCTGCAAATAAGGATATGAGATTAGATAGCACAAACAAAGGCCCTGCGAATCCTCCTTCAACAAACAAAGGTCCTTCAAGATCTACTGGTAAAAAATAAGGTTTTAATCCAAACACTGCACTAAATACTTTAGAAATAATAACAGAACTGGCTGAGATTGTAATAAATAGAAGCAACAATCAAGGCCAGTTCACGAAAAAACACATAGGAGATATTATGATTTTTTTTAAACATTCACTTTTAGTTTCTACATCTTTACTATTGGGGATACATAGCTTATGGGCTATGGAAGATGGTTTTGGAAAAAACAGAGAGCGTCAAGGAGGTGCTCATGTAAAAAAACGTAAAGATTTGGGAAATTATAGCAAAAAGAACGTAGGTGATGATGCTTTTTGCTGATGTAGGTGAAAATAAACAAACATGTGAAATGTGCGAAAAAGAACAAATTCGATATGTTCATACGATGGAACATGAGGATTATGATAGTCAACTTGATGTGGGGTGTGTTTGTGCAGGAAAGATGGAAGGTAGCAAAAGTGCAGCAAAAAATAGGGAAAAACAATTAACAAATCGTACTGAAAGAAGAAGTAAGTGGCTGAAACTTAAAGGATGGAAGTTTCCTTCTGAAGGAATGGCTACCCTTAAAAAAACTATCGATAAACAACAAGTTAATATTGCTCTTCAACGGGTGGAAGACGATAAGTTCTCAGTAACAGTAAAGAAACATCTTCTTGATGAATTGTTTGACTTTGATGAAGCAAAATATGCTGCATTTGATTATTTATGGCCCGCCGTTATAGATATTAATGAGTAAGATTTCCTTATTTATAATGAAAAAGAAAATTTGAAATTTTACTTTCCTATTGCCACTTTCATTCTTGTGAGTTTGATTTTTTCATTAATTTTATAGTTTTTTAGGCGTTAAAAGAATTTAACATAAACATAAACTCATTTTTTACTTTAGCGGAAAAATATTCGTTAAGAATGAGCCTATTATTAAGGAAAGATTTAAGACATGAGAAGCTCATGGACAGGTTGATTGCCAAGAATGTGAGACTGAATAATTTTTTCAGCATCGGCAATTGTTTTCACAGTATACCAGGTTCCTTCAGGATAAATAACAACAGCAGGTCCTTTTTCGCATTGATCTAAGCATCCCGCCACATTTACTCTAGAGCATTCTTGATTTAAGTGTTTACATATCCAGAGGAAGCAAAATAGTTTTTACAC
>MKUL01000052.1 GCA_001897795.1 Alphaproteobacteria bacterium 41-28 | reverse complement strand
CTGATGCAATGGATAACTTTTCTTTTTAAAAGTACTTTCCGCTTTCCCCGGACACCAGTGCGCGAAAGCGGAAATCCAGGAACCTTTTGAAACAAAACAGTTTTTAATAAATTCTTTATGTTTTCATTCGATCGATTAAAAATTGGGCTGCATTCCTTTGGAATGCGTTGTTTTAACTGGGTTCCCGTGTTCCCCGCTTTCGCGAGGACGGGAATGACGAGGTGGGGTGAAAGCGAGAGATAAATAAAAAACGTCAGGTGTTAAGATTTTTTGTACTCGACACTGCATAGAATTTATGAGAGAGACGACTTGCCTTTTCCAGACATCTCCTTTAATAAAGGAATCACTCTTTGCCGGCAAAGCCGGCTTGTGGGGGCATAGGGCTCTCACGATTAGCCATAAGGAGCTGTATATAATGTCGTTTTATGAAACGGTCTTTATTGCACGCCAGGAACTTTCAGCTGCTCAAGTTGAAGCTCTTGCTGCAAATTTAACGGATATACTTACCCAAGGTAAGGGTGAAGTATCCAAAACTGAATTTTGTGGTCTTCGGAATCTCGCTTACAGCATCAAGAAAAATCGAAAGGGGCATTATGTCCTTTTCAATATTGACGCCCCTTCATCTGCCGTGAAAGAGATGGAACGGCAAATGCGTCTTAATGAAGACATCTTGCGTTTTTTAACCCTTAAGGTTGATATGCTGGATGCTGAACCATCTCCTTTGATGCAAAGTAAGCAAAGTAGGGATCGACGTTATGAAATCTTTGAAGAAAGAGATAGTTATGAAAATTTGGTTGAAGAAGGAGACAAAGAATGACTTCCGTTCCTACAACACGTAAACCCTTCTTTCGCCGACGTAAGACATGTCCTTTTTCAGGACCTGACGCTATTCCAATTGATTATAAAGACGTCAAACTTTTGCAAAAGTTCACAACAGAACGGGGCAAAATTATTCCTAGCCGTATTACAGCTGTTTCCCAAAAGAAACAACGTGAACTGGCTCAGGCTATTAAGCGAGCCCGCTTTTTAGCCTTAATGCCTTACGTGCTTGACTAAGGGACAATGAATAATCCTGCCATATTGGCAATGACGGTCTTGGGCGGCGTGTTAAGTGCCGCCCTTTCCCTTTTGCACATGTTTTCTTATCCTGGTCTCGTGTTTATTTCCTATCTTGCAACTCTTCCCCTATTTTTGGTTGGACTAGGGGTCGGTTTGTGGCCTCTTTATGGGGCAGCTCTTATAGCCACTCTTTTTGTCCTTTTTATCGAAGGTCCAGTTTTCGCAGCAGAATTCTTTGTTTTTTCTGCGTTGGGACCTGCCTTTTTGATCAATAGAGCCCTTTTAAACCGTAAGAAGTCTTCAAAAGAAGTCGTTTGGTATCCCTCATCTTTCCTTTTAAGAGACCTGACCCTTGCTTCTGGTGTCATCATGCTTTTGGCTTTAGGAGTTTACCTCTATATGATGCAAGGAAATGATGTTCATGCACTTGTAAAAACACTTCTAGAAACCTTTGATCCTCAAGGTCATTTGAAGGATGCTGAACCAGTCCTCATTAAAATTTTTCCCTTTTTACCCGGTTTTTTCGCATTCTCATGGGCGATCATGATTCTCATCAATGCAACTCTTGCTCAAGGCCTTCTGATTCGATTTAAGCGAAATTTACGTCCTTCTCCAACGCTTGAAAATCTTGAAGTCCCTAAAAGCTTTTTAATTCTTTTGGGGCTCTCTATCTTTCTTTCTTGGGTGGGAGTTGGGTCTTTAGAACTTTTAGGTAAAAGCGCCACATGTGTTTTAATCTTACCCTTTTTTTTCGTTGGTCTTGGAGTTGTGCACCGATTGATTCAAAAGACTCCCTTTGCCACGGTTGGGCTCACCATTTTCTACATTGTACTGTTCGTTTTTCTTTGGCCAGCTTTATTCGTTATTTTACTGGGAATTTTAAAACCCTGGATAGAAAAAAAGATTTCCCCAAACTAACAGTTGTTTCTTGGCCTTAAAGTTGTTAGAAAAAGGGAAAGTTGACTCATCTGAGGAGCCTATATTATGGAAGTCATTCTATTACATCGTGTTGAAAAATTGGGTAAGATGGGAGACATTGTGGATGTTCGCCCTGGTTTTGCTCGTAATTTCCTTTTGCCAAAAAAAGTCGCATTAAGAGCAACGAAGGAAAATATCTCCCATTTCGAAAAAGAAAAGGGTGCTCTTGAAAAATTGAACCTCACTCATATGGAGGAGGCTGCAGTTTTAGCAAAACGGTTGGAAGGGGCTATGGTAACCCTTATCCGTCAGGCCAGTGAGGGAGGTCAACTCTATGGGTCTGTCAGTGCTCGAGACATTGCAGAAGCATTAAAACAAGAGCATGTGACCAAAAACCATGTGAAGATTGACCATCCCATTAAAACAATTGGAATTCATGCCGTTCGCGTTCAATTGCATCCAGAAGTTATGGTTACTCTTGGTGTAAATGTAGCTATGTCGGAAGATGAGGCTAAAGCACAAGCGAAGACGTTGGAGCGGATTACGACAAGTGCGGAAGAAGCAGAATAGCAGAAAACAGTGTAGCAGAATTGCAGAAATCAGAAAGATCGAGTTTGAGGGAAAGTCTCCGACATTATGTGAAAGCTTCTTTTCTGCTCTTCTGCTACACTGTACTCTGCTACACTGTTAACGGAGATAACCATGGGCGTCGCCTTACAACCTCAGCTTGACCCTTCCGTCTCCCTTAGTGTATCTCAAACATCTATAGATAGGCTGCCTCCCCATAGTCTTGAGGCTGAACAAGCCCTCTTAGGAGCCCTTCTCCATAATAACTTAGCCTTTGAAAGAGTAGCTGAATTTCTAAGGCCAGAGCATTTCTCTGACCCTTCACACGGGCGGATTTTCGAGGCGATCAGTCACCTCATTAGCCGAGGACATATTGCCGATCCTATCACCCTAAAGGAATATTTCGATCGAGATAATGCCTTATCTGAAGTTGGTGGTGGACAGTATTTAGCCCAACTCGCCGCTTCTGTTATTTCCATTATTAATACGGAAGATTACGGGCGTAAGATTTATGACTTTTTCTTAAGGCGGCAACTCGTTGATGTGGGTGAAAACATTGTCAACGATGCTCACACATACGATCTAGATGTTTCTGCCACGGACCAAATTGAAGTTGCTGAAAAAAAGCTGTTCGACCTTGCAACCGTAGGCCAACAAGAGCGAGGTCTTCAAATTTTCTCCCTAGCCCTTAAGCAAGCTCTTATCAATGCTGAAGTTGCGTATAAAAGAGACAGCCACGTTGTCGGGGTCACCTCTGGTTTTAAAAAGATGGACGAGTGCTTAGGGGGATTTCACCCCTCTGACCTTATTATTCTTGCGGGTCGTCCTTCCATGGGAAAAACAGCTCTCGCCACCAATTTGGCCTTTAATGCTGCCCGTGCAGCATTGGAAAAGAAAGAAGGGGCAGCTGTTGCCTTCTTTTCCCTTGAGATGTCATCAGAACAACTTGCTAATCGTATTTTGGGTCAGGAATCAGGGCTTTCCTCAGACCTTATTCGCAGGGGTGACATCGGCAAATCAGACTTTCCCCGTCTTGTAGAAGTTTCAAATAGATTGAATTCTTTGCCTTTTTTTATTGATGATACGCCTGCTCTTTCCGTTCCTGCCTTAAGAACACGCGCTAGGCGCCTCAAACGGCAAGAAGGTCTTGGGATGATTGTCATCGACTATCTTCAACTTCTCTCCTCTCCTGGAAAGAAATCTGCGGACAACCGTGTTCAAGAACTTTCTGAAATTACGCGGGGTCTTAAAGCTCTCGCCAAGGAACTCAATGTCCCCGTACTTGCTCTTTCTCAGCTTTCTCGTGCTGTAGAACAACGCGATGATAAAAGACCCCAACTTTCTGATCTCAGAGAATCAGGCTCTATCGAGCAAGATTCCGATGTGGTTATGTTCGTTTATCGTGAGGAATACTATCTCTCACGGAAAAGGCCTACAGGAAGCGATGACAAGATTGCTGAATGGGAAAGGTCCTTGAATACGGTTGCCAATATGGCGGAAGTCATCATTGCTAAACAACGGCATGGCCCCATTAGCACTGTGAAACTTCACTTTGAAGGGAGGCTTACGAAATTTTCTGACCTGGCAGATCCTGCCCACTTAGCGGTGAATTATGGTTAAGGTCAGCTTCCCCCAACCGCCCTCTGTTCCTTTGGCCTTGGTCATTGACTTGGATGCTGTGTCTCACAACTATCGCACCCTTTGTGCTCGACTCAGAAAAGGAGCTTTTTGTGCTGCCGTCCTTAAGGCAAATGCTTATGGCATGGGAGTCAAAGAAGTTTCCTCTCATCTTTATCAGATAGGGTGTCGCCATTTTTTTCTGGCTCATTTGACCGAAGCGATTGAGCTTAAGTGCTTTGTAGGGGAAGATGCTTCCATTTATGTATTGAATGGACTTCGGGAAGGAGACGAAGCTGTCTATGCCCGTTTTAATCTTATTCCAGTCCTCAGCGATCCTGCGCAAGTTCAAGTTTGGAATACGTTTTCTAGGAAAAAGCAAAAGTGCCTCAAAGCTGCGCTTCATTTTGACACGGGTATGACCCGAACGGGGATTCCTTCACAACATATCAAAAGCCTAGATTTAGCTGACCTCTCTCATACAGAAATCGTATGTGTGATGAGTCATCTTGCCTGTGCTTATCAAAGCACCCACCCCATGAATGAAACTCAACGCCTTTTATTTGAGACCATACAAAGTCGTTTTCCTTTTGCGCTTGCGAGCCTTTCAGGAAGTGGGGGGTTCTTTATAGCTCCTGAATATCATTATGATTTAATCCGTGCAGGTTTGGCTCTGACAGGATGCCGCTCAACCGTGGCTCATGGTGATTATACATTAAAACCTGCCCTTAAGGCATACGCTCAAATTTTACAAATCAATGAAATCGCTCGTGGGGAATCCATTGGGTATGATGCCACGTTTATTGCAATGCGGCCTTCTCGGATTGCAACTGTCGGTGTAGGATATGCGGATGGCTATTTAAGAAGCCTTAGCAATCGCGGAGAAGTTTATTTTGATGGGCATGTATTGCCAGTTGTGGGAAGGATTTCCATGGACTTATTTACCATCGATGTAACGGATGTTCCCTCACCTCAAATTCATGCCGGTGATTGGGTCGAGCTTTTTGGAGATAACATCCACGCCGATAAACTTGCTGAAAAGGCGGGGACGGTTTCTTGGGAACTCTTCACCCGTATTGGCACACGGTTTGAGCGATTTTATCTTAACACCCAAAAAACAAAAGGAGTCGCTTGATGGTATGGGCTCTTGCGAGTATTGGTCGCGTCTCCTTAGATTTCCTAGCTTCGACTGGACGTTTGACCCTCTTCCTAATTAATTCACTTATTCAAGGATTGCAGCCCCCTTATTATATGCGCCAAATCCTACGTCAGTTTTGGGAAATTGGGTATTTATCTTTGCCGGTTGTGGGTTTAACAGCCTTTTTTACAGGAATGGTTCTCGCCCTTCAAAGTTATACAGGATTTTCTCGTTTTAACGCTGAAAATGCAATTGCAAGCGTTGTCGTCCTTTCCATGACCCGAGAGCTGGGACCTGTCCTTGCAGGGCTTATGATATCGGGCCGCATTGGAGCAGCTATGGCTGCAGAAATTGGAACCATGCGTGTGACTGAGCAAATCGACGCACTGATCACCCTTTCGACAAATCCTCAAAAATACCTTATTGCCCCTCGACTTTTGGCAGGGGTGGTTGTGCTGCCTCTTCTCGTTCTTGTTGCAGATACGATTGGTGTATTTGGAGGTTACATCGTAAGCGTCTACCGTCTTGGCTTTAATCCTGCTTCCTATCTTAAACAAACTTTTGACTTTTTGCAGTTAGGAGATGTCACTTCGGGACTCATCAAAGCTGCTGCCTTTGGTTTCATCATTTCACTCATGGGTTGCTATCATGGCTTTAATTCAAAGGGAGGCGCGATCGGGGTTGGAAAGGCAACAACGTCAGCCGTTGTGTCAGCGTCAATTCTCATTCTCATTGCGAACTATTTTTTGACGGCGTTGTTGTTTTAAAAATCTTTTCTTGAAATTTTATAAATTATCCCTATTTTGTAAGTACATTAATTAAGGTGCCAATGTTATGAAAATAAAATATATTTCTTATTTATTAGCAAGTTGTGTCATTCTTTCCTCTTCCCAAGCCTTTGCCATGGAGGGACAAAAAGAAGAAGATATAGGTGGAGTTGTTCGAGTTACTTCTCCTCAACCCCTTGAGGCACAACCCGATCAAGTATTAGCAACTAATATTGATAAAGGATTCCTCGGAGAAGAGCTCATCGTTGGAGGCCTAACCCACACCCACGATCACCCCAAGCGTCTATCCATTAATCCTATTCCAAATGTAGATATAAATGGTAGTGGATGGGATTTATCTTTAATTCAACGACTCACGCCTGATAAATATACAAGAGTTCTCTTTGAGCGTATTGGCTTGGATCTTGGAACTATCATGCCAGGTAAAAAGGGAGAGAACGCTAGTATACCACGTGGGCGTGTTGAATTAGCAAAGGCCTATTATAACGCCTTAAAATCAGGAGGAGCATTTGAATTCAAAAGCTTAGCCTGCTTTTTTACTTATAGCAGCGAGAGAGATTGCATATGGAGGCACATGGGTAAAATACGTTTCCATAGCCTTCCTCCTTTTAAGTTTGTAAAAGAACCGAGGGGGCTTGTTCTTCCTTATAAAAAGGATAATAGCCTTTATTTAACCGAAGAAAAATATGCTCAGCATTTTGAGGAACTTGTCAATGATTTTTACCAGGACAAACATGTTTTTAGCTTAGTTAATACCTTATCCAGTGCAGGTTTTGAGGATATAACTGTTTCAGTTGATGAGAAGTATGATTCACTTCATGTAATCGCAAAAAAACCATAAATTACAAATTTAAGTCTTATCAAAGCTGCTACCTCCGGTTTTAGCAAATAAATTTTTAGTTCTATTGTTGTATGCTTCAGTCATGATTCCTCACAACTTCATTGTCCTATGTGAAAATTGGCCACTAAGCTTTCGATTGACTTTGTTCATAAATTTATGTTTCTATGATACCCTATTCAATGAATGGAGAAGATCATGTCCTTTTTACGATTTAGAAGCGGGAACATAAGAAACATTAACCTTTTGAACCCACTTATAAATAGGATTTTATCATGTCAAATGCGAACGTCGTAAAGAAGACACTCAATGCTCTTCTCCTCTCTCTTTCACTGAATTACAGTTCTTTAGCAGACTCTCCTCCAAAGCACATTGCCGTTACCCAATATGTTGAACATGTGGCAGCAGATGCTGTGCGCCAAGGGCTGCTGGAGGAGTTAGCTAAAAAAGGGTATAGGCAAGGGAAAAATCTGACCGTCAATTTTGAAAATGCCCAAGGAAATGCAGCGACAGCCAGTCAAATTGCACGTCAATTTGCTGGTCTTAAGCCGGATGTGATTGTGGCTATTACCACACCGTCTGCTCAAACAATGGTCAAAACGGTAGGTAAGGATTCTACACCCATCGTTTTCAGTGCGGTGACAGATCCAATTGCTGCAGGTCTTGTCTCTTCCCTCAACGATCATAAAGGAAAAGTTACAGGAGTGATGGATGCTCCTCCCATTAAAGAACAGGTGGAATTTATTAAAACAGTTCTTCCGACTGCTAAAACAATTGGTCTTCTATATAACCCAGGAGATAATGGGTCTGTTTCTTCCTTAGAAACGATTCGTAAAGTAGCAAAGGCTCAGGGATTTAACCTTGTCGAGTCGACTCCTTATAAATCCTCGGAGATTCAAGCTGCCGTTCTCCAGCTTGTTGGTAAGGTCGATGCTATTTATATACCTTTAGACAATATGATTGTTTCGGCTATGTCGTCAGTTGCTTCTCTAGCCCTCAAGCATAACCTTCCTCTTTTCACTGCAGATGGTGGATCGGTGAAAGATGGCGCATTTGCTTGTGTAGGATATAGTTATCTTAAAACAGGCCATAAAACGGGGGAAGTAGTTGCTGAAATCTTAAATGGTAGAGATCCTTCTGAAATAGCCGTTGCATCTCCGAGTACAATCGATATATTCATCAATCGACATGCACTTGAGAAGCTAAATATTGTCCTTCCTGAGTCTGTTCAAACCCAAGCTCACTTTTATTAAGAAATGGAGTTTTTGACGTGAATTTAATTCAATTCATGGGCGCCTTAGAAATTGGTTTTATCTATGGCCTTGTGGCCATAGCAGTTCTTCTATCCTTTCGGATTTTGGACTTTCCTGATCTAACAGTCGATGGAAGTTTGCCTTTAGGAGCAGCCGTTTGTGCAATCCTTATTGTCTCTGGAGTTGATCCATGGATGGCCACAGGTTGTGCTATTTTGGCGGGCATGATGGCAGGCTTTACGACGGCATGGATAAGTGTTCGGTGGAATATTCTTCACCTTCTCGCCAGTATCTTAACCATGACAGCTCTTTATTCAATTAATTTGCGGATTATGGGACGTCCAAATATTGCTCTTTTAGGGGAGAAAACGATTTTCACACCTCTCGAAAATCTCTCATCTCTTGAAAATATATCCTATCTGCGTCATTACATTTTGCCTTTGGCTACGTTTGTTATTGCAGGTTTTGTATTGCTCCTTATTTATCGTTTTTTGAGTTCTGAAAAAGGACTTGCAATGCGGGCGACAGGTGCGAATTCCCGAATGGCTAAAGCTCAAGGGATTGCTGTTAATCGCCAAATTCTTTTTGGTATTTCGCTCAGTAATGGGCTTGTTGCCCTTGCGGGCGCTATTTACGCGCAATATGCGGGTTTCGCTGATGTAACTTCAGGGGTTGGAACGATTGTCGTCGGTCTAGCAGCCGTCATTGTAGGAGAGGCGATTTTCAATCCCAAAGTCATTCTGATGGCTCTTATTGCTTGTATCCTTGGATCCATTTTTTATCACCTTGCCATTGCTGTGGCCCTGAATGTGAGCTTTTTAGGTCTCCAAGCCCAGGATCTCAAACTCGTAACGGCCGTTATTGTGGGGCTTGCGATGGTGACTCCAAAACTGAGGGCCAAAATTCTTGACTTTAAAGCCTCAAGAGGCCAAGCATGATTCGCTTAACTGATTTACACGTGACCTTTAATCGTGGAACGGCCATGGAAACAAGGGCCTTGCGGGGAGTCACCCTTAATATCAAAAAAGGGGACTTTGTATCTGTGATTGGTGGAAATGGGGCTGGTAAATCTACGGTTCTCAATGCCCTTTGTGGAGATGTCTTTCCCGAGAGGGGAACGATTTCCATTGACGATCAAGATGTAACAATTCTTCCTTCTTGGCAAAGAGCTCCTTTCGTGGCTCGTGTTTTCCAAGATCCTATGGCAGGAACGTGTGCTAACCTTACCATTGAGGAAAACATGGCGCTTGCCATGAAGCGTGGGAGAAAAAGGACATTTAAAATGGCTCTTAATAAAGAGCACCGCGAAAAATTCCGTTCCCAGCTTAGTCGTTTAAAGCTTGGTCTTGAAAACCGTCTACACGATCCCATCGGTCTGCTTTCAGGAGGGCAAAGGCAAGCCGTGAGCCTTATCATGGCCGTTCTAGAGCCCATGAAGATTATTGCCCTTGATGAACATACAGCAGCCCTTGATCCTAAAACGGCTGCGTTTATTTTAGATCTTACCCGCGAAATTGTAGATGAGAATCAACTGACGGCGCTGATGGTAACGCACAGTATGCATCAGGCTCTTGAGCTTGGGAATCGTACGGTAATGCTTGATGAGGGGCGTGTTATTTTTGATGTGCGAGACGAAGAGCGCAAAGGTCTCACCGTTCCTGACCTTCTTGATCTTTTTCATAAGAAGAGTGGTGTTGAACTCGATGATGACAGCATGTTGTTGAGTTAGCCATGACCTACGTTGTTACTGAAGCCTGCATCAAATGCAAATACACGGATTGTGTCGAAGTTTGCCCTGTTAATTGTTTTTATGAAGGGGAAAATATGCTCGTCATTAATCCGGAAGAGTGCATTGATTGCGGTGTCTGTGTACCTGAATGTCCCATAGAAGCCATTCATCCCGATAAGGATGCGGGCATGGAAAAGTGGGTTGAGCTCAATGCTCAATACGCCAAATTATGGCCGAATATTGCCTGGCCAAAGGCACCTCTCCCTGATGCCGATGCTTGGGCATCAGTTCCTAACAAGTACCCGGATCACTTTAATCCTGAGAAAGGTGGGCGTGAGCCTTCCGAAGAGTTCTAAAACAAGGAAGCCCTCTTATTAAATTTGGCAATGAGTTTTTTATCGTAAGAATATTAAACCTGTGACTATTCACCAACGTCGAAGAAACATAGTTGAGATCATCTATAGCTCTTCCATGGAAAGAACTTAAGAGCTCATTTTGATATTTGGTCATCGCGGCAAAGTAATTTTCGTCATAATGTTCAGGTGCGAGAGCTTCGGCCTCCTTAAAGAAACTTCTGTATATTCTAGATAAATAACCAAGCTTCCTTAGGGCAGAAAGAAATGCAAAAGTTTTAACTTGATCTGACTTTTCATCTTCATTGTCACTATTGTTCACAATTTGACCCGTTTCAGGATTATAATCATAGGTTTCTTGGTAATCGATGCTAAAGAATGTCCACTTTTTCCTATTTTCAGAAGGAGGGATCAAAAGAAGATTCGTAACATTGCGGTCGTCTGCTGCATAAAATTCATTAAAAAGGGTTAGTTGACTTTTAAACAAATGGGGAGGCCCACATTCTTTGGGCGTTTTCTCCAACAAATATAAAATTTTTTGAATTTGCCCGTTTATGTTTTTCTCCGAACGGTCGTCTAAATTATAAAGAAAAACCGTTTCCAGGATAAATGAATCTATAAACCCAACTGGACGGTTAAACACTTCGGGATGCAAATAGAGCGCCCTAGCAAGCTTCTCTAACTCTTTGTCCTCTAAGTCCTCGGGAAGGGCATCATCGATAAAATATTGTCTAAGCTCGTATTGACCATTCTTTCCCTGTATAAGCTCGGTAGGAGGTAATGTTGGTGCATCAAAATAAGCTCTGGCAACCCTTGGCGCGACAAGTTCAGGGATGGCTTCTGCACCCTTATACCGTCTAAAAATGCTATGTGTTTCTTCATCAACAATATCTACTGTTTTTTTAATAAATACTTTTGTCCCATTTTCTAAAACACCGACAAAAAGAGTAGGATTAAAACCATCCCAACGATCAGATAGATTTTTTAAAAATAGGTACTTCCCCAATGGAAGCTCTGCAACAAGCGGAGCTTGAAGACGAGGTTGGATCTCATCAAGGTCGCTATTTGTTTGGGGGATAGGATTCTTAAAGGATTCTATTAGCTCAAAGCTATCGTGATCTTCGTAAGTGAGAATTTTTAGACGACGTTGTGAAGGCCAAAGAATGTCTTCCGGAGATTGATAGGGAATTATGGCTGTGCAAGTAATTGAACATCTTTCATCTTCTTCAGGAGCCTTTTCCATGGCGAAAAGTAAAGAAGAAGATCCGAGGAGGAAAGTTGCAGATAATAAGGAAAAACGGATGTGACGATGGAACATATTCTAAAGCCTTTCAAAGAAACACCATAATATGAGTTGGTATAAGATTTATATAGGCTCTGTCAATTCCTACCATCCCAGTTCCTTGGCCGAGGATCCAGTTCACAAGTATCTCTTCAAAAGGTTTTCAAACATCAAATCAAACAATTCGAAAATAAGGTTGGGGTACGTACTGACAACTGACAGATTCGACAGATTCGATCCAAAAATGAATATGTCAGTTGTCAGTACCTTCAAAGGGCGTTTTTATAAAAAACTGAAAATATTTCCTAGATTTCGGATACAACACCATGTGTGGGATGAGGTAAGTTTAGTTACATCATACCAATACTCAAAAATTAAACCATTAAAATCATAATTATCCACTCGATTCCTCTTGGCTTGGAATACCTTTCTCATGCTATAAGGGTACAGATTTTGTGATAAAGGGCTTTCAATGAATAAAATTGAGCAGTTAAGACATAACTTTTTGGCAGACATAGAGAAAATCTCCACTCTTCAGGAATTAGAAGAGCTGCGCGTCGCTGCTTTAGGGAAGAAGGGTGAATTGACTCTTCTTATGAAAGAGCTTGGCCAGAAAACGCCTGAAGAGCGACGGACGATTGGGGCTGAACTGAATGCCGTCAAAGAGACTTTAACGAACGCATTAGATCAACGAAAAACACAATTGGAAGTCGACAGCCTCAATGCCCGTCTGGCGATAGAAACGCTTGATGTGACGTTACCTCCTAGACCGGTATTAAAAGGAACGATTCATCCTTTGAGTCATGTTATGGACCAGGCCATCCATATCTTTGGGCAGGTGGGTTTTGTAGTGGCAGAGGGGCCCGATATTGAAGAAGATTTTTACAACTTCACGGCTCTCAATATTCCGTTAGAACATCCCGCACGGCAAGAGCAAGATACTTTTTATCTACCTCCTTCCTCAGCAGATGGCCAACCTGTTGTATTGCGAACTCACACCTCGCCTGTACAGATCCGTACCATGCTCAATGAAAAGCCACCCCTCCGAATTATTGCTCCGGGGCGCACCTATCGGTCCGATTCTGATGCAACCCACTCACCCATGTTCCACCAGATTGAGGGACTCGTGGTTGATACAAAGACCCATATGGGTCATTTGAAGGGGTGTCTCGAAGAATTTTGTCGTCATTTTTTTGAAGATCCAAATTTAAAGCTGCGCTTTCGTCCGGGCTATTTCCCTTTTACAGAACCTTCAGCCGAAGTGGACATTTGGTGGAAAGGGAACAGTTGGCTAGAGATCTTAGGATGTGGAATGGTGCATCCTAACGTTTTGCGTAATTGTAACATTGATCCTGATGTTTACCAAGGTTTTGCCTTTGGTATGGGGCTTGAGCGTATTGCGATGTTGAAATATGGAATTGAAGATTTACGCCTCTTTTTTGAATCAGACTTAAGGTGGGTTGGTTATTATGGTTTCGAACCTGAGTCACGGGAGTAAGACATGAAATTTACCTTATCTTGGTTAAAAGATCATTTGGAAACAGAAGCATCGCTCGAGTTAATTCTAGAAAAATTGACGGCTCTGGGGCTCGTTGTTGATAAGGTCGAAAACAAAGCAGAGGCGCTCGCGCCCTTTAAAATTTGTGAAATCCTGGAAGCAGAGAAGCATCCCAATGCGGATCGTCTACAAGTTTGCCGTGTTAATACAGGGACCGAAGTCATTCAAGTTGTTTGCGGAGCACCTAATGCGCGTAAAGGCCTGAAAGCTGTGCTAGCCCGTCCTGGAGATGTTATCCCTTCGACTAAGCAAGTCCTGAAAGTCGGGAAAGTTCGTGATGTAGAAAGTTTTGGCATGATGTGTTCTGCGGAAGAGCTTCATCTGGGTGAGAGAGCAGAGGGTATCATCGAAGTTGATAGAGACGCCCCAGTTGGCGAACCATATGCAAAATGGATTGGGTTTGACGATATTCTTATTGAAATTGAAGTTACCCCCAATCGAGGCGATTGCCTTGGTGTGTACGGTATTGCGCGCGATTTAGCCGCAACAGGAATTGGGAAGCTTCAGCCTTTAAAAGTTGAAAGAATAAAAGGTTCTTATCCCTGTCCTATCTCCTTAAAGACGGATCCCGAAGCCTGTCCCTATTTCACGGGAAGAGTCATACGCGGACTTAAAAATGGTTCTAGTCCTTTGTGGCTGCAGAAAAAGCTTGAAGCGATAGGGCTGCGTCCCATCTCGGCTTTGGTGGATATCACCAATTTCTTTACCCATGACCGGGCCCGGCCTCTTCATGTGTTTGATGCAGATAAACTTAAGGGGAACCTAAACATTCGTCTCTCTAAAGAAGGCGAAAGCTTCATAGCACTGGATGGGAAAACCTATACGCTTTCCGATGATATGACTGTCATTGCCGACGATTCAGGGGTCATTTCTTTGGCCGGTATTATGGGTGGCGAAAGCACAGGATGTGGTGATGCGACTCATACAATCTTTTTAGAATCAGCCTTTTTTGATCCTATTCGCATAGCCATAACAGGACGAAGCCTGGGGATCTTAAGTGATTCCCGTTATCGCTTTGAACGAGGCGTAGATCCCGCGTCAACCCTTCCAGGTCTTGAAGCTGCGACTCAAATGATTCTTGAGATTTGTGGCGGAGACGCGAGTGACGTTATTATTGCTGGAAAAGAACCTGATTTAAGGGCTTCTCTTACTTTTGAACCCTCTCGTATTAAAACTTTGGGAGGACTAGAAGTTTCATCTCAACGAGCTCAAGATGTTTTAACAAACTTGGGGTTTGAGGTGAAAGGGCAGGGGAACAATTTAACCGTTGTGACTCCAACATGGCGTCCCGATGTTGAGCAAGAAGCTGACCTTGTCGAGGAAGTGTTGAGGGTTGAAGGATATGATAAAATTCCGTCCACTCCTTATGAAGATCGACCCGAACAAAAACCTTTATCTCTCCTTCAAGAACAGCGTTTTGTTGCGCGCGCGAAGCTTGCCAATCGTGGACTTACGGAAGTTATTACTTGGTCTTTTATGGAGCACAAAGACACAGAGCTCTTTGGAGGGGCTCCTGAAAATCTTGTTTTGCTAAATCCCATTAGCCAAGACCTTGATACGATGCGCCCTAGCCTTTTGCCAAATTTATTGAAGGCTCTTCTCTTGAATCAAAATCGAGGAGCCGAAGCGGTAGGCCTTTTTGAGGTGGGTCCCCAATTTTCCGACCCCACACCTCAAGGTCAACACATGATGGTCAGTGGCATAAGAGCAGGTGTTCTTCATTCTGACCATTGGCTTGAGAAGAAGCGTCCTGTTGATATTTATGACATAAAAGCGGATATTATTTATGTTCTCTCTGGGATAGCGGTTCAATACGATCAAACTGCACCTTTGTGGTATCATCCCGGCCGTTCAGCAACTTTGAAATTGGGTCCCAATGTTTTAGGATATTTTGGTGAACTACATCCTCGTATCCTTAAAGATTACGATGTGAAAGGACCTGTCGTTGCCTTTGAGATCTTTATTGATCGCATTCCTCTATTAAAGCGGAAGTCTAAATCTAAATTAACTCTATCCCCTTACCAAAGGGTGGAAAGAGATTTTGCCTTTGTTTTTGATAAAAATATCCTTGCAGAAAATCTTATCAAAGCTGTCCAAAAAGCAGATCCTGTCCTCATCAAAGGCATTAATCTTTTTGACGTCTTTACGCTTGAGGATGATAAAAAGTCTATCGCTATTCGTGTAACCCTCCAACCTCAGGACCGCACTTTGACGGAGGAAGAGATTCAAGCTATTTCCCAAAAAATCATTTCTTCAGTGGCCCAAAGTACGGGCGGAGTATTACGTCAATGATGGATTTAAACCACATCCGAAACTTTTCGATTATTGCCCATATCGATCATGGAAAATCAACCTTAGCTGACCGGCTTATCCAATTGTGTGGAGGTCTCACAGATCGCGAGCTCAAAGAGCAAGTCCTCGACACAATGGATATTGAGCGGGAGAGGGGCATCACCATTAAAGCCCAAACTGTCCGTCTTCAATATAAAGCCAAAAATGGAGAAACCTATCAGCTCAATTTGATGGACACTCCTGGCCATGTGGACTTTGCCTATGAAGTTAGCCGCTCGCTTGCAGCTTGTGAGGGATCATTGCTGATTGTGGATGCGAGCCAGGGCGTCGAGGCTCAAACGCTGGCAAATGTCTACCAAGCCGTCGATAATAATCATGAAATTATTCCTATTTTGAACAAGGTTGATTTACCTGCGGCTGAACCGGATCGGGTGAAGGAGCAAATCGAAGATGTGATTGGAATTGACGCGAGTGATGCCTTACTTGTATCGGCAAAAACAGGACTCGGCATTCCAGAGGTTTTAGAAGCAATCGTGCATCGGCTGCCCCCTCCAAAAGGGACGTTAGATGCTCCTCTGAAGGCTCTTTTGGTTGATAGCTGGTATGATGCCTATTTGGGGGTTATCATTCTTGTACGCATCGTGGAAGGGCTTTTAAAGCCTGGCATGAAGATTAAGATGATGTCGACTGGGTCTGTTTATCAAGTTGATCAGGTAGGTGTTTTTACCCCAAAACGAGAAACGCTGCGGGCTCTTCATCCTGGGGAGATAGGTTTTTTCACGGCTGGCATTAAAGCGGTTAGCGATTGTAACGTGGGAGATACGGTAACAGAAGAAAAACGTTCCGCTGCTGAACCATTGCCTGGATTTAAACCGAGCGTTCCTGTTGTGTTTTGTGGTCTTTTCCCGGCAGATGCTGCTGATTTTGATCATTTGCGAGACAGTCTTGGGAAGTTGAGACTGAATGATGCCAGCTTTATGTTTGAAGCTGAAAGTTCGGCTGCCTTGGGACTTGGTTTCCGTTGCGGGTTTTTAGGGCTTCTCCATTTGGAAATTATTCAAGAACGACTTGAACGAGAGTTTAATTTGGATTTGGTGACAACCGCTCCCAGTGTTGTCTATAAGCTTTATATGACCAATGGCACAGTGATTGAGCTTCATAATCCGGCTGACATGCCCGATGTGGTCAAAATCGCAAAGATGGAAGAACCCTGGATTAAGGCAACGATCCTTGTTCCTGATGATTATTTAGGCTCTATCCTTACCCTTTGTACGGAACGGCGAGGCGTCCAGTTGGATCTTACCTATGTTGGGAAGCGGGCTTTGGTTGTTTATCGTTTACCCCTTAATGAAGTTGTCTTTGATTTTTATGATCGTTTGAAGTCTGTAAGTCGAGGCTATGCGAGCTTTGATTATCAGGTGGATGGTTATGAGGAAGGCGAACTTGTTAAGCTTTCAATTCTCGTCAATGGCGATCCGGTAGATGCCCTTTCCACAATTGTTCATCGAGCGCACGCCGAAAGTCGAGGGCGTGCCCTTTGTGAACGGTTGAAAAACCTTATTCCCCGCCAGCTCTTTAAAATTGCTATTCAAGCGGCGATTGGTGGAAAAGTGATCGCTCGTGAGACCGTTTCGGCTTTACGCAAAGACGTGACAGCTAAATGTTATGGTGGGGATATCACTCGTAAACGAAAGTTGCTTGAAAAGCAAAAAGCGGGGAAAAAGCGTATGCGTCAAATCGGGAATGTCGAAATCCCCCAATCCGCCTTCCTTGCGGCGCTGAAAATGGGAGATGATTGAGGCTGTATATGGGTATCTTATCACCTCGCATTTTCTGATTGCTTTTTTCCCCTCATTCGCCCTTCGGGCGACCTCTCCCACAAGGAGGAGAGGTATTGCAGCTTTTTTCTAAAGCTTAATATTTTTTACCGTGATCTCCGGCGTCTAGAAATACGCTTTGACCTTCTAGACCTACGGCTTTGTTTACGAATATGTGTTTTCCTAGATACACGCTTTTTCTGACGAACTCCCCTTCTTGGCCTAGATACACGTCTTGTCTTGTGAACAGCCGTTCTCCGGGAGGCACGTCTGACTCTTGGAGCAGATTTTTTCCTTCCAGTAGCGCGGCGCGTCGTTGGAGCTGCAGCCTTTACAGGAGGGGCTGCTTTTACGGGAAGTGGCCTTATAGGAGCAGGTCTCTTTGGAGAATTAATAAGGGTATTAAGGGCGCCCACAGGATTGCGTGCATCTTTTTTGATACAGGCTATAAAAGGGCCAAACATGGGATCGCTTGTTCCAGGCATGATGCCATTGCCTCGAGCCGCATTTACAAGAGCTTGGGCATCGACATACATGTAGTCTATCTTTTCTACCTTTGGGAGCAAATTTCCGTGTGCGTCTCTTCCATTATTAATAATTTCTTGGATGGAAGGTTTACTTCCGGAGAGATGGACAAAAAACAGCTCATAAGAGCCAACGCGATGATTATGAATAACAGAGGGTGCTGCAGCGACTTGGTTATATGTAAGATTGAACGTTCCCGCAGTTTCTTCATTAGCTTCTCTGAGAGCCGTTCTACGATTATCACCCCGATCTTGTGGGTCTTGGCCTCCGCCACAATCCGACCAAACTTTAATATTATTACGGAATTCTCCCCCAGGAAGACAGGTGCCATCATCAAAGGTAAAAAGAACACCTGTGCCCGCATATAGACTTGAAGAGAGAGAAAAAATAGCTAAAAAAATAAAACTTAAAACTCTATAAACCATAATAAAAACCCACAGCAAAATTACAACGCAACTTCTATATAGGAGTTGCTTCCTTGTTTTTCAATAAAAAAGTGAAAATATAATAATAAGTTAATTCTGTAGTGAAGAAAATGTATTATGAAATTAAAAAAGCCCAACATTACTGTTGGGCTTTTTTTGGGAATAAGCTTTCTAAAAGAAAAGCTTAATATTTTTACCGTGATCTCCGACGGGTAGAAATATGTCTTGACCTTCTAGACACACGCGTTTGTTTACGAATGTGACTTTTCCTAGACATACGTCTTTGTTGACGGACGTGTCTTAGCCTAGATGCATGTCTTTGCTGACGAATACGTCTTGACTGAGATACAGATTTCCTTCTCGATGTACGCTTTGTTCTATTCGCAGCTCTCCTCCTAGAAGCCATTGCTGCTCTTCTAGATCGTTTAGATGAAGGAGGAGCAGCTCTTGTAGGAACGGCTGGGGGAGGGGTCACTACGTTTACAGGAGGAACCACAAAAGGTCTTATAGGAGCAGCGCTTTTTGGAGAACGAATAAAGGCTTGAAGGACGCCGCCGCCAAGTTGATTTGCATCTTTTCTGATACGCGCAATAAAGCGAGGATCCATAGGTTCGTTCGTTCCAGGAAGCAGACCATTCCCCAAAGCAGCTGTTAAAAGTAGTTGTGCGTCAACATATTTATAGTCTGTTTCTCCCAGGGGAAAATTGGGAAATCTAGTTTTTAACACATTTCCATTATGAATCAGCTCTTCAATAGATGGTTTATCTCCCGCTAAATGGGGAAAGTACATCCGTGAAGAAGCATGGTCCACATAACGCGCTCGAGCTAACTGATCATCCCGAAATGGAAATGTAAATGCAGTTTTTTCATTACCTCTTCTGGTTGCAGTTATACGTTTGTTACCTCCATCTCGTGGATCTTGAGGACCACCATGATCCATCCAAACTTTCACATTGCCATGAGACTCGGATCTAAGAAGAACTGTTCCATCATCAAACGTCGGAAAGACACCCGCACCAATTGCATATAAAGCCGAGGAGAGGGATAATGAAGAGATAAAAGATAAACTTAAAATTTTATTAAACATCATTTCACCTATAATTAATTACCATTAAAAGACATATAAGTACTATTTTCACCTTTTACAAGGTATTAATATGGAAATATAAAAAACCTAATGAATTGTTGGGGTGAAGGAGGCGCCGCATCATCTAAAAAAAGCCCAACAAGACTGTTGGGCTCTTTTACGGAGAAAGAAAGTTCTGGGAAGGAAAAATCTTAGCCGAGGCTATAAATTTTTTCCTTGAGACGAAGCCGTTTGAGCTTCAGGCTAAACAGTCTGAGAGAATCGGGTAACGGTCGCGATAGCTCATCCTGAATGAGATAGTTGAGGTATTCATACTTACGTTTAAGACTTAAGAGATAATTGGAAACGGACATTATACGCCTCCTTTTTGTTATGATACCCACTCTACGTAGGCAACTTGCATTTTAATACGAAATTAAGAAATGTCAAATTCCTTGCGAACCCTTTGATTTTACATCAAAGAAAATTATTATGCAAAATCAATATGCTACAGAAAATCTTAGGGCACACAAGCCAGGGCAAGACGTTCTTAAAACCTCCTAGTTCCTAAATTCTTTAACTGTTTCAGAAGTTATGCCGAGAAGAAATAGTTGTTCTTGTAATCTCTGAACCAAGTCTCGATAAGCAAAAGGTTCCGGATGAGGATTGTGGAGCGTAAAAGATGTTGTTGCAATGCTCTCCTCTTCACTTATTTTGTAACATTCTAGCTTCTTATTGTCGCGAAGATAAGTGCGATTCTTATAAAGCTCTGGAAGTGCATTTTGCTTGCGAAGGTTGAAGTCATTCTCAGAAAGAAAACCGGTAAGCTCGCCGTTTTTGAAATATAGAAAAACCACAAAAGTATGCGCTGCGCCTTTTTTTGTCCCTAAAACCTTTCCCTTAAATCCAGATGGGCTCGTAAAAAGGGTTATAATATCCCTCCAACGAAGATTGGGGTAAACGGGCGAATATAATATTCGAGTTAAGAATGCGTGATTATGTGAATTGATCATAGGATCACTTTTGTTTTCGCATTCCTTTTCTTTCTCTTCCTCTTTTCCTTTTCCTTTTTTTGAAACATTCTTGTTTTGCTTTAGAGCTATTTTGGCTTTACGATCATCTTCATGTCGTTTTTTCAATTCAATTTCTAAATTTGCATCATCGTTGGGAGATAACTCCCTTTGAGGAATAGTAGAAACTTCAGGTGCTTGAAAAGATGTTTTCTCTTCTACGAGATCACTGGCTTTTTCAGATAGTATCGGTTCAGGAAGTGAAGATGGGGATGCAATTGCATTCACTTCGAGAGTTAGGCTTTGTTTTTTATTTTTTCTCTCGTTCTTAGGCTCCGGTGGTGTGTCGGTCTCTGGTTCTTCCTTACCTGGAAAAGAAACCGAAGTCTCTCCACTTTGAGACGTATCGTCTGTTCGAGGCTCAGTGATATCGGGTACTTGTAGTGAGGTAGCTGGTGCAGGGTCTTGGCTTTGTTTTTGAGGACCTGTTATTTGCGCGGCATTGCGGCGGTTAAGTTTTTTTCGAGCATTCTTTTTCGTATTTTTCTTAGAAGGTGGATTTGGGATCGATTCTTCAGACTCCTCGGATTCTGTAGCGCTAAGGGTAGGGACTGAAAGACTTTCCAAAGAGGGAAATTTATATTTATTTCGGATAAGATCATCACAGAAAGCAATGACAGAAGCAGATTTTTTTTCCCCTAAAGGATGCATGTGTAACTTTTTGATGCATTTTGATTCATCAATTAATAAGTCATATAATTTAGGGAGATCGGAACTAAAATCCTCTAATATTTTTCTTTGAATGCGGGTATAAAAGTGCAATTCATCCTCGTGCATTTCTCTCTTGTAAGAGAATTTTTTAGCGGTAGTACCCTTTCGTTCAAGAAAAATTTCTTCCATGTTAAGGATTACATTATACAGATTCTGAAAATTTTCAAAAGTAGCATCAACTTCTAAGGTCACAGAAACAGCAGCATGGTATAAAGATGCAATTAGGGGCAAGACTGAACTCTTATGGGCATTCAAAAGTTCTTCTCTTGTTTTAACAAACTCAGCATATTTTGAGGCATAATTACGATGAGCTTCAATTATCGAAGGTAACTCCTCACTCTCAACAAATTTACTTGTTTCTTCTTCTGGTAGCTGCGTTAATAAATCTTTCATATGTTGATGATGATCAGCTTGATCCTTGTATAAATCTAAAATAGCTAAGAAGTTTGCAGTTCTTCCCTCATCCCTCTTAGCTTCATATCTTTTCCTTGCCGTTCCTGGTTTTTCTTTTTTAGTTGTACGCGATGCCCGGGTATCATCTATTTGTTCCATGGCAAATACTGATGGAACAATCAAAAGTGATGTTGTAAGAAGAGAAAAAATAATCCTGGAAAACATAACACACCTCAATAAGAAAGTAGACAGTAAATAAAGATTTCACACTTAGTTAAAAAACTTGAAAGCAGAGATTTGTTTCTAATCACTGTTCGATAGAACGCGCCTCCGCTGCGGATTCTCGTTCGAAGTTTTCACGAATCAGGGCACAGAGGTCTTCATTGCGAAGAGCATAAGCAAGAGCTGCACCTAAGATAACATTTTCCGGAATATAATCTCCGTGAATTTGAGGAAGAGAGGCTTCAAAGGATCCATCTTGTTTTAAGACAATAGCTGCATCCCACGGGGCTAACATAAGCGTCGTTGATGGCATAAGGTGACTGACTCCCCGAAACGTTTTATTTTTGTCTTTTTGTTCCAAGTTGGTAACTTTCTTATAGAGGGTCTACAAAGGTAGATCAAGTTGTTCCGTAAATTCTTGCCATTCTCGTTTTGTCATACCACTTTCTTCTTGGCTAACAGATTGTCCTTTCACTATTTTTTTCAAAGCCATCAACCCATTTTTTGAAAAGCGAGCACCTTCTTTTCGGTATTGCATAAAAGCCTCATAAGTAAAAGGGACCCATTGTTTTACAATATCTAGCATAATGTTTGCATAAACTTGGATTTCATATTGAGCATGGGAATCGGCACGGAGATTTAAGAAATGCATTAAGTTATGAAGATCAATCTTCCAATACCATTGCGTATAAATGTTTAAGGGAAGATTGATCCGGGCTAGCTCTCGGGCCAATTTATCTTTTTGAGGGTCAATAATATTTCCGTTTGTATCTTCATTTAAAAATTCTTCATAGTGGGCATAGGCACGTGCCGCATCTTCACGAAGGATTTGTAAAATATGCTGAGATTGGTCAGGAGAAAGGGTTTTTCCACGCCCTTGCCGGTTGGAAGTGGATTGAGCCCCTAAATGTTCTGGAGCTGGAATGTAAAATTCTTTATCTAAAATAGAATAGCGGCCAGAGTATTCATTGACATTAGCTGTACGGTGGCGGATCCAGTCACGAGCCACAAAGATGGGCAGCTTAATGTGAAACTTAATCTCGCACATTTCAAAGGGAGTTGTATGGGAATGGCGGAGAAGATAATGAATAAGTCCCCGGTCTTCCGTAACTTTTTTTGTACCTTTTCCATAAGAAACGCGGGCCGCCTGCACAATTGAACTGTCGTTACCCATATAATCCATGACGCGTACAAACCCATGATCAAGAGCTGGGAAAGCTTCATAAAGAATCTCTTCCAACCCTTGTGATATGGCGCGTCGAGTGGAATAGGTTTGTGTTTGAAGGTCTTGAATTTCTAGTTCTTGAGTTGCAGTTAGTGGCATATCTCACCTCTTTCTTCTCTCAAGGAGTAATTCATTTAGGAAAGAGGCTCAAGAGGGAAAGTAGACATCAGGCCACGAGTTATTCAAAGATTCATCTGCACCTCGTAAGGTTTATAGAGGCTCAGTTTGAATTTGCGTTCATCTTTTTGTTAAATAGTATTTCTGTCTGACCATAGAAGAGATATGATATTGCAGGTTATTGATTGAAAGGCAAAAACATGGCACGAACCAAAAATAAAAAAGTAAAGCATAGCTATCCTTTTCAATATAAAGGCAACATCGTGTTGTTTATCATTTGCCTCATCCTCTTCTTTCCGGTGGGAATTATTCTCGCCATTAAGAATGGGGTTATTCTAAAAGATAAAAAATATTTTTCACTGTCCTACCGAGGTAGCTATGGGTGGCTTATCTTCTGGGCTATTATATTCTTTCCTGTGGCTTTCATTCTCTTGCTTATTAAAGGGATTGATGTTGTAGAGGGGTAAAGAAACTTTTGAATTCATACTCCCTTCAGCCATTCCTCAACAATTTGAATTTGGTCACGTGTCATCAATGATGGCGCATGGCCGCAGTTAGGGATCGTCACAACATGTGCTTGAGGTTGAGAATAAAGCATTTTCGTAACGATTTCGGGCAACAGAAAGTCTGATTCTTCCCCTCTTATCACCAGGATTGGGCAACGAATAGCTTGCCAATAGGCTTCAAGGTGGAGAGAAGAAGCTGATTCATTGACTAAATTTTGGCCAATAGCAGGATCATAAGTGAGGCGGAAATCGCCCTTATCGTCGCGCCTAATTCCAAATTGAGTAATGTGATCCCAATGTTCGGGTTCGGTTATGCCAAATGTGCCAAGAACAGTTTGAAAATACGTCTTTGCCTCGTGAAAACTGAGAAAAGCATTATCGTTGCGAGCATACGTTTCAAGACGCCTAAGCGCCATGTTTGGGATAATCATACCGACATCATTAAGGATCAGGCTTTTGATGGGACTGTTGGGCTGGGCTGCCAGCATCATCCCGATGATTCCCCCCAAAGATGTTCCCAACCAGTGAATTTCTTGCGCACCAAGGCGGGCAATGAGAGTGATCATATCACTCATATATTGGGTAAAATTATAAAGCGGGGGGTTTGCGAGATAATCACTCTCTCCCCGGCCCAAGAGGTCAGGACATACGATACGGTAATTATTCTCGAGGTCTCTCGCAAGGAAATCAAAATCCCGGGAATTGCGGGTGAGACCATGGACACATATTAAAACACGAGGATTGTCCATACGTCCCCACTCAACGTAAGCTATTTTATGAAAGCCTTGAGGAGTCAGGCTCCAAAAAAAATCATGCCGAGGTTCTGTTTTCGTTACGTGGAGAGCGAACACTATGGACCCTTTTACTTTTCTGTGATTTTATGAGGATTATACACCATAACATAAAAAATGAAAAATGGAGGTTTTATGTCTTTTACGTCCTCTATGCCGGGCCCATTCTTAGCTCCTCTTGCCCTTGTAAAACGCCTTGAAAATAAGCTTCTTATTAATGGGAAATTGATATCTCCTAAAAGTAAAAAGACGTTCCCTGTCCTTAATCCTGCTACCATGGAAATCATTGGACAGGCGGCTGAAGCTGATGCGGAGGATGTCAAGGACGCCGTAGAAGCGGCTCGTAAGGCTCAGAAAGAATGGCGCCACCTGGATGCGGCAAAGCGGGGGAGGTTGGTTTCCCAATGTGGTGATCTCCTAGAAGAATATGCTGATGAGCTCGCGCGTTTGATGACCTTTGAGACAGGCAAAGCTTTACGCACAGAAAGCCAAGTTGAAACCAAGGTTTTTACAAATACCTTTCGTTTTTATGGGGGGCTGGGTCTTGAACTTAAGGGCGAAACAATCCCCTTTAGTGATTCCATGTTATCTTTGACAATTCGAGAACCCTTAGGTGTTGTGGGAGCTATCATCGCTTGGAACGTTCCCCTTCTTTTGATGTCTTTAAAGGTTGCGCCTGCTCTTGTTGCAGGAAATACCGTTGTTGTTAAATCAGCAGAAGAAGCCCCATTTGTCGTGTTTAGGGCCGCTGAGATCATGAATACCATCTTACCTCCAGGTGTATTGAATGTGATTTCAGGTGATGGTCCCACAACAGGAGAAGCCCTTGTCCGCCATCCCCATGTTGCAAAGGTGACATTTACAGGATCTGTTGAAACCGGCAAAGCCATTTACAAAAATTCTAGTGAAAAGCTGATTCCAGCCACCTTGGAATTGGGGGGAAAAAGCCCCATGATTGTGTGTGAGGATGTTAATCTGGAGAAAGCAGTTGCAGGCGCGTTAGCGAGCATGCGTTTTACACGTCAGGGTCAAAGTTGTACGGCAGCTAGCCGTATTTTTGTTCATGAGTCAATTTTTGATGACTTTCTGTCACGATTTAAGGAAAAGCTGAATGCTCTTAAGATTGGGAATCCCATGGATCTTGAGACTGATATTGGTGCTGTCATTTCTCCTGCCCAATATGAAAAAATTTTAAAATACATTGCAATAGGCAAGAGCACACAGAGTGCCACGGCTCATGAATGCTCTGAACTTCCAACAGATCCCGAGCTTGCCAAAGGACTTTTTGTGCGCCCTGTCCTTTTCACAGGTCTTCTTAATTCACATCAAGTTTGTCAGGAAGAAATTTTTGGTCCGGTGACAGCCCTTATCCCTTGGAAGGATTTTGATGATGTAATTAGCCAAGCCAATGACTCTCCTTATGGTCTTGCGGCTACGTTGTGGACAAATAATTTAAACTGTGCCTTAAGGGGTGTTCATCAACTGGAAGCTGGATTTGTACAAGTGAATCAAAACATTGTAGTCCAGCCGGGGTTATCCTATGGAGGAATGAAATCCTCAGGGATCGGGAAAGAAGCTTCCCTTGAGGCAATGCTCGAGCACTTTACCCATAAGAAAACAATAGTTTTTAATATGGAATAAATTGGGCACCGTCATGGTGCGCAGCTTTATTATTCTACTTTCTTAAATGTAACTGCACAAGGCGAGCCATCTTGAATCTCAATTTTATACTTAGCATCCTCTTGAAGAGGAGTCGGCGTTGCAAGGGAACACTGAAATAGTCCTTTTTCAAGTTTGCCTGATATATCCCAATCAATTAGAACATCACCCAAATGTGTAGAGACTATATGGGAAGGTGTTCTCTTATTAAAAGCAATGTTTCCTGAAGTTATATTGCTGCCCGTCATGAGAGCACCAGCGTAGGGATGGGACTTAAAAAATTGATCATCTCCGAGAGTGACTCGTGCAGTTTTTCCCGCTATTATTGGGGTTATTGAGATAATGCTGAGGACTAATAAAGGAATAAAGTTTTTCATCATTTTTTCTTCCACTTTTATAAAATTAATAAGTTTTTTTAAACATCAAAGCATATAAATATTTTATATACGATTGATTAGAATAGTGTATCTTAGAAATCTTGATAAATAGTAAAGTAACTCACAGTTAACCCTGGAATTACACGACAACCTTTGTTGACTTGGTCTTTTTTCCCATTCACTGGCGGCTTTAAGAGGTCGAAGAAGGATGGTTAGCCAGATATTATTTACCCTTCAATAGCACATCCCTTGCTTGAATCAGACGATCTCGTTGGGTGGAATCTTTTGGTTTGATCTTTTTAAAGGCCTCTTCAATCTCAACTGAGCTTGCATTGAGGTCTACTTTCAGCAGGGCCGCAGCTTCATTTTTCGTCAGTGGATGGGGGAGGGGGAGAGGAGGGGGCTTACCCTTCATCCATTGCTGCACATCCTGTCTGAGCAAGAGAATGAGCAGCACAGCAATCGCAGCAACCTGCAGGAGGCGACCGACAAGAGTTAAGTAAATGCCAGCGAGGATCATGACGCCCACGAGGGTCCACTTGAGGGTTTTTATCAGAAGCTTGGTTTCTGCATGCTCTAGCTTTTGTAAGAGAAGGATAAGAAGAGTAACCCCAAGTGCCGCAAGGAAAAGTTCAGGCATATTAGTGCTCTTTTATTTTACCCACAAGTGTTGGTACCCCCCTATCGTCATTCCCGCAAAGGCGGGAACCCAGGAAGTATTTGACATAAAAAATATATTTTCCAGTGGATTTGTGGGTATTGCCATTTTTCGTCACGTCGAACCTTTTTTGTTTAAGTATTTTCCTGGGTTCCCGCCTTCGCGGGAATGACGAGGAGAGAAATTTACGCCGCAAGTCTTTCCACTTCAGGGAGTTGAATCATTTGGATGAGATTGCGCAATTCTTGTTTGGCAGATACATGGGAAAGAGTTATAGGAATCTTGCAATCTTCTAAATCAAGAACAGTAATTCCTTTTAAAAAGAGCTCGCGGAAAATCACCCGTTCACCAAATCCAGGAATGTAATGAAACCCAATGCGTTTTGCGAGAGCTTGAATGACATCTTCCATTTGCTCTTTGTTACGGGCGTTAATGCTGCTGAGACGATTCCGTAAAACGTACCATTCAATGGATCCTTGATCGCGCATGGCCCGTCGCTTCTTTTGCTCCCACACCATTTCCGCGTAAGTGCTAGGCCGAAGGATATCTAAAGTGTCACTCTTCAGGCGCACGAGCATGTCAAGGTCAATAAAGCTGTCGTTGAGGGGTGTGATAAGCGTATCCGCTATAGAATGGGCCGCACGGGAAAGAGGAGAATCACTGCCGGGTGTGTCAATCACAATGAATCGATTTGACGCAAGCTGAGTAATTGCGTCTTCCAGGTTTTGCTGGTCTTCTTTAACGGCATCTTCTTTTAAAGACTTGTTACTCATCAATAAGGGGATATGGGTTGAAAGGGGAAGGGGCTTTTCCATTTCGTCAGAGGTTGTTTTGCGATTTTCTATATAACGCGAAAGAGTCCCTTGACGCGCATCTACATCGATACTGCCTACAGGAAATCCCATACGGAGGAGACTGACGATCACATGCATGCTGACCGTTGATTTCCCTGTGCCTCCTTTTTCATTGCCGAGAACAACTATGTAAGGTTTTTGTGCCATGGCCCTGCCTATTCAGTTATTAATGATCGAGAGTATGGTACAGCTATTTGGATTTGATGGCTAGGGGGTTGTGAGATGAAGGAGAGATGCTGGATTATAGAGTGTCATAGTTACTATGACACTCTAACAGATTTGCTACTAGCGCTTAACCCAACGTGTCATCGCTTTAGCTGCACGTATGACGCGCTTCTTGTTCTTTGCAAAAAAACCAGTTTCTTCCTCATTTTCTGGAAGAGAAATTGTTTCTTGTGATGCAGACTTCCTGGGGCTGAAAACTGATGAAGTGTTTAAAGCGGATAGCCTGGTGCTATTCTTTAAAGGTTGCACTATGCTTGATGAAAAGCTGTCTTTCAAGCCAAGATCTGGTCTCATCCTAGAAGGGATGCTTTTGCGCTGGCGCCATGGATGACCTGTTGCAGCTTTCATTTTTTTGGCCAATTCAAACTGTGCTACTTCATAGAGAGGATGAAGGATGTTGTTCGCATAAACGGGATGTTTGTCGATACTTGATCTGTTAAGCACATTAAATATGGCGCTGATATCCTGATTGGGGAGAGCATCTACAGCAGCAAGGACATGCTTAACCCGGCGTTCCTTCGCCGTTAAAGGTCCAGTATAAGAAGCGCCATTACCAATATTCAATTCCGCTGCGTCAGTTAGGTTAGTGCTGTGGTTAAGTCCACGAGGGCTAATGATTACACTTTCGTTCCGATCTTTTGGTGAACGCAAAACTTGTATAACAGATCCAATAGACAATAACTCGGCATCAGCTTGCAAAACTTCTCGATTTTTATGAGGTGTATTGTTTACTTCCAAGACAGGAAAAACGCCAGACTTGTGGAACCATTCATTACTCTGCTTTTCGTTCGCGACATTTCGTTCGGTTCCTTGAGAGGTTTCTTTTGTAATTGGATTCTTCTTTGGTAGTACTGGAAATACTCCAGGTTCCATGAATAGGGCCCACTTTGGCGAAGGCCTTCTAACATATTTAGTCTCGCTAGAGTCTGAAAAATCCGCCTGAGTCACAGCAGTCAATGCAACTGTGGAAAGAAGGGAAAGGAAAAAAACTTGGACCTTAATTTTCATAATCTGACACCATTCACTTAAAATATAATTTATATGATATGTAATATTCATTATTTCAAATCCCATGTCAACAAAAAATAAGTTGCTTTTCTAAAACTCTTATGATAAGTAAAAAATATTGTCGTTATATTTAATTTTTTAAAGTATGCGATATTTTGTATTGTATTTAATTTTATGAGGTTAAAATGTTTAAAGTAAGTTTATTAGTTTTAAGTGGTGTTTCTTTACTTCCTCTTGCTGTTCAAGCGATGGAAGAAGGTGAAAACTGGGTTGGTAAGGGGGGCCGCAGAGTACCTCTAAATCGCGCTCTTCCACAGGTTCCTGTAAAACAAGAACAGACTCCTGTGACTAACGGAGAAAAAGAAGAAGGAAAAGAAAAAGGAGAAAATAAAAATAATGATCAGCGACCACAGCTTACAAGAACAGATGCTGGATTACATTTTTCTCAAGTAACAGGTATCGTACGCAAAAAGCCTGCTGCATTAAAAGAAGAGAATAAAGAAAAGGAAAAAAAGCCGTCAGATTTACAGAGCAGATTGGAGCAAGCTCAAGAAAAAAATGAAAGCTTTATGGCGCAGGTGGAGAATATTATTTTTTGGTCTTCTGACGTTGAAAGTATTTTATACCCGCCTTGCAAAATGACAAGCGGTATTCCGATTGGAGACCTATTTGTTTCTCCTAAGCAAGGAGATGAGGCTATTCGTATTCTGAAAAAAGCTACAAATCCCCTGTATGTTAAGAAATTTCTCAATAAGGTGAGGAAGGGCGAAACATTGGATCCAGACAAGATGGAACACTATTATATAAAGGCATTGCAAAAAAAGGCTGCGGAAAAAAAGATTACGGGAAAAGAAATACCAGACTCTGTTCATCCTAAGGTATTTGCCTATTTTGATGGCATTGTCATAGGTAACTATGAAGGAACGACAGTCCAGACCAAAAATAAAGAGCAAGGCTCACATGACTATCAAGGAAAAGTGCTTGCATTTAAACTTGGTCTAAAAGATGAAAACCTTGGTGACATCGATCTTTCATATCCTAATAAGGATGACATGAGCAGACCAATCATGCTTCCCGCAAAAATGACTTTAAGCATTACCTATTCGGAAGAAAACAAATAAATATTAGAATTTTTTGACGGAAAAAGGCTTGCCTTCGAAAGAAGGCAAGCCTTTTTTAATATAATTTAAAACTCCAACCTATAACCTATATCTTCTGCTTTTCAATAAAAATACTTTTCCCAACTTTATCAAAGAAGTCTTGGTAAAATTTGGGATCTTCGATGGTGTTGACACTATCCGTTCCGCCACGATTATTCGTGACTTTCTCTTGGAAATTGGCACGGACTTTGGTTTTGCCCCCTTGGGTTTTGACATTCGCTGTGGCTTCTATCAGTGCATTCTTTGACCACACAGCATTTTGACCCATAAAAAAGACTTGGAAAGCAGCCTGTCCTTCATTTTCAACATCGACTTCTCGGCTTGCGGAAACAAGGCCGACTTGTGGTACGACATTTTTCACCATAAAGCCTTGATCTTGGAAGGCTTCGACAACGGCTGTTAGGACTTCGTCCGTTTTAGGGGTGTCAAATGTGCGCGTTTGAAATTCACGCACTTCCAACTGGGTTTTTAAAGGTTGCTTTATTGTCGGTGTACAAGCCACTAGCAGGCAGGCTAATCCTAAAGAAGTAAGTTTTTTCATGTCCACCCTCTAAAACTTGCTTTGGTGATAATTAAGGGATTGTACGCGTTTTAGATGATCAAATTTGATCATGACCGTCAATGTTTTTTGGGATGTTTCATAAGCGCCTGCACTTTTCTGGCCTCCGAAAAAAATGAGGCCTCCACCCCCAGAACTACTCGAATGAGCGGCTTCAGAGGAAATTTTGTCATAAACCCAGCTTTCATTCCCATGCTCATCGGTTGTGACAATATTTGGTGAACCGAGGAAAGCAACGACTTGGTCTTGGGGCATGCCTTTTTGTACGGAAGATTGGACCATGCCTAAGGTGAAGGTTGAGGGCCCAGCTCCGACATCTTGCCGGTGTTCTTGCGCGGACATACAGGCTGTCAGAAGGGTTCCTGTGAGCCCAATTGTAACAATATTAATGTAATTCATAAGGACTCTCCTTTTAAAAACAATAAATTATCTTCTGCAGCGTCATTCCGGGATTTAGAAAATCTTCGCTCACGAAGTGAGCACTAGATTTTCTTAATACCCGGAATGACGCCAAACTATTCCTCATCATGAGCTGGTTCTAACTTGCCATGGCATTGTTTATAGCGTTTTCCTGATCCACAAGGGCAGGGGGCGTTACGGGGAGTATTTTCCCATTTTTCAGGGCCAATCTGTGTCTTATCTTCAACTTCGCCGGGGTTATAAGGATCTTCATGATAATTAAGAGTTAATTCCTGTTCCAATTCAGGTTCGAAGATATCAGCAATGACCTGTTCTGGTGTCGTTTGCCCCATTTGCAGATGGGCAAGAGCACTCGTTACGTTTTCTCGTAGTCGGGTCAGCATTTCTTGAAACATTTCAAAAGCTTCACTTTTAAACTCGTTCAAGGGATCCCGTTGTGCATAGGCTCTTAAATTAATTCCTTGCCGTAAGTGATCTAAGGAAAGCAAATGATCCTTCCATTGTTGGTCAAGGATACGGAGAAGGAGGGATTTTTCAGCAATCCGCATCATCTCTGGACCATAAGCGGCTTCTTTGCTTTTCATAAGGTTATCAACGGCCTCTTGAATGCGATTTTTAATTTCAACATCAGCAATACCTTCTTCATCGGCCCATTCTTTTATAGGTAAATTTAAGCCAAAGATTCGTAAGCATTCCTCATGTAAAGCCGAGGTTTCCCATTGGTCGGCATAGGCGTTTTCAGGGATAAAGCGTGCAACAAGTTCTTCAATAACTTCTTCTTTCATTCCTTCAATGAATTCATAGACATCCCCAGTTTCCATGATTTCACGCCGTTGTTCGTAAATAACCTTTCGCTGGTCATTATTGACATCGTCATATTTCAGAAGTTGTTTTCGGATATCAAAATTTCGAGCCTCGACTTTTTGTTGGGCTTTTTCGAGGGCTTTATTTATCCAAGGATGAATAATGGATTCACCTTCTTGAAGACCAAGCTTGATCAACCAGCTGTCTAAACGCTCCGAGCCAAAAATACGCATAAGATCATCTTCAAGGGAAAGGTAAAACTTAGAAGCGCCTTCATCACCTTGACGACCTGATCGACCGCGCAGCTGATTATCGATTCGGCGACTTTCATGGCGCTCCGTTCCGATGACAAAGAGTCCACCCGCCGCTTTTGCAATTTCTGCATTTCGAACAACTTCAGCTTCAATTTCTTGAACCCGAATACCCGCTTTTGTCTTGTCCCTAATGTTGGTCGTTTCTTCAGAAATGCGCATTTCCAGATTGCCGCCAAGCTTAATATCCGTTCCACGACCGGCCATGTTGGTTGCGATCGTGACAGCTCCTGGAACGCCTGCCTCAGCAATAATTCGAGCTTCTTGCTCGTGATATTTCGCATTCAAGACGTTATGAGGAATCTTTGCTTCCTTCAGAAGCGATGAAAGCAGCTCTGATTTCTCGATACTGACTGTCCCTACGAGAACAGGCTGGTTGCGTGTGCGGCATTCCTCGGTGAGTTTAAGAATGGCTGCATATTTTTCTTTTGCTGTCCGATAAACCTCATCATCCATGTCCTTTCGGATGACAGGTACGTTTGTGGGGACTTCAAGAACTTCAAGCTTATAGATATCTGAAAATTCAGTAGCTTCGGTCAAGGCTGTGCCTGTCATACCAGCAAGCTTAGGGTAAAGTCTAAAATAGTTCTGATAGGTGATCGAGGCTAAGGTTTGGTTCTCTTGTTGAATTTCGACCCTTTCTTTTGCTTCGAGGGCTTGATGAAGTCCTTCTGAGTAGCGTCTGCCTTCCATGACACGACCTGTAAACTCATCAATGATCATTACCATATCATCTTGGATCAGATAATCTACATCCAATGCAAAAAGCTTGTGAGCTTTTAGGGCTTGGTTGACATGATGGACAATTGGAACATTCTGAATGTCATAAAGGGAGGAACCATTAAGGAGTTTTTCTCGTTTTAAGAGTTGCTCAATATGTTCAATGCCCTGCTCTGTTAGCGTTACGGCACGGGCTTTTTCATCTTTTTCATAATCTTCAGGGAGAAGCTCGGGAATAAGTTTATCAACCTTAACGTAAAGGTCAGAGGAAACTTCAGCAGGGCCCGAGATAATAAGAGGTGTTCTCGCTTCGTCGATGAGAATACTGTCAACCTCGTCGACAATGGCATAGTTAAAAGGCCTTTGAACCATTTCTTCAAGGCGGAACTTCATGTTATCACGCAGATAATCGAACCCGAGCTCATTATTGGTGGCATAAGTGATATCACACTTATAAGCAATTTGCCGCTCGAGATCATCAAGCTCATGAACAACACATTCAACCGTCAAGCCCAAAAACTTATAAATGGCACCCATCCATTCAGAGTCACGTTTGGCAAGATAATCGTTGACTGTGACCACATGAACTCCTTTGCCTTCAAGGGCATTCAAGTACACTGGAAGAGTGGCAACGAGAGTTTTACCTTCACCCGTTTTCATTTCCGTAATCATGCCGCGATGAAGAATAATACCCCCCTTAAGCTGGACATCGAAGGGACGCAAGCCAAGAGTGCGCTTTGAAGCTTCTCTGACGACCGCAAAGGCCTCGACGAGTAAGTCATCGAGTTTTGCCCCAGCCTTAAGACGAGTGCGGAATTCATCCGTTTTATTCCGCAGCTCCACATCCGTAAGCTTCTCCATGTCTTTTTCAAGAGCATTGATTTCTTCAACTATTTTATCCAGGCCCCTGATATATCGATCATTTGCCGAGCCAAAAACTTTCCGAAAAAGCGTTGTAAACATGGATCCTCATTCAAATTACATTTATTTAGAATAGCATACACCGAAATGCATCTAGAGTGCCAGTTTTTCCTGAAAGGTTTTTTTGAGAGGCGCTCTTTACATCTTTTAGCTTCAAGAATGTAGACTTTTTTAATTATCTTAACGTTTGTCTTTCAATTTTTTTTATCCTATTGTTTTTTGATTGTTTGGATCCTCGGCCAAGAAATGCTAGAGTTTTCCTATGAAAAACAAACCCCCGCTTATCCTTGTGGGAAAGGTTTTTTTTAGTTAACATAAGCGGGGGTTACCTTTTCTTGGCCGAGGATCTAAAGATGTATGATGAAGAAGGAAATGATTACATTCAGTCTAGATCCCGAAAAAACGAAAGCGCTTGATGCGATTGCCACTTCAATGGATAGGGACCGCGCTTACATTCTCAACGAAGCCGTCGAGGAATATATTGAGTTGCGTCAGTGGTACCTTTCTCATATTCAAAAGGGGTTGGATCAGGCTGACAAAGGAGATTTTGCGTCAGAGGAAGATGTTGAGAAATTTCTCGCTTTTCTTCATGGTAGGAGAAAATGGTCCTCTTCTCTTGAATGAGGCGGCATCATATTAACAACCTCGAAACCATAACGCCCCTTTGTTCGTATCCAAAATAAATAGGCTTACTTTCAATACGTTCCCAATCATTTCCTTTTCTTGAAAAAGAATGCTAGCAAAAGGGAATTTGAATTGCTATATGGGAGGAGAGAGAACATTTTGAGAGGGAAAAAGACGGGTCTATGGCAGATATGTCCTCAGCTCTAAACAGACCTATCGGTTCTGGACTTTTGGAAAAATGGCGTGATCCTGCAATACGGGGTGCCCTTTTTAAAGTTTGCTCTTGTCTCAGTTTTTCAGGGATCAATGGATTTGTCCGTTACTTTGCAATATATGCTAAGGAAACAGGCCTGACGCCTCTTCCGGCAACAGAATTGGCTTTTTTTGAAACTTTTTTTGGGCTTCTATTTATTCTTCCTTGGATTTTTTCGACCGGTAAGTCTTCTTTTAAAACCAAGAATTCCTTTTTTCTTAATTTCAGCCGTGGAGCTGCTGCTTCCTTAGGAATTATCTTGTGGTTTACAGGCATGTCTCAAATGCCCATTGTTCAAAATGTAGCCTTTAAATACGCAGCTGCTCCCTTTATTACGGCTTTAGGGGCCAGAATTTTTCTTGGTGAAAAGTGCGGGTGGGCGCGAGCTCTTGCTATTGGTACGGCGGTTACAGGGGCGCTTTTGATTACTGGGCATGAGTTGTTTGAAGGTGTGGCTTGCTGGACTGATGTTGGTTTCCTCGCTCTCTTTCCTTTGGGAGCAACGGCCTGTTATGCAACGTCCGCTGTTATAGCCAAAAAGCTTCTTAAGCATGATCCTCCCAAAACAGTCGTTCTCTATCTTTTTCTCCTCTCTCTCCCTATTTTAGGATGTGCGTGCGCGTTTCAGTGGGTGACACCCCTTTCCTGGCAATGGCCGTATCTTGTCGTGATGGGTGGCCTTTTAGCGGCGGCTTATATTTTCTTACAACATGCTTATGTCATTGCAGATATTACTTATCTTGTTCCCATGAGTTTTACCCGTCTTATTGCAGGCGCCGCGATTGGTATGATATTCTTTAGTGAATGGCCGACCCTATGGACAATGGTGGGTTCATTCTTTATTCTCTTAGCCACCATTAGCCTTTGTAAGCATGAGGTCCAGCATATGAAAATAAAGCAGACTTTACCGCTACCTGCGGCAGCGTAATGATTCGTAACCTTGCTTTCTGGAATACGTCACCCCATTTTCGAGGGGCTTTCTGGAAGGTTTCTTTTTGTTTATGCTTCTCTGCCATTAATGGTATTGTTCGATATCTGTCTCAAGTGGCTGAGTCAATCGGGCAAATGCCCCTGCCAGCATATGAAGTTGCTTTTTTCCAAAGTTTATTTGGCCTCGTTTTTCTTGTTCCTTGGATTCTGCAAAATGGCCCTGAATCTCTAAAAACACGACATCCTTTTTTGCAAACCTGTCGTATTTGTCTTTCAGCTATTGGTATTGTGTTGTGCTATACCGCATTTTCTTATATGCCGCTCGCCCAGGCGGTAGCTTTGATGTTTTTAGGTCCACTTATCACAGCTGTTGGTGCACGCATTTTTCTTAAGGAGACGATCAGTATAGAGCGAGGCCTTGCCATTATGGTTGGATTTGTGGGAGGTGGATTTATTTCCCAAACAATCTTTATTCCAGGAACGATAAGTTTAATCGGACTCCTTCCAGTGCTTGCCGCAGCCTGTTTTTCAGGAGCAACATTGATAATCCGTCGTCTCACACGAGAGGATTCTCCTCAACTGATTGTCACATATCTCCTGTTGTTTACGGCGCCCATTCTTTTCGTTCCAACTCTTTTCTTTGGCACGATGCCTGATCCGTGGCAATGGCCATGGCTCCTGATGATGGGGGGGCTTGCTGCAAGTGCTCATCTTTGTCTATGTAAAGCCTATGCTTCGACAGAGGTCAGCTATCTCATCCCCTATGGATTTACAAAGTGGTTCGCAAGCGCACTTGTTGGAGCAGCGGCGTTTGGTGAAATTCCTTCCTATTGGACTTGCTTAGGTGCCTTTGTCTTGATGGGTGCCATTGTCTCTCTCAGTTTTGGAGAAGTCCGCCGACACGCTGTTCAGCGTGGCAGTTTGACAGTGTAGCAGAGAACAGTGTAGCAGAAGAGCAGAATTGCAGAAAAACAGAAAAGCAGAAAATAAAAGAATGTGAGCTAGAGCTAAAGCGCTTCATTCTGAAAGGATTATTCTGATTTCTGCAATTCTGCTACACTGCTATCTGATTACTGTTGGCTACACGTGCATAAGCATGAAGAGCACGTTGGTGCAGACAGATTTCCTGAACTTGACGCTCAAGGTTTTCTTGTTGATCTTTAAGTACACAGGAGAGTTTAAGAAGGGCGCTTTGAAGGGTGTTTAGTTCAGTCTTTAAATTTTGATCGGAAGCCAGATTAAGAGTTTGGACTTCTTGGCTCAAGTGAATAACTGTTTCCTCAAGTTCTTCAAATTTTACAAAAGGATCTTTCTCATAGGACTCACACAAAGATTCAAGCTTTAAAATGGCTTTTTTCACAGTGTCTTTAACTGTCATGTGATTCTCCTTTAAATTTGTATACCTATACGCCTAGTGTTTTAGGAGATGCTTTTCTCTTGAAAGGATAAACACCTCGATCGTCATTATTCGCTTTCTCCTTCCTCCAGTGTAAGTATGGAGCTTTGTGTAGGAGGGCACAATAAAGTGTAAAGTGCGCATTCTCTTAATCCTTTTTTATACTAGCATAATTTAAAAGGGGGAATAGGTATTTTTTAACGTTTTCTTAAGACTTTTTTATATCCTACGGTAAGTTAACAAAAAAATTGTGAGGAAAGTTGGTGAAGCCTTTCATAGTTGCAATTTCATTTTAGCAAATAATTAAAAATTTCTAATGAGATCAATATCTTTTAATGTATAAATAAATAATCTATTGAGTTATGGCAATAGAGTATGTTAAGCTTTACAAACAGGAGGAGAAGTCTTTAGTGGTATTTATGCAACTTCCGGAAAAAATACCGTAAATTTCTATTTGATTTCTTGATTTTCTGATGAGGGAAAGCATAAATTGTCATCAATTGAGTGGGGGTAGTTAAAATGACAAATCAAGCCTTGATGGACGATATCAGTGAAAGTGATATTGAGCGTATTGATGCTAAAGTAAAGTGGTATAATCCTGAAAAGGGTTATGGGTTTTTAGTACCGGATGATGAATCAGCAGACATATTCATGCATTTTTCTGTTTTAGATGCAGCTGGATGCAGACGTGTTGAAGAGGGAGATCGTATTGTTTGTGATATTGGCCCAGGAAGACGGGGACGGCAAGTTCTCCGCGTTTTAGAGGTCAAATTTGTGGCACGCGAGCCACGATTCTCACCAGCCTTTTTAGGACCAAGATCACCTGTCTTTGATCCAGATGCTCTCGAAGAGATTGAAGGGGAGGTCAAATGGTTCAATCCGTTGAAAGGGTTTGGATTTGTTTATCCAGATGATGGAGGGAGAGATATCTTTTTACACGCGTCAGTCCTTCGTGCAGCAGGGTACGAATCTCTTGAACCAGGCGTACGAGTTCTTATTAAAGTTTCAAGCTCCGAGCGGGGTCGTGAGGCAAGAATTCTTAGCGTAATTCGTTAAGAAAAGCTAGTTTCTTCCACTTCGTCATTGCGAACCCTGCGACAGCAGGGTGAAGCAATCCAATCTTTGATTAGCCATAGAGTAAACAGCTGATTCATTTTGTCCAGCTCACTCCCATTCCGTCATTGCGAGGCTCTGTAAGAGCCGAAGCAATCTCTTGGAATAAGAATGAGATTGCTTCGGGCTAAGCCCTCGCAAAGAGGGCAGAAAGAGATCGTGGGTATTAGCCCATGGAGTTTCACAAAAAATGACTTCACAAGGGACTGACAACTGACATATTCAGATTTGAATTGAATCCGTTGAATTTGTCAGTTGTCAGTATGTACCCAAGCCTTATTTTTACGATTTTTATCAAAAAAAGTTATCTTTAGGTGAGACTGACTACTGACATATTTATATTTGGATCGAGTCCGTCGAATCTGTCAGTTGTCAGTACGTACCCCAACCCTCCCATTCCGTCATTGCGAGGCTCTGTAAGAGCCGAAGCAATCTCATGGAATAAGAATGAGATTGCTTCGGGCTAAAGCCCTCGCAATGACGGCGGGAGGGATTGTAAGTCTTAGCCCGTGGAGTTTTACAAAAAATGCCTTCACAAGGAACTGACAACTGACATATTGGCTTCCCAGTCGAATCTGTCAGTTGTCAGTACGTACTTCAGATATATTTCCGAATTGTGTGATTTTACGTTTTAAAGCATTTTGAGGAGATATTTTTACCTTTTTTTTTTTCCGGACACAACTGCCCCTGGGCGGTGAAGAAAAACCTAATGGAACCTAATCCCATTGAATGAACTTTCTGGATTGTGTATAGAAGAAGAGGAAGGAATATTAATGGCGCTTAAGTAAGCCCTCTGATGTTCTTTTTGTACAATTTTGCAATACATTGATTTAAAAAGGATGATATGATGAAAAATAATAAACTTCTTTTTTGTACTTTAGCTGTAAGTGCACTACTTTTTTTAAACTCCAGATCAGCGATGGCAAAACCGCCCCTCGAATTTGTAAACGATACTAAGGAAAATGTCACGGTGACGATAAAGACCTTAGGAGGGCCTGGACGAGAAACTACAATGCCCCAACATGTACAATTTGATCCTTTTTCTGCACGTAGGATGTCTTTTCAGGAGCAGACTTTAACATACACTCTTTCACCCAACGAAACGTGGGGAATTACTAAGTCAGTTGTTATACCAAAAGATCTAAACTTGGGAAGGTATGATTCTTATTATGTTGAATTTCAAGCCATGACAGTTAAGAGACCTGTGAAAGAGGGAGAGAAAGAAAGTCTTTTTAGTTCTACGAAGCGTATACATAGTTCCTATGAGTACCCTCTAAACGATGAAGAAGAGGAGAGCGAATCAACCATTAAGCATAAGAAATATAGTATAAGACCTACATATAATGGGCTCGCTGGTATTTATAGTATAGATGAAATAAAATAAATAAACGAAACCGAGGGGAAACTTGAGGTTTCCTCTCCTTTCTTTATCGTTTAAGGATTCTCCTTCTTCACATTCAGTATATCTAAAAGTAAAGACATGTCTTGGCCCGTATGGAGAGTATCTGCAACGACTTCCGAAAGACTCATGCCTCCCCAGGTGATTGCGCGATGGATAAGGTAAGGTGTGGGGCTATGAGGTTCCACACGCTCAAGGTAAGCAGCGACTTCTCCTAAAATAGAATACGCTTGCTCTCGACTTTGAATGGAGCCGGATAAATGCTTTTTTTGAAGACTCACCTCTGGATTTTTTTCAGTCTTTAATTTCATAATCTCTTGTTTTTCTCCTCTTTCGTCCAGGACGAGGCGTGCAAACCTTTGTATACTCTCTACCTTTTCGCGTAGCTTGTAGAAACTTGGGGCTTCTGTATTTAGATGAAGGCGAAGGACTTCTTCAAGTTCAGTCATTAATTTTGTCGCCAATCGACAGCTTTCATCCATGTAACGATAAAAGGCCGTGTGCGTCTGATCGATGCTTAGAGATACTTTAGCAGGTGATAATTGTTTTTCCTGAGAGGGTTCAGCAATCCCTTGAGATTGCTGTCTTTTTGTCAAGATTTCAAGTCGATTGGCCTCATTGTAATCTAAGAGTCGATAGGGAAGAGAAGTATGATCTGAAGGCATACTGATCAGAATACATTTAGAATCTTCGCTTAGGCGTGCATTGATCCATTCATAGGGCACAATACGGAGTTCGTATCCTCCTTTATCCATTTGAGGATGAATCTCCTCCCAAAAATTTCGGGTTAGCCCTAATAGAAGCTCAAGTCCACGTGCTAATCCTCTAATCCCTTCTAAATGGAGCCAAGCCTCAGTCAGCCAGGCTACAAGCTGAAGATCTTTGGATCGTGTTTTAAGGGCTTCTTGACAAAGGGTGGCGACTTGATCCCAATCAGCTTTTTTAACTTCTGTTTTCCAGACACCTTGAGGAAGGGATTCATCCTCTTCACGACGCGTTTCTCGGACTTGATCATAAACTTCGGTATAGCGCAGGGACTCGCCACAGGGATTTTTCCCAGGGATAGGGTCTAAGAGAAGAGCAAGATTAGGTTCTGAAGACATCATTGTAACCATTTTTCGCTCCCTGACGTGGTAAGGCGGGGTGCAATCAAGGGGAAGAAAGGTAGGCTGACAGGTGCTCCCATAACTATTTGTGGTGGCTCCGGTTCATTGGGAGCTGGTTTCTTAGGAGGCATCATCTCTGGTTCAGGTTTCTTAACAGGCCCCGTCTTTAGAGGTGATACTCTAAGGCGTACAAAAACCGTTGCCTGCGGCTTATCATTCCCATCTGTGGCACATACACCTTTAATGGATGCGCTATTTGTTAAAGGAATATTAAAGCGAAGTGTAGTTGGGTTCTCATCATTTAAAGAATCAAAATCAGAGGGTTGGGCTTGGTGTTGCCGTAAAAGGCGGAGGAATGCCCACGTTCCCGTATAGGAAAAAGTTGCATTCTCTCCTTGAACATCAAAATTAGGGATGTCGCTAGATGCCATAGGCTGTAATGGGCTATTTAGAGCCCAGCGGAAGGTTATGTTTACTGGATTTCCTTCCTTCCAAAAACCCACTTTAAAGGGAGATCGCATGGTAAGAGTGGTGTCTTGAGTTGTAAGTGACCAATCAAGGATTTCATTAGCACGGATTTCTCTTTCTCTATTGACCCTAAATGTCACATCAAAGCTAAAAGCAACAAAGGGCAGGGTTGAATCCGGAGCCAAATACTCGCCAAAGAAAATTCGCACTTTTTCCATCTGTTCGATGAAGGTAAGCGCATTTTTGCCGCTCGGGCCCAACTTTGTAGCTTGTTGAAGAGAAGCTTTGAGATTAGTTGGTTGGCTATCCAGCATTCTGAAGAAAGTACGAATATCTTCCGGATTTGCATCAGGGGTTGTGTCATTTACCTCTTTTACAAAGGGAAATCTACCTGCCAGATGGGTGTTAAAGAATTGTGCCAATTGAGAATAATTAGCAAGGGACACCTCTCCTGAAAAATTAACACAACGTTTGTGAAGCTTTTCTTGAATGTCGAGCAAGATGGACACAAAGAAGTCTTGTGCAAGAGCAAGTGTGTTTGTTGTATCGGAATATTTGCGACATGTGGCAAGTGTGACCTCATTTAGCGCATGTATTATAAAATCCTCAAGCTTAGCAAGCCCATTGCCGGGTGCCTTTCTTTCATACCCGCTAAGCTCATTAAGAATAGCTGCCCATTTGTTCACAAGAGGCAGGTTTCCAGGCATTCCTTCCATATTGATTTGCTCCAAGAAAGAAACGAGAGGTACAGCAAATTCACGTGCTAAATAATTAATACGGTCCCGTTGTAATTCAAGATAGTTTTTCAGCTCTGTTACGTTCGTGACTCCAAAGGCTTCAAGTGCAGCAAATTTATTACCATCCCACCAGTCAAAAGAGTTGTCCTTAATGGCATAAGGAGCTTCCTCTATTAAAATCTCATCAAGTTTCATCAAAGGAGCATAGGTTTGAGAAGTAAGAAGATTTTTGAGGGTACTGAAAGCTGAATTTGCATTATTTGCTCTTAGGACAAATAAAATCTGTTCTAGATAAGAGGCAGCGGCCCGATAGTTTTGAACTTGGGAAAGCAAGGAGTCCTCTGGTGAAATATTGGAATCTCTTGTTGTATCAGAGCTAAAGACCTCAGCATCTGCTACATAATTGATAAGATTCTTTGTCAGGCTGTCTCGTCCTACCTTTTGGAGAAAAGGCTGGAGCGTTTTCGGCATACTCAAGAGGCGTGTGTTCATAAAGTTATTATAACTCTGAATTAACTGGACAGCTTCTTGGAGGCGTAAAGTATCCCATAATAAGACAGAGCCTATAGGAATAGTTGTTATGATCGTTTTGCCTTCCGATTCGGCCATAAAGTCCTGGGCAAAGAAAAAGGCTAAGTTCTCAAGGAGTGAACGAGCTCCATTGGAGGGTTGAGCTAATGCTAAACCATTTTCTACAGTGAAGAGATTTTCCCCTTTAATGAGGGGAGATGCGAAACCCGCAAGGGTTTGACGAAATTTCAAAAAGTTTTGATCAACCTCGCGGAATAAATCAGTGGCAATGGTGCTTGTAAAAAAGTTAGATCCGACAATAAGTCCGAGAGTGCTTTCATATTGGGGGCCTGGGTCAAATTGATCTGAATTAATCCATTGGAGCCCTGGGTTATCTATAGATGCAATTGTTTCTTTAAGATTGTTGAAAACTTCTCGCAAAAGATCGGCGTCATAAGCTGAATAGTTTCGCATTCCAGAAAATTCGTAAAGACTGGTCATCAGATTTCCGAGACCCGGAATCATATTTTTGGGATCAAAGACGGCAAATTGAAATTGGTCAAAAAGCTGGCGTAATTTTACGGAAGCATCATTACCATAACTATCAAAATCAAATACCTTGATGTTTGTATGCTTTAAAGCATCAATATAATAATCAGTGTGGCTGTAGAAAGATTCGGGCATATCATAATTGAATAAATATTTAATGATCTCCGCTACATCCTTCAAGCTAGTCGTCGTTCCCAATTCGTTAAATTTATTTGCAGCAAGCTCGAGAGCTTTCGTACTCACAACATAATTTCGCAAACGGTAAAACTCTGTTATTTCGAGGGGATCAATACCATTGTGGGTCGTCTCTGTAACGGGAACTATCGTATTCAGATCAAAGAGCTTCCTGGCCTTATAAGCCAGTTGATTGGCCATTGATTGAATAATCACGCGATCATAAGCAAGGCCCATTACGTGTTTAATTTTTGCATCTAAATTAGAAAACCAAGACGGGGGAATAAAAAGAGAGGAAAGGTGGTTTACGCTGATTTGGGTTAATGTATTAAGGAGAGCTTGCGCCTGAGCATCAAAGGCATGGCGGCCGATATCTGAATCTTCACTTTGGCCACTGATTTTCTTTAATGTTACTTCAATTTGAGTCAAGGCAGGTACGAGATTCATTCTCGCATTCTGCAGGGTTTCGTTGGATCGTAGGAGTCCGAGAGTTCCCACGACGGCAGCTACAGCGACAGCGATTTTAGCAAGATGTAGGGAGGTTGTATTACCCAAGAGAACCCGCGAAATGGGACGCGCTAGCCCCACTTCCCTAAAAATCTTACTTTCGAAGAGATTATCAACGAAATATAGATTTCTCGATACTTTCTTTTCTTCTTGATTGAAGATAGATGTAACTTCTTGTGAAGTTTCTTGCTCCAGGGTCGATTTTTTAAGATGGCTATCGCCTATAAAATAAATTCCTCTTAAAAAGAAAGTTTCATGATAACCGGAAGGTTTAAAAAGATGATCTGCATACGTTCGAATACCACTTATCATTTGATTAAGGGCTAAGGGGAATAAAAACACACCGTCTCGACCATCTACGGTTTTACCTTCTGTATAAATTTCCTCCTGAACTCGATAGAGTGAACTGTTAATGGAGGAGAAGGCCTCGTCAACCCATCCTGAGTCATAAGTTGAATCAACAGCATGATTATTTGACCACCCAAAAATATCACGCCTGTTTCGGTTAGGGATTGATTGACAAAAATTAGTGAATCCAGGGATAAGATCGCATTTTGTTACCACAACATAAATAGGAACTCTTATTCCCGTCAGGTGCTGCATTTCCCACAATTTTCCATAAAGATATTCTGCTCGGATCATAATATCGTCGTGAGAAAGTGCATTTTGTCCGTAAATTTCCGAAGCCGGAATCGTTAAAATAACACCGTCCAAAGGTCGTTTTGGACGATGGTGGACTAAAAGATTTAAGAAAAGCCGCCACTGATCTTCATCAGAAGTTGATTGTGAGGGATTTAAAACAATTTTTCCATCAAGATCTAAAACAATACCATGATCGTAGAACCACCAGTCACAAGGAGGTTTATCTCCTGCCTCCGATTCAAAATGGGGCCGGCCTATGGGCCTATCTAAGTCTAAGCTTTGGAGGATAGTACTTTTTCCTGCTTCGCTTGTTCCAAGCATGACAACCCAAGGCAGTTGGTAGCGAAACTCAGTTCCTCCAATAAAATCATGCATAAGTTTTAGAGCATAAGAAAAAGACAAGCTTAAGGGATCGATCGCAAAATACCCAAAGCGTGCCAAAAACCTTTTACTCTTCTCGATAAGAGGTGAGGGTGGGGTTGGGGACGCGTCTTCCTCGCCTTTCATTAGAGATTTTCTAAAGATCAATATGCCTATAATGGCAAATATTGCGGCCAGCAACAGGGTTACAACTAAACTCCATGGAAAGTAATAAGTCAGCCGAGACAGATGATCGCTTATCATTTCTTTCCTCTATTCACTTATTGCTGCTCGCGATGATCGTGTTCACTATACGAGAAATGTCCACCGTTGCAGAGTACCAAATAATATAAGAAAAAAGAACATACACAAGGGCAATTCCCCCGAATACGAAATACCAGTTACGGAGTGTTGGAAGTTCTTTTGCTTTCCCTCCTTCTAGGGTATGTGCGTAAGCATCAGGAAAAAGATGGACTTTTTGTTTGTACAAATAGGGTTCTCGCCGATTGATAAAGGTAAAAAGACTTTCGCGGTAATTTTGGAGGGCTCCATCGTCATCAAAATGGCGGTATTTCCCTCGAAAACCTAAACCCAAAGCATTAAGATAAAGTACTGCCAAGTCTACCCGCACTGGATCCTTATTTTCGAGTAAAGTGTCTAATCTTTCAAAAAAAACCTGACCTGCACTGTGGGTATTGTACAGGCGTTGTTCAAGTAAGCTTGCTTCCCAATAAGATTTTCCAGGCCAATCAAAACTTAAAAACACTTCATCAGCAAGCGCTACCATGATAAATTGCGCTTCAGCATAATAATTTTCTACAAAACTGTTCCCCCCCAAGTTTGCCGTGATGGCTTGTTCTTCTAGAAGGGTCTGTAGTTTTGAAAGAATGAATTCAGCAGTCGCGTTAGGAGATCCTTCACTTTCTCCCTTTAATTCTTTCCAGGGTTTAGAGAGAACAAATTGTTTGTGCTTCAAAACCTGCCTATAAAACTCTTCAAAGCATTCTACGATAAAAGATGCGCGCTCTGTTTCTTTATTAAACCGTGCCACGAATTTAGTTTTCCCTTTTTGTAATCTGAGTAATTTTTATATAGAAGATAATCTTCTCATTTCACTCATCTAATTTTATGTAAAGTTTATGTTAAAATTTAGTTAATTTTTTCCCCTTTGAGCTTGTTGGTTTGAATTATAAAGAACGACTTCCAAAGGCCGCGTCAAACTATCGTCAGAAATATTGAAAAGACATAAAATGCCTTTTGGATCGATATAGCGACGATCTATTTCCACAATAAAGAGCTGGATTCCTTTTGTTGCAACCAGGTTCATAGAAACAACTTCTGAGACGATTCTTCTATCAGCGCCTAAGACACGGTTGTCTTTTGCAAGGGTTATATATTTATCCGTGACAATGACGCAATTGTTAATCCAGTTAATTAATTCTTCTGTCGTCATGCCAGGTTGAGCCCTCGCTCCTAATACAAAACGATCTCCAATCCAAGCTGATTGAAGCTGCAGGGTAAAGACACGTTCATTTAAGATAAACGGTATAACGGTATAGCTTTCCTCAATTTCATTAAGAACTTTCTCAATATATTCAATGAGTTGCTTAAAAGATTTTCCAATATCTAAGTGATTATATGATTCAAAACGTGGTGGGATCTCGCCATATTTAACGCCTGAGATTTGACCTGCAAGCCCACATAACTCACGGTAAATATTAAACGGATGAGCATTTCCAATTGAAAGAATAGCTTCAAACGGCAAAAGTCCTGCAATGAGCTTCAAACGTATATCTTCAATTTCTTCAAAGAAAGGATCTTTTGTCACTCTTTCTTCTACGGCTTGAACCTTTTGTTGCAAATAACCTAATTTTTGGCGCAAGCGTTCTGCTAGTTGGTTGCAGACTTCGCCTATCCCGAATAATGGATCTGCTTGTATTTGAGGAGGAAGGTAGTTGGTTAAAGAAAAGCTTTTTGCATCGCACGAGACTTGAGCAAGGGGAAAAGAAACATAATGTGCGGGGGGTTCTTGACTAAGTTGAAGAGAAAGATTAGGTACAAGGCGCGGAATATCAATCGCCTGCTCTCCTGTATTCATGTCAACAACATTGGCATTTAACGAAGATAAATAGCGTGGTACGCCTTCGCTTAAACCCATGCCCTCTCGTTCTAGAGGGACACACAAATAGACGAAATAGGGAGTTATTTGCAATTTATCCTGGAAAGGGAGTAAATCAACTTGTAAAGGTGATTTCGTTTCTGGGAGACTCGATATCACAAGCCCATCAGGCATAATTGCTTCCAGTTCAATGGGTCGAAATGTACCTGTAGTCAAGAGCGCTTCGTCAATTTTTAGCTTAACAATACCCCAAAAAAAAGAAAAAACGTGAGACATGTAATAGGTCATCATTTTTTCCACACGAATATCGGTTTGCTGAAAATGTTGCGGCATGAGGAGCATACCTTCGTGCCATTGAATTGGATTGATGTCTACTTTTGCCATTCTTTCACCTTAATTCCGATAGGGTTGACGTGCGATTGCAGGCGGAGGGCCCAGAGGCTGAGTCATGATGGGTTGTCTTTGACAAGGCCTAAAGTTAGGGGGGCAGCCCATGCCTTGATGAGGGGGACAACCTCTTCCTGGCATTACGGTCATTTTTGGTCCCATTTTTTTACATGGATTTCTACAGTCTTGGTTCTGCGTTGGTCCAAGTTTCATTCGACAGAGACCAAGATCATCTTCTGAATCTGAATCTATTTCTCGTGTTGTTTCTTCAGTATTCGATGTTGTCGTTCCAACCCTTGAGTCATGAAGATCAAAAACGGCCAAGTTTTTCAAATCAGTTCTTGTGAGAAGTATTTTCACAATACCTTCAGGGGAGACCTTAAGGCGATGATCTCCAGGTGTGAGGTAGTTAGCGAAAACAAAGGCAGCAAAGGCGGGCCCTTCTTCTTGAGGTGGGGAGAAATCTTGAACAATTTGTCCCGGTACGAGTTCCCAATGCCAAATGTCTAAAAGAGTGGGATTATCTAAAAGAAGTTGCCTTGAAGCACCAAAATATTTTTCTGCGGACAGCTGGCCTAAGATTTTTACAAGCTCCTCATCATGAATGATAACCAAGTCAACCGCTGTAGCTGAGTTTTGATTAGCATCGGGATCTGTATATATGGAAACGGATTCAATAGTCAGCTCCGGGAGGTTACCATTTGAACATGAGACAAGACCCAATGCCATACAAAGAAAAAAGCTATTTAAAATTAAGTTTCTTATGGATGGTATCATTCTTATGCTCATGAAGCGCTTACATTTTTTTGAGAAACTTTCACAATGACTGCTCCAGGAATATTCTGTGTCGCAAATTGGGAAGCTGCCTCTAAGGCTGTAGTATAATCTTTATAATGTCCACTGTGAACATAATATAAAGGAGTCCCATCAGAGCCCTTACTTTCAGATACGTGCGCGATAAAGTTCAAAGCCTGCAAGTCATTCACAAGGGCATTTGCGTTATCTTTTGAAGCATAGACCCCGAGCTGAATTGTATAACCTTCATTTCCGTGAGAGAGTGGAGTAGACCCTTCTGAAGTGCGTGACTTGGAAGGGGTTCCTTTTTGTTCGCTCATCCCTGTAGCGAGAGTTTCCTCAAATGGGTGATTGGGGGAAGGAGCACCAGGCTGAGTATAGGACGTTGTACTCTGAAATTCGGGAGGAGAAGAAGGTTGAGGCCGTGGAGCAGGTGGCTCAACTTGGCCTGTTCGACGGTTAACTTGCTGTTGGACTTTGTGTCCCAATTGTTGTCCAGCAGCAGTTTGCGTAGCCGTAACAAGAGGAGCTAAAAACGAAGGTACGTTTGGTATCGTGGCACGTGTAACAGCGGTTTGTGTGAGTGTTCCCGCTTGACTGGTTAAACTTGGAGCTTGGCTCCCTTGAGTAGGAATAGCAGTATTCTGCGGGATAGGTTGCTGCTGTTGGTGGGGTAAAAGGCCTAGTGCGGAGACTTGATTCAATGTAGTTGCGAGAGAAGGTATCGAAGGTCCTGCAAACCACATTCCGACCAAAAACCCTCCTAAAAATGTAAGAGCTCCGAGGAGCATTAAACAGGAAGCAATGCCAAGGAGAGAAAAATTGCTCATATTCACCGTCATTTCTTTGGTTTTGCTGAGGCCTTGAGCACTAATCCCTTGAATAGGAAGAGTGGGCAGTGACGGCGGGGGTGGCATATAACCTCCGCCTGAGACCATTGGGTGAAGGGGTTGTTGTTGGGAAGCTTTTGGAGTCCAAGCATTCTGCTGAATTTGTCCATTCATGTCGTTTACTGAGGGCTCTGCCATCAATCTTGACCCTTTTAATTTTAAGTCATTGTATAGGAGAACCTGAGGAAAGGGTAGGATTTTTGTGAAGCTTTCGACGCGACGATTCACTCCTCTTCCCATATGTGTCCTACATGACACATATGGGAGAGTCGTTACAATTCAACAGTTTTAATTATGAGGAGTATCAGGTTGGAGAAGTTGGTGATGAACTTAAGTTTCTGGATCGCCACGCCCACTTTGTGGGCTCGCGAAGACGGCATCGGGAAACATCCCACGCTCGTCTTTGCGAGGAGCTTTGCTCCGAAGCAATCCAGTCTTTCTTAAGCTCATGAGGAGATCTAATGACTCTCAACGACGTCTAAAATGCCGGTTCTAATCAGGAATTCTGCGACTGCCAAGGGTGTTAAGTTCTGAGGTATGAAGTCATCATCAAAGACAACATAACTTTGATCTTGCAGCTGAGTGTGATTCAAAAGTTCACTCATGATTTTTGAAGTATTGTACTTTCCTTCTACTTTACCGGTAAGCCCTTTTGATTCAAACTGATCATGGAAATAGCTAATCACCTTTTGAGGTGTATGATGCTTGTATAACGTATCAAGAATTTCTTGTTTACTACAATTCCGCAAGTCTTGTAAGACAGCTCCTCCGTTTGGATCAAAAGGAACACGTTCATCTTCCTGAAAAGTACCAATCTCTGGACCGAGTAAGCTCTGTAAATATTTTTTTTGATGCGGTGGTTCGTCAATCTTCGTTATTGATACGTCCAGCAAAGCACGAACAACGGGACCTTCGCCGTTTAATAACCCCTCACGCATGCAACGCATCTCTTCCATGAAAAATTCTCGCAAATCTTCTGTTAAACGTTCATGTTCCATTTGTTCTTCAGAAGCGCCGAGTTCCTTTTTCCCTGTTTCCTTTGTTAAAAGGCGGTAGGTCTGATCAATCCCATCATCTTTGCCCGTTGGACAGGTGAGGACGTTATTTAACAACGCTAAAATCAATTGTGATCGCTCAGATAATCCTTGAGAGGGTAGGGGCCCTTTTTCTTCAAGATCTTGACCTTGGAGGTTTTTAGCTGAGACTAAAATTTGACGGAGTTTACGACTTATAAGACTAACTTTTTTAGTCTCCTTGCTTTTCCCATCCTCATCAAGTAAGAACCTAAAATAACTTTTCTTTGCGAGATCGATAGCGGATCGAGGTGTATTTGCAAGACTTGGTTCTGCTAAGAGTTTCAACTCTTCTAGTTTCTTTTCTGCTTCATCAACCAGTTGTTCTACAAGGCTCATAAATTCCGTATGCTTCATGGGGATAAAAGAAGTTTGTCGTCGGGTCTGTAAAGTTTTTAAATTAAAAGTAACCCATCGCTCGTCATCTAATTGAAAGCGAGGAAGATGATGATCAACCGGTCGTCTAACCTTTTCCAGCAATTGCTTGTGTACGCCAAAAGCGCTATTTGGGTGGTCGCTATTTGCGCGTTTTGTCACCAACTCAATAATGTCCTGTGTCCAAGCGTGGTCTGGACCAAGAGAGTTCTCCAGAATATAAACAGCATCCTCGAACTCATCGACGTCTTTCTCTTCATTTTCTTCCTCATCTTCATCTTCCGCAATGATAGCAGTTTTTAGGAGATTATAAATTTCAAGTTGTTGTGTTTTATCCCCCAATCTTATGAATAATTTTAAAAAATTTCTATGCGCATACCATGTTTTGGGTTGAGAGAGGATCTGATTATATTCTGAATGAAGTAAAGTAAAAATCTGTTTTGCAAGAGCTTTGCCCTCGTCAACGCTATTAAGCGCTAAGCCAATTCTGCACAAGGCATCTTTATTTTGTCCCACTTGCTCTGATTGAACTGAATCAATTAATTTTTGACAAAAAGGTATTGTTTTTTCTCTCGTTTTTTCATCCGTTCGTTTCAGCAGAAAAAGCAATGCCGATAGAGTATGATCATTAGAAAAAGCGTCTTCAGCAACACCTTCGCGCTGAGCGAGATTAAAAAGAGAAGCAACAATTTTCTCTTTAACTTCCTCATCTTTTACGTATAAAAGAAGTCGCTTTATTGTAAACATTTCTTCATATAGCAAGGTATCAACCATTTTAAGAAATACCCTCTTGGCAGGAATTACAAATTGCTCTTGGCTCGTCATTCTTAAAACAAGACATGCTGCATCAAAATCCACTTTACTCTCATAAGAAGAGGATTGAAAAGCTTCACAAATTCTTTGTAACCATATATTCCTTTTTCTTTCTTCACTGTGTTCAAGAAAGTTTGGGAGTAGAGGTAAAAAAGAATCTGAGATCATAAATCTTAAAGGGTTAGCCAGAAAAAAAGTTTCAGCCTGGTCTTGGATACCTGAGTATTCAGACTGCAGCATAAGCATTAATAAATTTCCCAAAAGAGATGAATTTATAACATCTTTATTTTCAGAAGAGAAGGCGGGCAATAAACTTAAGTAAATCTCTTCTGAAACACTATCTGCATTTTCTAGCCAGCAGACAAGAGGAAGACGGTCTTGAATGGGGAGGTCCTCAGCGCTAATAGCACCTCCAATGGTCTCAATTAATGGAACTATTAATCTCTCGTCATCTATATCACTAGGTGAAAGCCCACATAGTGCCTTTAGTCGCAGGTCTCTTGGTTGAGAAGCATCTAATGCGACCTGAATTAAATGGTCGATGTTGCCTAAAACTGCAGCAATTTGCAATTTTTGGCTTGGATTGTTTTCAAATTCAAACTTTTCTTTTAAAATCCTAGTCCTTGCTTCTTTATCTACTTTGTTTTCAGCCCTCAGTAAACCTTTCGCACAATAAGTATAAGGATGGGAATTATCTTTCGCTATTGTTATGAGCGTGATGGTTCCTGCTTCTTTATTTTCCTGCTTATAACTACCAAATAGAGCTTGAGCAGCATGAAAATACTTTGGATGGGTATTGTCTTCAGCTATTTTTTTGAGTGTGGAAGCTCCTACTTCTCTATCTTTTTCATTTTCACTGAATAATAAAGCTTGAGCGGTATCAAAATCTTCATATGAATCTGTATTAGATAATCTTGCTTTTAAGCTAGACGACCCTGTTAGCATTATTGGCCCTGATGTTATTTTTGGATCTTCAGGCTCCTCTTCCATGGCACAGGCAGGTGATACGAGAAAAAGACTACATAAAGAAGAACTTAAAAGACTTAGAAAGAAAGAATTTTTGGCTAACAACTTCATTCTACTATACTCCATAAATAAACTAACCAGTGCATCCCTATTACATTACTTATAGCCTGTCAAGTCGCACTATTAACTGGACAGGATGGTGCTTTCTAAGCAAAATTACCCCAAACATTAAAGGACGAGGATGTAATGCAACAGTATATTATTGGTAACTGGAAAATGAATGGGACCAAGGCAGAAGCACAAAAGCTAGCAACTGGGTTTTTAAGCCGAATTCAAAAGGCTAACCGACCGTTGCCCCATATCGTTTTATGCCCTTCCTATCCCTATCTGGTACCCGTTATAGAAATTCTTAAGGATTCTCCCATTGAAGTTGGAGGTCAAGATGCTCATTTTGAAAAAAGTGGTGCTTTTACAGGAGATGTGAGCGTCACGCAACTCGCAGACGTTGGTTGTAAATATGTCATTGTTGGCCATAGTGAACGGAGGCATTATCATCAAGAAAGCAGCTCCATCATTCGAAAGAAAATTGAAGCTTCAATGAAACTAGGGCTACGCCCGATCCTTTGCATTGGGGAAAGTATCGAAGAGAGGAAAGCTGGCAAAGCTCTTAATGTTGTTGCAAGTCAGCTTATTTCTGATTTGCCCGACAGTTTTACACCTCATGACCTTCTCATTGCCTATGAGCCTTTATGGGCAATAGGCTCTGGTCACGTTCCAACACTTGAAGAGGTTGAAGAGATAATGGGATTGATGAAACATGAACTTTCTGCACGTATCTCAGGCAGTGCTCTTGTTCCCACTCTTTATGGAGGGTCAGTAAATGCACAGAATGCGCCGGATCTTTTAGCCCTTCCCCACGTAGATGGGCTGCTGGTAGGTGGTGTTAGCTTAAAGCTCGATGAATTCTGGGAGGTGATAAATGCTTCGCAGAGGTGAAAATGATAACCCATAGCGTTATCCCGTATAACCCACAGCGTCATCCCGGAATTTAGAAAATTACCACGAAGCTTTGGCTGAGTGGGAAAATTTTCTTAATATCCGGGACCTAGAGAAGACGCTTTGAGCCACAGAACCCTAGATCCCGGATATTAAGAAAAGCTAACGTTCACATACGTTCACTGAGCTTTTCTAAATTCCGGGATGACGACTGAGTATTAGAAAAGGATGCCGATGAGTTTAAAACTCCGTATTGAATCCAAGCTGCAGGAGGTTTTTTCTCCAACCTATTTAAAGGTCGAAGATGAATCCCATCTTCATGTGGGTCATGGGGGATATAGGCCCGGTGGCGAAAGTCATTTTCGGGTGACAATCATTTCCCCAGCTTTTCAGAACCTTAACCGGGTTCAACGCTATCAAAAGGTGTATGCTTGCCTTCAAGAAGAACTTAAGAATGGAGTGCATGCCCTTTCTTTGCGGATTCTTTCTCTGGAGGAGGCGGAGGAGGAGTCAATCTAATCAGCGTAATTTGATTTCGGAGGCGGCGAAGAATATCCATTCGAAACCCTTGGATCATAAAAGATTGCCCACCTTCTGGAATTTCCCTTGTTTCATGCAAAATCAACCCTGCTAACGTGGCGGCATTCTCATCAGGTAAATTCCAAGAAAATTGTCGATTCAGATCTCGGATCGTAACTGTCCCATCTATCACATATGTTCCATCAGAGGTAATTCTGACGCCAGGGATTTCCACATCATGTTCATCCACAATTTCCCCTACAATCTCTTCTAAGACATCCTCGAGGGTGACCATTCCTTGAAGATCGCCATATTCATCAATGACAAGCGCAAAATGTTCCCGCCTCTCTCGAAAGGAAGCGAGTTGTGAGAAAAGCGTTGTGGTTTCAGGAATAAACCAGGGTGGACTTGCAATTTTTTTAATATCTAGCTTCTCCAAGTCTCCCTTATGAACTTGAACGGCTCTGAGTAAATCTTTTGCATGGAGAATCCCCACAATGTTTTCTGGATTTTCTTTCCAGACGGGAATACGTGTGTAAGGAGCTTTTAAAACGTGATTAACAATATCTTGATTAGAAAGATCGATATTTATCATAAACATGGTCTTGCGGTGGTGCATGATCTCGGTTACTTCAACGGTCGTTAGGTCTAAGATGCTTCGCAACATGGAGCGTTCGTACTCGGCCTCATGGGACGATCCTGCGTGCAGTTCTATAGCCCCACGAAGTTCTTCAGCAGATGAATCAATCAGATCATGGGTAATTTTAATGCCTACTAGTCTAAGAGATTGTTTTGCAATAAAATCAATCGCTTTTGTCAGAGGCTTCATAAGAGTCAAAATAGGCTTGAAGAAGGGTGAAAAAGCAAGAGCAATCCGATCCGGATTTGTATAAACATACATCTTTGGGAGGACTTCTGCATAAATAGTAATAATGGCCCCCATTCCTATCGCTGCGTATACCGCACCAGCCGCCCCAAAAAGAAAAGTTAAAATACCTGTCGCAAGAGCCGTGACAAGGGTGATAAACCACGTATTCAAAAGAAGGATAGCGCTGATAAAGCCGCCGATTTGAGCTTGGAGAGCCAAAACCATAGAGGCCTTAGGATTTCCCTTTTTCGACAAATGGTAAAGACGTACGCGAGAAGCTGCTAAAACAGCAGCTTCGGAAGCTGAGCAAAGGGCTGATAAGAAGACGAGAATCAAAACCGCAAAAATAGATAGAATCGAATAAAATAGAGTCATGTGCCTCCCCAGATTTTTCTCTCTTCATCCTACCTTTTGAAAGGGCCTTTGTCACTGGGGAATGGTGTTACGCTCTCTTGACACCTCGAGCTCCCCCTTGGTACAGCTACAGACCTAACAAATGGAGAGCTTAAATGCGAATTGGTGTTCCTAAAGAAATTAAAAACCACGAGTATCGGGTGGGGCTTGTCCCATCCTCCGTACGTGAGCTGATTCATGCAGGTCATCAGGTTATTGTTGAAACCAATGCGGGTTTCGGGGTCGGGGTCAGTGACGCGGATTATGAAGCTGTAGGGGCGATGATTGCTTCAAAGCCTGAAGATGTTTTCGCCGTTTCTGATATGATCGTTAAGATTAAGGAGCCCCAACCAAGTGAATGGAAGCTCCTTCGTTCAGGACAGATTCTGTTTACTTACCTTCATCTTGCAGCCGATCCTGAACAAGCAAAAGGTCTCATTGATTCAGGGTGCATAGCCATTGCTTATGATACGGTGACTTCTCCAAGAGGGGGCCTTCCTCTTTTGATGCCGTCGAGTGAGGTTGCAGGACGTATGTCTATTCAAGTCGGTGCCCACTGCCTCGAAAAGGAAAAGGGTGGGGCAGGCATTTTACTGGGGGGCGTACCTGGCGTTAAACCCGCAAAAGTTACAATTCTTGGGGGCGGTGTTGTTGGAACGAGCGCAGCTCGTACAGCTATGGGTTTTGGGGCTCATGTGACGATTATTGATAAGTCGATTTATCGTTTAGCTGAACTGGATATGTTCTTTGGCGGGAGACTGGGGACTCTTTATTCAAGTTTTGAAACAATTGAACAATGTGTTGTGGATTCAGATCTCGTGATTGGGGCAGTCCTTGTGCCCGGAGCCGCTGCGCCAAAGCTTGTTTCTGAAGATATGGTTAAAAAAATGCGAAAGGGCTCTGTCCTCGTAGACGTGGCGATTGATCAAGGAGGCTGTTTTGAAACCAGCCGTCCTACAACTTTTACTCATCCTACCTACATTGAACATGGTATCGTCCACTATTGTGTCACCAATATGCCTGGGGGCGTTGCGCGCACATCTGCCTTTGCTCTTAATAATGCAACTCTTCCTTTCGTATTAGCGCTTGCGGGGAAAGGCTATAAAAAAGCCCTTCTTGATGATCCTTACCTCATGGAAGGACTCAATGTGTACCGCGGACACATCACCTATGAAGCCGTCGCCCATGATTTGGGGTATCCTTACAGTGACCCAAAAACTCTTTTGAGAAATAAAGCGGCTTAGGAATTTAGAGATGGCCCATACTCCTGCTTTTTTCTTCTCAAATGAAAATAAGTTCGTGTGGGGGAAGATGAAAAACTTCGTCGTCTAAGCGACTTACTTATTCTCTAATTTTTATTTATTTTATAAAATAAAATATTTTTTTGTTTATTTTTAATGTTGGTAGAGTTCTAATGGTTTTAAGTTCTTATTTCAAAATATTTTTTTCATTGTTTGGTTTTATTCTTTTCGTAAGCTCTGCTGATGCAATGGAGAAGAGAAAAGGAGAAAAAGATGGTGAAACGAAGCTGGCTCGTCAAAAGAAAAAACTAAAAATAGGAGAACAAGATGAAATAAAAAAAACGACGATAGATGATTTACCAGATGAGCTACATATCCCTATTTTTTATTTTGTAGCTTCTTCAGGCGGCGCTCCTGTCTTATCCAAATTAGGTTTAGTGTGTAAACAGTGGTTTAATTTTTCTCGTGATCATCAACTTTTAGGAAGGTTAATAACGGATAATTTACCGAAAAGTAGTTTAAAGATTTATAGGACAACCCAAAACCATCTTGACTATTTTAAAGGCGAAAAAAACTTATTGGGACGTCTTTATACAATTGATAGTCTAAAAAAAACAAAGGCTATTTTTTCATGTATTCGTCTTTTAGAAAGTAGCGAAAACAAAAATAATCCTTTTCTTGTCTTAAAAATTCTTAATTTACTTAAAGATAAAAAGTCAATTATGTCTCTTTTAAAAACACGGACTCGTACAAGATCCTTTGTATTATTTCTGGGAAAACTGGACCTCGTTTTTCTGGACACCTGTTCACCACTTTACGACGCTTTTTGCAAAGATTCTTCCAATCGTGGCTTAGCAAAAGGACTGTATTTATTCATAAGGCAAGCTCATGAATCCTATGAAAACTTAGCAAAAGATAAATTTAACTCTGCCCGGACGAATTTGGCTCCTTCATCAGAGAGCAGATTTCAATCTTTTCCTCACCTAATATTCACGAGTTTTCCTCGTTTGAAAGCCGAGCTTTTAATAGCATATCCAAAGAATGGGCTATTTATGGGGTATAAAAGTCCAAGATTAGTCTTAATGGCGAAGAGACTCGTTGAGGAAGATCCAACCTGCTTAAAATTCCTTCAAGCAAGTCCCACGTTTGATGCAATAGAAGGTCCATACATCATAGATAGGGCCATGGCTTTATCAGGAGAAAAAAGAGTATCAAAAAAACGTGACAGGGACATTCTCAGAGAAATATGGGAGATTGAACATGATGCAGTTGAGCCGGAAGTGGGTGAAAGATATATTGAAATTGCTCAGTTTTATGAAAAATCTCCTGATGACTTGAGTCCCGAAGATAAATTTACGCTCTCATCTCTGTTTAGAATTTTAGGCAAGCCTTCTAAAGCGTTACAATTTCTTAAAGAAGCTGCGAAAGGAGCTTTACCAGAAGCTGAGTTTTGCTTAGGGGGCTTTCTTGCTTCAACGAAAAACCTTAAATCCCCTGAACATAAAAAAGCTTTGAAATGGAGAGAGAAAGCTGCATTTCACGGAATAGAAAGTGCTTATTTTGAAGTGGGTACTCAGTATTGGGAGGGGAGAGGAACTCCTAAAGATATTAAGAAAGCAATTCAAAATTTTGAAAAAGCAACCGAGACTGATTGGGATGGTATGGCAGAATTTGTATTGTATGATTTTTATAAGAAAACTGATCCTCAAAAAGCTCGTAAGTTTCTTGTGAGGGCAACAGAGAAAAAATTACCTCATGCAGAATATACACTAGGCCTTATTCATGAAAGGGAAGGAACAGAAGCAGAAAATAGTGATCTTCTGCAAAAAGCCTGTGTTTTGTATCGACAAAGTGCGAAGAAAAATTTTATAGAAGCCCAGTATAAATATGCTTGTTGCTGTCGAGATGGGGTAGGCACCCAACAAAATACCGACAGAGCTATAAAATGGCTTAAACAAGCTGGATACAATGGGAACAAAAAAGCCTTGAAAGTCTTACGAGCTATGAATGCCGCGGAAAACCTAGGGATCGTTGACGTCATGGAAGTTTCAGAAGACTAGAATATTCTAATTTCTCTTCTAGATTTCTTCTTCACTTCTGAATGACTTCAATAAGCCTACTCACATACCTAATCGATATTATTCTTATGATCATCCTCAAGATGACCAACCACAAGTCTCTTTTGAGAAATAAGACTACTTGAATTCCTATTTATATATTAGGCCACTATCGTTAATTAAATTTTTCATTTGAATAATAAGACGAATGGCTTTAACTTTATGTCAACTCAAGCTAAAAGTTGAGGGGGGAGCTATGAAAAAAATAAATAAAATCAAGCGTTTTTTTTACAAAATTTTTGTTGGATTACTTGCAATTACAATTGGTTTCCCTCAAACGATATGTGCTAAGAGGGCTGACAGAGATATTTACGAAGACCGAAGTTCCTCTATAACAGCAAAGCGCTTGAGGTCTGAGCGACGGAATAAACGAATTCAAAGAAGGAAGGCTGAATTAAAATATTTATTCGACTTAGCTCAGAAACGACGTCAACATGCAGCTATTCTGAAACAAAAGAGAAAACAACGCCGGAAGCTTCTTCGAGAACGGAGGCATCAAGCACAACTTCTCCAAGAGCGCCAAAAATTTCTTAAAAGAGAATCACGCAAGCGTTTAAGAATTGAACGTCTTCGCCAAAAACGGAATAAGCGAATCCAAAGTGAGCAAGCTAAAGCAAAGCAGTTACGTCAGCAGCAAGAAGAACAGGTGCGTCAGGCTCAACTTCTGATAGAACAAGCAGAACAAGAACGTCGACGCGTTGAGGAACAGCAACGTCAAGAACAAGCGCGTCAGGCTCAACTTCTGATAGAACAGGCAGAACAAGAACGTCGACGCGTTGAGGAGCAGCAACGTCAGGAACAAGCGCGTCAGGCTCAGCTTCTTAGAGAACAAGCAGAGCGAGAAGAACAAGAACGTCGACGAGCTGCACTTGAGGAACAGCAACGTCAAGAACAAGCGCGTCAGGCTCA
>MKUL01000051.1 GCA_001897795.1 Alphaproteobacteria bacterium 41-28 | reverse complement strand
TAGCATCCACTCAACAATGCCTTGCGAGGAGCGTAGCGACAAAGCAATCCACTCTTTTAAGCTGAACAAATTTTATGTATAGTATACTTCACAATTAATAACGCTTCATATAAGTTGCGCACTCTTGAATGGATGTACACAAGTGTCAAATCTACCTTCTTACGTCATTCTAAATGATCCTCAAGATAACCGGGTGAATGTTTTACGCCAGCCAGCTCAATCGCTTACTTTCCCCCTTTCAAAAGAAGATCGGGAAATTGTACAAATTCTGACGGATAAATTTGAGCAAGAAGATAACTGCGCAGGACTCGCGGCTCCTCAAATTGGATTTGCAAAGCAGATCATTATCTTCGAAGTTCCCGATGACCCGAAACTCAAGAAGTGGAGGCCAGATCTGGTTCAAACCATGCCTAAAACTGTCTGGATTAATCCCACATATGAGCCCTTAGGAGATGAAAAACATTCTGACTATGAAGGCTGCTTTTCTGTAAAAGACATGGCAGGACCCGTTGCCCGGTTTAAAACAATTCATTACTCAGCTTATACGCTTGAAGGAGAACATGTTGAAGGAAGAGCAGAGGGTTTTTTAGCACGTTTACTTCAACATGAAATTGATCATCTGAGAGGGCGTTGTTTTATTGATTATGTACCAGATGGCGAATTACTGTCCATCGAAGAATATCGCAAAAGGCGTCAAAAAGCGATGGAATCTTAAAAATAAAGTAGCCATTTGCTAAATAATAGGTTTATATATTTTATATTAGCTGCTTTACTAGAAGAGTATGTATGATAAAGATAAATTTTATAGTTTTCTTATGCACACTGTTTTTCTTAAATCAATCCGTTGAAGGGATGGAGGACGATAATTATGGAACAAATCAACAGCAAACACCTGTAAAGCTAAAATCCCGAGGCAAAGGAAAGACAAAAAGGCAGGATGAGATTGATAAGGTCACTGTTGAGGGTGAAGGCGAGCGTAAGAAACGTCGTAAAGATGGAAAATCTCAAGATTCACCCAAGAAAAAATCGCCAAGTTCGTCCCCAAAAGAAGCTTCAAGTTCGCCCTCCAAAAAACCTCCAAGTGATGATAATGATTCCGATTCGGAACGGAAGAAATTAAGAAGGAGTAATTCAAGAGAATCAAAAGAATCATTCAATAAAGAAAACGAAGGCTTCCAAATACAACAACAAACTAACCTAGGAGGTGAAGAAACTGAAAATGATGGAAATGAGTTTTCATTTAAGTAAGCAACGCAACCAGCTTTGGGAGAAGCACAATGTAAGAAGGCTCTTGGATTCTTGAGGACGCAAAAATATAAAAAATATCATAAATGGATTGTGAGAGCTGCAAACAATGGGGATGGTGAAGCCCAATTTCGTCTTGCCGCTATGTATAGTCAATCTAATATGTGCGGTCCACGGGATTATCAAAAAGCCTTTGAGTTATATAAAAAAGCCGCCAACAATGGATATGTAAATGCCAATTATGAGGTTGCGCTCTTTTGTTTGGAGGTGAAAGATGTATCAACAGCGATCAAATGGTTAGAAAAAGGGGCTAAACAAGGCCATCAAGCAGCTGAAATGATGCTGAGAGATTTTAAATGGGAAGAGAAGCTTGAAGCTTGCAAAAAAAAAGCTCAACAGAATGGTATAAATGCTCAGTATACCCTTGGTCTTTGCCATGAATACAAGGGAGAATGGAATGAAGCGCTTCAATTATACTTGAGTGCTGCCAGCGGTAGGCACCTTAAATCTTGTGAGCGAATTGCTTTCATGCATAGATTCGGCAGAGGTGTTTCTAAAAATCTCAAAGTAGCTTTTGAATGGTATAAAGCTGCATCCAGATTGGGGTCAGAACGGGCCCAAGTCCTTTTTCAAGAAATGGATTTTGTTTATACGCGTGTTGAAGGTTTTGCCATTTGTGTAGAAGAGTCAGTTAAGAACATTATGGATGAGGAGGCGCTTAAAATCATCCTTACAGCGTATAAGGAACTTCATTCAAACTACACTTTTGGGCTTGAAGCTCCAAAAAATTTAAAAAAAGCTATTCTAAGGTATAAAACTGCAGCCATCTTAGGATCAGAACGAGCCAAAGCCTATTTTCAGAAAATTGGAGGTGTTACTGTAAACGACATGGATTTTGACACTTTAGTAAAAAGGGCATTTCAAAACATTGAGGAGCAAGAAGCTTTTAACATTTTTGAAAAAGAGATAGTGAAAATTGATGAAGGGATGCCTTCCGGGATGGGTGGAGAGGGTAGTTAACTTCAATGACACTCTACTACCTCTTATAAAACTGGGGATCCCTTGCATTCAGAATCTCTCCATGCCATGAACACGCAGGTTCTGATGCGCAAACAAAAACTTCCGTAATATCTTCAGGGGCAGGGAGGGTAAGCGGATCTTCTCCGGGCATGGCCTCAGCTCGTAAAGCTGTTCGTGTTGAGCCAGGATTAACAAGATTTACTTTAAAAGCGGTATGGCGGACTTCAGCCGCATAAGTTTTAATCATCATCTCAAGTGCTGATTTACTTGTAGCGTATGCTCCCCAATAGGGGGTTGGGTGGGTTGTAATTCCACTTGTGACAAAGGTAAGACGTGCTTCTTTAGCTTGGATCAAAAGGGGTTCAAAAGCCCTTAGAAGATGCCAATTGGCGTGTAGATTCGTCGTTATGACCTGATGCCAAAGACTGGGTTTGATATGAGTAAGGGGGGTCAACCCACCTAAAATGCCTGCATTTCCTATCAGGATGTCAAGCTTACCAAAACGCGTCGCGATAGATTGTGCAAAATCGTCTATACGGGGTAAGTCCGTTAGATCAAAAGGAACCAAAACAGCAGGCGGTCCGTGCTTTTGAACTTCATCATCCACCGCTTCTAAATCGGTTGATGAGCGAGCCACGAGAATGAGTTGGGCACCTTCTTGCGCAAACCGTTTAGCAACAGCCGCTCCAATACCGCGAGAAGCTCCTGTAATCAGAGCAATTTTATTCTTCAGTCTTTGTGTCATTCGTCTCAATCAGCGCTTCCAAATCATCTTTTTCTTCCTCTGGCGCGGGTTGTTTTTGGGGAGAGGTGGGTTTGAGTGTGGATAGGTTTTTGACTGTTTCTTCCAAGTTAGGAAGGCTGTTTTGAAGAAGGTCTTTAGCATCCAGTGGGTTAATCGTGGTCTTTTGTTTTAGATCATGAGGAAGATAATCCTTTGGAATAAGGTGCTTCAGCTCGTGAGCCCCTTGGGCTATCCAAGGCATAAAGCGCGCAGTTGTGACGTTTTGTGGTATGTCCTTGGGAGGGTAGAAAAAACCCATGGTGAGATAAACCAGGCAGACAATTAAAACGCCTCTCACGAGGCCAAAAACAAGCCCAAGGGAACGATCTAGGCCCCCAAAAATGCTTCCTTTTACGCTCGATGCAATAAGGCGGCTGATAAGTATAAAGACAGCAAGAGAAAGGATAAAAAGAACCCCGGCCACGACTATATCTGATATCATCTGGTTATGAATGTAATGACGTCCTAAGGGACGAAAGATAGAAAGACCATAAAAAACAACTGCAAAGGCCCCAATCCAGCCCGCTATTCCCAGAATTTCTCGCGTGGCCCCACGAAGGATACCAACGAGAATTGAAACACCGATGATAATGATGATAGCAAGGTCAATGCTATTGAGCATGTTTATCCTCCGTATGCTTTGCGAGGCATGGGCTTAGCTTCAAGATAATTAGCAAGTTCTGCAATATGTGCAAGAGGAATAAGTGCCATCTCCGGCATTGAGAAAGACTTTGAGGGCTTGGGGATAAAGGCTGTTTTAAATCCAAGCTTAAAAGCTTCTTTCAGGCGTGCTTCTTGTTGGCTGACGGGGCGAATTTCTCCTGAAAGACCAATCTCTCCAAAAAAGACTGCGTCTTTAGGGAGAGGCGCATTGGCAAGGGAAGAAAGAAGGGAAGCGGATACAGCCAAATCGGCGGCGGGTTCAGAGATCCTAAGGCCGCCTGCAACATTCAAGAAGACATCCCGATTTCCGCAAGTAAGGTCACACCGCGCTTCGAGTACGGCTAAGATCATGGAGAGGCGCCCCGAATCCCATCCAACAACAGCTCGGCGGGGGGTTCCAAGGGATGAAGGGGCGATGAGGCTTTGAATTTCCACAAGAAGCGGTCGGGTACCTTCAACGCCCGCAAAAACGCATGAGCCTGTTACCTCTTCCGTTCGATGCGGCAGGAAAAGTGCAGAAGGATTGGAAACTTCCTGAAGGCCCTTGTCGGTCATTTCAAAAACACCAATTTCATCGGTTGGACCAAAACGGTTTTTGACGGAACGCAGGATGCGGAAATGATGTCCTCTCTCTCCTTCGAAATAAAGAACAGTATCTACCATATGTTCAAGGACCCGCGGCCCAGCAATCAGACCTTCTTTGGTGACATGGCCTACAATGATAATGGTGACCCCATATTTTTTAGCAAAGCGAATCAATTCGTGGGCACTGGCACGGACCTGAGAGACACTCCCAGGGGCTGCATCAAGGGATTCCACATACATGGTTTGAATGGAATCAATGACTGCCACGCGTGGCCCTTGGTGGAGGGATTTTAAAATATCGCCAATATGGGTGGTGGTCGCAAGATGAACAGGGGATGTGGATACCTGCAGGCGTTTGGCTCTCAGACGAACTTGATCGGCGGCTTCTTCTCCCGAAATATAAGCGCATGGTGCTTTTCCACTGATGACAGCAGCAACTTGAAGCATAAGAGTAGATTTTCCGATGCCCGGATCACCGCCCACCAATAGGACAGAACCTGGGACAAGGCCTCCACCACACACCCGGTCGAATTCTTCAATGCCTGTTAAAAGACGGGGGAGGGGAGGAGAAATGTCTTCCAGGGATGAAAATTCAATTTTTTGGGCTTTTAGGGTTGTTTTCTTTTGAAAAGAATCAACGGTCGCTTCTTCCACCAAGCTATTCCAGCTATCACATCCTTCGCATTTGCCAGCCCATTTGGGAAAGTAACTGCCACAAGATTGACAGACATAATGGGTTGATGACTTAACCATTATGCAACGTGCCGAATGTCGGTTTCAAGGTGGATAGGACCTGTAGCGAGACCGCGAATAAATTGCTGTACATAAGGATTTTCGCTCTCATCAATTTCATTCGCCCGTCCACACCAAATGATTTTGCCATCAAAGAGCATGGCAATACGGTCACCCACATGGCGCGCACTATTCATATCGTGGGTAATGGAAATGGCTGTGGCTCCTAAATCTTTAACGCATGTGCGAATCAACCCATTGATGACGCTGCTAAAAATGGGATCGAGGCCTGACGTGGGTTCATCAAAAAAGAGAACCTTCGGTTGTGTTGCAATCGCCCGCGCCAAAGCGACGCGGCGTTGCATGCCACCCGAAATTTCAGCAGGGGAAAGTTCCCCAACAGTTTCATTCAAACCTACGGCTGCTAACTTTTGAAGGGCTACTTCTTTGGCTTTTTTCCGGTCCATACGTTGGGCGTGAATGAGGCGAAAAGCTACGTTTTCCCAAACACTTAAGCTATCGAAAAGGGCTGAACCTTGAAAGACAACCCCAATATCTTGAAGCCGTTGTTCATTTTGGACTAGAGATTCTCTTAAAATTTCTTTTCCATCCATTTCAATGCTTCCCGAATCGGCTTGGATAAGACCTAGAAGACATTTGAGGAGAACAGATTTTCCTGTTCCGGATCCTCCAATAATGACCATAGATTCACCTGGGAAGACTTCTAAATCAACGCCTTGAAGGACGTGCTTGTGGCCAAAGCTTTTATGAAGATTTTTAAGGGAAAACTTTGGAGTCATGGAACTTTCTAAAAGTTGATTAAAAAGTGGTAGAGAAACAATGTGGAGACTGTCACTCTACCGATAGGAATTATCTCATTAAAACGGAAGAATGGGAATATGTTTTTGAAGGTTGAGTTTAAAAAGACAAGCCCACGGTGTAAAGACCATAGGCTTTTTTTAATTTATAGTTATGTGAAATTTTTTTAGAAGTCTCCTTCATACAGTGCTACAACATCACTAGAATGTTTGTAGTGAGCGAAGAATTCGTCGTTTCCTTCGAAAACAAATGCTATAAGATTCATTCGAAGCGTAAAAATGAGGGTTCTTAAAGGACGGTTCTTGTCATTTATTAATGGGATAGAAACAGGTTCATTATCTTGAGCTTCTCTCCCAAGGTATGAGCTAAAGGCTGTCTTATTGGGTCTAGGAGAATTACTGTTATATTTATTCTCTGATATTATAAAAGAAGGGCAATTTAATTCTTTATGGGAGTTATCATAAACTAAATCTGGTAATGCTGTCATAATGTTATTTGTAAGACTTATTGATTCAGTATAGTGGGATTTGGTAGTTTTAGAAGATGAACTTAACGTTATGTCTATTTTTCCTTTAGCGCCGTTTTCAACATTTTTAAGTCTTGGTCCTATATAACGAACAGCTACTCTTCCTGTTTGGTTTTCTTCTTCCATAGCCTGGGAACGTCCTTCTAATGCAACCAATAGCATAAGCGTGGCTAAAATTACTTTTTCTTTTTTCATAACGTATATTCTCCATATTAATATTCAATCAAGTTTATAAAATACAGGATCATGGCTATCTTCATGCTATATGCAGTGATTTTCCCGACGAACCATTTTTAGTATTAATTTGTTTTATATATTATTTAATTTTATAAAATCAATATAAAAATATTGACTGCTTAGCTTGCTGTTTCATTCATGAAAAATAGAGTATTGATAGGCAGAAGCAATTTTTGTCTTGCCATCTCGACCCATGACTTGTATTAAAAATGTAGCGACTAGAAGCAAATGAAGAGGTTTTATGTCAGAAATAACCTTATCAAGGCGAAAATTTATTTTCTTAGCTTCTTCCTTTGTAGCTATGTCAGCGACACCAGGTCTGGCAACCTCTGTTCTTTCAAAAAAACGTCCCCAATTTTCCTCGCGCGCCCTTCGACTTTACAATATCCATTCAGAAGAAGAGTTTGCAGGAATTTATTGGCGAGAGGGCCACTATGACGAAAAGGCCCTTGTGCGTCTTGCCCATCTTTTAAGAGATAGACGGGATAATGCCCAACACAAGATTGACGCACGCCTTTTTGATGTTCTGCATCGTCTCCAGGCTACACTTGGGACTCAAGATCCCTATCATGTGGTTTGTGGGTATCGGTCAAAAGCAACCAATGCTCAACTTCATAAAAAAAGCAAAGGTGTTGCTAAAAATAGCCTGCATGTGCAAGGAAAGGCCATTGATCTACGCCTTGAACATATTGCTCTTAAAGACTTGAGCAATGCTGCCCGTTCCCTCAAAGCAGGGGGTGTCGGCTATTATCCAAAATCCAATTTCGTCCATGTGGATATTCGCCCTAAGCCTGCGTTTTGGTCTTAAAAAACCCCTCACCCGTCACGCGCTTTGCGCGTGCCGACCTCTCCCACAAGGGGAGAGGTGATTTTAGTGCTAACTGTGTTACCTCTCCCCTTGTGGGAGAGGTCGCCGCGAAGCGGCGGGTGAGGGGATAATAATTGAAAATCCCATACAAGTAGTAATTGGCAAAATTAGGTAGTTTCCATTTTAGTGAAATTTTTATTAAAATTTTTTCTTGATTAGCTTAAAAGAAAAGATTAACCTGAAAAAGTTATCTCACTCGAGATGGCGCGACGAGTAAATGCAGCAACACTTACCCGCCGCTACCACTGCAACTACACAAGGAGAGTCACAATGGGTGACCTTAAATTAGCTCAAATTGAGCATCTTTCTCAACTCTTTATTTTTCAAATCAAAAACGTTCATAAGCAAATGGGAAAAGTCTGGTTCGATATGGAACTGGCGCGATCAGACTTGAGAGAGCTTATTGAACTCCATCGAAAATGGGAGGAAGAGAAAGAGCACAATCAGGAGCAACAGGAGTCATAAGGTGGTAATTCTTTAGAGAGGTAGGAGATTACATTGGGTAATCCACACCTCTCTTTTTTAACTTTGCTAAAATTCATATGGTTTATCTGCTACACTATAAACGAAAAAAATTAAATTTTTTATCAAAAATGTTGAATCAAAAAATGTGGATGCTAAGGTATAATATACAAGGGTTCCTAAATCACTTGTATTAAAGATTTAATGATCCTAAGCATAATAACTAAACAGAGAGGAGTTAATTTATGAGTGCCGTTTTGTCCCAGTTTTCTAAGAAAGAGCTCACCGCTGAGCAACACATGCGAACACAGTTGGCTGCAGCTTACCGTATTCTCGCTATGTTTAAGATGGATGATCTAACCTATACCCATCTTTCCGCTCGTCTTCCTGGGTCTGATGACTATTTTATTTATCCTTTTGGGCTGTTGTTTGAGGAAGTCACCGCATCTCGTTTGCTAAAAGTGTCATTCGATGGTGAGGTTTTAGAAGGAGAAGAAAGTGAGTATAATCAGACAGGCTATGTGATCCATGGAAATATTTATAAAAATCGTCCGGAGGTAAACGCTGTTTTTCATATGCATACCACTGCAGGTGTTGCCGTTTCTGCCATGGATTGTGGGCTTCTTCCTCTGAGTCAGTTCTCGTTTCACTTTTATAAGCAGCTTGCTTACCATACATACGATTCCCTCGCTCTTGATAATCAGCGGCAAGGCGCGAATTTGGTTCAAGACCTTGGGCAACAAAAGGCCATGATTTTACGCAATCATGGGACGTTAACCTGTGGAGCGACTGTTCATGAAGCCTTCCTTTATGCCTATTTTCTAGAACAAGCTTGTAAAGTTCAATGTGCAGCCCTCGGGGGTGGCCAGAAGGTTGTTATCCCACCCGAAAAAGTGTGTGAGCAAGCTGCTAAAGACGTCCGTGATTTTGAGCCTGACTTTGGGTTTCGAGATTGGACGGCTCTCCTTAGAAAACTAGAACGGACTGATATGTCATACAAGGATTAAGGTAACCATTCACCATCCTCCTCACGCATGTTATCCCTCGTCTTCGCAAGGGATGACACAAGGAGGTGAATAATTACGTAACCCCAGTTTTGGATAAGGAATCATGCAAACCTACCTATCGATTTCAGAAATGGTGTCATCCTTGGCAAGAAATGCTTTGTTTTCCAAAGGAAAACATTAGTAATTTCTTGGCCGAGGATCTATTTTTTTAAAAAAGAATCTCGAATCAATTTTTCACTGGATATCTTAATACACGATCCTCGGCCAAGAAAAGCTAATGCCCGCTTCGCTTGGCAAACCCCCGCTTATGTA
>MKUL01000050.1 GCA_001897795.1 Alphaproteobacteria bacterium 41-28 | reverse complement strand
AATAAGAAGCTGCTGCTTCTCTGGAGAAGTTAGAAAAGACAGAGTTTGGATAGAATGATTTGAAGCAGATGATGAAAATTCCTTATTTTTTATCTTTTCGCCCTCTTGAGAGTGAAGTATCTCTTGAAGCATCTGATGGATATGACCTGCCATCCTTTTAATCATAGCTTCGTCAAAATGTTGCATTTGGTAATAAAGTTTAATGTGAAGCTGTCCCCTGGACCCTACAATAATTGTTAAAGGATATTCTGTTTTCTCTAGAGCCTTAGCATCTTTAATCTTGAGGTTATTTTTGTTTAAAGACCCATTTTCTTCTATGGGGTAATTTTGAAAAGAAAAAGTCACATCAAAGAGACTTCGATTAATATTTGTCCAGCTTTGAATTTGAGCCAGCGGTGTATAGGCATACTCATTTAGTTTCTGAGCGTGGTCTTGGAGTCTTGTTAAGAAAGACAAAATATTGTCTTTTGGCTGAGAAGATATTTTAAGGGGAAGTGTGTTGATAAGAAGACCCACCATCTCTTCCGCACCAGATAGATCTATGTTTCTCCCCGAGACAGTCACTCCCATCACAGGTTCTGCTTGTCCCGTATAAGTCTTTAAGACAAGGCCTACAGCTCCTTGGATTACCGTGTTTAAGGTAAGGCCATTCTCTTGTGCAAAGCGCTTGAGATGTTCTGTTTCTTTAAAAGAAAGCTCTAAAGAATAAATCTCGTAATCCTTTTCGTTGGGTTCAATGAGGTCCTTGAAGCTTAATCGTGTTGGTTCTTCTACGGAAGAAAGATAGTCTTTCCAGAAGGTTTCTGCTTGAACCATATCCTGTTTCTGAAGCCACGCAATATAATCTCGATAAGGTCTTCTCGGTGTAAGTTGTGGCTCAATCCCTTGCTGAAGTGCAGTGTAGGCTTTAAAAACATCTCCTAGCAGGATGGGGAGACACCACCCATCAGTTAAAATATGATGTAGGCTCCAGAGCATATAATGTTTATCTTGAGAACATCGAATGAGCGCAACTCTAGAGAGCGGAGCTTGACTCAGATCAAAACCTTTCTGTCGATCTTCTTGAATATATGCATCGAACCTCTCTTGTTGTTCGTCTCCTGTAAGGCCAGTCCAGTCAAGCATTATAAAAGGGACTTGCGTTGTCTCTAAGACGTACTGTAGGGGTGTCTCAAGTCCTTCCCATATAAACCCTGTTCTTAAGATCGGGTGGTGATCGCTCACCTTTTGCCAAGTTGCCTGCAAAACATCTACGTTAACGTCACCCTCTAACTCAAAAATACGTTGGCCAAAGTAAGCATCTGAGGTTGGGGCGTATAGGGCCTGGAACAATAACCCAAATTGCATCGGTGAAAGAGGGTAAATATTTTCAATTTCTTTATTACTCATTACTCCTACCTTTTACTAATTGAAGCACTAAGTTTGCTTGATCTATTTTTACTAACTCAAAATCTGAGAGTGTGTACCCAAAGTTTTCTTCTTGAGAGCAATGGTGGATGATCTGCTTAAGTCGATTCACAAAAGATTGAATCACTCTT
>MKUL01000049.1 GCA_001897795.1 Alphaproteobacteria bacterium 41-28 | reverse complement strand
ATGCGCTTCACTGAGATGGGCGTAGCGTTTCACCATTTGAAGAGTTTTGTGACCCAATACCTCCGCAATTTCGGCTAGAGAAGCACCATTCATGGCTAAGTAGGAAGCGGCTGAATGTCGCAGGTCATGGAAGCGAAAGTCTTCAATCTCTGCCCTTTTAAGGGCATTTTCCCAGGCAGTGCGTATGTCTATGGGCTGACATTTCTTATCGCTTGGAAAAACATAGGGACAATGGAGTTTACGGATTTTTGAACATTCCAATATTAAAGACAAGGCATAGCCTTGAAGGGGAAGCACCCGCCTATCATCGTTCTTTGTCTCATGCAAAATGATACTTTTACGCGTCAAATCCACGTCTTGCCACTTGAGCTCTAAAAGTTCCATCTTCCGAGCTCCGGTACTCAGCGCCAAAACAACCACGGTGTATAGAAAGCGGTTGTCGCTTTCTTTACAAGCCTCCAAGAGTTTTTCACGTTCATCATCGGAGAGGAACCGCACTCGCCCTCTGGGTTCTTTATATTTTGAAACTTTACGAACGGGGTTTTGCTCCATCCACTCCCATTCATTAACAGCAACGGTAAAGACGTGCCCTAGGGCTGTCACATAGCGATTAACATTGCTGGGGCAATTTGACGCCCAAACTTGTTTTCTGAGCCTATAAGCTTGCCCCTGTGCTCTATGAGAAGGGCAGGAGTAAGATCGGACAGAAGATAACTTCCAAGCTCCTTCTTCCACCACTTCAGATAATGACGCTGGTTTTCTGTGCTGTTGGGCTTAAAAGAAAGAATTTCTTCGCAATAACGATCAATTGTCTCAGCAAGGGTATGTTTCTTAGCGGCGGCTGTTTTGAAGTGTCGCCCTTCTCGTATGGCAGCTTCTGTATGTTGAGCCCATTTCTTTGCGTCTGTTAATCGCTGGAAGCTCGCTGTTTGGGGCGGGTAACCTTTCAGTCGAATTTTTACGCGATGAACAACTTTCCCTTCGTCTGTGATCCTTTTTTCTATCGTTGCCATCGTATTTTTTTCATATTAAGTGCAAAACTGCATAATAATACATCAAAATACAGGAGAATGTGAAACGCTTAATTGTCTTATGGACGAAGCTAGGCATGGAGAACGGAGTGTTTTTTCGAAGTGTCCCTCCAGTGTCCCATAGAGGTTATGTGAGACTCTCAGGAGATCAAAAAAGCCAGTCTTTCCTTGGTTGCGGGGGCAGGATTTGAACCTGCGACCTTCAGGTTATGAGCCTTTAAGTCCATCATTTTACCTAGTTTTATCTATATATATAAACCTTTACAAATCAATGCGTTTGAGGCATGTTCGCTTATATCTAGTGATGTCATTTTTGATGAAATTTCACCTATAATGCGGCACCAGTGCGGCACCAGGAGGACAAGATGAAGGTTAACTTTACCAAACAATTTTTTGTAAAATGCTCCCCACCTTCAAAAGGGAGGGTTTATTATCACGACTCTCGAGAAAAAGGATTGTCGGCTTATATTACCTCTAACGGTGTGATTACCTTTTTTATCCGTAAAAGAATTAACGGGAGAGATGAGCGAATTTATTTGGGTAATTTTCCTGAACTTTCTATAGAAAATGCGCGCAAGAAAGCTTTAGCAGCTAAAGCAGATGTAGCAAAAGGAATTGATCCTAACGAGGAAAAGAAGAGGTTAAAGGAAGAAATCACTTTTGGTGAGATGTTCCAGGAATTTATGGAGAGGTATAGCAAGAAATTTAAAAAAAGCTGGAAATATGATGAAAGAGAAGTTCCCCGCTTCCTTTCTCACCTCTTCCATAGGAAAGCTTGCCAGATTACCAAAATAGAGGTTCTTGAACTGCATGAAAAGATAGGTCATGAAAGTGGGCTTTACCAGGCCAATCGCCTTCTTGAAAGAATGCGAGCCATTTATAATAAAGCTATTGAATGGGGGTGGAAAGGGACCAATCCCACCATTGGCATTAAAAAATTTAAAGAAAAAAGTAGACAACGGTTTTTGCGTAAAGATGAAATGCCTCGTTTTTTTAAGGCTATCGCCGAAGAAGAAAATGCAACTGCACGAGATTTTATCCTCTTGTCCCTTCTTACAGGGGCCCGCAAAAGTAACGTCCTTGAAATGAAATGGGAAGAAATCAATTTTTCACTTTCGGAATGGCATATCAAAGAAACAAAAAATGGAGAAGCCCACGTGATCCCTCTGACTGGCCCTGCCATAGAAATTTTGCAAGAACGTAAGCAGAATGCGCAAAGCATCTATGTATTTCCAGGAACAGGGAAGAAAGGGCACTTAGCAGATCCTAAAAAGGCATGGAGACGCGTATTAGTGCGAGCAGATATAGGAGATTTGCGCATTCATGATCTTCGCCGCACCTTAGGAAGCTGGATGGGAGCAGTGGGAGCCACAACAGCTATTATTGGAAAAACCCTTGCTCATAAAAGTGTTGAGGCAACCAAAGTTTATGAACGGATCGATATTGATCCGGTGAGGGAGTTCATAACGCGCGCCAATGAGGCTATTTTTAAGGTTGCTTATGCGGAAGAAGGAGGTAGCTCTGATGCGACGGATCAATAAATGATAATCTTGTCAAACTACGAAGATAATAAGGCGGCTTCTGTGTGGGCACTTATAAACTCTAATGACTCTGAAAGATCATGCAGCTTTTTTTGAAGTACACTCTTATCAATTAACTTTGTTTCATATTCTGCAATCATTGTTGGAGAGATATTGCGCGCTAAGGCATAACGAACAACCTCTTCGTCTTTTGTTTTACAAAGAAGAATCCCAATGCTGGGGTTTTCATGTGGTTTTTTCATCTCCCGATCAAGCGCTTCAAGATAAAATTGCATTTTTCCAACATATTCTGGACGAAAATCCGTAATTTTGAGCTCGATAGCAACAAGACAGTCCAGTCCCCTATGATGCATAAGGATATCAATGCGAAAGTCCTTCAGTCCCACTTGTAGAGTATATTCTTCACCAATTAAGCTAAAGTCTGGACCAAGCTCAAGAAGAAATTTTTTTAAGTTCTGAATGAGCCCCTTACGCAAATCTTCTTCTTTTCCTCCTTCAGGAAAAGATAAAAATTCAAATACATAGCTATCTTTGAAGATCCCTTGAGTATTAACCGGAAAGGTTACCAGCGCCGGAGGAAGGGTTTTATCTGCAATTTTTGTTCTCTCAAAGGTAGCACTGTCTATCAATCGTGCAAGGTCTCTTTCTGTATAACGATTTTGAGTGGCAAGGTTGAGGTAAAATTCTTTTTCTTCTAAGGATTTCGTTTTAGATAGAATATGCAGATGATTTGACCACGTTATTTCTGTCAGCAATGCTGACAGTTTTTCATGCCCTTGATATGTCTCATAAAATTGCTTCATCCTCCATATATTTCTCGCTGAAAATCCTTTTTGATGAGGGCTCTTAGATAAAATGTAATCAGAAAGCTCTTGAACAACGCCCTGTCCCCAATTTTCCGTAAGAGCTTTGTGACTTACGTACTGGCCAATATTCCAGTATAGCATGATGAGAGAATGATTAACTTGCCGCCAGACGTTTTCTTTTGCTTCATTTATTATGCTCAGCACATGAGAAAAATCATTCCTATAGTTTATAATAGTGGTTTCTTTTTTATCTTTAGATGACATTTTTTATTTCCTTAGATTTTTCAATTATTACATCCATAAGTTGAATCATATGTCAGCCTCCAGAGAATCGTTAATATATAAACGCCAACGAGAACTTTTTTCTAAAACGTTTTCTGTCTTCCCAGAAACAAAATATGTGAAAGCTGGTTGGTATTTATGAATCACAGTGGCTAAAGGATCGGCGATTTTCTGGAAGCCAACACTGTCCAAGATATAGCCGAGCCGCTGCCAGTAAATCCACTCACCATGCATTTGAGAAAGGCCTTTTGCTAATCTGGCTAATTTCTTGCCATGAATGCGCTCAGCAAGCTCTGTGAAAACCGTTGCAACATGATTATAGTGCCCTGAAGCTCGAACGTAACGGACCAAATCAAAAGCCGTTAGTTCAGGGGTTGAAAGATTCATACACCCTGCGGCTGTTTTTTTCTGCTCAATCCCTGCTTTGTAGATATAATGGCTCTGACAAAGCTGAATATTCATGCTTGGTGTGGAAATAAAACGAGAATATTTTGAGGTAATAACCTGAAAGATCATAGGCTGCTGGTGAGCTGCGCCATGTAAAGCAGCGGCAGAGAGCAACCCAACGTAATAGTCCGTCTTTAGATGATGCATAAGCGGATTGATAAACCAATCGGGAGGAGGACAGCCTATGTCTTGGTATTCCAAGGGAACAATAACATAAAAGTTTCTATAAACCCTAAAAATACGTTTCTTTTTTGAAAGTCTATAGGCCGAAAGGCGGGCTGCGCTGAGGGTAATCCCTAATAGGGAGGCCATTTCATCGAGATGAAAAACAAGCTTTCCTTGTTTTTGAAGGGAATCAACATACGTGCTTAGTCTTTTGGGGAGATCGTTTTTTTCTATCATTTTTGGAACATATCAATATACGACGCATTTTGTAAATAACAAAAAATAGTATTTTTTACTTATCACTTTGTTTTAAAAGTGAACTTTTTGAAACTTATACAAAAATTTCTTCTTGCACTTTTTAAAAACCCAGCTTATACTTTAAAAACCATCTCATAGGGAGATGCGCGACGCAAGAGCGTAGACACCGCCCTTAACGTCGCTAATCACAAACGATGGAGTACATCGATCATGACTGAGCCTACTTTAGCGCGCATCTTGCGCCTTTCTCAACATTTATCTTATCAATATAAGAATGCGAGTGATCTTCTCTCTAAATCTTGGCTGGAGCTTGAATCAGCTCGAGGAAATTTAAGCTCACTTGAGCTGCTTTATGATGAATGGCTCAGAGAGAAAGACCTAGAACAAAAACATCTACTCGAATAATAAGCGGATAATAAATATATAAGAGAGAAGGTGCATTTGTAGCTTCTCCCTTTTCTTTTTTGAGAATTTTAAAAGAGCAATCTTTTCAAGAAACTCTTTCCCTTCCCTGCGAAAACGCTGCCCCTCCTTTATGACTCCAGATGTTCATTTGACTGGTGTTCTGTTCCTTTTCTTTTACGGATAGTAGGGCTTCCAAGAGAGCATTTGAATTCCAGTCCTCCAACTTTGCTTTTGAAATAAGTCCACCCAGCTCGATCAAGGACCTCGTTCTGCCTTTTCTATCTGTACGAGGGGTGAGTTCAAGTTTGTGCATCATCCGGTATCGCTTCTCTTCAGCTCTCGTAATGTGCTGCTTCAGCCGTTTGAGGTTTTTTGCAATTGCCGTTAGGGGATTCGATGCGAAAGGAAGGAACACGCTTTTCCCACTCTTGTTGTTGAAGGGCAGAAGCCGCCGCGCGGGTGTGAGCAAGGATATCCAATACAAGAGCTGGGCAAAAACCGTCCTTAAAAATCTTCTCAACCTCCTTATAAAAGAGAAGCGCTTGCTGCGTGTTGAGTTTGTCTCGTTTCTCTCTAAGCCTTTGGATCTTTTTCTCAATGGTCATTAGTTTATCCGTCATACGGGTTCCTTCTTTATTTTGTGAATGACTTATATTAGCAAATTTGTTATTATAAATAAACATAATTCATTGAAATAACTAAGTATATTTCCATATAAGAATGAATAATTTTGTGTATCATTATCGACTTTTTGTCGATAGGGCTGTCTTAGTGAACTTTTTTAAAAGGTTGCTAAGCGCGCTTATACATGTTTGGTCAACATGGCGCTCCGGTGCAGGCACCGCAGACCATTTTTCTAGGGAGTGACTTAGCTCGTGGCTCTTTATCACTTCAGCGTAAAAGTCCTCTCTCGCAGCAGTCGTAATACTGTTAGAGCGATCGCCTATCGGGCAGGCTATAAACTTTATGATGATCGGACAGGGCAAACATTTAATTATGAGGATAAACCTGTCCAACATGTCGAATTGGCTCTTCCAAAGGATGCCCCTTCATGGGCAAAAGAAATACAAGAACTTATGAAGGTGGATCGTCAAAAAGGTATTCAAGCCTTTTGTAATATCGTTGAAGCTGCTGAGAAAAGAATTGATGCTCAAGTGTATCGGGAATTTGAATTTGCTCTTCACCGAGAACTCACGGATGAACAAAACATAGCTTTGGCTCGAGAATTTGTAGAAGATCAAATTTGTGGTTATGGCATGGCCGCCCAGCTGAACTTTCATTTTGATGTGGATGAGGAAACGGGAGAATATAAACCCCATTGCCATGTTCTCACTTCAATGCGCCATTTAGAAGAAAATGGCTTAAGCCCTAAAAAAGAAAGAAACTGGAATAAACGCGACTTTCTTTGTGAGCTTCGGGTTAAATGGGAGGAATATTCAAACTTTCATCTCAAACTTCATGGCCATGACATTCACATTGACCACCGGTCCCATAAAGAACGGGGCATTGAAATGGAGCCTCAACCCAAACTGGGACGCGGGGTTAGAGAACAAGAAAAAAGACTTCAACGCCTTGAAGGAGGAGAAAAAACTTCTTTTGTTACAGATAAGGCTAAAGCCTTTCACGATGTCCAACTCAGAAACCTCTATCGTTTACTCCGTCATCCGGAAGTCGTTTTTGATATTGTTACTAAGCATCATGCGACCTTCATGTGGGGGGATGTGCAAAAAGTTTTGCACCGGTATGTGGATGATGCACAGCTTTTTCAAAGGTTAGATGCGCGTTTAAAAAATTCAAAAGGCCTTCTGCTCCTAAAAATAAATGAGGGGAAAGGTCAAGATGGAGGAATTGAGGAGAAATCTATCTATACCACCCACCGTATGTTCAAGGCAGAAAAAGCGCTGGTAAAAACTGCAGAAGATCTTGCAGCTAGCCAGACTCATGCTGTTTCTCCTGCATCTTTAGAAAAAGGCTTAAATCACATTCATGAGAAATTGAAGGAAAGAGAGGTTCGTTTAAGTGAGGGGCAAGAGCTGGCCATTCGGCATTTGGTAGAGCCAGGGCAGCTTAAGTGCATTGTAGGCTATGCAGGTGCAGGTAAGACAACAGCGCTTGAGGCTTGTCGAGAAATTTGGGAAGCAGAAGGGTATCGGGTTTATGGCTTATCCCCTACAGGGAGAGCCGCACAAAATCTAGAAGGAAGCGGCATTGCCTCTCAAACCCTTCATAAATTTTTAAAATCTTTCAATGAAGGGAGGTGCCAGTATTCGGATAAAAGTATTCTTGTGCTGGATGAAGCCGGGATGGTGGATGTGGAGCGGTTTGAATCATTTTTAGGGGCCGTTAAAACCTTAGGAGTTAAAGCTGTTGTTGTGGGGGATGCAGCTCAATTGCAACCTGTTGAAGCCGGGCCTGCCTTTCGGCTTGTGACAGAACGCGTAGGAGCTTCACATCTTGAGGAAGTCGTTCGGCAAAAGGAAGAATGGCAAAGACAATCAACGATTTTATTCGGGAAGCAAGCGTCTCAAAAGGCTATCCAGGCTTATCAAACGCGGGGTCATATACATCTTGTCGAAGAAAAGCTGCCTGAAGGAAATAGCGTTGAAGACGTAGTGAAGCGTTATGAAATTTCTGCACGAACATCAGCCCTTATTTTCAGGGAAATCCTAAAGGATATCCAAGGAGAAAAGGAAGTTTCTGAGGAGAAAAGTTCTTATGAGAGAGTTAAAAATCATGAAGATTATCAAGAGTTCCTAAAGTGGAGAAACATTCAAAAAGAAGCAGGTAAGGAGATTCTTTCGCGGCCTGAGGATTACCGATATGCTTTAGAAGAAAGGCGCCTGGATCCTTTGGAAATGGCCAGACTCTTTGTCGATAAAGGACAAAACAAGGAAGCTCAATACAAAGACGCTGCACAACTTCTCAAGACAAAAAAGCTTGATCATCTAATCGTTATAGAACGTGCTCCTGGTCAAGGAGTGGAAGTTAGGGATGCAGCTAAAGATGTTCTTCTTAAAGATTGGCTAAAGGCCTTCAAGGATAATCCTCACCAAAGCCTTCTCATGATGGCCTATAGTAATCGTGATGTCCGGGATCTAAATACTCAAGCCAGAGATCATTTAAAAGCTTCCGGAGACATTGCAAAGGAAGACTTTACATACACTATTACACGTGAAGTTGAAGATGATTTTAGTAGGCGAACAAAGGTCAAGGAAGAACGACCTTTTTCAAAAGGAGACCGGATTGTTTTTACACGTAATGATGGAGGCTTAGGGGTTAAGAATGGCTCTATAGGAACAATTTTGGCTTTAGACAAGAACAAGGTAGAAGGCAGACTCGATGAGGGGAAGACTTTTGGTTTTTCGCCTAATCTATTTTCCTCGTTTGATCAAGGATGGGCCATCACCATCCATAAATCACAAGGAACAACCGTTGATAAGAGCTTTCTCTTGGCCTCCCATGAGATGAATCAAAATCTGACCTATGTAGCCATGACTCGACATCGAGAAGATGTGCAGGTTTATGGAAGCTGTTGTGATTTCTGGCGAGAAGGGAAAGTCGCTGATATTCTTTCAAAATCTGGAGAGAAGCTGAGTGCGGCAGATTACCTTGATAGCCATTCTCTTACTAAGCTCATGAAGGAAGAAGACCGCTTTCTCGAAAAGATTTTGACTCGTCTTTCCGATGAGCTCCATGCCATGGGGGCCGTATCTAGACAAGCCTTTAAGAATGTTGCCGATCATTTCTTAGGGCGCACTCCGGAACGGGATCTAAGTCGAGACATTATTATAGAGCCTGAAGTTGTTCGTGAAGAAAATCGAGCACAGGAACTTTTTTCACAGAAAAAAGACGCCTCATCAAAAGAACACATTAGCCCTGCTCTCCAAGCTGTCTATGAAGATTGGAAGCATCCTGCCTTTAATAAAGCAGATTTTATCAAAAAGGTCTTTCATGAAGGCGTAAAACTATATGGAGAAGACGCATCTATCCGTTACTGGCAAGAAAAACGTGAGCCTTACATGAGGCTTTATGAGCAGAAACTTGGTACTGTGGATCAGGAACTTCAATCTCCCTATTTAGGCTATCTGTCTAACAAGTCCAGAGATCTGGCTCGAAAGGCAGCCCGTGAGGATCCTGATAAGGCTTTAAAGTTCTTAAGAGAACTCCAGGTATCAAAACAAGTAGAACAGGAAGCCAAAGAAAGAGAGAGACAAGCCGCTCAAGAAAAGCTAAAAGCCAGAGAATCTCTCTCGTCCTCTCATACCTTCGAGAGAGATAAAATTGGTCTAAGGGATATCTATCAAGAGGCCTTCTCTGGGTATACGCGGTTTAAGGAGCTAAAACATGAGCTTAACCGTTCTCCTGATCATCCCGACTTTCAGAAAGAGCTACGTGAACTTGGAAAATCCATTTTCAAAAACAAAGAGGCCTTTGAACACATCAAGAACTTAGACCCTGACATCAGTCAGGAGATTCAAAAAGCCGCTCAGCAAAAGAAAATATCTTTGGAGCGAGACCTTGATCGGGGTCGGGGAGGATTTTCTTTATAAGCCTCTGAGAAACTCATTTGAGAGGGATCATCCTAACACCCTTGGTCTTGAAATTATTTTTATTTTTTCTTGTTCTGCCTTTGATTT
>MKUL01000048.1:60499-142421 GCA_001897795.1 Alphaproteobacteria bacterium 41-28 | reverse complement strand
CTCAGGAGTGTAAAAACTATTTTGCTTCCTCTGGATATGTAAACACTTAAATCAAGAATGCTCTAGGTAAATTTCGTGAGGACGAGAAAGTCTGGGATCAACTTATGTTTTGTCTGAGACTTGGCCGAAACCCACGTGTAATAGTGACTACAACGCCTCGTCCCACGCCCCTTTTAAAAAGGCTTACTAAGGACCCACACGTTGTGGTTAAAAAGGGATCTACCTTTGAGAATGCGAAACATCTTGCAAAGCCGTTTCTTGGCTATATGCGTGATCGTTATGAGAAAAGTTGGTTAGGACGTCAAGAACTGTATGCTGATTTCGTTGAAGAAAAAGAAGGAGCTCTTTGGACTCCATCTCTTCTTGAACGTGCACGAGAGGCTTTTCAAGTGAAACCTCTGAAACGCCTTGTAATTGCGATTGATCCGGCAGTTAGCCATGGTAACCATAGTGATGAGACAGGTATTATTGTGGCGGGAATCACGTTAGAGGGGATTGGCGTTGTTTTAGAAGATCTTTCTCTTAAAGGACCGGCAACACTTTGGATTTGCAAAGCCATTGAAGCCTATCATCGACTCAAAGCCGACTGCATTGTTGCAGAGGTGAATATGGGGGGAGAGCTTGTCGAACAGCTCTTGCGAAACTATGATTCTTCAATCAGCTATAAGGCCGTTCATGCAACACGAAATAAAATCTTAAGGGCAGAACCCATTGCATCCCTTTATAAACGAGGAAAAGTCTGGCACGCAGCCTACCTTCCTGAATTAGAAGCACAGCTTTGCTCGTATATTCCTGGATCGAGCTCCAAATCTCCAGATCGGCTCGATGCTCTCGTCTGGGCTCTCACCGAGCTCATGATCGACACTGAACTAAAATATAAGATTTGGGTGGGGTGAAAAGCTATATATCGAACTTGAAGACTTTATTTCTGGATCGCCACGCCCCCTTGGGGGCTCGCGAAGACGATAGTACGAGCCGTCCCCTACTCCGTCTTTGCGAGCGTAGCGAAGCAATCCAGAAATCTTTCCAATTAAGGCAAAGACTTAATCACGTTCACCCACTTATCTTTGTGAACAACTTTCAGTTTGCCATTCTTCAAAACCTTATAAATAGTTTCCATTTCCCCCAATAAAGGTTGATCAGGATGCTCTTCATACGCTTTCTTAAGATTGGCATCTGGAGGATTAATAATAAGAAGAGCACTATCTATTTGTTGTTTTATGCCTACAGTGGAAGAAAACCTATTCAAAATCTGCCCTGTTTTGGCATCAATCAGCCAATTATCTTGGCATTGGGTTCCACAACCGAAACTTACAATTGTGTAGTGTCCGGCAAAATTTGGTCCTTCTTTCGCACCCTCTTTAAGCTTTGTCTTATAGGTCTTAGCTCCCTCATAGCTTGAGAGCTTAATAGGTGCCGGTTTTCCCTTTAACATCTCTTCTTTGCTCACAGGAAACTGCGAAAAATCGGGTAAGGATGATTCGGCATATGTAGACGCCGATCTCACCACAAATGTTAAGAAAAAAGCTGTTTTAAAGAATGTCATCTCTTTTTCCTAAATCTCAATCACAAGCCCGTCGTAGGCCGGTTCAACACCCTTTGGAAGCTCTCTCATAAGCGTATCATAATCGAGAAGGAGCGACATATGAGTCAGATAAGCTTGGCGGGGTTTAACGTGCTCAATCCATTCGAGGGTTTTTGCAAGGTGAGAATGGCTAACCCGTGGATCTCTCGAAATACAATCCACAATCCATACGTCAATTCCCTCAAGAACTTTGAAAGCAGCCTCGTCTAGATCAACCACATCTGTGGAATAAGCCATCTTTTCAAAGCGATACCCAAGTGAGGTTGAATAACCATGGGCCTGGTTGAAGGGGATAATTGAAATGTTTCCCACTTGAAAAGGTCCTTCAATAATATTTGGACTCACAAAAGGACGATAAATATCAGGTACCAATTCATCCATGGGAAAAGCATAGTAGAATCGTTTTTTAATAGAATTTAGCGTTTCAGCATTGCTATAGACAGGGACAGGCATTTTGTTTTGGTAGGTAAAAGCCTTAAGATCATTTATCCCGTGTGTGTGATCTGCATGGTCATGGGTATATAAGACAGCATCGGGTTTTTGAAGGTCGGTGGCAAGCCATTGAGTTCTCAAATCAGGTGAGGTGTCTACCAAAAGAGTTGTTCCTTCTTTTTCAACGACGATCGAAGCCCTTGTCCTTCGATTTCTTGGGTTCGTCGGGTCACATTCCCCCCATCTTCCCGTAAGAATAGGAACGCCTTCTGAAGCTCCGCAACCGAGTATGGTTATGCGCATGGGAGTATCACTTTTGAGAAGAGCTTCAAAAAATTCTGGGTTGTTTGATCACAGAGGTCATTAAAATTAACTGCTTTAAGGTCGGCCAACTTTTTAGCTGTTTCGACAACATATGCCGGTTCATTGGATTTTCCACGATAGGGTTCTGGGGCTAAATAGGGCGCATCCGTTTCCACTAAGAGTTTGTCTAAAGGAACTTCTTTCACAACTTCACGTAAAGCTTCGGCTTTTCTGAAAGTGATGATTCCAGAGATAGAAATATAAAAGCCAAGCTCCAGAGCCTGGTCTCTCAGCCAAGAACTACCGGAAAAACAATGAATCACCCCCCTCGCCTTTCCTTTTCCAATGGTCTTTAAAAATTCAATGGTATCTTCTTCCGCATCTCGTGTATGGATAATCAATGGCAAATCACACTCAAGGGCTGCTTCAATATGAGCTTTAAAAACCTTTTTCTGATCTTGTTGAGGACTATGGGTGTAATAATAATCAAGTCCAGTTTCTCCAAATCCTACAACCTTGGCCCGGGTGGCTTCCGTTGTTAAAACCTTAAAGAGTTCTTTTTCAGAAAGTGTCTTTTGTGCCTCATGAGGGTGAACGCCAATGGTGGCAAATATCTCATCATGACTTTCAGCAATGTCCATAACAACGGGAATTTTTGGAAGGTCCGTACAAATAGTCAAAAAGCCATTAACTCCTTTGTCCATGGCGCGTCTCAACGTCCCCTTTATATCACTAGCCATAGGCTCATAATCTAAATGACAATGACTATCGATCAAAAACATAACGCACTTCTTCTTTCATTGTAGCGACTCACCCGCCCGTGTGTGAGAAGAGGTGAGTAACCCTTTCATTCCCCTTTTTCCAAATATAACCTAACTCTCTTTACAATTTCTGAAGGAGGAGTCTCGTGGTTAAAATGAGCCCGATAATTTCCCTTTTTATCCATCAAGTAAATAAGAGAGGAGTGGTCGATTAAATAGTCATTGCCAGATTCCTCCGAAGCCTTTGCGGCATGAACCCGATAGGCCTTAATGGCTTGATTTACCTGATCCTTCGTTCCCGTAAGCATGACAAAGTCTTTGTGATAATTTTGAGCATAGGTTTTAAACTGGTCAAGGGTATCTCTTTGTGGATCAATCGTAATAAAGATAGGCTGGATGGTTTTGGCTCCCCCCAACTCTTCCATGGCTTGTGTCATATGATAAAGTGCCGTGGGACATATATCAGGACAATACGTGTATCCGAAATAAACCAACATCGGTTTACCTTTAAAGTCCGTGTCCTTCCAAACTTTTTCGTTCTTATCGATAAGTTGAAAGGCTCCCCCAATTGACGGGAGTCCGTCTTGGGAACCAGGAATATCCTGGGCAATGGCTACAGCTTTATGGGATTTTTCCGTTTGAACAATTCCTAAGATTGCAAAAAGAAGGACAGCAAACCCGATTGCCCCTAGTGTTAATAAATTGCGCTTTTTCCGCTGCATACTCCCTCCATTAGATGGCTTTGGATGGAGTATGCCATGAAAATTTGAAAACTTAAAGTCCCTCCCCTTCTGCTTTGCGTATCAAACTATTTCCAAGACTTACAGCTTCATTGAGAGCTTCCTGGGGAGGCTTTCCTTGAAATGACTTTTCAAGGGCATCTATAAGAACTTCCCTAACTTCCACAAACCCAGGGATGCGGATACCTTTAGAATACGGAGTTGGGGGAAGCATCAAGGACTGAATCGCGATTTCGTTGTGGGGGTTTGTTTTGTAATAGTTTGAAGCTTTTAATCTCTCAAAAGCAGCTTTTGAAATTGGCAAATATCCTGTGGCCTCAACCCAGGCTTGCTGGTTTTGAGGGCTTGCAACAAAGTTAAAGAAAGCAGCAACCCCTTCCTCCTCTTTCTCGGTATGACCCTTCATAGCCCAAAGAGCAGCTCCTCCTGTCACAAGATTGTGGGGTTCTTTTGTGAGCACAGACCAGTAAGGGATTGGGCCAGCGCCTATATCGAATTTTGCTTCTTTCTTCAGAACAGCCATCCGAGAGTTCGATTGCATGATCATTGCACATTGACCATTTGTAAAAAGTGGCTCAATGTCTGACACAAAGCGTCCTCCATACGTGAAAGTTCCTTCCTTTTGCCATTTCGCAATCTTATCAACGTTAAAGACAAAAGGTTCAGCATTCACGAGAAGCTCAGCTCCCTTTCCTTCAAATCCATTGTCTTTTGTTGCAAAAGGTAGATTATGGCGTGCAGCAAAATGCTCAAGCAAATATCCAGAAGGCCAAGCGGTTGTGAGAGCGCAAGAATATCCTGCGTTTTTAAGCTTCGCCGCATAAGCTTCCACATCTTCCCACGTTTTAGGAGGACTATTGGGATTAATGCCTGCCTTCTTGAAGGCTTCCTTATTGTAAAAAAGAAGGCCTGTTGCAATATTAAAAGGGAGTCCTAAGAGAGTCTTGTCTTCATCAGAATAGAAATTCACAATGGAGGAGATAAAGGCTTCATGGACTGTATATCCGTACTTTTGAAAAAGTACGGAGGCGGGGATATAGAGATTTTTTTGAAGAATGAGTGATGGGGTCGCAATCTCATACACTTGCAGAATGTGAGGGAAATTCTTCTTTTCTTTAGATGCTTGCACACCTTTTTTAAAGCCCTCCGTATAGTTTCCCTGATAGGTAAGTTGAATTTTATACTCATTTTGGGAGGTATTAAATTTATCGACAAACTCTTGCAATTGTTTCTCAATAAAGCCTTCCATGGAATGCCACATGTCAAGTTGGACGGGTTTGGCAAAAACGGAAGAGGTGAACAGGAAAAAGCTTGCGATAAAGGAGAATAATTTTATTTTCATGTTCAAGTCTCGATTAAAAACGAAAACGACTGATGCAATTTTTAAATAATCCAGCCTCCCCAGCTTGTCATTCCCGCCAAAGCGGGAATCCAGGAAGTATTTAAAATAATATAAACATTTTATCTCTCTTATTTAAGCTTATAATACCCCCAATTTTTGCTTCAACAACTTATTCACAAGTTCTGGATTTGCTTTCCCTGCCATAGCTTTCATGACTTGCCCAACGAAAAAGCCAAAGAGCTTTTCTTTGCCACTCTTATATTCTTCCACCATCCCAGGATTTTCATCGAGAATCTTATCGATAGTCATCAGAATAGCTCCGTCATCAGAAACTTGTTTTAACCCATGTTCTTCGATCAAACTTGGTGCATCCTTTCCGGATCCCCACATCAAGACAAAAACTTCCTTAGCAATTTTACCCGAGATAACCCCTTCCTGAATTTGATTAATAAGACCTGCCAGGTGAGCAGGAGAAATTGGACAACCGTCAATCGTTTTGCTCTCTCGATTTAGAGCTCCAAAAACCTCTCCCAACAACCAGTTGGCTAAAAGCTTAACGGTCTTTACATTTGATGGTCTGAGCCATTTAAGGGATTCTTCGAAATAAATAACTGTTTCCTTCTCAGAAACCAAAAGTGACGCATCGTAAGGAGAAAGCTCGTAGTCTTTCATGAGACGTGCTTTTGTTGCATCAGGGAGCTCTGGTAGGTTTCGGCGAATTTCCTCAACCCACGCCGCGTCTAAAACGAGTGGAGGCAGATCTGGGTCCGGGAAATAGCGATAGTCATGGGCATGCTCTTTGCTTCGCATAGAGCGCGTTACACCACGAACAGAATCAAAAAGGCGAGTTTCTTGAAGGATTTCACCCCCATCTTCGAGAATCGAAATTTGTCGCATCGCTTCATGGTCAATGGCTTGGGCTAAGAATTTGATTGAGTTGACGTTTTTAATCTCCGCCCGCGTGCCAAAGGGCTCGCCTGCTTTGCGAACAGAAACATTAACATCGACACGCATACTGCCCTGATCCATATTCCCATCACATGTCCCTAAGCACCTGACAATAGAACGAAGTTTGTGCACATAAGCTGCTGCTTCTTCAGCACTTCGTATATCAGGTTCAGACACAATTTCCATCAATCCCACCCCACAACGATTCAAGTCGATGTAGGATTTTTCTGGATGCTGATCATGAATGCTTTTTCCTGCGTCTTGTTCAAGGTGAAGACGGGTGATGCCAATACGGCGCACGGTACCATCTTCAAGTTCGATATCCAAATACCCCTTCCCCACAATGGGGCGCAAAAATTGGGAAATTTGGTAACCTGAAGGGAGATCGGCGTAAAAATAATTCTTACGATCAAATACTGAAACCAAGTTAATTTCAGCGTTGATTCCTAAACCTGTCCGAATCGCTTGTTCTACGCAAACTTCATTGATAACGGGAAGCATGCCAGGCATGGCAGCGTCCACAAAAGAAACTTGGGTATTGGGCTCCGCACCAAAGGATGTGGCAGCTCCTGAAAAAAGCTTTGAGTTTGAAATAATCTGGGCATGAACCTCAAGTCCAATCACAAGTTCCCATGGCCCCGAGGCTCCTTCATATAAGTATCTGTTATTCATAGAAAACCTTACCTTTCTAAAAAGGATTTAAAAGCGGCCGCCTCTTCAATAACACGCCCCACGCGAAAAAGAATATTTTCATCAAAGGCGGGACCAATGAGCTGAAGCCCCAAAGGAAGCCCTTGTTTTGAAAGCCCTGCGGGAATGGATATACCGGGAATACCTGCAAGGTTTGCCGATACGGTTAGAACGTCATTCAAATACATCACAACAGGATCCGTGGGTTTTTCGTCTAAGGCAAAGGCTGCTGCGGGAGTTGTTGGCGTTAGGATCACATCGACCTTTTGAAAGGCAAGTTCGAAATCCTGAGTGATCAGTTGCCGAACTTTTTGTGCTTTTAGGTAATACGCATCATAAAATCCTGCGGAAAGAACGTACGTACCAATCAGAATGCGGCGTTGAACTTCCGCTCCAAATCCTTCGCTGCGGGTGTTTTCATAGAGTTCATCGAGGGTTTTTCCGGATACGCGATGACCATACCGCACCCCGTCATAGCGAGCCAGGTTAGAAGAGGCTTCGGCGGGCGCGAGGACGTAATAGGTCGGTAGACTGTATTTTGTATGTGGAAGGCTGACTTCCACAATTTCAGCACCCGCTTCCTTAAGCCACTGTGCTCCTTTTTCCCAAAGATTTTGAATTTCTTCAGCCATTCCGTCAACGCGATATTCTTTTGGAATTCCGACACGCAGGCCTTTGACACCCTGATTTAAAGCTTTTTCAAAAGAGGGAACCTCAAGAGATGCAGATGTTGAATCTTTTGGATCGTGTCCTGCCATAACTTCGAGCATAAGGGCTGCATCACGCACATCTCGGGTCATGGGGCCTGCTTGATCTAGAGAAGATGCAAAAGCCACAATCCCCCAGCGTGAACACCGTCCATAAGTTGGCTTTATCCCCACAACACCACTAAAAGCGGCAGGCTGGCGGATGGATCCTCCTGTATCTGTGCCCGTAGCGGCTATGGCGAGTCCACCCGCAACAGCGGCTGCGGATCCTCCGGAAGATCCTCCTGGAGTTAAATCTTTTCCGTCGGCTCGCTTCCAAGGATTGATAACATTCCCATAGTAGCTTGTGATATTGGCCGATCCCATAGCAAACTCATCCATGTTGGTTTTTCCAAGAGAAACGGCACCGGCGTTTTTAAGATTCCCACTCACCGTTGATTCATAGGGAGGCTTAAATTCGCCAAGGATATGAGAACCTGCTGTTGTTTGAATGCCTGAAGTACAAAAGAGATCTTTAATCGCAATCGGTAAGCCTTCAAGAGATCGCGCTTGGCCTTTCGCAAGGCGCTGATCACTTTCTTTTGCACGTTCAAGGGCGAGTTCAGGCGTTTCCAAAATATAGGCATTTATAGACCTATTGCGCTCCATGGACGCTAAGTAGACTTCTGTCAATTCAACGGAAGAAAACATTTTTCGGTGAAGGCCGTCTTTAGCTTCGGCCATTGTTAAACGAATCAAATCATTCATTGTTTTTATTCCACAACTTTAGGGACGACAAACATATTACAGGCCACTTCTGGAGCATTCTCAAGGATCTTATCGACATATCCCCCGTCATTGACCACATCCTTTCGGAATGGCATGGAGGGCGTATTGACTCCTGCCATACCCTCGACAGATGAGGTATCCACCTCATTAAGCTGATCGATGAAATGTAAAATCCGATTCAAATCTTGTTGCATGGGGCCCATGCGATCATCGCTTAATTTAAGACGAGCAAGTGTTGCAATCCGTTTGACGGTTTCTTGATCCAATGACATAGTCAGGTCTCCAATACTACCCAAGTGCGTTACCCCGGAATTTAGAACCACTTGTGAACTTGCGAGCATAAGAGATTCTAAATATCGTGGACCCAGGAAATTCTTTGATTCAATTACCAACTGGGTCCCGGATATTAACAAAACCTAATACTCACCCTTACTTCCGTTAGGGTTCGCAAAGATTTTTTAAATTCCGGGATGACGCGCCGGGAAAAAAATTTGTAAGTTAATTTTTTACAAATGGAACTATAATCAATTTTTGGCTCGGGGTTAAGGGGAAAAATCATGATGATCGAAGATCCGATTCTTTTATGGAGTGTTGTAGGGGTTGCGTCAGGAATTATTCTCGGCTTGGCAGGAACAGGTGGAGGTGTCATTGCCATCCCCATTCTCATGGCTTTTGGGGGCTATGACATCAAAGAAGCCTCGGGCTATGGTCTTTTAGCACTCACCGTGGGAGCAGCCTTGTCCTGGTTCATTCAACGAAAAAATACACTTTACCCTATTGCAGCCATTCTCATTTTTTTTGCAGGTACGGTCGCTTTTCTTGCTGCCCCCTTAAAAACCCTCTCGCCGCATTGGTTGGTGAACGTTCTTTTAAATTTGACATGCGTTTTTGCTATTTATAGCTTATGGGTTTTGCGAAAACTCGAAGATCATGGCGAGAATCGTCCCCTACCCTATCAAATTAAAACATCAAGTATCGGCGGAATGATCACAGGATTTTTAAGTACGATGACTGGTCTCGGTGGTGGGGTTGTGATTATCCCCTGGCTTACAGGAATTACCCGCCTCCGGTTTGATCAAGCAATTGCCTGTAGTTTGCTCACCATTGCAGTCACAGCTCCCATTTCGGCTTGGAGGCAAAACAAATTTGATTTAGCAATGGGGGAGTGGATTTCTCTTGCTGTTGGCATTTTGGTCGCATCTCTTTTTGTTAAGAAATTAATAACACGTATTTCCCCGCCTCACTTGGTTCTTGTTAGAAAACTCTCCTTAACGGGAGTGATTTTCCTTTCAATGATGCGAACCTTATCTGCTTTATTCTAAGAGATTCGAAAAATGAATGACTTGAGTAACGCTTCACACAATTGTGTCATCCTTAGGCTAGAAACGTTTGATTTTCGAAAAAATCTTAGCGTTTCTAGCCTAAGGATGACACGCGGGAGTAGAAATGAGCGCTTATGAAATCCTTGAAATCACTGTTGAAGACGCGAACGCCCATAAGGATAAATATATCCTTGTGGACGTACGCGAGTCACATGAACTCACAGGCCCAGAAGGACACATTAAAGGAAGCACTTTAGCTACCTTAGGCCTGGATCTGATCCACTTTTTAGAAGCAGCAGATCCCCAGAAAGAATACATTTTTATTTGTCGAAGTGGGTATCGATCCAGCAAAGCCTGCGAAATGGCATATGCATGTGGGGTATCTAAAGCCTATAACTTGAAAGGGGGTATGTTGGCGTGGAATGAATGGATGCGCAATCCCGCAACACCTCTACCCTCAGGGTAATAGATAAGTTCTCGTGTACTAGAATGAGGCCCTATAAAGAGAACAGCCTTCATAAGGCCTCCTCCTTTAAGGCTTAGTCCTTACATCCTCGACTCAGGACATTCTGAATTTGCCCCATCTTAAAGATTAAAATATCTAATTCATCAGCAAGAGTTGTTAACCGTTGAAGTTGATATTCAAAAGCTTTGAAGATTGCTTCGGATGTATGTATATTGGCGTCAGCCATGATTAGTCCTTTCTAGTAAGGGTTAGTTGTGGTCAGTAGCTCATGGGTGGTGAAGTCACCTGTGGGCTACGCTTTAAGATAACAAACTTTTTTGCGTATGCAAATTATTTTTTTATCTTTTCTGATTATTTTATAAAAATTTTATTTTAGTACATATGATAGATTAAAGGCCATCCTATTGATGTTGTACGCTTGTTTTCAACGTGGTACTATATATCATAATTAAAAACAGGGAGCCTCCTTCATGAGAAACACTCTTTTTCCTTTAGACGACGTTAAAAAAACATTTGATTATAAAAAATTTGAAAAAGAATATTTTGACCTTAAGAGTTGGGGGATGCAAACTTCAATTGATCTTAAGAAATGTAATCCAAAAATAACAAAATCCTATAATCATCTTAAACAGTATTTGTTTGACCTCTGTGACATTATTGAAATGACGCGATTCGGAGAACCAACGATTATAACCTTTGGGGAAGCCGATAATGTCTTAGGCTATTCGATGACACAGTTTATTGAAACGTCTCTTATTTCTGGCCACTTTGCCGACGAAACTAACTCTGCTTTTATAGATATTTTCAGCTGTAAAGTTTATGACCCCATGAAGGCTGCGATCTTCACAAAAACCTATTTTGAATCGCAGAGCTGCGCCATTGGGGTAACTTTTAGGGACTAGTTACAAAGACCATTCTTCCTTTCGTCATTCATTAAAAGTAAGAAAAATAATAACCTCCTTTTCTTTCAAACAAGAAAAATGAAGAAACAAAAATGAAAGAAAAACATAAAAAATTTATAGCTTTCTTTCGGCTAATTGTTTGTATAATAACGTTAAGTTTTCTAATGATTCAAAAACCATACGCAACAATAAACTCTATTAAGGTTTCTTCAGGAAACTCGTTTAGAGTCATAAGTACACCTTAAACATCTGACTTATTTGAACGTGGATAATAATCCCATCGGTGATGAAGGAGTTAGATTTTTCACTAAAAATCCCTTTCCCTTTGAAAAATTAGAATATTTAATTTTGCCGAGTGTAGGTAATATTAGTGAAGCTAACCGGGAAGCTATTATGAATAGCCAGAACTTTCAATTGACTCCACCGTTAGGATCTGAAGAGCGTAGATTTAGAATCAACAGACCCCAGTTGGTTGAAGAAAAGAGTGATCCGGAAAAAGAAAAGAAAGATAAATTATAAAACAAAAATATCGATGATAAAAAAGGAGTAGGATAACTCGAGTGCTTTAACGAGAGTGCTTCTCCTCTTTGTGAACATGCCCAACATACCCTGATAAAATCGTAATCACCAAGGTATTAAGACTAACCCCTTCATACTTAGCCCTATAGGCAAGTTCCGCATGCAGACTTTTGGGAACACGTAATCGCCATTGACCACTATACTCTTCCTTGGGATGAGGGACATGGTCACCAAACTCCTTTGCAGTTTCAATCCAGGATAGCATGGCAGATTCGGCTTCCTTTAAAGCCAATTCAGGAGTCTCTCCATCCCATAACATCCCGGAAGATCAGGAAATTCGGCCAAATAGCCACTTCCTTCTTCTTTAGTTAAGGGCCGAATAATAGTTGCATAAGGTAATTTCTTTCTCATAGATGAGATGCGTTTTTAAATTTCCGTATAACTTTATGATACCGAGTACGGTATCACTGTCAAGAAGTTGTATTTCTCCATTCTCCTCTCTCATTCTCTTTCCCCACATGCCTCTCCATTAACCATTTATTAACTTGGTTCCTTCACAATGATCTTTGTAATACCGCACATTTGAAGTTTGATTGCTTTTTTTGTGAGAAAACATTTTCGAGAAGGGATACGAACATGGACAAGAAAGAAAAGTTTATTAAAAAAACGGAATCAACTTTGGAAAAATACAAAGATAAGATTTCAAAAATAGATGTTTTGCTGGCGAATTATAAATCTGCTGACAAAGCACAGCTCGTATCTGAAAGTAAAAAAATAAAAGAAAACCTTAAAAAGGCTGATGTTGCTTTCAAAAAATTACAATCTTCCTCTCAAGATACATTTGAAGAAATTAAAGAATACTCCTTAGAAATTTTTGACAAATTGAACGATTCTTTTGATGAATTCTCAACACACCTCACCATAGATCAGCTCCATCATTATAAAGATGAAATCGCAAACTATAGCTGTGATAAAATGAATCAAGCACAGGACTATATAAAAAAGAACCCCCTTACCTGTGCAGCCTATGCGCTAGGGATTGGATTTATCATTGGAAAACTTTTGAGTCGTTCAAAATGATGGAACAAGCCAATACTCTCATTAGTTTTTTACTGAAGCCAAAAGAAAGTATGGCACTTGTGGTCCTTCGGATGCTGGGATACCTTTTTCTTGGAGTCGCAATCATCATTGGACTATACTTTCTTTTTGAGTTCCTTGTCCCGATCCTTGGATACATTCAAAGCGGTGTTATTTTTGTTCTTTTCTTTGCAGGATTGGGTTGTCTTCTTATCTTCATAAGTCGACGAAAACAATCACGTCCTATCGATGATGTGATTGAAAAAGCTGAACAAATTATAAAAGATATTGATGTCGACGCCTTCATTGCAAAAAACAGTTACAAAATAATTCTCTTCTCTTTTGTGAGTGGTTTAGTCTTATCAGAGTTTAAAGGCTGTAAAAAAAATACCTTTAATAATCTATGTGATCTTTTGAAAACAATAGGCCACTTGAAAAATTAGGTGAAAAATGATGTCTATTAATTCAAGGTATTTTTTAACCATCATCAGCGCTACTCTTGTACTTTGTCTTGTCCAAACAGTGAATTCACAGGCAAATCCCAGCCCAGAAAAAATTAAAAGCTTAGTTGCTGATACCGCTAAGGGCTCGGCACAAAAATGTGAAGCGAGGACAAAAATTTTTTTAGCAGATGAAGCTTCTCTTTCTCCGGATCTTTGGGAGTTGAATGTAAAAAAACCCTTCTGTGTAAATAATGAAAGCAAATGTGAGACCTTGATTAATTATACAAAAGAATATCCTTATCAAGAATTTCAGAAAGATTTGAATTTTTATAATACGTTCAACAAAAGACGAGATATTATGATTGAAATCATTAAGCGAATTCCAACTGATGAAAAAGCACAATTTTTGTTAGGTGAAATTAAAGAGTTAGATAACGAATGCTCAGAAGCAGTTCAAAGACTACAAAAATATGTAGTCCCCATGGTGGTTCTCTATTATGAGATCAAAGAAAAAAGCGCTGTTCCCAAAACTGATAGATAAGATCTTATTTGACGAACGAAAGGATCGATGGCACTAATATAACGTCAAATTTAAAAAGCAATTTGTAGTGCCATGACCCGAGATTATCGTCCAACTATTTTCTTGCCCACAACAGACTTTCCGATGAAGGGTAATTTGCCCGAACGGGAGCCCGAACTTTTGAAGCGATGGGAACATATCGACCTTTATCACCTCATGCAGGAAAAAGCAGAGGGGCATGAGCTTTTTGTTCTCCATGATGGTCCTCCTTATGCTAATGGAAACATTCATCTTGGACACGCACTTAATAAAATTTTGAAAGATGTGGTGAATAAGTCTCAATACAAATTAGGAAGATCAACACCCTTTATTCCTGGTTGGGATTGTCACGGTCTTCCCATTGAAACAAAAATTGAAGAAAAATACCGAAAACAAGGAATTGAGAAGGATGATATTCCACTCATCCAGTTCCGCCAAGAGTGCCGAGTCTTTGCTGAGGAATGGATCAATATACAAAGAGAAGAATTTAAACGCTTGGGCGTGACAGCTGAATGGGATCTTCCTTACACGACAATGGCTTATAAAGCGGAAGCTGATATCATACGTATTCTGGGGACCTTCCTGATGAATGGAAGCCTTTATCGTGGCATTAAGCCTGTCATGTGGTCCGTTGTTGAAAAAACGGCTCTCGCTGAAATGGAGGTTGAATACTACGACATAGAATCCCCTTCGATCTTTGTCCGCTTTCCGATCACAACAACCCATCTTCCTGCTTTAGAAGGGGCGAGTGCAGTTATTTGGACGACCACAGCTTGGACCCTACCTGGAAACCGCGCTATCGCTTATGGAAAGGATATTGATTACATTGCCCTCCGGGTTGATAGCATACAAGAAAATTCATTGGCACGTCCGGGCGAGGTAATTCTTGTCGCAAAGAGCCTTCAAGAAGCTGTTGAAGCTGAAGTAGGAATTACAAAAAGCACGGTTCTCAAAGAGTTTAAAGGATCTCAACTTAAAGACACCCACTCCCATCATCCTTTTTATGGTGAAGGCTATGATTTTGATGTGCCCCTCCTCCCAGGAGAACATGTGACTCTTGAGGCAGGGACTGGTCTTGTACACACAGCACCTGGTCATGGTGTTGAAGATTTTGCCTTGGGACAAGAATTTGATCTCGAAGTTCCTGAAACCGTTGCAGAAGATGGTCTTTACTATGACTCTGTGCCCCTTTTCGCAGGTAAACATGTTTATAAAATAGCTCCAGAAATTATTGCCAAACTTGAGGAAAAAGGAGCTCTCTTAAAACAAGGGACACTTATTCATAGCTATCCTCATTCTTGGCGTTCGAAAAAACCTTTAATTTATCGAACGACTCCCCAATGGTTTATTAACCTTGATGACAAAAAGTTAAAGTTACGGAAAAGGGCTCTTGAAGCCATTGAAACTGTTCAATGGATTCCAGAAGCCTCTAAAAAACGTATTCACAATATGATTGAAAATCGTCCTGACTGGAATCTTTCTCGTCAACGAGCTTGGGGCACACCTTTAACTCTCTTTATGAACAAAGAAACGGGGGACGTATTACGCGATCATGAGGTTGTTGAGCGAATTGTCCAGGCCGTAGACCAAAAAGGTTCTGATGTTTGGTACACGGCCGATCCTGCAGATTTCTTAGGGCCCAAATATAATCCTGACGATTACGAGCAAGTCCAAGATATCCTCGATGTTTGGTTTGATTCTGGTTCGACCCAAAGCTTCGTCCTGCGCCATCGTCCAGAACTTCATTGGCCTGCTAATCTCTATCTAGAAGGCTCTGATCAACATCGTGGATGGTTTCAAACCTCCCTGCTTGTTGCTTGTGGAACGGTCCATGCAGCTCCTTACAAGCAGGTCCTAACTCATGGCTTTATCGTTGGTGAGGATGGACGAAAGATGTCCAAATCTGCTGGGGACGCTGTATCTCCGCAAACTGTTACCCAAACGATGGGCGCAGATATCTTGCGTCTTTGGGTTGTGAGTAGTGACTACTATGAAGACTTGCGCGTCGGTCCTGAAATTCTTAAGCGTCAACAAGATATTTACCGCCGATATCGAAATACCTTGCGTTATTTATTGGGAGCTTTAGCAGGATTTTCTGAAGATGAAAAAATCGAGTATGATCAGATGCCCGAGCTAGAAAAATGGATTCTTCATCGTCTTTACGAGATTGACCAAAAAGTTCGCGAAGCTTCAAACACTTATACTTTCCAAGCTCTCTATTCGGAGATCCATAATTTCTGTGCGGCAGATCTTTCTGCGTTTTATTTTGACATTCGAAAGGATTCCCTTTACTGCGATCATCCTGAGGATCTGAAGCGGAAAGCGACAAGAACAGTAATGGACCTTATATTTGAATGTCTGACAAATTGGCTTGCTCCCGTCTTATGCTTTACAGCAGAAGAAACCTGGCTTTCTCGATATCCCAGTCAAAAAGGAAGCGTTCACCTCCAGCTCTTTCCATCCCTCCCCTTTACATGGGATGCGCCGGAACTTGCGGAAAAATATGAAGGGCTTCGAAATATTCGGAAGGTTATGACAGGTGCATTAGAAGTCGCGCGAGCTTCGAAACAAATCGGGTCGAGTTTGCAGGCCCAATTAAAGGTTTTCCTTACGCCATCATTTAAGCCTTTTATAGAAGGGGTTGATTTGGCTGAGCTTTCCATTACTTCTAAGGTCGAGGTCTCGGAAACTCATGTTTTGCCGGAAGAAACATTAACCCTGAGTGAGGTTCCAGAGCTAGGTGTTCGTGTTGAACTTGCTCATGGTGAAAAATGTGCGCGTTGTTGGAAAGTCTTGCCAGAAGTAGGAACGGTTACTGCCTACTCCGATCTTTGTCGTCGTTGTGCCAATGTCGTGGAGAGAATTGATGGCGTTAAATAAAAGCTTAGTATACAGCGAAAAAGGTGAATCTATGACCCGCCTCCTTTATGCCTTTCTCATCGCCTTTTTTGTTATAGGGCTTGATCAAGCATCCAAAGCTTGGATTCTTTACGACCTGATGAATCCACCTGCTGTCATACCCGTTCTTCCATTTTTAGATATTGTCCTCACATGGAACAAGGGTGTTGGCTTTGGTTTATTACAGGCCCACACCCTCTGGGGAAGCCTAGGACTTATTGGAATGGCTTTAGCCATTTCCATTATTTTAGGGATTTGGCTCTGGCGAACAACGGATAAACTTTTGCTAGTTAGCCTTAGCATGATTATTGGGGGGGCCATTGGAAATATTATTGATCGCCTTCGTTTTGGAGCCGTAGTTGATTTTATTTATGTTCATGTTTACATTCTGGGTTATCATTTTCCCGCGTTTAATGTGGCGGATAGTGCCATTACCGTGGGGGTGTGTCTTTTACTAATAGAAAGTTATGTGAGGGAAAAAAAATGAGTTCACGCTCACGCCTTGTTACCATTATGCTACTATCTGGATGCTTTTTTCTGCACGGCTGCGGTTCTGTCAAAAAAACATTGGGTATAGAACGCGACCCTCCTGATGAATTCTCCGTTGATCCAAGTATTCAACCTTTGGATATGCCTCCCGATTTTTTCAGCTTGCCTCTGCCAGAACCCGGTGCTCCCCGTCCTCAAGACGTGCGAGAAATGGCAGCTAAGAAGGAAAAACTTCTGGGATCGGCACCTGGCGCGGGAACAGCAAGCCCGGCTCAAAAAGCCCTTCTTGAAATGGCAGGTTCTGAAGGAAAGCAAGATGATATTCGACGCCAAGTAGATGAAGAATCACACATTGAAAGTGCAAAAGACAAGCCTTGGCTTGAACAATTAGGTATAAAAGAGGCAACTCCCGTGGGAGAAGTTATTAATCCTACAGAAGAAACCATCAAGCTTCAGAATCAAGGAATTGCCATATACCCAGCTCCAGCGCCATAATTATGATGATAAGCATGATAAAAAGACTAGTAGGGATTTTTCTGATAATATTATCAATGGCTGGGCACCTTTACGCAGCCCCCATGTTCGTTTATGAAACTTTTACACTGAAAAACGGATTGCAGTTTATCCTTATGCAGAATAAACGGGCTCCCATTGTCAGTTATACGACTTGGTTTAAAGTGGGATCGGCAGATGAACTCCCAGGGAAAACAGGGCTTGCTCATTACTTAGAACACTTAATGGAATCAGCCTTACCTGAAGTTCAGATGGGGCAGTTTCTGGAAGATTTTAATTCTTCTGATACCCATTCCAACGCTTTTACATCGCAAGATTATACCTATTATTACAAAATGGTAACGACAGATCATTTGCCGCTCCTCATGCAATACGAAGCAGGACGTATGCGAGGAGTTGCTTTTAACAAAGATAGGTTTGAAATAGAAAAAAATGTTATCCTTGAAGAACGACTTATGGGTGCCGAAAATGATCCGACAGGACTTTACAGTGAACAATTTAATAGCCAGTTTTTCACCGTTCATCCCTATAAAAATCCAATCATTGGCTGGGAAAAAGATATTCGTGCCTTAACTCTCGAAGATATAAAGGATTTTCATAAAAAATGGTATCATCCAAGCAATGCCTTTATTATCGTCTCAGGAGATTTTGACCCTGCTCAAGTGCGCACCTGGGCTGAGACCTATTATGGAAATATCCCGGCTGGCCCAAAAGTCGAAAGAAATCGTCCTCAAGAACCATCTGAAAAACCCAAAATTGAGCCTGTAATTACAGAACATCCCCGAGCTGCTGAATTTTATTTAGAGCAGATTTATCCTCTCCCAAACCTTAAAAAACAAAATTATCAAGATCTTTTAGCTCTTTCTCTTTTGAGTGTCTTCTTATCCGGAGACTTTGAAGGTAGTCTTTATGAAGTTCTTGTCCATAAAAAGAAACTTGCAACCGATTTTTCAACCCAATGCTTGTTCATGGAATTCTTAGATCCTTGGAGCTTTGCAATATCTGTTAACTCCGTTGATGGATCCAAAACAAAAGAAATTGAAACGATTATAAACGATGGAATCGATCAAATAGCTCAGACGGGCTTGAAACCAGAAGTTCTAGCGCTCGTACGGCGCTATTCTTACAATGAATGGGTTATGCAATTAGATGACATTTACAAACGCGCTCATCTGTTGGGAGCTGTCCTTAATGCGGGCTTAACTTTAGATCAAATTAATTCTTTATTTCAAGATTACGAAAAAGTGACATCTGCAGACATACAAAGGGTTATTAAGAAATACTTAATAAAAGAGAAGGCTGCTACGGGTATTTTGAAAAAGCCGACTTACTCATCAGCTCCTCTCTCCGGGAGGTCCTAATGTTAAGAGAATTAAAGTTTTTTTTATGCTTTCTTTTTTGTGTGTCGATTATCTCTGTTAGGGCAGATGTTCTTCCGATCCAGTCCTTTAAAACACCTTCCGGGCTTGAGGTTTGGCTTGTGGAAGACAACACGTCCCCTGTTATTTCTTTGGTTTTTAAATTCGACAGGGCTAAGCTTAGGTCCCCCTTCAAACCAGAAACTTCCCTTTTTCATTCTGCAATTCTTACAGGTGCAGGTATCTTATCTCCCTTGGAAATGGATCGTTTTTCAAAAGAAACACCTGCTTGGGCGTCACTGGAAATTGGTATCTCACAAACCACATTGACTCTTAAAACAACCAAAGATGGCTTAGCTTCATCACTTAAGGTATGGGCTCGCCTTATTGGTGACCCTCAATTCCAGAAAGCAGATTTATCCTATAGCAAAACGCGAGCTATATCGTCCGTAGCCTATTACAAAGAAGACCTGGAGTTGAGTTCCTCTATAAAATTATTACAAACTATTTTCCCGGATTCTTCTTTCAAGATTGATCTTGACAAGACCTCACAAATCATTGAATCCCTCACAGCTGAAGATATGAAGAAGGAAACAATTACCAACTTTTTAAGTAGTAAACCTAAGATTGTCGTCGTTGGTGATGTTAATAAAAAAGAGCTTATCGAGCTTTTAGAGGCCACCTTTGGGGCATTAGATCTACATCTTCCTTCTTCACCTCCTAATTCCCTCAACCCCCGTTGGAGTAACAAAGAAATTCTGATCGAAAGAGATGTCCCTCAATCCGTTGTTGCCTTTGCACAACCGGGGGTAAATCCTTTAAGCAAAGATTATCCCAAGTTTTTGCTTCTCCAATACGTCCTGTATCAGCGCCTTTATGATGAGCTGAGAGAAAAACGAGGCCTTATTTATTCTATCCAGTTCAATGCCGGTCACTATAAAAATGTTGACCTTTTGCAGGGAATTTTTGCTTGTGAATGTACGAATGCCCCTAAGGTTGCTAAATTTATTCGATCCGAATGGGAAAGACTGAAAGACTTTGGGATTACTCAAACAGAGTTAAGTAGCGCAAAGTTAGCCTTTAAACGAGATAAGATTTTAACTTTAACAAGTACAAAAAGGGTTGCGAAGGAATATGCCGATCCTTTGTCTTTTAATTTGAGCCCCGATAAAGCAAGAACCCTTTTGGAAACGGCTGAAAAAGTAACTCTCGGAGAAATTAACCTATTTACTGAAGAAGTTCTACAGCCTAAATCTTTGACTTTAGTAATTATAGGGCGGTCCTCTAAATCTAATCCTCCTAAAGGTAAAAAATGATGTATACCCAAAATCTCGAAGGATGTGATGATGGAAGCAGTAATAGAGCCATTCTCCACACCTTTCTAAAATCAAATGCTTTAGAAACATTTCGAAATGCCTATCGAAAGGGAGAGCTTGCTCCCCTCTCATTGGTGGAGGAAACGAAAGACATTGAACTTCTTAAAGTTGCCGCAAGTCGATTTGCAGACCTAGAAGATGTGCTTATTTTAGGCACAGGCGGGTCTAGTCTCGGTGGGCAAGCTCTTTATGCCCTTGCTACCCAAGAAAAACCGCGTCTTCATTTTCTCGACAACATTGATCCTCACACGTTCACGTCTTTGTTTCAAAAAATAAACTTTAAAAAAACAGGCATTTTAGCCATTTCTAAGTCTGGATCAACGGTTGAAACCCTTTTGCAGTTACTCACCTGTTTGCAGCGCATACAAGAAAAAGGCATTGAAGAAAACTGTATCGTTATTACAGAGCCAACGAACAATCCTTTACGAAAGCTTGCTGAAGAACAGAATTGGCTGTGTTTGGATCATCCCAAAACTGTAGGAGGACGGTATTCCTGTTTCTCACTCGTGGGACTTTTACCAGCAATCCTCGCAGGTCTTGATCCCTATGCTTTTCGGGAAGGGGCAAAGGACGTTTTGCACCAACACCTTAACGAGGATTGTCCTCCTGCTCTTATGGGCGCAGCGATGTCGGTGTATTTAGAAAAATACCATCAAAAAACCCTTTCTGTCATGCTGCCATATGCAGATCAATTGAATCTTTTTTCCTTATGGTATTGCCAATTATGGGCTGAAAGCCTAGGAAAAGAAGGAAGAGGAACGACACCCATTCCTGCCCTAGGGACGGTCGTTCAACACAGCCAGCTTCAACTTTACCTCGATGGCCCGAAAGATAAATTTTTCACAATAATCTCACCTTCCTGGAAGGGGGTAGGAAATCGCATTCAGCTATCGCTCGTTCCTGAATTTACTGACAAATCTATGGGGGACCTCTTTGAAGCAGAACAAAAGGCTACCTGCGAAACTTTAATCCGTCATAAGTGCCCCACTCGTTTGATCACACTTGATGTCATCAACGAATCTAATTTAGGAGCTTTAATGATGCACTTTATGATTGAGACAATCTTGATGTCATATTTTATTAACGTAAATGCCTTCGACCAACCTGCAGTTGAAGAAGGAAAACGATTGGCAAGAGAGTACCTCGCTGCATGACCATCCGCAAGCTCGAACCTCACCTGATCAATCAAATTGCTGCTGGAGAGGTGATCGAGCGTCCAGCATCCGCTGTTAAAGAACTTGTCGAAAATGCCCTTGATGCTGGAGCAACAGCCATTTCGGTTCAACTCAGAGATGGCGGGCGTAGCCTCATTGCTGTCACCGATAATGGCTCTGGAATGAGCCGTGAGGACCTTGAGCTTGCTGTGGAGCGCCATGCGACATCAAAGCTGCCTGTCGGTGATCTCTTTAATATTCAAACACTTGGCTTTCGGGGAGAAGCCCTTCCTTCTATTGGCTCTGTCTGCCGTCTCCACATAACCAGTCGCCTTCAAAATGCTGTTGATGCGTGGAGTTTAAAGGTAGAGGGGAGCGAAAAAAAGCCAACCATACCCGCTTCCCACCCTCAAGGAACGCACATCGAAGTGAAGGACCTCTTTTATGCGACGCCAGCGCGCTTAAAGTTTCTTAAAAGTCCCTCGACCGAGCTCAGCCATGCTGTTGAGCTCTTAAATCGGCTTGCCATGAGTCATCCTCACGTGAGCGTTAAGCTTCTTGCAGATCAACGGACCGTCTTCGATTATAAAATTTGTGAATCTCTTCAGGAACGCCTTGCCCAAGTTATGGGCTCTGAGTTCTCTCAAAATGCACTACCCCTTGAGATGAGCCGCGGAGATATAACTTTGAAAGGATTTATTTCACTTCCCACCTTGAATCGAGCCAATGCTACCCAGCAATATCTTTTTGTGAATGGAAGACCTGTTAAAGATAAAGTTCTTCAAGGTGCTGTGCGGGCTGCCTATCAAGACTTTTTGGCATCAGACCGTTATCCTCTTCTCGCCCTCTTTTTAGAAGTACCCCGAGAAGAAGTTGACGTGAATGTGCATCCTGCTAAAACAGAAGTTCGGTTTCGGGATAGCGGACTGATTCGTGGGACGATTGTAAGTGCTTTAAAGCAAACCCTTGCAGGTGCAAGCCATAAGACAGCCACGACTGTTAGCTTTCAAGCTGTTCAGGCTTTTCGTCCAGAACCTGTACGGCAGCCTTCTTTAACTGGCTATACTCCTTCACGCACTTCTTACGGTTCAGTTCAACAACCCATACCAAGGTTAGAGGAATCAGCTGTCCCACTCCATGCTATTCAAGAGTCTTCTTACCCCGTGGAGGCCCCCCTGGACGTCCCTCCCCTCGGTTTTGCAAAAGCCCAACTCCACGAAACTTATATCATTGCCCAAACGGAAGAAGGTTTGGTGATTGTAGACCAACACGCGGCCCATGAGCGCCTCGTTTATGAAAAGCTTAAGGCTGAAATGGGTCATGTCAAACGCCAACCTCTTCTCATCCCTGAAGTCGTAGAGCTGAATGAAGATGACCTTCAACTCCTTAAAGACACTCAGACGGATCTTTTAGCGCTTGGGCTTGCGATTGAATCTTTTGGGGAAAAAGCTCTTCTCGTCCGAGAAACCCCCGCTCTTTTAGGGGAAGTCAACCTGTCTGGACTTTTACAAGATCTAGCTGATGAGCTGAAGGAACTGGGGGCCCCTCTGAGCCTTAAAGAACGCCTTGCTGAAGTCTTATCAAGCTGTGCTTGCCACAACAGTGTGCGCGCGGGCCGAAAACTAACCGTTGAGGAAATGAACGCACTGTTGCGTCAAATGGAAAGCACTGCCCATTCCGGCCAATGTAATCATGGTCGTCCAACCTATGTTGAAATGAAACGAGCGGATATGGAAAAACTGTTTGGGAGACGGTGATATTTTTCCAACAAATACATCTGAAGTTTTATACGTGATTTATTCCTCATCCCGCCTTCTGTAATATTCTTCTCGTGTGATCAGCTCCGATTCAGGGACATGGTCAATAAATAAAATGCCATTTAAATGATCAATTTCATGCTGGATAAGACGCGCGAGTAAACCCTTGGCTTTGCCTTTAACTTTTTCTTCTTCAGGAGTCCAAGCCTCATAGGCAATTTCTGTAAACCGTGCCACACGACCAACCAAATCTTTAACGGAAAAGCATGCCTCCCAATCTGTTGTTTTCTCTGGTGATAATGGCGTAAAAGAAGGATTAATCCAGATTGATTTTGGCAAGGTATCAGAAAAGTCTGGACGATTTTGTTTGAGGTCTTCATCCTCCTCTAAAGCAAGAATGATAATCCGTTTGTGATATCCAATTTGCGGAGCTGCAAGACCTGCACAATTATCCTCTTGATCGAACTTCGCTTCAAGATCGCGAATCACTTTCAGTGTTTCATCATCCAAGGGAAAGACGATGGTTTCTGTGGGCGTTTTTAAAACATCTGTCTTCTCACAGGTAGGATCATTAATAACGACGTATGGGGGAAGAGAAGAGCTTGAAGACTGAATCATGCCTAATCCTTTACTATCTTTATAAACGTCGTTCCTGCGGACGCCTTGTTTCTGGATTGCTTCGGAGCAAAGCATGCCCCCGTGAAAACCGGGGACGACTTAGTGGTTCCTCGCTTTCGCGAGGACAAGCTTTGCGAGGCTCCAAAGGAGCCGAAGCAATCCAGTTATCTTTAAATTTATCAGGTATAGAAAACCCATTTATTTCCAAATTTGCAAGATTCTTTTCCTATTATTCATGTATACTCAATCCAAAATGGAGGAAATTGCATGGAAACACTTTTTCCATGGATAGGGGTGATTAGTCTTATCTTGATTTTTCTTCTCTTAGATTTAGGTGTTTTTAATCGTGTCCCCCATACGATCTCAATAAAAGAAGCTTTTAGATCGAGTCTCTTGTGGATTTCTATCGCCCTCTTTTTTAATTGTTTTCTATGGTATTGGAGAGGCAAAGAGCCAGCCCTCGCCTTTTTTACAGGGTACCTTCTCGAAAAACTTCTGAGCCTTGATAATATGTTTGTCTTCGTCATGATTTTTAAGTTTTTTAAAATTGCTCCTCCCCACCAACATAGAATTTTGTTTTGGGGCATTTTAGGAGCAATTGTTTTTCGCCTCTTCCTGATTATCATTGGGATTAAGTTGATTGAAACTTTTGACTGGATTTTATATCTTTTTGGGGCTCTTCTTATTTATTCGAGTTACAAAATTTTCCGAGAGCGAAATCAGCTTGCTGAAATTGAAACAAATGCCTTTATTCTTTGGATAAAAAAGTGGATCCCTTTGAGAGAAAATTACAAAGGGCGACGATTTTTTCTTCATATTAACGGAAAGTGGTTTGTAATACCTACCTTCCTTGTTCTCTCGACTATCGAGGTCAGCGATATTATTTTTGCCATTGATTCCATCCCAGCCATTTTTGCTATTACCCTTGATCCTTTTATTGTATTCACTTCTAATATTTTTGCTATTCTAGGATTGAGGTCTCTCTACTTCCTTCTCGCCCAAGCCATTCTCCGTTTTTATTACCTTCAGCATGCTATTTCAGTTCTTTTAGGCTTTGTCGGTTTTAAACTGATTTTTAACCATCATCTTAAAATTTCATTAGAGTTTTCCTTGGGTTTCATTGTTTTTACACTCACTATCGCTATCTTCGCTTCTCTCTGGAAGAATAAGCATAAAAACCCCTAATTCCTCCTTTTCGCGTTTCTCAATTTATGATTTAATAGCGAGAGGAAAAAGAAGGGAGGGGCTGTGTTATTTTCTTATCTACTGAAACGATTTGTTAAAATCGGAACTTTAAGTTTTACGGATTGTAAAGGTAAGACTCAACTTTGCGCTGCAACTCCTACCCCCCAAATATCTTTCCGTCTCTATTCAAAACGTCTTGAACGTCGCTTTTGTTCTTCCCCGATGCTTGCCTTAGGAGAAGGATATATGAATGGAGAACTCACAATAGAAAAGGGAGATATATACGATTTTCTGACTTTCTGTGCTATGAATGACGAGCAGTACCATTTTTCTCCAGTCGAAACCTTATTAAGTCATTTAGCGTCTTTACGGCGTCTCTTTCACCAACATAATCCCATTACGAAATCTCGTCGCAATGTGGCGCATCATTATGACCTTTCTGAGGGTTTATATCGACTCTTCCTTGATGAGGATATGCAATATTCTTGCGCTTATTTTACCAATCTTGACGAAAATATTGAAACGGCCCAAGAAAATAAGAAACGCCATCTGGCAGCAAAACTTCGACTCAAACCAGGTCAACGCGTCCTTGACATTGGAAGTGGGTGGGGAGGCCTTGCCATAACGCTCGCTAGGGAAGCAGGCGTATCTGTTACAGGTCTTACCCTGTCTGAAGAGCAGCATCGCGTCGCAACAGAACGCGTCAAAGCTGCGGGTTTGGAAGATCGCGTTCGATTTTATCTTCGTGATTATCGTCAAGAGCAAGGCACTTATGATCGTATTATCTCTGTAGGAATGTTTGAACATGTGGGTATCAAACATTATGATGAGTTTTTCAGACAAATTTCAACCCTGTTAAATGAGGATGGAATTGCCCTTCTTCATTCTATTGGATGTTCAGCCGGCCCGAGTCGACCTAACCCTTGGTTGAATAAGTATATTTTTCCTGGTGGTTATTGCCCTGCGCTTTCCGAAACGTTCGCCGCGATTGAACCTGCTAAACTCTATGTTACGGATATAGAAATTCTCCATCAACACTATGCTGAAACCTTACGTCATTGGCGAATGAAGTTTTTGGCTAATCAAAAGAAAGTGAAAGAATTATGGGGTGATCGGTTTTTTCGCATGTGGGAATTTTATTTGGCTTCTTGTGAAGTTGCTTTTCGCAACCGAGGCTATATGGTTTTTCAAATCCAAATGGTCCGTAACTCCGAACTTGCTCCCCTCACCCGCGATTATATAGGGGAGGAAGAGGATAGGTTAAGAATTACTGGGTCCAAGTTGAAGATTGCGTGATCCCCTGCTTTCACAGGGGGCACAATCTTTAACCTGATCTCAAATCAAGGCGAGGATGAGACGGGCAAAATGCAATTTAGTCTAATTTTTGTGATATCCTTCTGTATTATAAACAACAATATTTCCAGAATCTTCAATATCATAGACAACTCGTCTACCACCTGTAACACGCCGTGAATATCCCCCACCTGCCAAGCGCTTAGGCTTTCCGAGTCCCCCTGTGCCAACAGGGTTGGAATTTAAATGATTGAGGAGGTCTTGTGTTTTTTTGCGAGCGTAAGCAGCCCTCATTTTTTCAAATTGCTTCATAGCTTTCTTTGTAAAAATAATGGTTGGGTTTGGCGTGATGTGGACAATGGGAGGAGGAGGAGATGATTCCTTTCGCTTCTTCCTTTTTAAGTAATTCTTCATGCTTAACGATTTTCGCACTTTTCCTTTCTTATTTTTTTTATCAGAAGTCTTTTCTTCAGAGTCGATTTTCGGTTGTTCGAGATCTAGCTTTTCCTTTTTAGCGCTTTTTAGCTTGTGTTTAACTTCTGAAACGCTCTCATTCTTTTTAGACAGAGGTTGAATCTGTTGATCTTCAGCTTCAGAAAGAAGATCATACTTAGGTTCTGCTTCCTCACAAGGCACGATGGACTCAGTTTTCGGGAGTTGAGGGGAAGTAGATAACAAGATTTCTTCTTCTTTTTCCATATCTTGCGGTCTTTCCGTTTGAAGAGAAGGAGAATGCAAATCTGCCCTAAGATTATTTTCTAAAGAAGAAACTTCCTTAGAAATTGCTCGAGTTTTTGGTTTACAACTTTTCCCCTTAGGGTGCCGTTTCTTTTTCTTCTTAGATTTCTTCTTAATTGATTTATTATTTTCTTTATTCTCGAGGGTAGGTTTATTTTCCTCAAGTTCCTTTTCATCAATAGCTTTTCGTCCTCTATCATGCAGAAGTAAAAGCAATTGATTCGCGTATTCACAAGTGGTTTTAGGATCTTGCTCCAATAGTACCTTCTCAGCAAAGGGCGTTATATGTGAAGAAAGTTGCTTAAGGAAAATAATTGTTTCATTTTTAACTCTATTAAGATAATCCTTCAGGAAGTTGTATTCTGTGGGTAGGTGTAACTCCACCTCTGATTTTTTATTAATCCTATCAAATTCTGCACATACTGCATCATCAAAACTATTAATTTCAACATGGATTAAATAAGCCCCCATATTATCGCGAGGATACCTCGTATTTCCTTCGTTCCACCCGATCAAACTATTCTTGAAATCCGTGGTTAGTTGTATCGTTGTCCTATAAAACTGACTAATGTATTCTATTTGCTGTTCGAGAGAGACAACTCTTTTTTGCTGATCTTTCCTCGGATTAGATATACCGACCCTCATTAAATATTTTTTGCGAGCTACTTCTCTTTTAGCCACATCTTTATTGCCTGTGGCGTAAAGCTCTTTTATTTCTGAAAAAGAGCTTAACGTCCTTTGGTCCTCACCAATCTTTTTCTCTAAAGCCTCATCAATATGTTGAATCGCATCCTTAAGAGACTTTGATTGAGGGTGACTTTTAGCTGACACATTTCTACCGCTCTTCTCGTCTTGCATAGCAGAAAGAGGGGAACTTTCTAAAAAACAAACACTCGCAAGTAACGTTACCACAAAAACTTTTTTTACCATATTGCACCACATAAATTTAATTTACAAAAAAACGTCACTATCAAACAAATTTTATAAAAAAATAAAATTTGCATGTAATAATACTTTGATCGATAATATCGAAAACTATTAACCTTAAATTTTATACGTTTCAAGCCTTATTTGCAAGTGACACTGACACAGATTGCTGTTCTTCAACCGTATCGGACAAAAAGCCCCCAACTTGAGCCTTCCATAAGAACTGCAAGACGTTCTTGAATTTGAGCTTCCGTGACTGAATCAATCACCCTTGTGGGCTCATTTAAAACGAAAATGGGTGCATCTTTCAAAATTACCCCCGTCACCTGCGATTATATAGGAAAGGAAGAGGATAGGTTAAGAATTACTGGGTCCAAGTTGAAGATTGCGTGATCCCCTGCCTTCACAGGGGGCACAATCTTAAACCTGGTCTCAAATCACGTCGAGGATGAGCCGGACAAAATGCAATTTGGTCTATTTTTTATGATACCCTTCTGTATCATGAATAACAATATTTCCAGAATCGTCAATATCATAGACGAGTCGATCGCCACCTGTAATACGCCGAGAATATCCCCCGCCTGCCAAGCGTTCAGGCCTTCCGATTCCCCCTGTGCCAACAGGGTTGGAATTTAGTTGCATAAAAAGAGCTTGTATTTTTTTACGAGCATAATCAGTCCCCATTTTCTCCAATTGTTTCTTAGCTTTTTTTGTAAAACCAATGGTTGGGTGTGGCGTGGTATGGACAACCGAAGGAGATGAAGATGATTCCTTTTTCTTCTCCCTTTTTAAATACTTTTTAATATTTAATGCTTTTTTTACTTTTCGTTTCTTGTTTTTTTATCAGAAGTTTTTTCTTCGGAGTCAATATTCGGTTGCTCACGATCTGGGTTTTCCTTTTTAGTGCTTTTTAATTTGCGTTTAACTTTAGGAGCATCTTCATTTTCTTCAGAGTGATGCTGGGCCTGTTGATCTTCAACTTCAGAAACAAGATCATCCTTAGATTCCACTTCCTCAGAAGGCTCGATTGCCTCAGTTTGCGGGGATTGAGTGGAAGCAGATACCAAGATTTCTTCCTTCTCCGTATTCTGCAGCCCTTCAGCTTGAAGAAGGGAAGAATGTGAATCTACCTTAGGATTAATTTCTGAAGAAGAAACTTCTTCCTTAGGGATTTCCTGAGTTTTTGTTTTACGGCTTTTCCCCTTAGGGTGCCGTTTCTTTTTCTTCTTAGATTTCTTCTTAGGTGATTTATTATTTTCATTATTCTCGAGGGTAGGTTTATTTTCTTCACCTTTCTTTTCATCACTCAGAAGTAAAAGCATTTGATTTGTATACTCGGTAATCATGCTAAAGTCTTGCTTCAACGACAGCGACATCTTCTCAGCAAAAGGCCTTATTTGTGAAGATAGTTGTTTAAGGAAAATAACTTTTTTATTTTTAATTTCAATAAGATAATCATTCAGGAAGTTGTATTCTGCGGGCAGGTGTAACTCCTCTGATTTTTTATTGATCCTATCGAATTCTTCACATACTGCTTTATTACAACTGTTAATTTCAGCACCGATTAAATAAGCCTCCATGTTATCACGAGGATACTTCTTATTTCCTTCGCTCCACTCGTTCATATTAATCTTGATATTTGTAGCCAGCTTCATCGTGGTTCTATAAAATTGGCTAATGTAGTCTATTTGCTCTTTAAGATGGACAACTCTTTTTTTCTGATCGTTCTTCGGATTAGATATACCGACCATCATTAAATATTCTTGGCGAGCTTCGTCTCTTTTGCCATTCACGTAAAGTTCTTTTATTTCTAAAAAACGCCCTAACGTCCTTTGATCCTCATCAACTTTTTTCTCCAAGGCTTCATAAATACACTGAACCGTTTCTTTAAAAGTCTTTAATGGAGGGTGATCTTCTTTGAATTGCTCTTCAACTTTGAGGTTCCCATTAGAATGTTGAGAAGTCCTTCTAGCTGACACATTCTTACTAATACTCTCAGATTCCATGGCGGAAAGAGGGAAATTTCCTAAAAAACTACCACCCGTAAGTAACGTTACCACAAAAACTCTTTTTATCATATTGCACCATATAAAAATAATTAGCATTAATAAAATATAAATTTAATTTACAAAAAATGTCATTATCGAGTAAATCCGTACATAAATATCGTATGTAATAATACTTTAATCAATAATATTGAAAATAGTAAATTAAAATTTTGTAATTTTCAAGACTTATTTACAAGTGACTCTGATACATTGATTACTGCTCTTCAACAGTATCCGGCAAAAAGCCACCCACTTGGGCTTTCCATAGAGATTGATAGAGACCTTTCTTTGCAATTAAGGACTTGTGATTGCCGTCTTCAATAATTTTACCCTGATCAAAAACCAAAAGACGATCCATGTGCAGAAGAGTTGACAGCCGATGCGCAATTACGATGGTTGTTCTTCCTTCCATAAGAACTTCAAGACTTTCTTGTATTTGAGCTTCCGTGACCGAGTCAAGTGCACTCGTGGCCTCATCCAGGACAAGAATGGGCGCGTTTTTCAGAATTGCGCGAGCAATGGCAATACGTTGCCGTTGCCCCCCAGAAAGCTTCATCCCTCGCTCACCAACAGGTGTGTGGTAACCTCGGGGAAGACTCATGATAAACTCATGCGCATGGGCTTTTTGGGCAGCCATGATCACCTCCTCATCGGAAGCCTCAGGACGACCATAACGAATATTTTCCATAAGGCTACGATGGAAAAGTGTAGGGTCTTGAGGAATAAGGGCTATGTTTTTTCGGAGACTGTCTTGAGTTACGCTCGCAATATCCTGGCCATCTATCAGAATGTGACCAGATTGGATGTCATAAAGACGTAAAATCAGGTTCACGAAAGTTGTCTTCCCACTTCCCGAATACCCAACAAGTCCAATCTTTTGACCAGGTTGGATCGCAACAGATTTGTCACTAAAAAGGGGAGCTGCATCTCCATATTGAAAGTGCACTTTTTGGAATTGAATTTTCCCATGAGGGACTTGTAATTCCTGAGAACCAGGTGCATTCTTAAGGATAATTGGCGTCTGTAAAAGGGAAAGAGCTTGTTGGCAAATCCCAATTTCTTTAAAGAAATTAGGCAATTCAATACTGGACCACCACAACATCATAATAATATTCCAAGAGGTGTTGAAAATGATAACGATATCCCCGATCGTAATTAAGTGATGTACCCAACACCAATAGGCATAACCATTGAGGGCTAATCCTGGGCCAAGGAAGGTTAGAACGCCAAGGATTGCACGCACTTTTTCGATATAAATAAGCTGTTGCTTATTTTGATCTCGTTCGCTCTTTTGTAACGCGCCGATATAATTAATTTCATACTCTTTATTGGAAAAATTTTTAACTGCAAAATAATTGGTAAGACTATCTACAATCCTTCCATTGAGCTGGCTTCGTGTTTCAGAATGAACCTGAGAAAGGTAGGCGCAGCGAAAAGAATATGTAATTCCAATTCCAACGTGGATCAATGCCCATCCAAGAAGCACTAGAGCAAAAAAGGGACTTAATATATAAAAGCTAGCCGAAGCAATAATAACAGCCACAAAAACAGGAATAAATAGGGTAATTACGAGCTGAAGGGCGTGATTTATGTTATCAACCATATCTGAAATTTTCGTCGAAATATTCCCTGCAAATTGTGTTGAGAAATAGGCGTGGGATTGATCATGCATATGGGAAAACAGGTACATACGAATTTGTTTATCGAGCTTTGGGAAAGCAAAAGCGATAAGAATTCCTCCTAACCGGAATGAAATTTCAATGGCTATCCAAAATACAGCTGCTGCAAGAATCGGCCCCTTGAGAACGGCCCATGCAGAATCCCTATCCCCTACATAATTCGTAAAGCCATCAATGATTTTACCAAAAAGGAGAGGGAAGATGGTTTGATCAAAAGCCCAAGCCAACCAAAATAATTGGATTAACGCAAACAGCAGCCATTGTTTTTTTAGAAAAAAAACAATAAACCCAAAGAGGGTCTTAGAGGGAGCGGTATCTAGTGGCCTGCGCATTTGTTAAATCCTGCACATTAAATAAAGAATGAAAGAAATTATGGAAATTCGCTTGTATCCTATTTATTTTTAACAGAATTTTTTGTTTTTGGCAAGGGAGTTGTTACAAAGAGAGGACAAGTTTAAGGGTTTTATCTAATTTATCAATTTCATCCAAACTAAGCTTTCCCAACTTTAAACCTAACCGCTGGCAATCAACTGTTCTAATCTGATCAGGCATAGCCTTTGATTTTACCCCTTCTACTTCAACTAGAATTTCAAAAGGGTATATTTTTGTTACAACAGTTGTCATTGGAACGATAATTATGCGATTACCTACTCTATTTTGAGAATCATTTGAAACGATAATACCAGGCCTTGTCTTTTTGACTTCAGTACCAATGGTAGGGTCTAAATTTACCTAGTACACGTCCCCACGTTTCAGTGTTTTGTTATTTGGGATCATTTCTCTTCTCAGTGACGGACGAGGAGAACTTGATCCTTCTCATGCTTCAACATTGAGAATATCCCATTCCTTTAATTCCTGTTCGCGCTCTAGATCTTGACTCGCTTCAAGGTAAGCTTGATAAAGCTCTTCATTTTTTTTGCATAGTTTTTCTTTGACGGCCTCACTTACAAATTTGCTAATTTGTCGTGAAGAAACTGTATGCTTCAAATTATCATAAAGATCTTCACTTATAGTGATACTTAAGGTACGCATTGTAAACTCCATTATATAGACTCCTTATATATTATACAATGTATATTGTAAATGCCAAGAAATGAATAGTAGTATCATTCCTCTCTACCTTGTTACACAACCAGCTCCAAAAACCGCACGGTCTCAAAAAATTCTTCCCGGAGGCTTTTCTCACGGAGAATATCGTCTTTATCTGCTCCCCAGAAACGACGTTGATCCTGCTCGGGTAGGTGGGCTAGATTCCAGGCTTCCTCAGGGGAAAGTCGCTCCTGAAGAACCAAGAATGAAAGACAAAAAGAAGATGTCAGTGTAAGAAGGTGAACAAATCCCGCAAATTTAAAAGCGGTTAGACGATAAAAAAACTCTCTGATTTTTTCTTCCTCAAGAGATGAGAGAGGGGCAATGGAAAAAGTGAGCGTTGATTTTAACTGAAGACCTAAAATACGATTTGTCTCCTCAATCACAGGCGCCCACTTTTCCTCCTGAAGTTTCACAAGTGATTCAGGTATAGGCGCCCAGAATAGGACAACATCCCTCATAGCTGCTTGAAGCACATAAGAAATATAAGCCTCGCGTGCCTCCGCCACCCGATCAAGGGCCGTTGCAACAAGCGAAGTCAAAGGCTTTTGTCCATAATGGGGTGAAGGGTCTCTTTCCCACTCTTCTTCAATGGCTTTCGCTAAAGCTAGAGTTGGGACCTCGAAAGGATTTCCCTCAGGCGTTTTAAGGAATTGATCATGAACATAGATGTCAAACATGCTCAAATCCTAGCTCTTTAAACGTTTCTTTAAGCTCTTTAGGGAGAGGAGCTTCAAACGTCATCGTTTTTCCTTTAGGGAGAGGCAGAACAAGGGCTCTGGCATGCAAATGGAGAGACTTGCGTCCAAAGGGAAAAGCTTCTTTTCCTCCATATTTTCCGTCACCCAGAATAGGGGTTTTTAGGGCTTCAGCACAATGAACGCGCAGTTGATGGGTGCGTCCTGTTTTAGGCGTCAACTCTAACCAGGCTATCCGATTCCCGAGGGCCTCAATCACCCGATAATAGGTTTTAGCCCGCACCCCTTCTTCTTGGTCTACCCGAACTTTTTCTCCCAAAGAATCAGGCTTTTTAGAAAGGGAAAGAGAAATTACGCCTTCCTTTTTAGCAGGCACGCCACACACAAGAGCCCAATAGATTTTTTGAACTGTGCGTTCTTTAAAGGCTTGGCTTAACCAACGTGCCATCGGTAACGTTTTGGCAAAAACCATTACGCCCGATGTATCCATATCTAATCGGTGAACAAGGCGAGGCTTACAGTCTTCATAATACACTTCCAACATGGCATCCAAAGATTTTCTTTGTTTTGTTCCACTTTGAACAGCAATACCTGCGGGTTTATTAAGAATGATGATATCTGAATCTTCATAAAGGATTAGACCCTTTAGCCACTTTCGTTCAGCGTGCGAAAGGGCATCTCGCTTCTTCTTCTGAACGTCAGTTTCAAGGCTTAAAAAACTTTTGGGAAAGGATAGAGTTTGTCCTTCTTCGACCCGCGTGGATGGCTTGGCTTTCGAACCCTCAATTCTGAGGATACCTTTGCGTGCAGCCTTTTCTATCAAGCCTTGGGGCAAGTGAGGAATCGAAAGTCGCAAGCATCGATCAAGTCGGATTCCGCTTTCCTCAGCTGAGACTTTTCTTATTGATAGCTCTTTAACTTCATTTTTCTTCATTAACATTTAAATCTATGATACCTAGCATTTATGAAACTCTTTGATCCAAAAGCTTACCATCTTCACCACAAAAGGGCCAAGAAAACCTTTCATGCCCATAATTTTCTTTTCGACCATGTGGGATATGAACTTGTTTTGAGATTAAATGATCTCAAGAAAAGCTTTAACAAACCCTTAAACCTCTCTCCCCATTCCCTGCCCTACCCCAGTCTACACCACCCGTCGCTTGAGGATGATTTACCTTACCCAGAAAGTTCATTTGATCTGATTTTAAGCTGTCTCCAAGGCCATTGGGTGAATAATTTACTCGGTCATTTAAAAAGCATCCACCGTTGCCTTCAAAAAGACGGCCTTTTTTTAGGGGCACTTTGGGGGGGACAAACTCTATTTGAACTGCGGGAAAGTCTTCTTCAGGCAGAACTTGTGCTCACAGGCGGCGCATCCCCCCGAATGGCTCCCCTATTGCATCCCAAAGACGCTCCTTCTCTCTTAGGCAGCGGCGGGTTTTTTATGCCTGTCGTTGATACGGAGATTATTTCCGTTACATATCCTTCTCTCAGAAGCTTAATGAAAGATCTACGAGGCATGGGTGAGACGAATAAACTCTATGATCGCCCCAAAATGTTTACTCCCCGAATCTTATTTGACAAGGCTGAGGAGATTTACAAAGATACCTATGGGCTTTCTAATGGTATCCTACCCGCCACTTTTGAGGTTATCTATTTAACGGGGTGGAAATATAAAGGGTGATTCTTATAATCTAATCATCCTCTCTTTTTTTATTTTTTGCTCCAATATAAATCTTTAAAAATAAAATACTCGTTGAAAAGCAGAGTGTAATTCCATTTGCTATAATGAGAGCAATAGAACCTAAAGCAATCCCATAGATCAACCAAAACATAACTCCAACACAAAAGATGGAATACATAAGAAGAGATATGGAACTCACATCACGAGTTTGCCATATTTTTATAGCCTGGGGTAAAAAGGAAAAAGTTGTGAGCGTTCCCCCAGCTAAGCCTAAACATTCTATAAGGGATATCATTCTTACATGCTCCTTCCGTGAAGTCTTTACCCTATACTCGACTCATCATACTTGAAGATACCTTATTCTGGATTGCTTCGGGCTGCTGCCCTCGCAAAGCATGTCCCCGTGAAAACGGGGGACGACTTATTGGTTCCTCGCTTTTGAGAGGACAAGCTTTGCAAGCCTCCAAAAGGGGCGTGGCAATCCAGAAATCTTCAAATCCATTAGGTATATACGGCTCCTAAAAACGGTAAGCAAGCAATTTTAGAATTTTCTTAATTACTTAGCACTCTCCACGAACGTGTCATCCTTGGCAAGAAATGCTTTGTTTTCCAAAGGAAAGCTCTAGCATTTCTTAGCCGAGTATCTCGGCGGCAATAAGATCCTCGGATAAGAAAAGGCAAGCTTTTTCTTCAAAAAATCAACCTTTTCTTGCCAAGGATGCCACAAATAGGTGAGAAGTTACGAATTTTCTTAAAGAGCTGAATATCACAAAAATGAGGGACCGAAGAAAGCTCTTCTGTCCCCCAAGTTCCGGCTACTTGAAACAGGTTAACCCTCTTTTCGACTCAGCAGGATCCTTAGATTTGCTCTACATGGTCATCCGATGGCTTAGCATTGGAAACTGCAGGGCTTCGAGTCTCAAGACTAGGTATTTTCGTCGGATCAGAAAATAGTTCTATGGTTTCTTCTTCTTCACCAACTAATGATACTGCAGCAGGTTGCGCCATCATAGATTTTCCTTGATCCCTTCCAGGTCGTCTAACCGTTGGAGTCTTAAGACCGGATCCTCTGGTTGAAGTAAAAGTGACTGGGAACTCTTCTTTTTTCATTTTTTTCACAGTTGAAAGTAAAGCTTTCAACTCACGAGATAAAGGAGAATCAGGTCTTGGAGCTAAAGGAGAATCAGGACTTTGAGGCTCGCTCTGAGAGCCTGCATTTTCTTCTTCGCGGTTTTTTCTCTCAGCTTCAAGCTTCTCTTTCTCAACATCTATATCTTTTTCTGTAATAGAAAGTCCGATTCTTAGTTCGTCCAAAGCATTAACCCACTTTTCTTCTGAAGGATCTTCCGATTCTTCACCTAGTATAGGAGTCTCTGGAGAAGAAAGCTCACTTAAGCGAGGCACAAAAGCAGATATAAATCTTTCGACGATATACATTTTTGATATAATGCTAGAATCCAATCGCGCAAAATCATTCAACTTAAACACAGAGATGAAATTTTCTAAATCAATTCTAAAAATTTGTAACTTAGATCCTAGAGTTTTTCCTTCTATCAAGGTTTCTCTCTTCTTTTCTCTGTCTTCTGTTGAAATGCCTAAAATTCTCTTAATACCCTCTAATTCAGCCTTTATCAGTCTAGGCGCAGTCTCTAGATAATTTTTCCTTTCTTGTTGTAAGTTGGATTTTGAATAATCTGTGTCTGGGTCTAAAGCAATTAACCTTTCCCTTAAATTATCGAGAATACCTAAGAAATTCTCTACCACCCGTTCCATTAGATCCTCAGACAGTGGCCCTTGAGGACTTTCAGCTGGGGCGGCTGTTTTTTGTGCTTCTACTTCCCGTTTAGCTTGTACGTAATTTAATCTTTGTCCCTGCATCTCCAAGTGACTCTTTATATCACTTAAAACAGTCCTTAAAGAATCACCTCTACCTTTTAAAGCAAAGATATCATCGATTTCTAAGCCAGAACCATTCTCGAGTTGTGCTTCAAAAGTAGCTAATCCCGATTTCGCAGAATCCGCTTTTTCCCTTAAATTATCGAGTATAGATGCTTGCTCACATAAATCATCCTCTTTAGAAAACATAGTGTTCCTCAAAGCATTTTCTCCGAGGCTCAGTTCTTGTAACAAAGATGCTGCGCTTTCAAGCTGAGTATCTCTTAGGTCAGAGTCAGAAACATCTGAGTTTAGAACGTGGAACTGCGAAACCTCATCATCAATACCTTGATCAGAAACAGGTGTCGCTTGAGGAAAATAAGATTCGAATTTAGATTTTATAACGGCGAGTTTTGTTACTGCTTTATCTAACGAATCTCTAAAAATCTCAATCAATGCTCCTTGTTCACCCAAATACTCTTCAGATATAGATTCCTTCACTTGCTGTGCAAGCTCTAACAACCTTGCTAGCTTAGCGCTCTGAGAATCTAATTCCTCTTTGTCATTCGTCGGAGAAAAATAAATATTATATTTTTTGGCAACTTTTTTTAATTCCTTTACTCCTGACATAAGTTCAATCAAATGAGATTCTATATTTACAGATTGATCATGTTGAATATCTGGGATAGCAACCTCTGGTTCGGTATTTAACACTGGATGTAAATGGTTCCCATCATTTTCAAGGGCTACGGCTTGCAGTTCGACATTCAACCCTGGATGCACCCCACCATTTTCAGCTGCTACAGGCTCTCGTTCGATAGTTGCTCCTGCATGTAAATGGCCTCCCTCATTTTCAGCAACGACTGGCTGTGGTTCGATATCTCTCCCTACATGTAAATGACCTCCCGCATTATCAGCAGCTAGGGGTTCCCGTCCGATATTTTCTTCTGCATGTAAACGAACTCCACCACTTTCAAGGGCTGCGGACTCCAGTTCGATATTTACTCCTGAATGTAAAAGAATCTCGCCATTTTCAGAATTTGCGTGCTCAATACGATTTGGCACCTCTTCTATTTCTATAACAGGGGTTAAGGCTATATGCTGCGTAGCTCTGTGATCTTGAACCTCACCAGGCTCAGAAACTTGATGAATACTCCCCGTTGATTGATTATCGAATGATCCTAAAGATGTAGAGACCTGATGAGAGGATGTTATATTTTCTTCCCTCAACTCTTCTATAGAGGGCGTTATTTGTGCTAGGGATATGTTATTACGATGTAAAATAAACTTGCTTTTCCTAGCAATTCTCCTCTTCTCCATTCTTGTAAGCCTTGCTTTTTTCCTCTCAATTCCTTTATTTGCAAGGATTGTTTTTATTGAGTTTCTTTTTTTTGCTCTTATTTGCTTAATTCTTGTCTTTTTTTCTATTCTTGCCATTCTTCTCAAGGATCTATTTTTTCTTCCAAATAATTTTGAAGGCAGAAAAGATCGGCGGACGATTGTGATTTTCAGAGCTTCATTCTGCAAAGAAAGGCCCCTGTTCTTCATTGTTTCAACTTTTCTTAGAAGTGGTGATCGTGTTATCCCTCTCCTATCTGGGCCCTCTTCAAATATTGCACTTCTAAGAGCATATGCTGACTGAACATCGCCGCATAGACTCGTAACGCTTAGTGCAAACGCAAATTGCTTTATCATTTACCTCTCCTTCATATTTAATCTTATTTTCATCTCATAATAATCAATAAGTATTAATATATGTATAAAAAGGTATTTATTATTTATTAAGAAATATTTATAAATAAAAATGTAATATAATTATATGTATTTAGGGAGTCTCAAGCTTTGCTAGACTTTTTTAAACTCGCCCACACTCTTTGGCCGAGGTTTTGATAAATATTTCCTTCGGGGGAAGCTGGATTTGAAAGAACAATAGGCGTGCCTTTTTCTGAAGCTTCACGGATGGCAATATGTAGAGGAACTTCAGCCAAAAGAGGAACCCCAAGAATTTGAGCTTCTTTATGCACACCACCATGCTCAAATATCTCTGATCGCATTTGACAATGAGGACAAAGAAAATAGCTCATATTTTCCACAAGTCCTAAGACTGGTACACTCACTTTTAAAAACATTTCAAGTCCCTTTCTGGCATCAATCAAAGCAAGATCTTGAGGAGTTGAAACGATAATAGCCCCAGATAATAATGTCGTTTGAGCGAGAGTCAGGTGGACATCTCCTGTACCAGGTGGCAAATCAATGACAAGAACATCAAGATCCCCCCACTTTACTTGACGAAGCATTTGATGAAGAGCTTTTTGCATCATAGGGCCACGCCAAATAGTTGGCATTTTTTCATCGATCATAAATCCCATGGACATGCACTTCAGGCCATGAACTTCAAGAGGATTGATGAATATTCCATCATCAGAAGAGGGCTTTTGGTTGATACCTAAAAGTCGCGGAAGGGATGGTCCATAGATATCCGCATCCAAAATGCCGACTTTTAAATTCATCGATTGAAGAGCGCAGGCCAAATTAGCGGCCGTCGTCGACTTTCCAACACCCCCCTTCCCCGATCCGACGACAAGGATATGGTTAACTCCAGGAATCTCTTTTGCCAATGGATTGTGAGCTTTGGGTTTGCGCTGGGCAGTGAGAGCAATTTGAACATGCGTAACTCCTTGAATCTTTTCCAAAAGAGAAGTTGCCTTTTCTTTAAGTTTTAATCCCTCATTCATGTATTCAGTATTTATTTCTAAAATAAAGCTAACTTTACCTGAGGATGTAATATTTAAACCCTGGAGAAGCCCCTCTGATACAATATCCTGTCCAGATAAAGGATCTACAAGTGTTTTAAGAGCACTGGTGATTTGCGATTCAAGGGACATAAGACCATCCTAATTGCCTAAAAGAGTCAGATCATCTATACTCAACATTCAAAAGAATGAAAAGGAGTCGTTAGTAATGAGCTTAAAAGACGATGATGAAGGCCCATGGGGTCACGGGGACAATAATTCCTGGACGAGAAAACCAAGGCAACGTAACGACGAAAGCCTCGATATTGAAGACCTTTTTAAAAAGAGTCAGGATAAGTTTAAAAAGCTCCTTCCAAAAGATGGGAAAGGAGGTGGCCGCACCTTATGGTACATCGCTGGCGGTATCTTTTTTTTATGGCTGCTTACAGGTATTTATACCGTTCAACAAGATGAACAAGCTGCAATCCTCCGCTTTGGAAAGTGGGTTCGCACAACTGATCCCGGAATAAATTATCACCTTCCTACTCCTATTGAAACGGCTCAAATTCGCAATGTAACTGCGATTAACATTCTAACGAATACAAATGCCAATCAACCTAACACTGGTAATCTTAGTGGTGAAGGTGCATTAATGTTGACAGGGGATGAGAATATTGCTGATGTCCAGTATGCTGTAAACTGGCGAATTAAAAATTTAGGTGATTTCTTATTTAACGTAAAGTCTCCCGACTCTACCATCAGAGCAGCGGCTGATAGCATTGTGCGCTCCGTGATTGCTCAAACACCTATTGCTCAGATCCTCTCAGAAGGAAGGAGTAAGATCAATATTCAACTTCGTGAAATGCTGCAAAAACTATTGGACGACTATAAGTTAGGTGTTGAAATTTCTCAAGTTGAACTCCTAAAAGTAACGCCTCCAACCACTCAAGTTACGGACGCCTATTTGGACGTTCAAAGGGCAAAAGCTGATTTAGAGACAAAACGTAATAATGCGGAGTTTTACCGAAATTCTATCGTTCCGGTCGCCCGTGGACAGGCTAAGAAAATTATCCAAGACGCAGAAGCCTATAAAGCCAAAGTCATGGCGGATATTGATGGAGAAACTTCACGCTTTCTCTTGGTGCTTGATCAATATTCAAAAGCACCGGATGTTACTCAGAAACGACTTTACCTAGATGCTATGCAAACCATTCTCGAAAGTGCGCAAAAGCTTATTATGGAAGGGGGACAAGGGACACTTCCTTACCTCCCGCTTCCTGAACTTAAGTTCAAATCCGCAAAGCCTGAGGAGGCCGCTCAATGAATCCGAAATCACTTATCGTTTTTGCAATTCCAGTTCTTGTCGTTTTCGGCATTCTCTTGGGATCTCTTTTTGTTGTGCAGCAAACTCAACAAACTCTTGTACTTGAGTTTGGTAAATTGATAAGGGTCATAAAAGAACCCGGACTTTATGTAAAAATTCCTTTTTTGCAAAACGTCAGAGGTTATGATAATCGTATCCTCGATTTTGACCTTTCAGCGATTCCAGCAACACTCGCGGATCAAAAAAGGTTATTGGTGGATACCTTTGCCCGCTACCGTATTGTTGATCCTGCCCTATTCTATCGAACTGTTATGAATGAGGAAGGCGCCGAGCAACGTTTGCGCATTTTAAACCAATCCATTGCTCTCAGCGTTTTAGGGCAAGTCAAATTAACGGATGTCCTATCTCCAAAAAGGGCTGAAATTTCAAGAACAATTCGAGATCAAATGAATATAGCCGCGAAAGCATTTGGCATAGAAGTTGTGGATTTGCAGCTCCGAGGTACTGATTTGCCTACGGCCAACAGCGAAGCCATTTTCAACCGGATGATCAGTGCGCGTAAGCAAGAAGCTCAAGAATTCCGCTCCCGTGGGGATGAAGCGGCCCAAGAAATAAAAGCAACCGCTGATAAAGAACGTACGATTATCCTTGCAGAAGCCACGAAGCAATCTGAAATCATTCGGGGACAGGGAGATGCCTACGTTACAGAAAAGGCAGCATCTATTTACGGTAAAGACATCCATTTTTATGACTTTTATCGTTCTTTAAATGCCTATAGAGCAGCCTTGAACCCTGAAACAACAACCTTTATTCTTTCCCCTAAAGATAACTTCTTTAAATATTTGAATAGGTAAGGAGTAGCCTAAAATGTCGATGAGAACGTGTTTAAAAAAAGTAACGCTAACTTTGTTCGTTTCTCTGACTCTGACAACAATAACATATGCAGAAACTTCCGCAGTGGGACCCCATAGTTTTGCAGATCTCGTCGAGCCTCTTGTCCCAGCAGTTGTAAATATTTCAACAACAACCCTCGTTCGTGGACAGGGAGAGTCTGGTCAATCCCCTCTAGATATCCCCTTTTCAAAAGAGTCTCCTTTGGAAGATTTCTTTAAAGAATTTATGGATCGTATGAAACCAGATGGCCCTCGAAATGCAACCTCATTAGGATCTGGATTCATTATCGACCCAGAAGGATACATTGTCACAAATTATCATGTTGTCTCTGATGCGGATCAAATCACAGTCATTTTAAATGATAATACGGAACTTAAGGCGACTATTGTAGGGCGTGATCGCCGCACCGATGTTGCGGTTTTAAAAATTAAGGCTGATAAAAAGCTTCCCTTCGTACAGTGGGGCGATTCAACAAAACTACGCACCGGAGATTGGATCGTTGCGATTGGAAATCCATTTGGGCTGGGTGGAACTGTCACTGCGGGAATTGTTTCCCATCTTGCTCGTGATATTGGTGAACGCAGCCGTTCTGGAGATTTCATTGATGGATATATTCAAACTGACGCTTCCATTAATTTAGGTAATTCTGGCGGTCCCATGTTTGATATGTCAGGAAAAGTTGTAGGGATAAATACAGCAATTTTTACACCTACGGGAGCTAGCGTAGGCATAGGATTTGCGATCCCATCTGAAATTGTGCAAAAGGTTATCAATCAAATTCGTCAATACGGTCGTACTAAACGAGGGTGGATTGGTGTTCGCATCCAACCGGTCACTGAAGACATTGCAGAAGCCTTAGGCCTTAAAGACCTTAACGGTGCTCTCGTGGGAAGCGTTGTCAAAGATGGACCTGCTGCCAAGGCTAAGCTTCAAACGGGAGATCTTATTTTGAAAGTTGGAAATGTGGAAATCAAAGGGGAACGCAGCTTACCCAGAATTGTAGGTGACATTGCTGTTGGAACAAAAGTTCCCATTACCCTCTGGCGAAAAGGGAAGATTCTTGTCATTCCAGTTCAAGTTGGTGAGTATGAAGAAGCTGAGGAGGCAGGTGTCATTCCCTCTCCAGAAGGGGGCAAGGAGCTTGCGAAAGGCGTGGTCATTCATGATATGACCCTTCAATCTCTTTCAGATGTTTCAGAAGAAGACCGTCATAATTATGATATATCTAAAGACTCCCAAGGAGTTTACATTGCTCAAGTTGAGCCTGAAAGTCCTACGGCTGAAAAAGGTATACGCAAGGGAGATATTATTATGGAAATCAGTCAACAGGAGGTTAAAACACCTCAAGATGTTGTTAATATCATAAAAAATGCAGAAAAAGAGAACCGAAAATCTGTTCTTCTTCTCCTAAAACGTGAGGGCGAACCGCGCTTTGTTTCCCTTAAAATCGGATCTGAAGCGACGGCGCCATAGGCAGTATTCAGTGTAGCAGAGTTCAGAAGAAAAGCAGTTTCTGGATTGCTTCGGCTCTTTCAGAGCCTCGCAATGACGATCCACCCACATCGTCATTGCGAAGCCACGAAGTGGCTGAAGCAATCCAGAAAACTTCTTATTGTTCAAGGTAGCTTAAAAAAGTAGAATCAAGATCATGCACATTAAGCCCCTGAAAACGCACCTCATTCAAGTCGGTGAATCACTCAACGATATCCTTAATGCCTATGTGCCTCCTCTTGAGGAAGGGTCAATTCTTGCTATAACCTCTAAGATTATCAGTCTTTGCCAAGGACGAGTCGTGGATAAAGAGGATGTGGGCGATAAATATGCTCTCATAGAGCAAGAAGCAGACGCCTATTTAAGCGAAAACGAAAGGAATGCATACGATATTTACCTTACCATTACTAATGGTATTCTCATTCCCTCTGCTGGAATTGACGAATCAAATGGGAACGGGGTTTATATCTTATTTCCTGAGGATATCCAAGATACAGCTACCTTGATTTGGAACACGCTCCGCCAAAGGGATAAAATTGATTCCCTAGGAATCATTATCACGGACAGCCACACGACTCCTTTGCGTCGAGGTGTGACGGGAATTTCTTTAGGTTGGTGTGGGTTTGAACCACTCTATAGTTATGTTGGCAAGCCCGATATTTATGGCACAAATCTTCGTGTGACGCACATCAATAATTTAGATGCACTCGCAGCCTCATCCGTTCTTCTTATGGGAGAAGGGGCGGAGCAAACACCTCTTGCCCTTATCACACAGGCTCCGAGGATCAAGTTTTTAGCCCGACCTCCATCTTTGGAGGAGATCAACAGTGTGCAGATCCCTTTAAAGGAAGACCTTTATGCTCCCCTATTGGAAGGAGTGAAGTGGACTTGGAGGCAGTGTAGCAGAAGAGCAGTGTTAAGGTAAATCAACGAACTTATCTGTCAAAGGTTACTTTTTGATTCTACTTTTTTTCTGAATTCTGCTTTTCTGCCATTCTGCTACACTGTTCTCTGCTATACTGCTTACTGGCATCCTAGCTTCTTCTTTTCGCTTGAAACCTCACTTACGTGGGATTTGGGATGTTCGGAAACAAGTTGTTCCAAGGCTGTGCATGCATCCGCCTTACGATCTAGTGCCGATAAGGATTTTGCGAGCTTTAATAAATTATCCGGAGCCTTTGAAGACTTAGGATAGGTCTTATACCCTTTTGCAAAGGTAGAAGCCGCTTTTTCATGGTCACCTCGCACAAAAAAAGTCACACCCAACCAATACTGAGCAGCCCCTGCAAGCTCATCTGTTCCATAAGTTGCCAAAAAAGCTGAAAAAGCGTGTTCAGCAGCCGCATAGTCACCTTGTTCTAAGAGGGAGCGTGCCTTCTCATACTCTGCAGTCGCTGTTGAAGGAGTACTTGTTGATGCCACTCCTTCCCTTTTCAATGGGAGAGGAGCAGAAGAAGACGCTGGTAAATGAGCTCCACTTTCAGGATTACTCAGACGATAGTCCACATCAGCACTGAGGGTTTCCATCCGTTGGGTCAGAGAGGTTAATTCGTGGTGGGCTTCTTCGAGCTGCCCACGGAGTTCTCGGTTTTCAGCTTCAACTGCGCCAACACGATTAATCAAGTCAACCACAAGCGCAGGGTTTTCTTGAGCATAGAGAGCAGTTGGTTTCAGGACAATTGATGTAAGAAGGAATGCCGCTATCCTTATGTAATTTTTCCTAGATTGCTTCGGAGCAAAGCTCCTCGCAATGACGGCTCTTTCAGATTCGTCATTGCGAGCGAAGCGAAGCAATCCAGTATTAATATAATTTTCCTTACCCATAATTCCTCATATAAATTGTCAAATTCAATTATGAATGAGTTATATCATACATTCTTGAACACCTCAATGGATTGAGGTGCTTATCTTAGCGTCTAACAGAATTTATATAATAAAGAAAATTCAATACGTTATCGTCATTGCGAGGACCCCCGTCAAACGGGGGGACGAAGCAATCTAAATACCGATAAATATTTGCACAAGATTGCTTTGCCTCCTCTAGAGGCTCGCAATGACGACTCTGGAAAATATGTTTGGTTTTAAGGTGTTCACAAAAATACCCACCCCATAGGGTGGGTATAATTCAGTTTATGACTGAAAATTTATTCTGGACTATGATTTGTCATCGGAGCCGTCACATCTGGAAATGTACCAGCTGGTGGTTGGGGATTGTTGTTTGTATTGTTTGGATTGGACTGAGCAGATCCAGTTGATCCTGATTGAGGTTGGCCCATTTCTCCTCCTGGTGGTCCCCCAATGCCTTCTCCAATGCCTCCTGGTGCTGCCCCAACCCCTCCAGGGGCGGCTCCCATTCCTCCCGGCGCTGCTCCAATACCAGCTCCGCCAGCTCCAGGGCCTACTGCCGCTATAACAGGCATCTCCAAAACAAAAATATCGAGGGTTAAAAATAGACCGAAAGAGTGTAATTTCATTTGATTCTCCCTTGATTTTATAAATTAATAATAGAATATCATATTTTTATACCTTTAGAAAGAGAGACTATAATAAAATGACCAAAACAATACTCATAAAATTCAATGATGTTATGCATAAGGTTTTACGGAAACAAGTAAAATGATCCATCTGACTTTGAATATGAATTGACTGCCTATAGAAAAATCCACCTCAAAAGGTGGATTTTCCGTAATTATAATTAATTAACTACTTTAGGGACAAGTAGCTCCTCCACCTTGCTTTAAACAATTTTTAATTTTATCAGCATTAGCGGGACAGCAATATTTCATGCATTGGGTTTTAACTAAGGGAGCTTTACAAGCCAATGTGTTACAACCCGAATAGCAAACCCGAGAAAGGGTGGACGGATGCTGAGCAACGGCTTGTAAGCACACGGTTAAACTAGAAAAGTCAGAGCAACCATCACATTCGGGAATATTATCCTTCACTGATTTTGCATAGCCCCTTACGAGACCACATAGAATTTTAGCAACTTTATTTGTGCTTTCACTGGGTGCCTGAGCAGTATCCGCATTCACTCCTGTCCCCAGAACGAACATTCCGAGGGCTAAATATAGACTTAAAAATTTTAGTTTCATTTCGATTCTCCCTTGCTTTCATTGACGACCTGTAAAATTAGGCAAGTTTAAATCTATCATATTTTGTATTCGCAATAAATATATTTATTTTTCAATATGTTAACTAAATATTAACCATTAATAAGATGATTTTTATCCTAAGACCCGCAAGCGCTACAAGAACCCCCTCCAGACGATCCGCCGGAATTGTCCGAATCACTTTTACCTGTTCGATCCATGGTTTTCTCTGATGGTGGATCCAAATAGATAGGGGGGGAAAGCCCTTGAGGTGTATCTGATACTTCTGCTTTTGCAGCTGGCATAAGAGTGATAAATATTGGAATGAGTAAGAATTTCATCTGTTTATGGACCTTACTTTTAATCATAATAAGGATATCATAATTTTGAGTTTGTGGGAGAAGGAATATAAAAATATGGGTGATTATCTAACTTCAAAAAAATTTTATCATGAGGTGGTCTTGCCTCAGAAGTTGTATTATAGATTAACCCAGAGGGAAAAGGTAAATATGACACACGAGCCCTCGTCTTAAACGGGAGCTCGTGCACGAATATAATCCTATTAAGATTTCTATAGAGAAATCTTTTAATAGATTACTCTGATCTAAATATCTAAACTACTCTTTAGGAGGAGTTTGTTTACTAGGATCCTGTTTCATAGGATCATCCTGATTAGATGTACCACCTTGATTTGCAGCATTGGAACCTGCATTGTGTTCCTCAGCTTTCAAGCTTGTCATCTGAGCAAACATAGCAAAAGTTAAAAATAAACTTAAAATGGTTAGTTTCATTGGGTTCTCCCTTGTTTTTTATAACCTACTTATGTTAGGCCATAAAATTATTATCACAATTTTTAGGGTTGTGGAAGAGGAATAAATATATAAGATTCAAAAATATTTTTTCTGTACCAGCTACAAAACGGATCAAAATTCCTGGCCAAATTCAGAAAATGAGGCGTTTTATAGTGAATAAGGATAAGCAAGATAATATCATGACCCCAAATACCTTTAGCGAAATCCTAACAATTATCGTTGCTTATCTTTTAGGCTCCATTCCTTGTGGACTATGGGTGAGTTGGCTTTTTAAACTTCCCGATCCCCGTTTGGAGGGATCGCAAAGTATTGGAGCAACAAACATTTTACGACTGGGCCATAAGGAAGCAGCCATTCTCACTCTTATCTTCGATATTCTTAAAGGAAGTTGTGCAGTCATCTTCGCTCTGATATTCGCCCCCCCCCTCATACAAGTTGCAGCCATTTTTGCTGTCCTCGGTCATATCTGGCCAGTTTGGCTTGGGTTACGTGGGGGAAAAGGGGTTGCAACCGCATTTGGGACTCTTCTCATTTTAAGCTGGCCTCTTGCCTTTGCTTGCCTTGTCAGTTGGCTTGTTGTCGCATTCACAACGCAATACTCATCTTTAGCGTCCCTCGTCACCGTTATTTTAAGTCCCCTTTACACAGCCTGTATAAGCGGAAAAGATCTTGTGATTACTTGTTTACTCCTGGCTCTTCTGATCGTGTGGAGCCATCGTCAAAATATATGTCGCTTAGTTACAGGGAGAGAACCAAAAATTGGAGAGCACAATATCCCCGAAGATGGATGAAGATCTGCTTAGCTGGCTTCAACTTTCGCGTTCTGAAAATGTTGGACCGCTTACTTTTTATCGCCTTCTCAAAAGGTATAAAACACCACGAGAAGCTCTCAAAGCCTTACCCGAGCTGGCCGCACAAGGAGGACTGAAGCGCCCTTTAAAAATCGCGTCCTTGGACGATGTTAAAAAAGAGCTCGATGCCACGCTCGCTTGTGGGGCTACACTCCTTACCTCTGAGAATCCATTATATCCTCCCCTTCTCCGCCATATTGATTCAGCCCCACCCGTTCTCACCGTTAAAGGAAGAATTGAGCTTCTTCAGATGCCGCTTCTTGCAATCGTCGGGGCTCGAAATGCCTCTGCCATGGGTAAAAAAATGGCTCATCAATTTGCCGATGGATTGGGAAAGCAAGGTTGGATTATTTCTTCTGGGCTCGCACGAGGTATCGACGCTGCTGCCCATCGAGCCAGTCTCACACATGGAACAATAGCTGTTCTTGCCGGAGGCCTTGATCAAATTTATCCTCCCGAGAATGAAGCCCTCTACAATCAAATTGGCGAGGAAGGCGTTTTACTTGCTGAATCTCCTTTTGGGACTCAACCGCAAGCGACCCTCTTTCCACGACGAAATCGTATTATTTCTGGACTTTCTCGATGCATTTTAGTTGTTGAAGCCGCTCTAAAATCAGGTTTCCTGATCACGGCCCGTTGTGCTTTGGATCAAGGACGGGAGGTTTTTGCCATTCCAGGTCACCCCCTAGATCCTCGAGCGAGGGGGTGTAACAACTTAATCAAAAATGGAGCAGTCCTCGTGGAAACGCTAGAAGATATTCAACAGGAAATCTCGCCCTCAACACCTCTGCGACTTGAGGAATCTTCTTCCTTTTTTGAAGAAACTCTCCCCTCCTCCTCCTTAGACAACGTTCGTCATATTCTTAACGAAAATTTAAGTACTGTTCCGATAAGTATTGACGAATTGATCCGAGAATGTCAGTTGTCGGCATCCGATGTGTGGATTGTCCTCCTCGAGATGGAAATGGCTGGACGCCTTGAACGCCTTCCTGGCGGCAAGGTATCCCTTAAGGAAGAATGGATAAGCATATGAATGTTGTTGTCGTTGAGTCTCCGTCAAAGGCAAAAACAATTGAGAAATATTTAGGCAAGGATTATACGGTCCTCGCCAGCTATGGTCACGTGCGCGATTTGGTTTCCAAAGACGGCTCGGTTAAGCCAGATGAAGGCTTTGCCATGACGTGGGAAGTTGATGATCGAGCCAAAAAACATATCGATGCTATCGCCAAAGCTTTAAAAGGAGCGGATAACCTTTATCTGGCAACTGACCCTGATCGGGAAGGAGAAGCCATTTCATGGCACATTCAAGAAATCCTCTCTAAAAATGGGGTTTTAAAGAATGTAAAATCCCAACGTATTGCATTTAACGCCATTACCAAGGAAACAGTATCAGATGCTCTTGCCCATCCACGAGCAATTGATAGCCAACTTGTTGAAGCCTATTTAGCCCGCCTTAGCCTTGACTACCTTGTGGGATTTACGCTTTCTCCCATTCTCTGGCGTAAGCTTCCCGGAAGCCGGTCAGCAGGCCGCGTTCAATCGGTAGCCCTGCGCCTTGTGGTTGATCGTGAAAATGAGATTGAAGCTTTTAAGTCTCAAGAGTACTGGACCATCGAAGTCGAATTCCTGACTGAAGAAAAGAAAATCTTCAAAGCTCGCCTCACCCATTTGGACGGGAAGAAACTGGATAAGTTTTCCCTTGCGAATGAAGGGGATGCGCGTGCTGCAGAGCGCAAAATTGAAACTGGAACGTACCACATTGAATCCATCGAAAAAAAGCGTGTTCAACGCCATCCTCGCCCGCCCTTTACAACATCCACGCTTCAACAGGAGGCGTCACGAAAATTAGGCTTTAGTCCGAAAAGGACGATGCAATTGGCCCAGAAACTTTATGAAGGGGTAACAGTTGGGGGAGATACAACGGGTCTGATTACTTATATGCGTACAGATAGTACTCAGGTTGAAGGAACTGCAATTGCTGCTTGCCGGAAAGTCATCGACAAGGTTTATGGGAATAAATACCTTCCAGAAAGCCCTCGCCAGTATAAAACCAAGGCCAAAAATGCCCAAGAAGCCCATGAGGCGATCCGCCCCACGGAATTGGCCCGTAAACCCCAAGACATTTCTCAGTATTTAGACAAAGACCTTTCTCGGCTATATGAACTCATTTGGAAACGGATGATGGCTTCTCAAATGTCGAGTGCTGAGCTGGATCAAACAACCGTTGATGTGGCAAATCAAGGTAAAGATATTATTCTTCGAGCAACCGGTTCCATCCTTGCCTTCGATGGCTTTTTAACCCTTTACCGAGAAAGTTTGGACGAGGATCAAGCGGAGGAAGAAGACAACAAACTTCTCCCTCCCCTTCGGGAAAAGGAAACAGTCGATAAGAAAAAGGTTGTGCCTGAGCAGCATTTCACCCAACCTCCCCCACGGTATTCAGAAGCAAGTCTTGTCAAAAAAATGGAAGAACTTGGAATCGGCAGGCCCTCCACCTACGCTCGCATTCTTCAGGTTCTCCAAGAACGAAAGTATGTACACCTAGAGAAAAAAGTCCTCTATCCCGAAGATCGCGGTCGGATCGTTACTGCCTTTTTGCTGAATTATTTTCGCACCTATGTGGAATATGATTTCACGGCTCACCTTGAAGAACAACTCGATGAAATTTCAAGTGGAGACCTCTTCTGGAAAGATGTTTTAACACAGTTCTGGGTTGCTTTTCATGATTCTATCGATAAAGCCAAGGAGCTTAAAATTCAGGAAGTTCTTGAACAACTTCAAAAGGATTTAGACCCTTTTCTGTTTCCTCCCCTAGAAGATGGGAAAGATCCCCATATTTGTCCCCGCTGTGGAAAGGGCCACTTAGGACTACGCTTAAGCAAATTTGGAGCTTTTATCGGTTGCTCAGAATATCCTGAGTGTAAATATACAAGGCCCCTTCTTGTCCCTGAAGGTGCAGAAGCTCAAGCCCAAGAGGAACCCTTTGAACGGCTTTTAGGGATTGATCCTGCAACGGGATTGGAAGTTAAAGTGAAACGTGGACCTTATGGGTTTTATGTGCAGTTTGGTGAAGCTCCCTCAAAAAAAGAGAAACCAAAGCGAGTTTCACTCTCAGCGGGAGCCTCGCCAGAAACAATGACACTTGAAGAGGCAATCTCTTTGGGAGCCCTTCCCCGAGAGGTTGGACTTCACCCCGAAACAAAAGAGCCTATCATTGCCGCCATTGGACGTTTTGGCCCTTATGTTAAACAGGGAAGTATTTTTGCATCTCTTAAGAAAACAGATGATGTTCTAACCGTCGACTTAACACGCGCCCTCGAGCTCATTGAAGCTAAGAAAGCTGCGCCTTCAAAGAGGGGGGCGTCGACTAGAAAAACTCCTGCCAAGAAAACAAAAGTTGTGAAGGGTAAAAAAATTTAAAAACTTTCGTCGTTCCGGAATTTAAAAACCCTTCGCTCTCCCCTTTAGGGGAAGCGTTAGGGTTTTTTAATATCCGGGACCTAGGGTATGGCTCAAAGCGTCTTCTCTAGGTCCCGGGTATTAAGGTTCTCGAACACTCGGCAGTGCCTCGTGGAGAACCTAAATCCCGGGATGACGCCTCAGTTATTATTCCAACTCCACCCTCTAAAAGAAATACTTAGCCGTCAAAGCAAATTTGTGAACCGACGGTGAGTATCTGCTTCTCACATTAGCCTCATCAAATGGCTTATTAATGCTTATCCTTGTTGAAATACGATTAAAGACACTCCCCGTATATTCAAACCCTATGATAAAATCCTTTACTGTTAAGACATCTACACCAGCTTTCCACATCAAGCCATTAAGCCGTTTGCGTCTCTCCTTTGTATGTGTAATGCTAACCACCTTGTCAGTTACCCTGAATCTCCACGAAGAATTATCCCAACCAATGCAAATGAATGGCATGACTTTTTCAGCAATTACATAACCCGTACGTACATAAAGCTGGAGAGAGTTTTTCTCCCGAGCTTTGGAAGTTAGTTTCTCAAGTGCGCCAGCCGTTCGACTGGTAACGTCACGTATGTGTCGTCCCCTTGTATTCGTCCAGTTTGCATCAAACGCAAGTCCAACGGCCCAATCACAGATACGATGCGAATACCCTGTCCCTATGCCTCCGTGAACTCCATGCACCCTAAGATCACTATGAACCCTATTGACAGTATCAACTGTTCGAAAGTCAGTTTCCTTTTGCTTGCCACCACCAACAGCATACCCTATGTTACCACCAATGTATAAGCCTTCAAAAGCTTTTAGACAGCAAGGAGCCACTGTTTCTGTGGCAAAGGTAGCTGAAGCAGATGTTGCTAATAGAAGTGTCATTAGAGAAATTTTTTTCATTTTTGGTATCCTTTCCTAAGAGTACAAAAAAGTGTGTAGCCTATAGAATTACGGATATGTCAAACAAAATTAATAAATTTTTATAGAGTTGCAAAGATACAACGATGAAACACAAACACCGTCAGAAAACACGCAAGCCCAAACGTAAACGCGAAACTCTCTCAGGGAAATCTCTGCCCCCTGTCCTTTTGGTAGATGTTTCTCCCGAGCTTTCAGAAGACGGCGAAATCCTTTTAACGACTGTTGAGGGTTCAGAACAACCCTTGCCTATTTTTTTAACAGACAAGGGAACGGCACGTGTTAAAGCAGGCGAACGTCTTTTGATTCGTGTTAAGCTTCAAAAGGATGGGTACTATACCGCTCGTCTTATAAAAAAAATGGCAGAAAAACCATCAACCTTGATTGGGGCTGTTATAAAAAGCCAGGGAGATCTCTATTTTCAACCGAGTGATCGTAGGCGGCAAGAAGATATATCATTTATTGATCCTAAATCGGATGTGAAAGAAGGAGACCTTGTCCTTGCTGAACTCAGTCGCCAACTGAGAAGCAAAAAAGCAAAAGTCCTTAAGATATTGGGAACGTTGGAAGATCCTCGTACAATCAGCCTGATTTCCATTTATCAAGAGGGCATTCCTCATGAATTTCCGGAAGAAGTTCTTAAAGAAGCGGAGCAAGTTCGTTCTCTTTCTCTCCAAGGCCGTGAAGACTTGAGATCCATCCCGTTTGTCACTATCGATGGAGAAGACGCGCGAGACTTTGATGATGCTGTTTGGGCCCAAAAAGAAGAAGAAGGCTGGCATCTGATGGTCGCTATTGCGGACGTTTCCCATTATGTGAAGCCATATGGCGCCCTGGATAAGGAAGCCTATCTGCGAGGAAATTCAGTCTATTTCCCTGATAGAGTCGTCCCTATGCTTCCCGAGGTCCTGTCAAATGATCTTTGTTCATTAAGACCAAAAGAAGACAAAGCTTGCTTTGCCGTCCACCTCTGGCTCGATAAAAAAGGACGGTTAAAACGTCACCAATTTGTCAGAGGCATCATGCAATCCGTGGAACGTCTCACCTACTCCCAAGTTCAAAAGGCCATCGATGGGAACCCCGATGCTCAGACAGCTCCCCTGCTTAAATCTGTGATTAAACCTCTTTATGACGCCTATGCCCTCTTAAAAGAGGCAAGAGAATTTCGCGGAACTCTCGACCTTGAAATTCCCGAAAAGCAAGTGATTTTGGATGTGGAGGGTCATATTCAGGATATCCATCCCCGCCCGCGCCTGGATAGTCATCGACTTATTGAAGAATTTATGATTCTTGCAAATGTGGCTGCCGCTCAACAACTGGAAACCCTTAGAGCTCCCTGTATCTATCGTGTCCATGATGTTCCTGATCCAGCAAAGATTTTTATCTTTAGGGAACTTGTGGAAGGACTTGGCTTTTCCTTTCCTAAATCTCAGGCCATAACGCCGCGCGCCTTTTTACATCTTTTGAAAGCAGCTCACGGAACACCTCATCAAGAGCTCATCAGTCAACTCACCTTACGAACCCAAGCTCAAGCTCTTTATCATCCTGAAAACATTGGTCATTTTGGGCTGAGTTTAAAGAAGTATAGCCATTTCACCTCCCCCATTCGCCGATATGCAGATATCATTGTTCACCGAAGTCTGATTGCAGCCTTAAAACTGGGCGATGATGGTCTTCCTAAGGATACTGACCTTAGCGCTATCGGTGAGCAAGTTTCCTTCACTGAACGGCGGGCTGCGGCTGCTGAGCGCGCTGCCATTGAGAGGTACGTCACCGTCTATCTTAAGGATAAGGTGGGAGAGACCTTTGAAGGCCGAATCAGTGGGGTAACCTCTTTTGGACTCTTTGTGACTCTTGAACACTCAGGTGCAGATGGTCTGATCTCTATGGGGTCCTTGCAGGATGATTTTTATCACTATGAAGAACGCAAACACCGCCTCATCGGCCGTCGTCGTCGACGGACTTATACCCTCGGTGATCCAATAACGGTAATTTTAAAGGAAGTGGATACACTGACGAATTCAATTAGCTTAGTTCCTGTGGAATCCCGCCCTTTAAAGCGGAAAAAGCGCTTTTCGAAGTAACTAATTTTCCATTAAAGGAGCCTCTCCGCTTTCGCACACTCGTGTCCGGAGAAAGTATGAAGTGCTCTTGAAAAGACTAGGTATTTCTTTTTTTAGAGAAAGATTAGCTTATTATAAACTTAAAAAGTAGAGTTTCTTAAATGCGTTTAAAAACTTCTACAAGTTGTCTACTCTTTTGATTGTATACTAAGTGTAGAAAGTAGCACTCTGTGAAGGAGTCCCCACTCAGACATTTTTTCACGATAAAACAATCCGATTTAAGGATTATTAAAATTAATCTTTTTCAGACGATGTTCAGGGTTGATATCTTCCTGAGGTTTTTCTTGCTTTTGTTTTTCTTCTTCCTCATGCTTTTTACGTCTCAGTTCTTCCTCACGTTCTTTTCTATTCAACTCTTCTTGAATTTCAGGATGCAGATCCATTTGATATCCCCCCCAGCATTTACTTCGACAATCTTCACCTGCTGACCCACCAGGACAATTCCCAAAACAACTTCCCAATTGATTAATGATAGCTTCAGGATATGCAAAACAAAAATAAGGTGAAACGTTAAAAATTATCGATAGAGTGACGAAACACATAACAGAGTAGTGGCGTGTTTTTTTTAATCTTATTATGAATAACATCGTCCTCTCTTTCTGTTATTTAATTAGAATAAGATTAAATAATAAGAGATAAAAAACAGTTAAGAAGATTTTTTAAAAAGATCACTCCCTCATTTAATCGGTGGTGTTTCAGAGTTATTGTTCAGACCTTTTATCACATTCAAATGTATCTTGTGAAATAACAGTACAATTATTATATTCATTACTAATTAGAAATGCACGCACTACCTCAGTCTTGTTTTTATCATTATCAAATAAAAAAGAATATTTACATGCTGGTCTCCCACGCTCAAGCGACGCCACGGGATGCGCTATTTGTGTCAGCTGATTTACATCACTTCTTGGTGATCTGTCGCCTCCTTTCCAACTTACCCCACTCATGACTTGATTGAAATAAATGACTAACAGACGATTTTCAGGAAATTTACTCCAACAATTTCCAGAAGTTGGACAATCTTCATTCCGAGGAAAATCCACTTGAGTAAATACTTTACAAGTTAATTTTATTTTATTTGCATTTAGTGCACTCCCACTTAAGAAGACTCCACCTAAAGCAATTGCTAAAATTAAAATTCTATTTTTCATTTTAATATTCCTCTCTTAATCTATATTTCGTGTTGAAACTCACCGCATTTTACGCTCACATGATTAAAAATCCATTAAACCTAACAAAACCCGCAGACAAATCACCACTCAATAATAGGGACCTCCTTCTTCACTATTATCGACAGGACCTTTGCTACAATCGAATGTTGTTTTTCCTAAAATTCCGCAGGTATTAAATATCTCTTTATTTTCTGGATTGCTAAGATTTTGGCTCACATTCATAAGAAGAGCCGGTTCTTGATTATCAAAATTAATAGCATAGCGGCATACGGGCCGGCCGCCATTATCAACAACAGCATTTACAGGAGCTATTGAGGTCATCGTAATTGCTTTTTTTCCAGCTTGATTGACCCATCCAGTCCACTGAACTCCTTGTATTATCCCAGCATAACTAACTGATATATCACCCTCATCGTCATTCCAATAATTTCCTGATCCTTTTTTATTTGGAACTTTTGGAAAATCTTTTAGTGAAAATACAGGGCACTCTACGGTTATTGCTTTTAACATTTTTCCAGCTAATAATATTAACCCCAACGTTAATATAATTTCTGAACGTTTGCTTATCATCTTAGTTGCCTCCTTCATTTATGTTCTTTATTTCAATAACTAAGGTCAATAAATTTAACATAAACTTGATTAAAAATTAGTAAAGAGGATTATATGCGTAATAACTGCCATATAGGAAATGAATATTTCTTTACAGAAATGGTGCGCGTAACACTGATAAATATTTAACAAACAACTAGTTTATGTTAATATTCGAAATAAAAAATTTATTTTATATCTTGAAATTCTGAGAAAAATCGCTATCTTAGTTAATGGAACACCAAATGGAATGTTTTTATTTTTTTTGTAAATTTAAGGAGTGGTTATGTTTTTATCTAAATTTTCAATTTTTTCTTTAGCACTTGTTTCAACTTTAACATTAAATAGCATTTGTCATGCGATGGAATCAGAGGATACATCAGAAAATGTAGGGAGCTCTTATAAGGGAAAAGGAACTCAAGCAATACGGTCCCTGCAATTACATTCTGAAGATTGGTTTAGACGAAATTCCGCATTATACGCAACTGCTCTAAATAAATTAGCACACAAAAACCAAGACAAAGCTATAAAATTTTTTGAAAAAGCTCATGAAGATGGTTACCCTCTGGCAACACATGAACTTGCTAAATCGGCATTTCTGGAAGGACGTACTGAAGATGTGAAGAAATTATTCGATCTTGCTTGTGCCAATTTTGAAAAACATCATAATCAATTGGATAATCAAATGTGCACATTGTATGCTATCAATGCTCGAGATTTCGCCGCAAAAAGTGAAGGATTGAAAGAGGTTTTTGCGAAATATCAAGGTAATGAAATTTTCAAAGCTGTCTCTGGAGTAAAAAAGAAAACAAAGACGCATGAGAATTCATTAGAGTTGGGCGAACTAAACAAAGCGTTCGGTGATGAAGATAGGGATGGACAATTTACACCTAGTTCCTCTGACGAATCTAGACCAGTAATGAAACGTCCTCTGTCAGATTCAGATAGTTTAATTAGCTCGTATGGTTCCAATAGTTCATCTGGAAATAGACTTCCAGTAATGAGCAAAGCCGATGAATTTGGAAAATTAGTAGCTTCTAAAATAAATGCACTAAGAAGTGGGAACGAAGTAGTCGGTAATGGGGAGGATGATTTCGACTACGGTGCTTTTGACGCATCTGATGAAGAAAACTAAGACCGATCTAAGATCTAGATTAATAATGTTTTTATGGGGCGACGGAAGTTGTCCCATTTAAACATCACCTCATTAGATCTGCTAAGTTTGTCTTTTCTCGAGTAACTCTAACACATACTTTGCTGCCACAAGGAGCGGCGTCCCCGGTCCAAAAATGGCTGCGACGCCTTGATCATAAAGTGTCTTATGATCTTGGGGAGGGATAACACCTCCACAAATCACAAGTATATCCTTAGCTCCAGCTTTCTTTAAAGCGGCCATCACTTGGGGAACCAAAACACGGTGGCCAGCTGCTTGACTTGAAAGTCCTAAAACATGAACATGGTGCGCAATTGCCTGAAAGGCTGCCTCTTCCGGCGTTTGAAATAGCGGGCCGATATCCACCTCAAACCCTAAGTCCTCAAAAGCCGTGGCAATGACTTTTGCGCCACGGTCGTGACCATCTTGGCCCACTTTAGCAATCATAAGCCGCGGTTTTCGCCCTTCTTTTAATGCAAAGGCTTCCACCCTTTTCCGAAGAGCGTCAACCTCCCTCCCTTTTTCGTGCCCATAAAGGTCCCCATAAACGCCATGAATGGCGCGTATAGGAGCCTCATAGCGCGTAAAAACCTTTTCAAGGGCTTCCGATACTTCCCCCACCGTTGCGCGTGCGCGCATGGCCTCTATGGCTAAAGGCATGACGTTAGTATCTTTTTCGGAGGCTGCTTGGGTAAGGGCTTCCAAAAGCCCCCTCACCTTCTTGGAATCTCTGGATTTCTTAATGGACTCTAGTTGCTTAATTTGTCGATTTCGGACCCAGGGTTCATCAATATCAAGAATTTCATAGGGCTCCTCTTCGGTCGTGTATTTATTCACCCCCACAACTGTTTCTTGTCCCAAATCAAGGCGAGCTTGGCGCTTAGCAGCCGATTCTTCAATCCGGAGTTTGGGCATCCCGCTTAGAATGGCCTTTGTCATCCCACCTAGGGCTTCCACCTCATCAATCAAAGACTTTGCATGACGTTTTAAGCTATGGGTCAAAGCTTCTACATAATAACTGCCGCCTAGAGGGTCAATCACGTGAGTGATGCCAGTTTCTTCAGCGAGTATCAATTGAGTATTCCGAGCCACGCGTGCGGCCTTTTGGGTAGGAAGCCCTAGTGCTTCATCGTATGAGTCCGTATGAAGAGATTGGGTTCCTCCTAAAACCGCCGCAAGAGCTTCTAGGGTTGTCCTTACAATATTATTCAAGGGATCATGAGCCGCAAGACTTACACCAGATGTCTGGCAATGGGTCCTTAGTTTCAAACTTTGAAGATTCTTTGGGTTGAAGGGTTTCATAAGCTCAGCCCATAAAACGCGCGCGGCTCGAAGTTTGGCAATTTCCATAAAAAAATTCATGCCAATCCCGAAAAAGAAAGAAAGGCGCGGAGCAAAGTCATCAATGGAAAGGCCACGACTTAAAGCTGTTCGCACGTATTCCAAGCCATCAGCTAAAGTAAATCCTAATTCCTCGACGGCCGTCGCCCCTGCTTCGTGCATATGATAGCCAGAAACTGAGATCGAATTAAATTTCGGCATATATTGGGCTGTATATTGGATAACATCAGCTACAAGACGCATACTGGGCTCGGGCGGATAAATGTAAGTATTTCGCACCATAAACTCTTTGAGGATATCATTTTGAATGGTCCCTGAGAGTTGATCTTGCTTAACTCCCTGCTCTTCTGCCGCAACAATAAACGCAGCCATAATGGGAATGACTGCTCCATTCATGGTCATAGAAACGCTGATTTGATTGAGGGGAATCCCCTCAAAGAGAAGTTTCATATCCTCGACTGTATCGACGGCAACTCCTGCTTTCCCAACATCCCCAGCAACGCGGGGATGGTCTGAGTCATACCCACGGTGGGTGGGAAGATCAAAGGCAACGGAAAGTCCCCGTTGGCCTGCCTTTAAATTTTCTCGATAAAATTTATTGCTTTCTTCAGGTGTGGAAAAGCCAGCGTACTGACGGAGGGTCCAAGGCCTGTTGGAATACATGGTCGCTCGAGGACCACGCAGATAGGGGAAAAGCCCGGGGAAGGATGAAATTTCTTCAATTCCTTCTAAATCTTGAAGGGTATAAAGGGGCTTAATTTCAATGCCTTCCGGCGTTTGCCATGTTAGACTTTTTAAATCAGCCCCCTTTAATTCCGATTGAACGAGTTTTTCCCATTCATTTTGTAGCACAGAGATGACTCTCTATTGAGACATATCTATGCCAAAATAATCATCAACTCTACTCGTTATTTCATCGCCTTCCCAATCAAGGCCACCTTCAATTCGACCAACTTCTTTGCCTTCAGCATCAATGAAGATAGATGTAGGAAGTCCTCTTCCCCCAAAAGCATCCAATAGGTGTCCTGTTGCTTCTATGTAAATAGGAAAGGTATACCCATTCCGATTATAAAATGCTCGTACTGTTGAAATTCCTCCTCGGTCTAGAGAAATGTTAAGAACTTCGCCTCCCTTTTCTTTGAATTTCTCAGCAAATCTATTCAAACCACCCATTTTTTTAACACATACGGGGCACCATGTCGCCCAAAGGTTTACAACAAGGGGCTTGCCTGTAAAATCGGAAATCGTCAGTTGCTTTTGGTTTTGATCCACAAAGGGAACCTCAAAAGCGCTCGTCGGAGCAGCGTTGGGAAAGAAGGCTGCACGGACAGAAGAAAAGTCGTACCAAAGGGCTAATCCTGCAAAAAACAACACCACAAATCCTGTGATGATTAGATTATCTTTCTTTTTCCAAAAGGACATGATAATTTCCTCTCATAAGTGACAACAAATTTTATCTTATAATAAATTTTAGTGAAATTCAAGATGAAGACTCTTAAAATTGCAATATGTGTGCTGATACCCATTTCTATTTCCTTATCAGCCTGTGGGCGGAAACTCCCCCCTAAACCCATAGAAGGCTCAGAAATTACGTATCCTGGCCAATATCCAAATCCAATTTGTGAGTAGGATTTATTTATTTCTGAATTGCTTCACCATGCTTTCGCAGGGTTCGCAAAGACGGTTTTGGGAAATATGTGTTAACTTAGATCTAAGTCACAATTGACGCCTTAGAAAATATGTTTTAAAAGATAAAATTGTCGTAAAATTTATGGCGTAATTTAATTTTTACTATGGGAGATATTATTATGAAATTAATTTTTAAATCAATCCTTCTCAGTGGCGCTATTCTTGGTGCTTGCCTTCAAAGCTCACATGCTGGGCGACTTGAAGAATTTGCTGATCCAGAGGAATACAAAGCACGCGCATCCAAAATAAAAGATGCAAGTGTCGAGTTTAAAAATAATACTGACGATTACTCAAAATAAGCTTTACAGTCTTCAAGGGGGAACAACAGGAAGGGATTGCCGTAAGAAACGCTTTTATAAACCCTAAGTGTCGGCTTCTTTATATCATGGAGGGGGTTCCCATGTTAGAAGGTTACTCAATCTCATCGTTTCATGAGGAAACCACAGATACATATTATACACACGGTTCTAACAATAAAGACTTGACTCAAGTGTGGTTTGAAACGTTTGGACCTACACACCTGGTTACCGACGGCATACTTTCTTTTCATTTGAAAGCTTCTAAGTCTTAAAGCTTTCTTCTCTTCGGTTCTTTATTTAAAGGACCGAAGAGCTCATTCAAACGTTTTAATCAAAAGAAAACAAAGCCTGCCATATCCGAGGGATTTGGCTAATATTAGCTCGAATTGGTCATAATCGGATAAAAATACGGCTATTGTCTTTTTGGCTATAATTGGCTATAATCGGATACTACAGGATAAAATACGGATATAGTAAAACGTGATTGATGTAGCAGGATTTCTCATTACCCCGGAAATTCTTCAAATCATTAGTGAAATTGATGAATTTAAAGGGGCGTGGCAATTACTTGGGAAACTCGCTCCTGAGCGATTGTCCGCCCTTCATAAGGTTGCAACGATTGAAAGTATAGGGTCGTCCACACGAATTGAAGGAGCTAAACTTTCCGATAATGAAGTTGAGGCCCTACTCTCTCGCCTCAATACACATTCTTTTCAGTCTCGAGATGAACAAGAAGTTGCTGGGTATGCTCTTGTCTCTGAAGAAATCTTTGAAGGATTTGAGTCCATACCCTTCACAGAAAATACCATAAAGCAATTTCATGGGTGGCTATTACAATATTCCGACAAGGATGTACGCTATAGGGGGGAATATAAAAAATTTCCTAACCATGTGGAAGCTTTTAATAACGAGGGTAAAAGTCTTGGCATTGTTTTTGAAACATCCACGCCCTTTGAAACACCTCAAAAAATGGAAGAACTTGTTTATTGGACACGTGAAGCTTTGGAAACCAAATTGCTCCATCCTTTATTAATAACTGGTATTTTTGTCGTTGTTTTTTTAGCAATCCACCCATTTCAAGATGGAAATGGAAGTCTTTCTCGAATCTTGACAACACTTTTGCTACTAAAATTGGGGTATATTTATGTCCCTTACAGCTCGTTTGAAAGCGTTATTGAAGCAAATAAAGAAAGCTATTATCTAGCTTTGAGAAAAACACAACAAACGTTAAAAACAGATCGCTCTGATTGGATGCCTTGGATTTTATTCTTCCTGAGATCCATGCAAAAGCAAAAGCGCTTGTTAGAGAAAAAAATAGTTCGTGAGAAAGTGATAAGCTTACAATTATCTGAACTTTCCGCAAATATTCTTGAGGTGATTCAAGCGCATGGAAGGCTTCATATACGTGATCTGGAGACAATAACAAAAGCAAAACGAAGTACCCTCAAAAAGCACATTCAGGACCTTATTAACTCAGATCAATTGGTTCGGCATGGGAAAGGAAGGGCAACTTGGTATACTCTTCCCTAACATCGTTAAATCGTAGCCATGGCTGTAAATAGTTTAAACAAATCCCGTCATTCCGGGACTTAGACTCTCTTCGCGAGCCCATTGGGGCGAGTAATAGAGAGGCTTAGTACCCGGAACCTAAGAGAAACATTATGATTGCTGCAGGTTCCGGATATTAAAAAACCCTAACGCTCTCCTTAAAAGGGGATCGCGAAGGGTTTTTAAATTCCGGAATGATGTCACGCCATAGCGCCTTCGGCGCGGCGGCGGATGGCGGAGGGGATGGGATTCGAACCCACGATACGACTTTCGCCGTATAACGGTTTAGCAAACACTTAAAATGTTTAACTGATAGCAAACGTTAACAAATTATATAAATTAAATCAATGAGTTGTTGCAAATTCTTTGCTACTGCTCATACAGGTTTGTTACTGTTTTTTGTCTCCAACTGTCCCATGAGTGTCCCATGGCATGTGGGGCTATTGGTATCAACTGCCAAGGGTACTCCATACCAAACTGTGGGCATGCACTTGGTTTATGCACGTGTATTCCCTTCTATTTTACTCTCTACTATTAGCATACAATTCCTAGCCTTATTCTGAAACAAGCATTTAACTGCGATTGATCCGTACGTAAACCATTTTTCCAGCTTTAAGCGATATCCTCAAAGAGTCTTCGTTCCTGGAGACCATACATAAAAACTGATCAAGAAAAATTTAGTGGTTTACGAGTTTCAGCATATTTTTTCACACATCTGTGGAAAATAGGCAGCTGGAGGTGATCCATTAGCTGCGCGAAAACTAACCTATCCTTGAACATAAAATTCTCCTGATCCGCTCAGGAGAAGGATACTTCTGTTCAAGTCGTTTTCACTTTATCAATTTTATGAACTTATATCAATAGCTTGTAACGTTTTCAAACACAACTTACCGGACAGCAGTGACCTGGAGTATACTTTGGGAAGAAAGACTCTGATTTTGGGCTAAATAGCCCGACACAGGACTATCTAGCCAATTTAAGCCTGAAAACTTTAGAGGCCTTAAGAAGCAGCTCACACCTTTGATCATCATGTTACATTTCCCGCGCACTGCTTCCTCTTACTCCGCCTCAATAAAATATTTTTAGGGGGTTACGAAGAAAGCTCGGAACAACATTAGTCCGTGAAGCCCAGCTCTTACTTTCAATTACGCCCTCTGGAGTAAGTTGAAGACAAACAATACAACGCTCTCTATCTTCATCTCCATACAGGTACTTGTATGGAAGACGCGGACTGAATTTTCTACCTTCGTCTATCAAATTATGAAGCAAATATAATTCCTTAAGATTAAGATTATTTGATTGTTTTAGAGAAAAAAATAAGCGTTCGACTCCTCTATAACTAAAATTATTATGAGATAAATTTAATATATTTAAAGAGGTAAGAGATGACAAAGATGGCATGAATTCGGATTGAGTTTCGTTCACAATTCCAATATCATTGCTCTCTAAAGATAACATCTTTAAAGATGTTAGAGTACTTAAAGAATTACATAATAACTCTGCTCCACTATTTGTTATATTATTATGCGTCAATTCTAGTTGTTGTAATGAACTTAGCCTTTGAAGTGATGAACTTAACGTATTAGTTAATGGATCTGGAGAACCATTGTTTCCTGATAATTTTAAGATAGTTAAGTTGGGTAATGCAGAAAGGACGCTACGAAGACACCTATAGTTGATAGGACGCTGATCATACGCACTTTCCCCAAAATTTCCTAGAGTAAGCTCTAGCCCTTTAAGTTCTTGTAAAAACTGGTGACTATGAATTGTCCTTAAAAATTTTATGGTTTTTCCCTGATTATGCGTCGATAGAAAAAGATTTCTCCCTAAATTTTGTAAAGTTGCTAGAGAAGTATGAGCTAAAGTAAGAAATTGATAATTATTAATTGAATTCTGTATATATCCCAAAGGAATAATATGCCCTACCATTCTTGCAAACTCAGGGTTTATTCCTACTTCTTGCTCAGCAATGTTTCTTAATTCTTCTAAGTTTTCAGAGCTTACATTATCCATAATATGAGTACTTTCAGTTAACGTTGTATTCATGCGGCAAAAATTAGTGCCCAAGTCATATTGACAATCTCTAATAGCTCTTTCTGATTGAGGACTCATAACCATATCGGGCATTCTTATTGCTATTGCTCCTTGTGACCCCCAATGATTGTGTCGTTCTGGATTAAAATATTGGCCCGTTCCAAATGAAAAGAGTAAAAAGTTAGCATTAGAAGGTAATTTTTGTTTCAACATTCGATAGGCTTCGAAAGATGGATTATTGAGGTTAAGCCCTGCATCATAAAAAACACTTACCCTTCCATCTTCTCCTCGTATTTCTGCTGGGGGAAAAAAAGATTGAGCTGCCGTACTAGCTCTTACTGCCTGCCATACCTTAAAGTTCTCAGAATATGATCGTTGAGCTTCTATCGTATCAAACCAATGTATGCTATATCCTGTACTATTATTTTCTTCTTTAAGTGCAGGTACTAGCAGCGGCTTTTTTAAATCAGCCAAAGTCCTGTCACCAAAAAAGCGATATAAAACGGTTTCAATGCCTTCTTTGGGGTATTTAGGGCCACAAAGAAGATTACTAACCCGCGATAAAATGTAACCAAGACAACAACAGGGAGATTGAAAAATCTGATTTGCAATAGGTCCTTTGTATAATTGAATAATATCATCGATTTCAAATTCAGCGTTAAGCGCAGCGGCTACTATAGATCCTGTTGAATTTCCAACATAAACATCAAAAAGATTATAGGCTTTTTGATGCGTCGCTGTTTCCAAGGCTTTTAGCCAATACAATTCTAGCAATCCACGAATCCCCCCTCCATCAAGAGAAAGGACTCGAATCGCTCTTCTTTCACTAACAATTCCTTGAAGGTATCTAAGATGATGAGTCCTTAAATGAGTGGGTCTATAGTCAGATGATGGATTTTCTTGGTTTTGTCTACTAGGTACTTGGCTTGGAGGCGTGCTAGCTACTTGGCTGGGAAGTGTGCTAACTGCTTGCCTAAGAGCTGTGCTAACTGCTTGCCTAAGAGCTGTGCTTGGTGCTTGGCTTGGGGGTATGCTAGATGTTTGCCTGGGAGCTGTTCTAGGTGCTTGACTGGGAGGTGTGCTAGGTATTTGGCTTGGGGATATGCTAACTGCTTGCCTAAGAGCTGTGCTTGGTGCTTGGCTTGGGGGTATGCTAACTGCTTGCCTGTGAGGTGTGCTAGGTACTTGGCTCGGAGGTGTGCTAGATATTTGCCTGGGAGCTGGTCTAGGTGCTTCGCTTGGGAGTATGCTAGCTGCTTGCCTGGGAGCTGGTCTAGGTGCTTGGCTAGAAAGTGAGCTAACTGCTTGGCTGGAAGGTGTGCTTGGTGCTTGGCCGAGAGGTGTACTTGGTGTTCGGCCGGGAGTTGTTCTAGGTGCTTGGCTTGGGGGTATGCTTGATGCTTGGTCGGGAGGTGTGCTTAGTGCTCGGCTGGAAGATGTGCTAGTTGCTTGGCTGGGAGGTATGCTAATTGCTTGCCTGGAAGGCATAGTTGCTTGATTGGGAGGTGTTACATCGTCCAAATTTGTTACTGTTCTTCTTTTCCAGTAATTGTTTTTTTTAGTGGATGCGCTTTCTATTCGTGGGCACCCTAGGGTACAACTCGAATTAGTTGATTGTGGAGCACGAGGGCTTCCCAATTTATTTTCTTCTTCATTTGTAGACATTGAATTAACATCATTAATTTGAAATAAAAGAAAAATAAACATTAATGAAATGTATAATGTGCGATACAAAGACATAATAATTTCTCCTTTCAGTATACGAATTTATAGCTGGCCCTTACTAAGAGACCCGTGTTGCTGTTAAATATTAAATTAAATAAGAAAATATCATAAAAATTATTGAAAAAAATACGCAAACATTGCAAAAATTATTGATATGCGGTCTGTCATCAAATAAATTATAAGTATGCTGAGTTTGTGATGTCCTATTATGCAAAACAGTATTATTCTGAATACGTCTTGATAATTCTTCTTGGTTTTGTGCATTTAACTGGTTTAAATGGGATTGTGCGTCGGGATGTCCTCGATTTGCCGCTTCACGAAAACACTGTACAGCTTGCGCATGATCACTAAGCACACCCCATTCACGAGTCGCGTATATAAGACCTAACCCAAAGTAAGCATTTTGATATAGATTACTTTGTGTAGATTCGCCTTCTTGGTCTATAGCCTTCCATAACCACCTAATAGCTTCAATACAATTTTTTTTAACTCCTCGACCTGCATGGTACATTACACCTAAATTATATTGAGCTACTTTGCGTCCTTCAAGTGAAGCTAAATAGAATCGAACAACAGCTTTACCATCATCCTGTGGACGACCATCTTGACCATTTGCGTACCTACTTCCTACAAGATTCCTATCTGTAGTTTCAGTACCATCTATTGGTGAATTTTCACGAATTTCAGCACGAATTTTACGGAGAGCAAACTGGGCAGGTTCAAACTCCCGATTTGCTGAACTTCGTAGCCATCTAATCGCTTCCTCATTATTTTTCTGAACTCCTCTGCCTAGATGGTACATTACACCTACATTGTATTGAGCTGCTATATGTCCTTTCATTGCAGCTTCAAGATAAAACCTGTGAACATCCGAAACAGGATTATACCTTGTTTTTTCAGACCACACACCCAGATTATAGAGAGCATGTAAGTGTTTTTTCTCTGCTGCTTTTTGAAAAAAATGAATAGCTTTATCTAAATTCCTCTCTACATTTTTACCTTCAAAATACATTACTCCTAAACTATACATAGTAATTGAAAGTCCGGCTTCTGCCCCTTTAAGGCACCTGCTTACAATTTCAGCAGCCTTGCTTGGGGATTGATCTTCATTTAGAAAGCTCTCGTGAATGGGCATTATGAATCCAGTACTTGGAAATTTATTCCGTTCATTCCTCCAAAACCAAAGAGACTTTTCAATCTCCTCTCTTGGCAACCTCACTCCACCTTGGCTATACATCACACGTAATCTAGCTTGAGCTCGAGAATGTTCTTGATCTGCGGCTCTAAGATACCATAAAGAAGCTTCTACACTATTCACAGGCAGATTGCCTCGACCTTGCTCGTACATTAAGCCGAGTTTATATTGAGCTTTTGCATACCCCTTTGTTGCAGCCCTATGATACAAATCTTTAGCTTTGATGTCGTTTTGGAGTAGTCCTCCTTGTCCTTGTTCATACATTTCGCCTAAACGATAATAAGCTTTTGTATATTCACATCTTACAGCCTTTTGAAACCAGTATGCAGCCTTGATATGATCTTCGGGCAGGTCCCCTCGACCTTGCTGATACATCTTTCCAAGGCCGTGTTGAGCTGGTACATAATTTTGATCTGCTGCTTTACGATACCAGCTAACGGCTTCGACATCTTTTCCTTGAGATGGTCTTCCTGAGGCTAACATTTTACCTAAATAAAATTGAGCTTCTACAAGCCCTTGATCAGCAGGTATAAAAAAGTATTTTATAGCTTTTATAGGGTTCTTAGCTAGACTTCCCCGACCATTAGCATGAAATTTACCCACCTTAAGTCGAGCTTTCATATGTCCTTGATTAGCGGCTGCTTTAGACCATTCCAGAGCTTTTCCAAGATCTTTGCCTGCTTCGCCTAACATTCCAACTTCATAACATGATCCTAGGGTGTATTGAGTAGCGATATCTCCTTGCTCGGCTTTTTCTATAAGAGAGGGAGAAGTTATGTCCAAAGTCGTAATAATCGGATAAAAGCGAAACGATCTCTGCTCTGTTTCATTTCTTTCATCTCTTTCATCTCTAAGAGGAGAAGGAGTCAAGTTCCTTAAAGGTGTAGCCTCGCTCGTTCTTCTAGGATTATTTCTCTGAACTCTATTGACGTGAGTTGAAGATGATGAATCCGGTTCATTATTTTCCACAGCAACAGTTCTTCCTGCTAAAGAAGGGGTTACTATTCCATATGAGTAACTTATTAATAAGGTTGCGGATAAAATCTTGTAGTATTTCAAAGTCATACAATCTCCATTTAAAGTATCTAAAGACCATCCAGCTTAAGAAAGTTTTCCCATAGAACTGAAGTCGATAGTCCAAGTCGCATCACATTATGAAGACGAATCACGCAAAACTATTGGGGAAATGCTTATAGGGGTACCCCTAGGGGATAAAAATATAGATTTAATTCCTAAGATTGTTTAGCTTCTCATATGCCTAGAATAAGTTTATTTAGTAAGTTAAAAACTATTCAAATAATAAGAACAGGCCTTAGAGCTTATGCAAAATACTGTGTTTCATTCTTTACAGGACACTCACTCAGGCCGCTTTGAAGTGATAAAAGGAATCAAGTTCACACGTCGCGAAATCGATATACTGGCGTGTATTCTTGCTGGGAGAGGGGCAAAAAAAATCGCCTCCTTATTATCAATTTCTCCTAAAACAGTCGAAATTCATACCCACAATATTATGCTTAAACTTAGTTGTAACTCACGGGAACGAGTTATAGATTTCATCGAAAAATCGGGGCAGGCTCCAGTTCTTAAACAGCATTATGCAGGCTTATTATTCAAAGAAAACTTCGAACAATGCCTAAAAAGCATTTCAGTAATGACAGGTAAGGATAAGCCCACCTGTCATATTGTTTATTGGGAGAAAAAAGATACCGCTTCTACCTTTCTTCACCAGCTAGAAGACCATTTAAATCTTGCTGGAATAAAAACTGTTTTACACAAGAGTGAAGAAAATATTTTTGATATTCGTCTTATTCTGAATCGAGAATTTCAGGATGTGAACCACACTCTTTATTTTGTTCCAAAAGAATTAGTAGAAGAACTTCATGCAAGCCATAAAATAAGAGAAATTAGCAAGTTTTTCCAAAAGAATAAGAAAAAACAATCGTTTTTTACGTTTGTTTCTCTTACTGAGAATTTTTCTTCTGAACTTACAGAAGAATTGTACGATGTCAATTACGTAGAGTTTCGAGAAAATTATTATCTTTCATTTTTTGAAATTTTAAAAGGAATTTACCCTTCTATCAATTTTGACAAAACTCTTTCTGAAATCAGGAAACAATATGAACTAAGTTATGGCATTTCCGAAACTCTATTCCTAGAGGAGAAGAGAGATACCTCTCAGAAAAAAATTGTGCATAGGAATAATATCTTCAATTTTCTCCAAAAAAAGAAAAAATGGTTATTAGGGGGAGGAGGAGTCTTCCTCATTCCCATCTGTATCTTACTTTTAACATTTAAGGGAAATAATACAAATCCGAATAACTGGAACCAAAACATAAAAATTATTCGCTCTGATTTAATACTACCAACGGAATCTGTCTTTCTAAATCGTTCAGAACTTATTACCCAGATTGATAATAAATTTAAAGGACAAGACGGTATCCAAACTGTTGCTCTTGTCGGAATAGGTGGAGCTGGAAAAACAACCCTTGCTCGACAATATGCTCATCAGCAAAAAGCCAGTATTGTTTGGGAAATTAATGCGGAAACACGTGAAACTCTTAAAAGATCATTTGAAAACTTGGCCTATAATCTTTCTAAAACGGAGGAAGATCAGAGAATACTTAGAGTATTACAGGAGATAAAAAATCCAACTGAAAAAGAAGAGAAGATTATTCAATTTGTAAAAGAACGGCTGAAGTTACAATCTAATTGGTTCCTCATTTATGATGGTGTCGAAAAATTAACAGAGTTTCAAAGATATTTTCCTCAGGATTTTGACACGTGGGGGAGAGGTAAAATTATCTTAACAACACGAGATAGGAACATACAAAATAATAAAAGTGTCAATGCACACATCGAGATCGGAGAGTTAGACGAGCCTCAGAAACTCGCTCTTTTTGTTAAGATCGTCAATAATGGAACCACTTTTCCTTTTACAGTTGCTCAAAACGAAGAGACAAAAAAGTTCTTAGAAAAACTACCGCCTTTCCCCTTGGATGTTTCAATTGCTGCTTATTATTTGAAAGTCACAAATGTACCATATAACAAATACTTAGAAAGTTTGCACCAATATAAAAAAGATTTTTCAGACCTGCAAGAGAGACTTTTAAAAGAGTTGGGAGACTATACCAAAACTCGATATGGCATTATCACTTTATCTTTACAGCATCTTATGAGTACACACAAAGATTTTGGTGATCTTTTATTATTTATAAGCCTTCTTGACTCACAAAATATTCCTAGAGATTTGTTAAACAAATATAAAAGTGATGAGGTCATTGATAGCTTTATTTATCATTTAAAAAAATATTCTCTGATCACGAATGAGGAAAGACCTGCTACTAATTCAATCTCTACATTTTCGGTTCATCGAAGTACACAAGCGATAAGCTTAAATTATCTTATAAAAATATTAAATTTAGAAAAAAATATTCCGTTAATACAAGCAATTTCCAGTACTCTAGAAAATTACGCAGATAACATAATTCACGAAGAAAACTTATCAAAGATGAAGTCGATAGTGAGCCACTGTGAAGTATTTTTAAATCATAGTGACTTATGGAATGATATTACTAAAGCTTCTATAGAGGGCGTTTTAGGAGGCATTTATTTTCATCTCGCTCACTATACAAAAGCAAGAAAGACTCTTGAAGACAGTCTTGTAAGGTTAAACTCTTATGAGAGTGAAAATTATATTAGAGCTGCTAGAGCTTTGACACACTTAGGAAATGTTTATAGGGAGCTAGGAGAATACGATAAAGCTAAAAATTATCTTGAAGAAGGGCTCAACATTTATAAGAAACATCTTCCTAAAAATCATATAAAAACGACTCAAGCCATTGTCTCTCTGGGAAATGTTTATAGAAATTTAAAAGACTATAAAAAAGCTAAAGATTTATTTGAACAGAGTTTGGTAATACATAAAAAACATTTTCCTGAGAACGAAATAGGAATTGCTCGACTTTTATCCTACCTAGGCAATATTAATAGAATATTAGGAGAAAATGAAAAAGCTAAAGATCTGCTTGAGCAAAGTCTAATAATATATAAAAAACGTTTCCCTGAAAATCATTTAGGGATGGCCAGGTCTCTAATATACCTAGCAAATGTTTATAAAAACTTGGGAGATTATGAAAAAGCTAGAAGCTTACTCGAACAAAACTTCAGAATTTATAAAGAATATTTTTCTGAAGATCATCTCGATGTTGCTTGGATTTTTGTATATCTAGGAAATATTTACATGGAGCTAGGTAATTATGAAAAGGCAAAAAGTTTATTTGAAAAAGGGTTTATAATTCATAAAAAGGGCTTTTCTGATAGTCAGCTCGACATTGCATGGATCATGACATATCTAGGGAATGCTTATAGAGAGTTAGGAAATTACCAAAAAGCTAGAGATTTACTTGAACAGAGTCTTAAAATTTACAAGAAATCTTTTTCTGAAAACCACCTCGATGTTGCTTGGGCAGGAACAATTTTAGCAAATGTATACAACATCATAGGAGGTTATGAAAAGGCGAGAGATTTACTTCAAAAGAGTCTTATAATTTATAAAAATTATTTGCCAGATCATCATATAGACGTTGCTTATGCTAAAGTATATTTAGGAGATGTTTATAGGAATTTGGGGGATTATGAAAATGCTAAGAGCTTATTTGAACAAAGCCTTGCAACATATAAGAAATCATTTAAAGAGAATAGTGTCAAGATTGCTTGGATTTACGTACACTTAGGAAAGGTTTATGAGGAATTAGGAGATTATGAAAAAGCTAAAGGCTTATTTGAAAAAAGCGTAGTCGCTTATGAAAAGCATTATGGTAAGGATCATATTGAAACAGCCAGAGTTTTAAAGAGCCTTGGACAAGTTTACCTTCTAAAGGATCACACAGAAACGGCTGAGAATCTCATCAAAAAATCTTTAAAAATATTTGAAAAAAGCAAACATCCTGAAAGTTATATGTGTTTAGAAAGCTTAGCAGAATTACACATAAAGAAATCCATAAATGCTGAAAACAAAGGAGACCTGCAACAATCCAAAATCTTTAAGAAACAAGCTATACTTTACTTAAACCAGGCACAAAAAATTGTAAAAACTCATTTTCCTAAAGATTCTCCACACATTACAAGAATTCAAAATAAACTTAAAAAATCTTGGCCAACAATAGCATTTCTACGGAAACATTACATTTTTAATTTAGCCTAATTCTTGGGTGGGAACCTGATGTCTTGAGTGAGTTTTGTGATTACATATAAAAAAGAGGTATTCCTGCTTCAAAAAATCAATTCAAAAAAAGGAAAAAACATGCTCACAGACAAATCTAATTTTGAAACCTTAGAAAAACAACTCGCCAAAGATGCCCTTGAGAAAGCTCTTAAAGATCTTCATGTCGAAATCAACAACGAAATTTCCAGAAACAAAAAAGATTTTTCTGAAGAAATCAGTAAAACCCTTATAAACTTCAGGCAAAACCTTGAACAAAAAGTCACTGAAACGATAGACAAGAAAATAGCTGCTCTCTTTGCCGAACATTTTTCTGAGACAAGTTCACAGGTTAAATCCAGCTTTGAGCAGATGTTCTCTCCTGTTTTAAAAAGAACAGAAAAAGACATGGAGCGTCTCAAATTCCAAGGAGATAGCACCTTAAACTCCTGGAAAAGTATGATGCTACAATACACAGGCCTTTGGACAAAACCTTTTTTTCTTTTGTTTATAGCTTGTGTCTTCACAGGGACAGCCATTTCTATTTTTTTTACTCTTTATATGATCACAGAAGAAAAAAGCGCTCGGCACCTTTGTGAATCTAACCTCCAACGGTATACAGAAGAGGACTTCAAAAGAAAGAAAACCGAAGAAGCTACTGCAAAACAAAAGGCTGACAACCAAGCTAAAAATCAAAGGCAGAACAAGAAAAAATAAAAATAATTTCAAGACCAAGGGTGTTAGGATGATCCCTCTCAAATGAGTTTGTCAGGGGCTTATAAAGAAAATCCTCCCCGGCCCCGATCAAGTTCTCGCTCCAAAGACATTTTCTTTTGCTGAGCGACTTTTTGAATCTCCTGACTGATGTCAGGGCCTAAGGTCTTGATGTGCTCAAAGGCCTCCTTGTTTTTGTAAATGGATTTTCCAAGCTCACGTAGCTCTTTTTGAAAATCAGGATGATCAGGAGAACGATCAAGCTCATACTTTAGCTCCTTAAACCGGGTATAGCCAGAGAAGGCCTCTTGATAGTTATCTCTTATGTCAATTCTATCACTCTCGAGAGTATGGGAGGACGAGAAAGATTCTCTGGCTTTTAGCTTTTCTTGAGCTGCTTGTCTCTCTCTTTCTTTGGCTTCCTGTTCTGCTTGTTTTGATACCTGGAGATCTTTTAAGAACTTTAAAGCCTTATCAGGGTCCTCACGGGCTGCCTTTTGAGCCAGATCTCTGGACTTGTCAGATAGATAGCTCAAATAGGGGGATTGAAGTTTCTGATCCACAGCGCCAAGTTTTTGCTCATAAAGCTTCATATAAGGCTCACGTTTTTCTTGCTAATAGCGGATAGATGCGTCTTCTCCATACAGTTTTACGCCTTCATGAAAGACCTTTTTGATAAAATCTGCGTTATTAAAAGCAGGATGAGACATATCCTTGTAGATACATTGAAGGGCCTCTGATCCACTATCTTTTACAAGGGGAGTTTTTTGAAGAATGTTATGTGCCCGATCTTCTTCACGAACAACTTCAGGTTTAAGAAGAATATCCTTCTCTGGAGTACGCCCTAAGAAATGATCTGCGACATTCTTAAAGGCTTGTTTAGAAACTGCCCCCATAGCGTGTAGCTCATCAGAAAGGCGAGTAAGGACCTTTGAAAGCAGATGGTCTTCTTCGCGCATGAGTTGAGCAAGAGAATGTGCATCGAGGTAGTCTGCGGCACTTAGCTTCTCACCCGATTTGGAAAGAATGTCAGCAACCTTTTCCTCTCGCCAGAAATCACAACGGCTTCCATAAATCTGCACATCTTCGCGATGTCGAGTCATAGCCACATAGGTGAGATTTTGGTTCATTTCATGAGAAGCCAAGAGAAAGCTCTTATCCACTGTTGTTCCTTGGGATTTATGAATAGTGATAGCCCACCCTTGATCAAAGTAGGAATAAAGATTGGGAGAGAACCTAACTATCTTTCCTTCATCTAGGCCTACCTCTATCATGTTCTTATCTAAAGATAGGATCTTTCCAATAGAGCTATTATTGACGCCTAAACTTTTTCTGTTTTGGGTAAATACAAGTCGATCTCCCTTTGCAAAACTCCGTTCTTCCCTAAATTTTTTCTTGCGCCCAAAATCATCTTCAACCTCTCGGATGATCGTATACGTAAACTCCTTCTTTTCAATGTCCCCTGAGGCTTTTAGGTATTCTCTTGCCGAAGTGTTAAGATCGCGTACGTCACGATTACTGTAGGCCATTATAAGAAGGCTCTTGCCTTCAGGGTTGGCTTGATAAGTCTTTTGCCAATCTTTAATAAGAGCGTCTTTAGCAGCACTTCGAACCTCAATCCCTTCGCCAGGAGCGCGTTCTACCCCTATAAGATGATCAAGTTTTTTAGATTTCAAAAGATCCCACGCTTCCTTATATTGAGCTGCCTTGTTTTGCTCTCTATTGGCAAAGAGCCTTGCCATTTCTAAAGGATCAAGACGCCTCTCTTCTAAGAAAGGCCTATAAGCATCAGGCTTAGACAGGATTTCTTTGCCAGCTTCTTTTTGAATGCCTCTCCACCTTAAAAACTCTTTATAATCTTCATGATCTTTGACATTTCCCCCTTGGACATCTTTCATAATCTCCCTAAAGATAAGACCAGATGTTCGTGCAGAAATCTCATAGCATTTCACAACATCTTCAGCTCTATCTCCCTCAGGCAGCTTTTCTTCAATTAAATGAATATGTCCTTTCGCTTGATAAGTTTGAATTGCTTTTGCAGATTCTTGCTTTCCAAACAAAACTGTTGTTTCCCTTTGCCAGCCTTCCTTTTGTCTTAGAACTTCTTCAAGGCAGGATGCACCGACTCGCTCTGTCACAAGCCGAAAGGCAGGACCAGCTTCAACAGGCTGCAATTGAGCTGCATCCCCTACAATTACAGCTTTGACTCCTAAAGTTTTAACAGCTCCTAAAAATGACTTAAACCGCTCTACATTCACCATACCGGCTTCATCTAAAACAAGAATACTCTTTGAATTGTATTGGCACCTTCCTTCATTGAAAGACTTCAAAAATTTATGAAGAGTTTGAGAGGAAATGCCGCTTCCCTCAAGATTCTGAGCCGCTCTTCCCGTAGGAGCTAAACCATAGACCCTATACCCTTCTGCTTCCCAGATTTCTCGACAAGCCTCCAAGGCTGTTGTTTTTCCTGCTCCTGCATACCCTACAATGCACTTGAGCTGACCAGGGGCGATCAGGTGACGAATAGCACATTCCTGTCCCTCACTTAAACGAACTTCTTTCTCCTTCAACTTTTCTTGAATGTGACTTAAGCCATTTTCTAAAGAAGAATTAGAAACAGCATGAGTTTTACGGTCCACAAGTCCTTCCGCTGCTGCTACAAGGTCCTTTTCGGCCTTGAGGATGCTGTGGGTTGTATAGATGGACCCCTCTTGATCTCCATTCATTCTCAAAAGGAGAAGTTCATTTGAATTCTGCAAACGTACATCCAACCTTTTAAAAAGCTCCCCATCATCTACATATCGATGCAAAACTTTTTGCACATCTTCCCACATGAAGGTCGCATGATGCTTGGTAACAATGTCAAAAACGACCTCAGGATTTCGTAGGATACGGTACAGGTTCCGGAGTTGGACATCATGGAACGCTTTGGCCTTGTCTGTGATGGGAGAAAGTTTTTCTCCTCCTTCAAGGCGTTGAAGTCTTTTTTCTTGTTCTCTAACCCCTCTTCCAAGTTTAGGCTGAGGCTCCATTTCAATCCCGCGTTCCTTATGAGAACGATGGTCAATTTGGATGTCGTAACTATGGAGTTTTAAATGAAAGTTCGAGTACTCTTCCCATTTAGCTCGAAGCTCGCAAAGAAAGTCGCGTTTATTCCAGTTTCTTTCTTTTTGAGAGCTTAAGCCATTCTCTTCCAATCGACGAGTGGTCACTAAAGCATGACAATGGGGTTTTGCTTCTCCAGTTTTCTCATCCACATCGAAATGAAAGTTCAGTTGAGCAGCCATCCCATGTTGGCAGATTTGATCCTCAACAAATTCCCGTGCAAGAGCGATGTTCTGCTCATCTGTGAGTTCTCGGTGAAGGGCAAATTCAAATTCTCGCCATACTTGGGCATCAATTCTCTTTTCAGCAGCTTCCACCCTATCAGAAAAAGCTTGAACGCCTTTTGGGCGATCTTCAGCTATCAACTGTTGAATTTCAAGAGCCCAAGAAGGAGCATCTTGAGGAATAACAAGTTCGACATGTTGGACAGGCTTATCTTTGTAATTGAAGGTCTCACCCGTTCGCGAATCATACAGCTCACACCCAGCACGATAAGCAAGGGCTCGAACCGTATTTCGGCCACTTCGAGAAAGAACTTTTGCGCTGAAGTGATAAAGTGCCACTCGCTTCCCTCTCTTTACACAAACATGGTCCGAGGTGCTTGCACCGAAGCGCCATTCCAAAAAAAGGAATGTATAAGCGCGCTTAGCAAACTTTTAAAAAAGTTCACTAAGACAGCCCTATCGACAAAAAGTCGATAATGATATACAAAATTATTCATGCTTATATGGAAATATACTTAGTTATTTCAATGAATTATGTTGATTTATAATAACAAACTTGCTAATATAAGTCATTCACAAAAATAAAGAAGGAACCCGTATGACGGATAAACTGATAACCCTCGAAAAACAAATCAAAAGGCTTAAAGAGAAACGAGACAAACTCTACACGCAGCAAGCACTTCTCTTTTATAAGGAGGTTGAAAAGATTTTTAAAGGCGGTTTTTGCCCTGCTCTTGTGTTGGATATCCTCATCAAAACCAATGAGACGGCTTCTGCCCTTCAACAACAAGAGTGGGAACAGCGTGTTCCTTCCTTTCGGAACGAATCCCCTAACAGTAATTGCAAAAAACCTCAAACGACTGAAGCAACACATTACGAGAGCTGAAGAAAAGCGATATCGGATGATGCACAAATTTGAACTTACCTCTCGTACAGCTAGAAAAGCCAGGACTCGCTCTCTAATTCAAATTGGCTCTCTCGCAGCTAAATCCGGACTTCTCGAAACCTTTGGCATCATTTTAGGAGAAGACCTTCAAAAATCTCCACAAATGAAAGAGCCAGCTGCAGCTTTGTTTAAAGGTTTCCTCGTATTGGAGAAAATGGCCCGATCTGAGGATGTGCTCAGCCTGTGGGCAAGGCACGGATTAGCAGAGTTGAGGAAAAAAGTTACCTAAATCAAATAATGCTTATAAGGATATCCATTAAATTCACTACACAGCGCGTAGTGAATTGAACGCTGCCTCTATCACTTTGTAAAATAATGTAAATTTGTCACTTTATTACGATCTTAAGGAGCATACTAAGCATACATGTCTTCTTATAAGCTCTGGCTTAAAACCTGTTTTAGCCATTGAGGAATTAATTGTTTTCTAATGTAAATACCTTCTTTATCCGCTTCTAATAAGAGCTCTAATTCAAAAGAATTATCAAAAACAGCCAGGTAGTCACAAAGGGTGATCATTAAAGTAAGGTTTTTTAGTGAACGAGGATAACGTCTCACAATGTCTTTTATTGGAACGGTATGTCCTCCCTTGCGGTGTCGCTCTTCTACTCGTGCAATAGATTGCTTTATGCTGCTTAACCCTATGTATATGCATCCTATCCTCCAACCTTTCTTTCTAAGAAGTTGAGCTTTGACCAGGTAATTTCTTCCCGAAAGGGTAGTTTCTATAGCAAAGTCTTTCTTTGTGGCTATGTAAGAATTCATGGCTAAGAGGGTTTTGCGCCCTGCATCAACAAAATCTGTAAGTACTTGGGCCTCTGAAGAAATTAGATCAGGATTAAGTATAGGTGTAGAACCAAGGAGTTTCGTACGAGCTAAAGAATTCACCCACGTTGATTTCCCAGAACCATTAGGGCCAGCAATAAACCATAACCATGGGAAATCTTCTTTAGAGGATTCGCTTGCCAACTTCCTCAGTACCATCTAAAAAGATTTCCACGATGAATTGCCTTCCATCTGCCAGTTCTTTAATGATTTGCCCATCTTGATTGGTAAAATAGATAGGATTTCCAGCTGATTTGTGTTCAGCGATTGCCCGGTGAACACCCTCCCTTCCTAGTTTCTCAGCAAGAAGGCCAAACTTGCTAATTCTGGTTGTATGTAAACTTTTTAATGACAACATGTTGGTCCTTTAGAGCTAACTTATTTCTTCTTCTAAAATTATATCATAGGCCTTTTATCTTTAAAACATTTTAGTACAGGGAATCATTATTCTAATATTTCACTTGATGAACAAAAGAGTTATCTTGAGACCATCATAAAAAGAGGGAAGGAGCTTATTTGACTCCCTCCACAATTTTTCTTAAGCCTTTTCTTACCACCATTACGGCCTTTCTGTCACGCACTTATAAGCATAAGCCATAAAGCGTTCTAAAGACATCAAGTGCTTGAGAAAAAACTTAAGGACGCTCAAAATCAGAGTCCCTCTCATGAATCCATTGTTCTTGAACCGTTACAAGCATTTTTAATGTCTTCTGTGCACGATCCAGTTCAAACGCTCCCCTTCCAATAAGGTTGTGGGCATTTCCAACGTGATCAATTAATTCTTGAGATAAATACTCGATCTGAGCTATATGTAGTGCAGCCATTGCGGCTCTCCTTCGACAGTCGTAGTGGTTAGCGGTGGTCAAGTGTTCACGCATTTGCCCGCCGCGCTATTTCACAGTGAAATAGCTAAATTCAGGTTAATGTTTTCTATTCAGCCAAGCAAGCAAAATTCTAAAAATTGTTTTTATGTTTTTCAATTAGTTAAAGATATCATTGCCTTTTAAATTTCATATTTTTTATTATTTTGGTTGTTGTAATCCCTGAATCGTAAGCCACTCTTTAGCTGCCTTTATCCTTTTGTCCAGCCAATTGTCTTCATAATTCTCTTCATAAGGGAGAGTATTGAGAACGGCAATAAAAACATCTTGGTAAGCAATTCGTTGAGCTTGTGTGAAGTTTTGGTGACCATCCACTTCAGCGATGGCAACTCGTTCTTCAAAATTATGAAGGATGGTATTTCTGTCAAAAGGATAAAAAGAAACTTTCTCGGAAAGTCCATAAGAAAAAACTGATAAACCTGACATATCCTTTTCTGAGTCGAATCTGTCGGAAATGTCGGGTTCCGTTTCAGGCTTATTTCTCAAATTTTCCTCTAAAAGGCCCTGGTGACAACCCGACAAACCCGACATATTCACATTGGAGTCCAATCTGTCGGAAATGTCGGGTTCTGTTTCAGACATATTTCCCAAATTTTCTTCCAAAACATCTTGAGAACTACCCGACAAACCCGACATATTCACACTGGAACCGAATCTGTCGGAAATGTCGGGTTCTGTTTTAGACATATTTCCCAAATTTTCTTCTAAAAGGCTCCGGGAACTATCCGACAAATCCGACATATTCATATTGGAGCCGAATCTGTCAGATTTGTCGGGTTTGTCGGAAATGTCGGGTTTTTCCAAAAATTGGTTTAACCACTTATTCATGATTGCCTCTCTTAAGGACTTTAGGGTTCACGAAGAAGGTTCTTTTTGTTTTTCGACCCTCTGAAAGAATTCCCTCTCTCAGCCAGCCCAAATCTATAAGAAGCTCACAGGCGTCCTCAACCTCTTCCCTGGTTTTCAAAAACGCCCATTCTTTCCGGTAAACATCTCTTACATCGAAAGGATCATTTAAGTCTCGCCCCTGGATCCGTCTCGCAAGATTCCTTGCCGCCTGATATCCAGGGCTAAGACCCATCTCATAAATCCGGCGCGCATGCATCTCCAAATAGTCACACCAAGCAGTTGCTCGTTCTACACAATCAAGTGGGATAGCTCCGCGTTCCTTTCCGCTTGCAACATTGATGAGATGGAAGATCAGAGAAAGTGAGGGCATAAGCTTGCGATACTTAGCCAAATGATCAATGAAAATGGGTTCTTCTTCAGCACGAAGCTTTTCACACTCAAGATCCGTTACCCAAGTGTAAAAGAAATGTTGAGCCTGCTCCGTGAAACAAAAGTAAGGTGTCTCGTCCCCTTCCTGAATCGCTCCGCACTCACAGAAGTTCATTGTGGCAAGCCCCTTCATAATGGATGCGGCTTCTCTCTGAGCTAGGATGTTTGGCTTCTTATCGATTAATGTCCAGTTTTTGACCTCATCCGGATAGATCAACAATTGAAAACGCTGCAGGAGTCCATCATTGCAGAACCCAGATAAAGTCTGGTGAAAATAGGATAACATTTTATCAGGCTGCGTACTTCCAAGTATGGAGATGCAAAGATTCTTTGTGTGTGTCGTTCCTCTCCCCATACGGTCAGTTGTCTTTGAATCATCTCCATTCCAAGCCTCTAAATAGAACGAGCGGTCTGCCTCATGACCTATCTTATCCCACGTGGCCAATAAACCCATAAGCTCATCCCGATATAATAACAGGCCTCGTGGATTTTGAGAAAGAAGCTCATGCATTTTTTCTATGGTCGTATCGTTTGTGTAATATCTCTTCCAAAGTGGAGGTGGAGGTTCTTTGAGTATTTTAAGCTCTTCCTTGGCAAGCCCAATGTCGAGCGTATTTCTGAGGTCAGCAGCTTTTCCCATCCTTTTCTTAATAGCCTCTTTTTGAACCCTATAGCTTTCCATCTCGATTTCATGAGCTTGGTTTTCCTTTTCAAAAACCACGTAAGCCTCTTCCTCCAGAAGTTTTAAAGGCTTGATGACTTCCTTCAGACTCGGGCTTTTCAATGTACTTGGTCGCCCTACAATCCCACCCCAAAGGTTGGGGACAATGGACCAAGAATCATGGCGCTTGGGACGAACGCGACATCCTGCGCCAATCAAGAGCCGTGACAATCAGGGCTGCAACCGCGACATAGTCCAAGGGACACTGCATGCGTTCTGTAATATCCGTCAGCCAATCTTGATAGGGCTCGGGAATGAGTTTTGGAGGGAGCGGTATGACAGGAGAGAGATCCTTTTTGATGCTCTTGAAAGGCGTTGGTTCAGGCCACTCTGTTTGCTGAGGTTGGCTTGCTTTATCGATTTGTGTTTTTACCTCCTCAAGACCCTCCAACACATGGAGGTCATTAAAGTCCGTTGGCTTGGTTTTTGTGTTGTTAAATGTTGGAAACACAACAGAACAGCCATGTTTTTGAGCTACCTCCTCTGCTCCTATTCTCCCAACATTTTTTTCTTTCCACACATCATCATCCCCAGCAATGATTAGCGGACTATTTGGATAAGAGTTTTTCAATGTCTCAATGACTGAATCAAGGTTTCCCGCATCAAAGGCAACGACTGTAGGCTTTTTCGTTGCCATATAAAGACTGGCGC
>MKUL01000048.1:0-60385 GCA_001897795.1 Alphaproteobacteria bacterium 41-28 | reverse complement strand
TTTCTGTAAGACTGATATAGCGGTTTCTTCATATTTCTGCTGCTTTTCTTCTTCCGCAGCTTTCCTTGCTTTGTCAATTTGTTCATAGATTTGTTCTTTATCCAGGCCGGGAGCGATCTTATTGCTAAGGCTCCATTTCTCATGAATGTCCCGACTCCAGTCGCCAAAGGCCCCTGCAAGGCCATAAAAAACATACCAGCCATTCTTATGACTTTTGTTACTGCCTGTAGAAAAGCGATGGATAGCTCCATCTTCTATAATGTTTCCGTTAAAATGTATCCCTGCCTGATGCATGGCTTTCACAAAGTCTTCGACATAGTTCCCTGGCAAGAATGAGTTGAAAGAAGACGTGAGAGAGGGCCCAATTTGTTGAGTGACAAGATTAGGGATATTAAAGATTGGTTGTAACCCTTTGCCTGGCCCCTCTCTCTCAAAGAGGGGCTTTTCTATCTTCCCATTCATCATTATCGCACTTCTCCATTTTGGGCTTCAATCCAACGAGAAAAAGCGCTTTTAGAGATGAGGATCTTTCGCCCTATCCGACGGATACAGCTGTCGAATCCATTGCTTTTTGAACGAAAAATAAGGGCTCGAATCCCTCCTTCTGTGAAGGCTGGGTTGCTCGTGGTGAGTTGCCTGATGGTGACGAAGTCGTCTACGCTTACGGAAGTTTGGTGGTGTTGATGATGAACGCTCATATTGAGTTCTCCTTTGTATTTTAAAGCGCAGCACTATTGCTGCCTACTTGGAGTAAGAATCAATTTTGAGAGAAAACAAATGGGCGAAAGGGATCAAGGCAAAGGGGGGACCCCATTCTCGCCTTAAAAATACATTTAAATTCAATAAGATACGTGAAAGCAATTTTCGATGGGGTCACCCCTTACGTTTTGCCCGTCCTTGTTGGGATTCAGGCAAGCGCACTAAGGTCGCCATCGCATCGGCTAGTTTTTGGCTAAGGGGAGTCGTTTTATGATAAGCTAGTTTTTCTTCAAACAAAGCGGCTATTGCTTCTTTTTTTCCCTGATTTTCACTTGAAATCTCCATCTCGCTTATCACCTCTCGCATCATCTCTACGTAGGGAGTTGTATATCCCGAAGAAATCGCAGGTTCTCTATTTAAAGTGAGAAGATACTCATCAAGCACAGGGTGATACCCAATCCCTTTCTTCTTTGCCCATTCCAATCCCTTCTTAGGATTTAAGGTGCTTTGCGCCCAATTGTCACGATCAAGATGGATAAGCTCAAAGGCCTCCCCAAGAATAGCGGCTTTTACCAAGGACAAGTTCTTCTCGTAAAGGTCCGGCCTCAGAAAGATGCAAGAAAATCTGCTAGGAAGAAGTCTTTCTAGTTTATTTAGTCTGGAATTTCGGGATTTTGGGTCCTCCGACATCAAATCCTGAGCTTCAGGATGCTCTGATATGAAGTCCAAGGCGTCTGGATCACAATGACTGAGATAGGCGCAGAGCTCGTGACCGGTCCATAAATCAAATTTAGAGCCACTTTCGTAAAATTCTCTTACCTCAGAAAGGTCATCTAATATTAAATTCTCTCCAGTGATTGCCTTGCAGGCCTCGTAAAGAGCAACGGGAAAACAGGGCAAGTATTGATAAATCAGTTTTACAAATTGAGGGCGGGACTTAATTGTATATCCCAACATACCAGGAGTGTTAAAATTTGATAGTAATGTGACAATATCATCTACTTTTACAACATCATTTAGTTTTTCAAAACCGTCCTCATTTCTAATTGGTACCCCTGCGAACACCACATTTCCCCTCAGCTTACTTCCTAAGTGTCTTATTTGCATTTCCTTCAATACAAAAGGTGGATTGTTGTGGGAGAGTATATCATCCAACCCTTGTTGAACATTTATGGGAGTCGTGTCACATAGCCATCTTTTCCAAGAGTCAACATTCTGCTCCTGTATTTTTTGTTCAAACGGCTTATTCACCCAAAGATCCTTTCGTTCATGCTTTGGACAACTTTGGCTGTATGAGCTTCACTGAGATGAGCGTAACGTTTTACCATTTGAAGGGTCTTGTGACCCAATACCTCGGCAATTTCGGCAAGTGAAGCCCCATTCATTGCCAAATAACTGGCGCAACTATGACGAAGGTCATGAAACCGAAAATCTTGAATATTCGCTTTCTTTAAAACTGATACCCAGGAGGTACGGCTATTCCAAGGTTTCATGGGGTTGGAAGGAGAAGGAAAAACTAAGTCAGAATCTATATTTCTGGTCTTGTGGTGAGCTTCCATCAACTCAAGAGCATAGTGCATTAAAGGTAAAAGACGCCGGTCGTTGTTTTTTGTATCATGCAAGGTAATGACCTTGCGACCCCAGTCTATATCGTCCCAGCGTAACTTAATAAGTTCCCCGTATCTTCCCCCTGTACTTAAGGCTAAAACAACAAGTGTATGGAGTTGGGGATTCGTTGAGACTTTGCAGGCTTCCAGAAGTCGCTCTCGTTCCTCGTCGCTTAAGTAACGAATACGTCCTCTAGGTTCAGGTAGGTTAGAGATTTTCTTCATGGGGTTTTCATGTATCCATTCCCACTCATTGGCCGCTATAGTGAGAGCATGGCCTAAGGCCATCATATATCGATTGACAGTAGCAGGGCTGCGTTGTGCAATATTTCTACCTTTAGAAACATTTCTGCCTGTAGAGGTTAGAAGCTTATCTCGCTGCTCGACAATGAGGGCCCTGGTGAGATCAGACAAAAGATAGGTTCCAATCTCCTTCTTCCACCAATTCAATAGCTTTTTGACATCCACAAAACGCTTAGGATTTTTTTTCTCAATCTCACGAAGATACCTGTCAATAAAATCTGAAACAGTATGCTTTTTAGCTTCTGCAGTCTTAAAGTACCTGCCCTCTCGTATGCTGGCCTCTGTTTGCTTCGCCCATTCCTTTGCATCTGTCTTGCGCTCAAAAGTAGCAGATTGGGAGGGAAACCCCTTTAGACGAACTTTTGCTCTATACCCTGTTGTTCCATCAGCACTGTGTCGTGTTTCGATCGTAGCCATGTCCATCCCTCATTGGTGAGAGAAGTCTATAGCGAAACATAAACAATGGCAACAGAGCCTCAAACCATTAGAATTTTATATTTTTGGAGGAGAACCGGCAAAATATATCATCTCTATTGCAGCATGGGACAGCATTGGGACAGTTTGCAGAAATTTAAGAGAAAATGCTCCGTGATTTAGGTATGAATAGAGGACCGTCAATGTCTCTTTCAGATGTTTTTGTTATTTTCTAGTGTCCCATGAGTGTCCCATGGAGCCATTTTAAGGAGAAAATTTCTTATCAAAAACTCCTGAAAAATGGCGGAGGGGATGGGATTCGAACCCACGATACGACTTTCATCGTATAACGGTTTAGCAAACCGCCGCCTTCAGCCTCTCGGCCACCCCTCCATGACGGTGATTACATTATCTAGCTGGCCACTGGGGCTTCTGTCAATTGATTGTTTTCTAAGTGACTTACCTCATTTAAAACAGACGCAAGACGTCCGAGAGCTAGGGTTGAATTAAGCCGATGATCTCCGTTCTTGATTAGGGTTAAAGTGACCTCAGGGCTCTTTATACGCTGCGCAAGACGGCTTGAGAAGGTCCAAGGAACATCCTTATCAGCCTCTCCATGAATAAGGTGGACAGGACAGTGAATATCAATATCCTTAGGAAGCACAAGATGTTCCCGCCCTTCTTCAATCAATTGAAGAGTTATCGGAAAGCCTGCCTCTTCATATTGGGAAGGCGTTTGAATCATCCCCTGGCGCATAAAGTCTTTTCGACGCCCTTCATTTAAAGAAGCCCAAATAAGCTCTTCTGTAAAATCGGGCGCAGAAGCAATACCGATGAGAGCTCGTACACGTGTAGGGCGCGCAAGGGCTGCGAGAGTCATAAGCCATCCCCCCATACTCGATCCAACGAGAATGAGGGGACCGCGCGTCACCTCATCAATCATGGCAAGGGTATCCGAAAGCCACTGACCAATCGTCCCTTGGGCAAAACTTCCTGAAGAGGCCCCATGGCCAAAATAGTCAAATCGTGTGTAAGTTTGGTCACGCTTTTCACAAATAGATTCTAAAAATGTAGCTTTTGTTCCTGTCATATCAGAATGAAATCCACCTAGAAAAAGAATTTCAGGTAGACTTTTATTCTTTTTATTGAACCGATTATAGGCTATAAAGTCCGAGCTTCCCCTCTCAAGCTTAAGAAATTTCGAGGGGATAGAAGAAGGAGAGTGGTTCATTGCCAACCTTTTCAGATGGGTTTTCCTGTCAATCATTTAATATGAAGCCAACGATCTTGCAAGTCATTCCCGCACTTGAAAGCGGAGGAGTGGAAATTGAAACTCTCGAAATAGCGAATGCCATCATATCGGCTGGAGGCCGAGCTCTAATTGCATCAAGGCCTGGGAAAATGACCAGTGATGCATTGGCAAATGGGATAGACCTAAGAAACTTACCTCTTAATACCAAAAATCCTTTTCAAATGGTTAAGAATATAAGGCTCTTAAAAGAGCTCATCCTCAAGGAAAAGGTAGATATCGTCCACGTTCGCTCACGGGCACCGGCTTGGAGCGTATATAAGGCAACACGTGATCTTAATGTCCCTTTTGTCACGACATATCACGCTGCATATAGTTCTAAAACAATTTTAAAAAGAGTGTATAATTCGGTAATGGCAAGAGGCGATCGCGTCATCGCCATCTCCCAATTTATTCTAGATCATCTCACTCAACAATACGCGAACAATTCGTGGTTTGATCCTTCGAAGATACACCTTATTCAACGAGGGACTGATTCTCACTATTTTGATCCCTCAACCATTTCTCGTGAGCGTGTTCAACAATTACGAAAAAGCTGGGGGATATCCCCTGACACACGTATTCTCCTTTTACCAGGGAGAATAAGTCGAACAAAGGGACAAGATCTGTTGATCAAAGCTCTCTCACTCATGAAACATTCAAATGTAACAATTGTCTTGGTTGGTTCAGCCCAAGGTCATGAATCCTATCGGAATGATCTCTTGCTCCTCGCTTCCTCCCTAGGCCTTGAAGGTCGCGTTCAATGGAAGCCTCCTTGTTCTGATATTGCCGTAGCCTACCAACTGGCCGATATGATTGTGTGCCCTTCTCTTGTTCCAGAAGGATTTGGGAGGCTCATGGCTGAGGCCCAAGCCATGAAAAAACCTATTATTGCCTCTGATCATGGAGCTGCAAAAGAAGTTATCGAAGAAGGAGTAACCGGCTGGCTTACACCACCTGGAGATGCCAAAGCCTTGGCACAAGCCATCAATTATGCTCTTGACCTTTCTCAAAAGCGTCTTAATGAGATGGGAACAAAAGGTCGGGCTCGCGTCCAAGCCTATTTTTCTAAAGAAGCGATGTCCTCAAAAACAATAGCTCTGTATAAAGAGTTGTTAGACAAAAAGAAAGAGTAAATTTCGCCCGCCTAGGCTCTATGAACAAAAGTGGAATTGTCTCCCTAATGTGTCATCCTTGGTAAGAAATGCTTAGTTTTCCAAAGGAAAACTCTAGCATTTCTTGACCGGGGATCTTACCCGCCAAAAGATCCTCGGCCAAGAAAAGGTAAGATTTTTCTTCGAAAAACCAACCTTTTCTTGCCAAGGATGACACCAGTTGGTGGTGCGGCTAAAAATTTGTTCACAGAGCCTAGATATGAGCATCCTTTAATAACTCTGTATTAAGTACGCTTATAATGATAAGTGTGAACCTTAGAACCAACATGGTTTGGTTGAGGTTCCAGCCAATGCTTTTGACTTAGCGCATTTTCCATATCTTCATACCCATGTTGAGCTCGTTCTTTAATTGAGGTTCTTGAAAACTCAGCGTCAGAAAAAAAGGTTTCTGTTTCTGAAGCGTGATACACAAGATGGATAAAATGGAGTTGGATCTCACTTGCCACATCCTTAAGCTCTAGAATGGTAGGATCATTTTGAAGTTCTGGAGGTATATGTTTTAAAAGATGGAAGAGACCATGCTTTAAGTTATGCCTTTCTGAGATTCCCTGAAGCTGACGAATCGTGCGGCTTGCATACGCTATGTTTTTACGAACCCATTCAACTTCCTGTATATCTTGGGGGTTTCCAGGAGATTCGGGATTAAATAAATCAATCATAAATACAAGTGTTTTTACATAGGGCTTAACCTGCAATATGCTTTCAACAGGCGAGTTCGAAGCCACACCTCCATCCCAATAAAGTTCATTATCAATATAAATTCCAGGAAATCCAGGAGGCAAAGCACTGCTTGCCATAATATGCTCAGGTGTTATTTTGATTTCGCTACTATCAAAAAATACGAGTTCTCCTGTTCTTACTTTCGTTACCCCGACAATTAAACGTGTCTTATTTTGGTTAATTCTTTCAAAATTACAGCATTTTAGAAGAGTATCCCTCAGAATACTTGTATCATAATAGCTTGTCGCGCCTTTAGATCCTTTCTCTTGAAACTGAGGAGGAGGAACACGAGGGAAGAAAAAATTGGGTTGACCAAACATAATACTAACCATATTCGCATATTGATTGTGCATACGTCTCAGTTCTTTCGGAATTTTATATTCTAAAGTTTCCTCAAGTGGATCTGGCCAACAAACCAAATCCCAAAACTCTTGAATCTTAGAAATACGGTCTTTAGGTGCATTACCAGCAAGAATTGCTGCGGTAATTGAACCTATAGAAATTCCGCAAATAACGTTGGGAAGATAGCCAGCTTCCGAAAGGGCCTTATAAGCTCCCACATGATAAGCACCAAGGGAGCCTCCCCCCTGAAGAACAAGAATGACGCGCTCAAAATCATGAACATGTTTTTCAATCATTATTGGTTTTCCCTATTGAAAACAAGGCTTGTCTCCTATTTGTTGAATCATGCATACTCCTTCAATAATAGGAAGCGTCAGTTTGTGAAGCGCACGTGCCCATTTGAAGTTTGATTCAGTGTGTTCGTTTTGTACTCATAGAATCCACGAGAATGGTTTAAATTTCGTTAAAAGATTGGGCTTGAAACAATCTCAAAATATATTAAGATACTGCAAGTCCTTACACCTTTCATAGAAGAATATAAGGTAAGTATTTGTAAGGATAATAAGTAGTTAAACGGTAAAAGGAGAAGTATAATGATAGATTATAAGAAAATAGCTACAGCAACTGCAATTTTAAGCTTGATGGGAACAACAGCAAGCTTTGCGATGGAGGCTTCCAAAGAGGAATTAGAAAAAAAAACGATAACGATACACCCTGCACCGCAAGTTGAGGAAAATTCTGGGCATCTTAATCCGTCTCTTCCCAGTGATAATTCTGGTGCGCAGGAAGATGAGATAGAGCAGCTGATGAATCGTATGGCAGCGCTTTATATGCAAAATAAGGAGAGAGGAGACCAAGAAGCTAAGCAATCTGAACAGCAACGCGAAGAGTTAGCAAACCTGAAAAAGAAATTAGAAGAGGCTGAAACAAGAGAACGTGAAGCCCAATTAAGAGCTCAAGCCGCAGAAGTCGAAAGACTCAGACAAGTAGCATTAGAAGAACAACTTCGGGCTGAAGAAGCGGAAAAACACCGTCTTAAATTAGAAAGGTTAGCTCAAGAAGTTGAAGAAGCTGAGAATGCTCGGAAAGCAGCGGAAGCCAAACGTAAGTCCGATGAGGAAGCTATAGCCGCAGCACTTCTAGGGGGACGTACGCCAGAGCAAGTTGCTCATAACGTGAATACAGAAGTTACCCGGGGTGTTGAAAGCTTGAATAATTTTTTAGCTGGTAAAGGTTGGAAGCACGATAAAAAGCTGAAGAAGAAAAAGAAGCATAAAAAAGAGGGCCGCAAATAATCTACTTTTAACTTTCCTTTCTACAAAGGGCCCTTGCAAACACATTTATTGTGACACAAGGGCCTTTTCTGTCCCGTCATCAACACCCTCATGCGTCATTCCCGCGAAGGCGGGAACCCAGGAAAAACGTTTAGACATAAGAAATTATATTAAGTAATATTCTACAGAAGATAAAACCTCAAAAATTATTTACTTCGATTCAAATAATTCCCTGGGTTCCCGCCTTCGCGCACTGGTGTCCGGGGAAAATACGAAATGTAAAAAGAAGTGTACTCAAGTTCTGGCTTCGTCGCTAACGCTTCTCGCAAAGACGAACTGGTGGCACATTCGTTGCTAATTCTCAACCGCCTTTGCGAGCGGAGCGAAGCAATCCAGACTTTTTTGAGAGAGTTTAAGAAATTCTACTTTTTAAGTTTATAATCAGATTATCTTTCTCTGATGCAATGGATAACTTTTCTTTTTAAAAGTACTTTCCGCTTTCCCCGGACACCAGTGCGCCTTCGCGGGAATGACGACCCAGGAGCCCCTACTCTCCCCTGCCCTTTGGATTCATAAAGGCAGGAACATGATCTCCAAATCCGAGTTCACTCTGAATGGGCGCAGGCGTTTCTTTAGCATGTACATGCTTCTTCATCACAGGCTCTTTTTTACCTTGAGGAGGAGTTTTCGCCCGTTTCTGCGCCTTTTTTACTTCAGGTTCTAAGATATACTCTTCTATGGTTTTGTTTAATGTTTTGAAAATGAGGGCGATATGCTTTTCCTCCTGCGGGGAAACGAAGGTAAAGGCTTTACCTTCCTTACCTGCTCTGCCCGTTCTTCCAATGCGATGAATGTAGTCTTCAGGTTTCGTGGGAACATGAAAATTAATAACACACTGCAGATCATCTATATCCAACCCTCGCGCAGCTACATCACTTGCAACCAACACATCGATCGAGCCTTCTTTAAAAGCTTTTAAGGTATCATTCCGAGCAGCTTGGCTGAAGTCACCATGAAGGGCTCCTGCCTTAAATCCATGTTTACGCATAGAATTAAACACGACATCGACTTCCCGTTTACGATTGCAAAAAATAAGAGCTTGATGGAGATTTTGGCGTTTTAAAAGAATCCTTAAGGCTTCTCTCTTATCCTTTTCTGGGGTTCGCACAATATACTGTTCAATACTGACTGCCGCGTTTGTTGGCTGAGAAATCGTAATCACTTCAGGCTCTTTTAAAAACTTTTCAGTTAAAGCCCTGATGGGGGGAGGCATGGTGGCTGAAAAAAGGGCTGTTTGATGCGCTGGGAGAAGGGAAGCAGCACGCTCAATATCGGGAATAAATCCCATGTCCAACATGCGATCAGCTTCATCTATAACAAATATCTTAACATCATTTAAAAGAATTTTTCCTCGATCATACAAATCCAAAAGACGCCCTGGCGTTGCAATCAGTACATCCACCCCTTTGGTAAGTTTTTTCTCTTGATCAATAAAAGATTCGCCCCCAATCAAAAGGGCAACCGTAAAATTGTGATGCTTTCCGTAAATGGCAAAATCGTCGGCAACTTGGGCTGCGAGCTCGCGTGTAGGCTCAATAATCAAAGATCGAGGCATGCGTGCTTTCGCGCGTCCTCGTGTTAGCATATCCAGAAGAGGCAAAATAAAGGATGCGGTTTTCCCCGAACCAGTTTGTGCCAATGCGATTACATCCCGCCCCTCGAGGAGAAGGGGAATTGCTTTTTCCTGTATTGGAGTTGGAGTCTCATACCCCACATCAGCTATCGCCTGTAAGGTTTTAGCATTCAACCCTAATTTTTCAAATGACGTTACGTCCATACTCTAAAAGACTCTCCTAACACTGTCATCTTAAAGGCTGAGTCTTTAACAAATGTCAAATACTTCTTTAAAGAAAAGTTAAAATGAAACAAAAAGCGCGTCTTTTAGGAAACACAGGTTAAGTAGCACAGAAATGTTTAAAAATGTTAAAGGAAAAATATTGGAATTTTTAACAATTTATTCAAAAAATTATAAAAATTAAGATTTTTTTTATTAATTTAGACTATTCTACGAAAACACATACTTTTTACTATATCCATTTTCTTCAATAAAAAAGGAGTTACAATATGAAAAAAATAGTAATTTTGATAGGCAGCTTATCTAGTTTAGCACTTCCCCAGAAAATACTCTCTGCACCCCAAAGAGTAGGTACTTGCCCCACTGATTATGCTGTAGAAGTTACAGGGGAATCAACTGAGTTTGATGGCACAATAAAAGAGGTATTATTTAAAAATTTCAAGAGCGCAAGAATTGTAGCGAATTCACACCTAGTTTGCACCTACGAGGGTCAAACTGTTGCTGCTCTCGAAATAAATTCAAAATATAAACCGTCTTCGTGTAATTTTAATAAAATTGCCAACAGCAAAACTTGTCAAGGAAAAACGTGTGAGGTCTGGTGTGAACTGAAATAATTTTGATGCTGTGAGATCCTACGATAAAGGAAGGTTACCCTCGTCTTTTGATTAGAGAAGATCTTTTCTTATAGAATCACCAAGGGTGAGTATGGCTTGTCAAGTACAACATCATTCGAGTATTTTTTACACTGTTTGACGTTTTACTTTTGAAACTGTATTGTTTTCAAAGTTTTTTCACTCGCAAAAAGGTTATACATGACGCTTACTGTAAAAGCCTTATCCTTAGAGATGGCAAAAAGAATGGCTGATGCCGCAGAAGCAAAAGCCATTGAAAAGGGTTTAAAAATAGTCATTGCCATCATGGATGCTCACGGTAATTTGAAATATTATCGGCGCATGGATGGAAATAATTTCATCAGCGTTCGTATGGCGCAACTTAAGGCCCTGACCTCCGCCAGTATTCCGATCTCCACAAAAGACCTAGCAAAACGAAATGAAGGACTGCCCAATGGACCTTATCTTGGCGTACCGGGAATTGTTTTGCTTGAAGGGGGACTTCCTATCATAACACAAGATGGGCAACATATTGGATCTATTGGAATCAGCGGAGCCAATCCAGAGCTTGATGGCATTTGCGCTCAGGCTGGGGTGGATGCGTTGAATGATATGCTTTAATAACGGTCGTCGGGGAGTGAGTTCATAGAAAATTAATCTTCTTTTGATAAAGTGACTACTCGCTCACCCGTGTCATCCTTGCCCCCGCTTATTCTTGTGGGAAAGGTTTTTTTAGTTAACATAAGCGGGGGTTAACTTTTCTTGGTCGAGGATCTCTTGGGGGGTAAGATCCTCGGTCAAGAAATGCTAGAGTTTTCCTTTGGAAAACTAAACATTTCTTACCAAGAGCCTGCCCTCGCGAAGGCGAGGGATGACGCCGTGTGTGGGAACATGTGAGTAGTTATTTGATAAATTATAAAATCTGATGGCTTTACTAAAAATGAATGATTTATATCTTTTAAAGAGGAGAAAGATCTGAAAATCATTATTCGCTTTTTCTGCTTTTCTGCAGTTCTGTTTTTCTGCCCTTCTGCTACACTGCGTCAGCCCTTGTCCCGTATCAACCGCCCCTTCTCTCTTTGCCAGTCGCGTTCTTTTTCAGTTGAACGCTTATCGGCTTTCTTTTTACCAGACGCAAGACCCAACTCCACTTTAGCAATTCCCCGATCATTAAAATAAAGAGACATCGGAACAAGGGTCATTCCCTTTTTTCGTATGGCATCTAAAAGGCGGTTCAGTTCACGACGACGCACCAGAAGTTTACGAGAACGTTTTGGCTCATGGTTAAAACGGCTGGCCTCATTATAAACAGGAATAAAGCTATTAATAAGAAAAAGCTCATTTCCTTCATTGGAGGCATAAGATTCCGCAATACTGCCCTTTCCTTGGCGTAAAGATTTAACCTCACTCCCCATAAGAACGATGCCGGCTTCAATATTTTCTTCAATAAAGTAGTCAAAGCGCGCTCTTTTATTCTGAGCAACAACTTTTTTCGAGGACGTCATCGCTCCCTCACAGAAACCAGAGGCTTCCAAAGGTTGAGGTCTTGTAAGGCCTCTTCAATTTTTTCTTGAGTCGAAAAGTTTAAAGGAGCAAATGGCAAACGAGATTCAATTGAAACGCCATGGACAAGCGCCATCGCATACTTAATGGGAGCAGGATTGCTTTCTAAAGCTAATGCGGAAACCAAAGGAAAAACCGTTCTCCATGCTTCATGGAAGCCAGGCAAGTCTCCCTCATTCCACTTCCTCATTAAATTCACAAAAAGATCTGGCACAACATTAGCAGCCACTAAAATTCCTCCATCTGCCCCCATTCCTAAATGAGCAGCAAAAGAATCATCATTTCCAGCTAAGACACTCAAGCGGTCTCCCACCTGGCCCTTCAATTCCGAAATTCTTTGAAGACAATACCCAGATTCCTTATATCCCTGAATATTCTTGCACGACGTCAACTTCATAATCGTTTCAAGAGAAACATCAACCCCTGTGCGAGAAGGATTGTTATAGATAATAAGGGGAAGATCGACATTTTCACTTATTTTTTTATAATACTGATATAAACTTTCTTGTGAAAGTTTTATATACCAGGGAGAAACTAAAAGAGCAGCATTAGCACCAAACTTTTGAGCCTCTTGCGTCTGTACGATGGTATCATTTATCGAAAGTGCAGCAGTACCTGGTATGACATGAGCTTTACCTTGACAAGTTTTTACACAAATCTCTATAATTCGTTTTTGCTCTTCTCTTGTGAGCAAAAGATATTCACCCGTTGTTCCACAAGGAACAATTCCTTTTACACCTGCCCCAACCTGAAAGGCTACGAGCTCCTCTAATTTTTTTTCATCTACCTTCCCATCTCGGAATGGTGTAATGATGGCCGTATAGACTCCTTGGAACATGTAATGTCCTCCTAATGAGAGATTTGCTAATATGATGATACCTTTCTTTAAAAAACTCTACAAGGCGTTCTCAGTGGGAATTTGCTTAGCAACCCCCCTTCATGCCCTTTCACCTGCTCAAGAATTGAAAGCGTGTAAGTCCGCCCTTATAGCCCAGCTCAATGAGCAAAAGCGTTTGAAAACCGCGGGATGCCCAGTGGCGCAAAAGCTAGTTTACTGGCTTGGTATTTTAAGAGATGCAGAACAGTTTACACCGCAAGAGCTAATCACCTTTCTCAGTACTCATGAGCATTGGCCGCGTCATGAAAAACTTTGTAAAAAGGCTGAAGAGGTCATTACCAAAAAAGGAACTTCCAAAGAAATTCTGGCTTGGTTTGAAAGATATCCTCCCCAAACCCCAACGGGGGCTATTTTTTATGGCAAGGCTCTTCTTTCTCATAATGAGAAGACGAAGGCTGCTCACCTTATTGTCAACGCCTGGCAGTCCATGGAATTCACCAAAAACGAGGAAAAAAAATTTCTCACTCTTTTTGGCGACTTTCTTCAAGAAAAGAATCACAACGCACGCCTTCAATTCCTTTTGTGGGCAGATAATGTCAATGACGCCAAACGCCTTTTGTCCCATGTCCCAAATAGTGTTCGAAAAGCCGCAGAAGTCCGGATTGCGTTTTTAGAAGGAAAATCGAATGCCTCTGAAAAAATGCAGACCCTCCCTCTGAAACAACGGAATGATGAAGGCCTTTTGTATGAATTAGCCAAATGGCATCGCAAACAAAAAGAGTTTTCAGAGGCAGCGCAAATCCTCATAAAAGCACCTATGAATCTTGCCCATGCTCAAAAATGGTGGAAAGAACAAAATTATATTGCTCGCGAATTTATCGCCCTAGGCCAATACCAAGTTGCTTATCAACTTATACAAAATCACCGCCTTGAGCCAGGAAATGAAGATTTTGCAAATGCTGAATGGCTTTCCGGCTGGCTTGCCTTGCGATTCCTTGATAAACCTAAAGAAGCTTTACGCCATTTCGAAACTCTGCTCGCTAGTGTAGAGGGAGCCGTGAGTAAAGCGCGTGGGGCCTACTGGATGGGACGAACGTACGAACACCAAGGTGAAATCGATCTTGCAAGGAAATGGTATCGTAAAGCTGCAAAATATAAGACAATCTATTATGGACAGTTGGCGGCTGCAAAGCTCAGGGAAAAGCCTTATCCATCCTTAGCTGCCACCCCCAAAACAACTGCTGAAGAAAAAAATCGCTTTGAGCAAGAAGATCTTGTAAGCGCAGCCCATATCCTCAAGGGACTTGGGAAGAGTGCATCCCATGAACTCAGTAAATTCCTTCTCCATATTGCTGGTCAAATGAAGACTAAGGGTGAAAGAGAGCTAGCCGTTCATCTTGCCCACTCCCTCTCTCCTAATGATGTGGTCTGGGCGGCTAAAAAGGCAGGCTACAGCGAACCGGTTGCCTTAAAAAAAGCTTATCCCGTTTGCCCGATCCCCAACAAGGGGCAAAAGATGCCAGAAAAAGCTCTTGTCATGGCTGTGGCCTACCAGGAAAGTCGTTTTAATCCCACCGCTATAAGTTCTGCAGGTGCGGTGGGCCTCTTACAACTTTGCCCAAAAACAGCTGCACAAGAAGCGAAACGACTGGGTGTCAAGCACTGTGAAAGCAAGCTTTGTGATCCCACTCATAATCTTCTTCTCGGATCTTCTCATCTCTCATATCTTTTAAATAATTTTGAATCTTCATATATACTAACGCTAGCAGCCTATAACGCAGGCCCTGACCCCGTCGCGCGTTGGCTCAATGAGTTTGGAGATCCACGCCAGGGAGAGGTTGATATTATCGATTGGATCGAACTCATCCCCTATGCTGAAACCCGAAACTACGTTATGAGAGTGCTTGAAAATATAACCATTTACCGCAGCCTTGAAGGTCAGCCAAAGAAAACCCTGATTGATGATTTACAAGGATAAGGCTTTCTTCGAGTAGTTAAAAAATAGGACTCGCTTGTATGCGTTTTTTATTATATAAAAGAGTATTGTTTGTTTTGAGGAACTTTATGCATATGTTTCGGTCACTTAGAACTATTATTTTTATCTCTTTTCTTTTTCTTTCATTTAAAGCTTTCGCCTTGAATGCCGAAGATTGGATTGAAGATAGAGAGGCTATTAGCGCCATCATTACGTCACATCGTACCCACTACACACAGGAAACAATAAAATTCAATTGCTTAAGCAAAAAAGCTCCTCAATATTATACCCCTGAAATGAGTGAATACCAGAAATTAACAGAGAAATTTGTAAAAAAGCTTGGAACACTTCAAAAGGCCTGGGATGCGACAGAGTATGATATCGATAAAATTACAGATTTACTTCGCGCTCCTTTTGAAGCAATACAAGAATTTTCCGCGTTATCACAAAATCAGCCAGTTTGCAAAGATTTTGTTAACCTTATGCGCACCGTTCATTACACAGCTCAACAATATTTTCAACAGGAATCGAACCGCATAAGAAAGGAGATAAGGCAAAAAACAGATGAAGAAGCAATTATTAGCTTGCATCAAGATGACCCTCTCGGACTAAAAAGCTATTTTAAAGAAAAGCTGGCTACGGAGAAATACATGCTTTGGCTGCCTTCTCACTTAAAACACATAGGCATTTACCTTGATAAAATATCCCGATACGAGAAACAGATAGGAATACTTACACAAGCTATTCAGGATGGTAGAAAGACGGCTCAGCTAATCATTGAAAATGCAATACAAACTATTATTAAACCTACTATACTTACGCAAACTAATCCTATGGAACTTCTTTTAAAAGAAATGAACGATTTGAAGTCTCTGAAAAGAAAAGAGAAAATGGAAGAAGACCCTCAAAAAATGCCTATGGTTTTTCAATCACAACAAAGCAATAACGAAGCTGCTTTAAAAATTAATAAGGGAGAGGAATCCGAGGACGAGGATGAGAACGAAGAAATTAAACAAATAACTAAAGAAAATGAAAAACAGTATCAGCAAGATAGAAGGCAAAAATTAATAACGAAGAAAAATGAGGTTAGAAAAAATAAGAAGGTCAATGAAGTCCCTCAAAATAATTCTGGCCAAAGCAAGACAAATCTAACACGTCAATTAAGGGATCATCCAGTGCTTTTAGAAATTTACAATCTTAATCCGCGTATAAAAACTGAGAACTTTATCGGCTTTTTTACCGAAGCAGGGTTTAAAATCACTGAAAATCTTAAGTCATATACCGTTTGGTTTTCCGAGAATCTTTGCAAGTCCTTTCATCGCCCCCATACAGCAGGAGGTGTTATTCCTTTTATGGATATTAAAATAGCTAAAAGAGCTCTTAAAACCATAGGCCTGGAGCCAGAAAAGAAAACTCGCAAATAAATAATTAATTTACTTGCATCCCACGCCTCTGGTGAGAGGGCTGAGTCATCACAAATTCTTCATATATAATTGTATATTTAAAGTATTTAAATTTTTAAATATAATTAACGATTCTTTTATATTAATCTGATATTGTTGTTTGTGGAAGATTTCTTCCTATTTATAAACACTAATGGAGGCTATTATGAAATCCTTACTCACAATATCAATGGTTCTTGGAACTATCCTTGTGCTCGAATCATCCGCTAATGCATTTATATTTGGTTCGGGAAACAGCAGTTGCTGTCGGACAAACTGTTGTCGACCAACTTGCTGTTCACCGTGCTGCAGATCATCAGGCTTCTTGGGGTATCATGGTGGAGGCGTTTGGGGCTGGTAAGTCATTTCAAACGCGCAGGAATCATTAAGAAAATACCTGGGATATCTTTCCTAGGTATTTTTTCTTAAAGAAATACTTCATATCTGGAGCACATATTAAATATAATTAACGGCTCTTTTATAAAGATCTGTTATTGTTATTTTGAAAGATATCCTTTTTATATTATAAACATTCACGGGGGCAATTATGAAAAATCTACTTACAATGACAATGGCACTTGCTGCTTTCGCGATGCTTGAACAAAGCACTAAAGCTCTGGATTTTAAAGGGGGTGATTTTCTACAAGTTCGCGGTGAAAGGCACGGGGAAAGAAGTTATCATCCTGAACACATGGAAGATAATATGAGGGGAAGTCATCCAGGCAGTTGGGAGGGTGAACATCCGAACACCACTGAAGAAGGACATCTCGAGCAAAATTTACAAAACCGCAATGAAGGAAATTGGGGAAATGAAGCAGGTTGGACGGGATCTGGGACTGGCTGCATGACCGATAGTAACGGAAACCTGGTGTGTCCGTAATTAAGTTTGTGAACAAAATTAAAATTGTCTTCCTCATGCGCATCCCTCGTTTTCGCAAGGGTAAGCCCTTGGTCAGAAATGCTTAAGTTCTGCACCATTCCTTGAGATTTAGAAATTTTTGTAAAAAGAGATATTGAATATTAAAGAATAATTTATATATGATATTTTGATAGTATATTGATAAAGGTTATTGGTGATGTTTTTTAAAAAATTATGTGTATCGGGAAATGCGATTGTTTTTGGTTTTCTATTTTGTTTGTTGAGTAGCTCTTCTACCTTAGCAATGGAAAAAAGTGATCTCGAAGGGGAATCGCGTTGTACTCCTGCGAAGAAGGGAGACAAGAAAAAAAAGGAAAAAGAGGAAGAAAAAGCAAAGCCATGGACGCCAAATGACGCACCAACCCTTGAAGGTATGCAAGATTTCTTAGATCGAACGCTATGCGCTCCTGATATTAGAGCTCCCTTAGATCTAAATATGAGTAATCTCATGTATATTCATCTAGATATCAGTGGCCTCATATATCGGCACTTCGCTTGTTCAAAAGTAATGGATGAAGAAGATGCAATAAATTCGTTTGTATCCTTTTGTAGAGACTCGCATCCAACAGTTATGGGTCTTAGACCAAAGAAAGCTGACGTGGATTTTTTCGAATCCGACCAACATTTCATGACATATCTGAGATATCTCGATGACACTAATTATAAGCTTAATGAGGAACAAAAAAACACAGCTAAATTTTATTATAATCTAGAAGCCGCTCGATATTTTTTAAAGCATAGTCATTTCGAAAAAGTAAAACAACATTATTTAACCTGCGAATCACTGGATCCTAGATTTTCCCTTACTTACATGGAGAGCGACTTTCTGAGACATCTTTTAGACCCTGTCACTGCCCTCCGCAAAAAGTCACCATCTGAAATTAAAAAAATAGCTGAGATATATAAAGATTTCCTTATGGATAGAGGCATAGATGAAGAAGAATACGATGTTAAAAAATTAATTTTTTGCGTCATGCTATCTTTCGAGAGTGATGAATTTGAAAAAGCTTTAGCTTATGCAGAAAAAGCACTTGAAAAGCCATGGCCTTTACCTGACGATCCTTCCTATCTGTGTCGGATTAGTCAATTACGTATGCAAAGTCATTATATGGCGCAATCCTATTATTTTACAAACAGGCACGATGAAGCTCTAAAGATTTGGTCAAATGCTAATCGAAATTCTGAAAAATTGACTCCAGAAGAATATTTATTTTTAGCGCATATTTATACTCAGAAACACCAATATGGTGATGCCTATAATAATTTTTTAATATTCATACTTAATCGTAAAAAAAACAGTTTAATTAATATTCACCGTAGGACTGATGAAGTACATGCAATTGCTATGGTTGAAATGTTGTTAAAATTAAATAAAAGTAAATTTAATGACGCAGTAAAAAGATATATTCTGGTCCTAGAAGAAATATTTCCTTCTATAAAAGATAAAGTAGAAGACATACGCAGCAGTTTGAAACAAAAAGATAGGAAAAAAAGTTCAGCCCTAATCGCGACTGCCATAGCAACAGAAAAAGTTGAATACAGTAAAGAGATATATAGAAGTTATGATACGCTCTACACGTCTTTGTGGACACGAGTTTCTTTTCTTGGGGTACCACACAAAGACTTTTTGGAACGGATTGATACGCTTGCAAAAGAGATAGAGGATACATTCTATGCTCTGTCCACGTTTAATATTCTAGAAGAAGATAATAATTTTACTATCCTTACGGAAAATTACAACAAACTTATAAATTTATTTGATGAGTTCACCATAGAGGCGAATCAAGCACGTCTTAATATTGATAAGGCCAGGCGGGATCTTTTAAAATCTCAAGAAAAGGGGAACGAAGATTTTCAACATTCTACTTGGGAACAATTCACCAATTTAAAAAAAGAATATTCAGATAAGGATTGCAAAAATAAAGAAAAAACAAAAAAAGAAAACAAAACAAATCATAATATGAATAATAAGAACATAAAAAAAGAACAACCACGTAAAAAGGAGGATACACCCTCAAAGGACACCGAGGGAAAACTAAAAAGTTTTAGTAGTAAAGAAACTGAGACTATTTGGACCTTAAGAGACGCAGATGCTTATGAAGGAAAAGCTCTAGAACTCTTAGATCTTCTTAACAATACCCAAAGTATGCATCACCTGAGAACCATGACATTACCAGGAACACAATTGGAAAAATTAAAAGGTGATCGAAAAGGTCAAGTAAGTCTTCGAGTCATTGGCCCATATCGCCTTTGCTTTAATTGGACGCCTGGAGTAGGGGCTACAAATATTGAAATAGTAGATTATCATCGTTAAACCTTGTTCAACCTCGTCCCGGATTGGTAAAGAGTTTAAGACCTTTTCTTCCCAAGAGCTTGCCTTTGCGAAAGCGAGGGATGACGCCTCTTTGTGCTGCAGCTGAAGATTTGCCCACAGAAAATAGTAAATATAGACAATATTTAAAATTTTAATTACAATTAACAATTTATTTATTTAATTATGTTAGTGTTGTTTTTGGAAGTATTTCTTCCTAATCAATATAAACCAAAGGAGGTTACTATGAAAACATTTTTAACAACAACAGCGGCTCTTGCTTTTGTTCTTACATTTGCAAATCCTCAATCAGCTGAAGCGAACTATGGTAGAACTGGTTTTCGCCATGCAAGTTGGGGTGGACATTATGGTTGGAGAGGCCACGGATACTGGGGAAACCCAGCAGCATATAGTGGATATTCAGCATGTGGCGGATGTGCCCAAAGATGTTGTTGCTGTGGAACTGATTTTTGGGGAAATCGCGTTTGGTACTAAACCTATAATCTCTGAAAACAAAAGAAGATGCCTGGTGCCTTCGTCCAGGCATCTTTTTTATAACTCACCCACCTGTGTGTGAATATTAGCTATATTTTCACAGCAATTAACAAATTTTTTATATTCCTGTGATATTTTTTGAAAAGTTTTACTTTTTATTCAATATAAACCTACGGAGGCCATGATGAAAACTCTTCTAACAGCAGCAATCACTTTAGGACTTTTTGTAACGTTCCCGCAAGACACTAAAGCCTGAAGCTGTAACAAAGTAAGTTGTAATAAATATAATTTTTATGATTCTTATAGATATCGTGAATATCGTGGATGTAATGATTTAGCTTGGAGATACCCAAGACATTTTCTACCGGCCTGTCAACTCTTTTGCAACTTTAACTTTTTAGGAAATCCTTACAATTGTCGTAACGAATGTTCTTAACCTGTCCAATTTAGCCATACGCTTAACAAAGGCTCCTTGATCCTTAATTTTTTATTGAAACTTAAAATTAACTATGTTAATTATTTTAAATACAGTTAACATTTTTTTTATATTAATGTGATATTGTTTTTTAGGAAGCTTTTCTTCCTTTTGTAAATTGATGGAGAATACGATGAAAGTTATTTTAACAACAGCAATGGCACTTGGGCTCATTACTTTATTCGGAACGGCTCAACCTGCCGAAGCTCGACGCCATCACCACCATAGGCACCATAGGCATACGACTTCCGTTGTAACCTATTATTCCCAGCCTGCACCCGTGGTTCCCTACTATTATGCACAGCCTGTATATGCTGCACCGCCTGTTTATGCACAACCGGTTTATGGACCACTTGCAGTTCCTTATCCTTATCCTTATTATTATGCACAACCAGCACCCTACTACGAATGTGCGCGACCAGGAATTGGAATTTCTTTCGGATTTTTTTAATTGAGGAAAACCCGAAAACGAAAGTGTTTAAGTGAAGAAAGTGAAAATGACTTGGGAATTTTTTCCAAGCCATTTTTTTATCAGCATAAAATATAATTTCTAAAATAAACACTAAATTAACCACTTGTTATATGTTTTTATTCTATAATTATATTGGTAATAAATAGTTGCCATTTTTTTAACATGAGGAGAGTAAGATGAAAGTTCTATTAGCAACAACGATGGCTCTTGGGGTTATGTTAACCTTCACCGCTAACCAACCGGCAAACGCTACGGTTGTGAAACCAAGCGTATCTGTATCTCACCAAAAGCAACTCACGCCAGCTAGGTATTACTACTATAGCGGTCCAGGATACTATTACGGTCCAGGATATGGCCCTGGATATTACTATGAGAGTAGACCATTGCTTAGATTTGGCCCACTTGAAATCTTTTAAATGAGCGTGAGAGCAGTTAAAAACGAAATCATCTGAAAAGTGGTAAAAAATGGCTGGGAACTTTATCCAGCCATTTTCTTTTACTAAATACCATCGAAATAATGAATAATATTTAAAATTAACTACTTTTTATATATTTATCAACTATAATAAAATTGGTAAATCCAAATATTAACATAAGGAGGAAAACATGAAAGCCCTATTAACAACAACGATGGCTCTCGGAGTCGTCTTAGCGCTGGGGAGTATTCAACCCGTAAACGCAACAGTCATAGGCCCTTCAGGATCCGATTACCAGCAAGGCCAACTCATACTCGCTCATGGCCATGGCGGAGGCGGTGGCCATTGGGGTGGAGGCGGCGGCCATTGGGGTGGTGGTCATGGTTTCGGTCATATGGGACATGAATTTGGACATCATCACCATGGCTGGGATGGAGGTGGGTATTTCTATGGCGGCCCAATCTATGACTATGGCTATGACTATGGTCCTTATGATGATGATGGTGGTTCCATTTGTGTAGGTCCATTCTGCGCTGATATAGACTAGGATTAAGTAACCCGCGTCCCTTCCGCAAAATGGAGGAAAAATGGCTGGGAAATTTAAACCCAGCCATTTTCATTTGTGATTTCAGAAAAACAATATGTAAAATTAATATAATTAACTACTTATTATATATAATTGTTATAATATTATTATAATAAATCCATTAGTTTAGGAGGTTGTTATGAAAGCTTTACTAACAGCAACGATGGCCTTTGCCGTCATCATGGTTCTCGAAAGTACCCAACCTGCACATACTATTGTCACCCCTTCGCCCACAACAACAGTATATCAACAAAATCATATGACGCCTGTCTGGTGGCATCATTGGTTTAAATCGCACCATTGGCCTCACTGGCATCATTGGCACAACTGGCGTTGGGGATGGTAGGTATATCCTTGTGCACATATTGCAAATAAATATATATAATTTAATTAATAGATAAATACTTCTACAATTTAGCGATATTAACTCTTTATTATATATTAACGTTATATAATTATATTAATATAGTGTGGTAATATTATATGTTGGAGGATGTTATGAAGAATCTACTTGCAACAACAATGGCTATCGCAGTTGCTACGGTTTTTGCAGCCGCACAACCTGCAAATGCCTCAATCACAACTCCCCTAAACACCGGTGGATATAGCCAGGATCAAATCATATTGGTTCACGGTGGCGGGCATGGTGGCGGACATCATGGCGGCGGGCATCACGGACATGGTGGACATCATGGACACTGGGGACACCACGGTTGGCGTGGACATCACCACGGCTGGGGAGGCTGGTGGGGAGGCGGAGATGGATGGGGTTGCGGCTACGGCTGCTTCTGGAATGGATGGACATGTGTTTGTCCATAGTCGTCATTTGTCATCCATCGCATAGAGCCTTATCCTAAACATGAAGGGAATGGTAGCCTAGAAAAATACCTGGAGGGCTTCCCTTTATTCTGTAAGTTTTACTTAATCCGAGTTTTGGATAAGGACTTGTTTTATTATCATATAAGTCTTTGATAATACACATTGTTTCCCTTCTTAGCGCGTGTCATCCTTGGCAAGAAAAGCTTTGCCTAGCGAAGCGGGCATTAGCTTTTCTTGGCTGAGGATCTTGTGACAAGATATTCAAGAAAAAATTGTTCAAGATTCTCTGTTTATAAATAGATCCTCGGCCAAGAAATTGCTAATGTTTTCCTTTGGAAAACAAAGCATTTCTTGCCAAGGATGACACCACTTACGAAATCAATAAGAGTATTTACATGACTCCTTATCCAAGACTCAGGTCACTTACAAACACACCCGCCCTTAATCTTACCACAAGCACCTTTGGGAAGGTAAATCCAAGCATTTGGATCTCCGTCTTCGTTAGCACCTGCACAAGAAGTCGTTCTGCTTGCACAATCGGCCATACGCGCTTTAATTATACTTTTCCCATCAGGTCCATTAATTTTGCATTTTTCCATTTTCATACTCTTCGCTTGGCTGTCTTCAGTCGTAATGAGCGTAAAAGCAGCAAGAACTGTCATCATTAATGGTGTTTTATTCATTCAAATTCCTCCCTTTAACCATTATTTTCAATGCGCTTGAACATTTCTCTTGGCTTTTACAAGAGCTGCCCAAACTTGTTTATCTTGACCATATCCATCTTCCACAAAGGTCATTTTTTGGTTCTCATTTTCGAAGACGGTAAAATATGTTATGTAAGTCGGGAGGGGCTGGTCAAGCTTAACCCGTCTCGTTGTTGATCCTTGGGCTTGTGCCTTTACGCGATCTAATGGCCAGTTTGGATCGCTTAACACAAACTCCGCAAGCTTAGCTGGATTTTCCACGCGAATACATCCATGACTCAAGGCTCTTTTTACCTTACGAAAAAGGTTTTGTTGTGGAGTTCCATGCAAATAGATTGCAAAAGGGCTATCAATTGTAAAGCGAATTTTGCCAAGGGCGTTGCCATTCCCTGGACTTTGGACGATACGAACCCCCGAACCTGCATTTGTGACGCGATACCCTTTCCTAGCAAAAGCTCCAGGATTATTTCCAATCTTTGGCAATAGCTCTTTAACAATGCTCGGGGGAACATGCCAGGAAGGGTTAAAGATGATTTCCCTCATGGGAGCGTGAAAAACAGGAGTTTTCTTGTTTGTTTTTCCTACAATGATTGGCATGTAGAAGACTGGTGTGCCTCCCTCAACGGCTTTTAAATAAAAACCAGCAACGTTAACTTGCAGATAGCGAGCCGGCAGAGGATTAGGAAACCACCTCTGTTTCTCAAGACTTACAATGATTGATTGAATACGTTGCTGGGCAGAGGCCTTTGGTCCCTTATTCCCCTTTTCGAGTTTTTGACGGTATTCAGCTAAAAGTTGTTTGAGTTGTTTATATTCAGGTCCAGAAGGAACAACACCATAAATCCAGCCACCTGGATTGCCTTGGGACACATAGCTTGTTAAAAGCTCTGCTTCATCAATGGAAGGTGGTTTTACAGAAATGCTTTTAAACATGCAGTTCCTGAGACGCCCTCCTTTCATATCTGAAATATAATTTAGTGCCACAAGAGTAAGAAGTCCCTCCGCCTGTTTTTGGATTTCCTCCGAACTTAGATCAGCATTTTGAAGAGTTTCAACAAAAGGAGTATAATCTTCGGGCCACAAGCCCTCTTCCTCAGCATGGGACAGAGTCTTAAGAACGGTTTGTGCATAGGGAGTCCATTCACCATTCTTAATCCAGATCATCTGGCCTTGTAACTGCTCATAAACTTTTTGCACTCGCGGATCTTGCGCAGGGTTAGGTAATGCGTAAGCAACACTTAAGATCATGTTCAAAATAATAATAAAATAGCCGAACTTCTTTGTCATTATTCCCTCTTTAATGGCCAAAGCCACCTGTTGACGGTGCTTTGAGAGTGAGCTATAACTCATCTAACACACTGTGGATAAATATAACCAAGGATTATTATGGCACAACATAAGTCAGCATTGAAGAGGATTCGAAGGGATGCGAAACAAACCCTGCTTAACCATTCACGAATCTCTCGTATCAGAACCTTTATAAAAAAAGTAGAAGAAGCTATCACTTCAGGTAACAAAGAAACGGCTCAAACCGCCCTTAAATCGGCGCAGCCAGAGATTATGCGTGGAGTCACAAAAGGGGTCTTGCATCGAAATACGGCAGCTCGTAAAATATCGAGACTCAATGCACGCGTTGCAAAACTTGCTTAAATAACAAGATATTAGATTACCCGCCTACGCATAGCCGCATGTGTATTTTTGAGGTAGGGCCAGGCGGGTATCCGCCGAAGCCTTGGCGAAGGCGGATGACGCTTCGGCGGGTGAATATCAGCAAAGAACGGAAACGGTCATGGGCTTTTTCAAGTCCCATAAACTATATTTTTGACTTACAACCAGGGCAATAGGCTTACGAATGGGGCACACTGCAATACAAAATGATCTTGAGGAGCAATGGGAACGCATTCAAGCTCGGCTTCTTGAAGAATATGGTGAAGCCACCTATTCCTCTTGGCTCAAGCCGTTATCTGTCGTTGATCATCAGGAAGGACGTATACGCCTTGCCGCTCCAAATGCCTTTATGCGGGATTGGGTTAGCAATAATTATGCTGAACGTGTTAAAGCCCTGTTCCAGAGTGAAAATGATAACGTCCGTCAATTAGATGTTATTGTAGGAGGAGCTAACGAGAAAAAAAAACAGCCAGACCAGCCTTTATTAGACTTACCAGAAATTGTTTCAAATCTCGATGCTCGCTTTACATTTGAGAACTTTATCGTCGGAAAACCCAATGAACTTGCCCATGCTGCCGCACGGAAGGTAGCTGAATCTGAAACCGTTACCTTTAATCCTCTCTTCTTATATGGTGGCGTGGGACTTGGAAAAACCCATCTCATGCATGCAATTGCTTGGCAAATTAAAAAGTGTCATCCCAAACGAAAAGTTATTTACCTGTCCGCAGAAAAATTCATGTATCAGTTTGTACGCGCCTTGCGTTTTAAGGATACGGTTGCATTTAAGGATCAATTCCGTTCTGTGGATGTTTTAATGATTGACGATGTTCAATTCATTAGCGGTAAAGATTCAACTCAAGAAGAATTTTTTCATACCTTTAACGCCCTGGTTGACCAGAATCGCCAAATTATTATTTCCGCTGATAAATCCCCATCAGACATGGAAGGCATGGAAGAGCGCCTTAAATCGCGGTTGGGTGGAGGACTTGTTGCCGACATTCATCCAACGACATACGAGCTTCGTCTTGGAATACTCCAAGCTAAGGCAGAACAAATGGAGGCAAGCGTTCCCCAAAAAGTGCTTGAATTTTTGGCCTACAAAATCTCTTCTAATGTCCGAGAACTTGAAGGAGCTTTAACTCGCGTTGTGGCTCATTCGACCCTTGTAGGACGGGATATCACTCTTGATTCAACTCAAGAAGTCCTAAGGGATTTATTGCGTGCGAATGATCGGCGTGTGACCATTGACGAAATTCAAAAGAAAGTTGCGGAATATTATAGTGTTCGCGTTTCCGATATGCATTCTCCGCGAAGAGCTCGGACAGTCGCTCGGCCTCGGCAAGTTGCCATGTATCTTGCTAAACAACTCACTCCGCGATCTTTACCTGAAATTGGACGAAAATTTGGAGGCCGTGATCATACAACTGTCATCCATGCCGTCAGAAAAATTGAAGAACTGATGGGAGAGGAAAAAAATATGTGTGAAGATATCGAATTACTACGTCAAATGCTGGAGGGTTAAAATGATAACAGCTGAATCCTTACCTCTACTCGACCCTAAACCAATTCATTTGGTCGTGGAAAAAATGTCTCTATTAAAAGCCTTAGGCCATTGCCAAGGGGTTGTCGAGCGACGAAATACCGTTCCAATTCTAGCCCATATTCTTCTCGAGGCCCAAGGGAATACTTTAAAAATTACGGCAACAGATCTGGAAATTGCCTTCATTGAAACCCTACCCGCCCATATTAAAGCCGAAGGAAGAACGACTGTTTCTGCCCATCTTCTATTTGAAATCGTACGAAAACTCCCAGATGGGTCTGAAATTGAGTTAAAATCAACGGATGATGGGGCGACTCTCCATTTGCAATCTGGCCGCTCAAGCTATAATTTCGCCTGTCTCCCTCCTCTTGATTTTCCCTCCATCATCACAAATGAGCTCCCCTGCACCTTTAAGATTCATGCAGCAGAACTCTCTCGCCTCATTGACAAAACTCGCTTTTCCATGTCCTTTGAGGAAACACGTTATTATCTCAACGGAATATGCTTTCATGCAACACCAGATGGGTTTTTAAGAGCCGTTGCAACGGATGGGCTACGTCTCGCCCAAGCCCAAGTCGAACTCCCCTCTGAAGCATCGAAAATGCCTCAAGTCATTATTTCTCGTAAAACCATCCATGAGATTCGAAAACTGATTGATGAGAAGGCAGAAGAAGTCACCATTTCTTTGTCAGAAAATCAAGTTCGATTTGTCGTTGCTTCGTCCATTCTTATTTCTCGTCTCATTGAAGGCAAATTCCCAGCCTATGAAAATGTTATCCCCTTTAGCAATGATAAAGTTCTAGAAGTTAATGCAAAAGCCTTTGCAGACACTGTTGACCGCATTTCGATTATGTCGACAGATAAGTTGCGTCCTGTAAAGTTACGAGTTGAAGGAATGACAATGGTCATTTCTGCTCACAGCAGTGAAACGGGGAATGCTGTTGAGGAACTCGAAGTTAAGTATACGGGTGAACCTATTGATTTTGGCTTTAATGCCCGGTATATTTTGGATGTAACTCAACAAATTTCAAGTGAAACGTTACAGTTTCTCATCGGTGATGAAACTCAAGCGATCATTGCCAAAGATGCGAACGATAGCTCGGCCCTGTATGTTCTAATGCCGATGCGTGTATAAGCCCCCTCACCCGCCACTTGCTCCGAGCGTGGCGACATCTCCCACAAGGGGAGAGGTAAGGTAGCCAGCACTTGAATCACCTCTCCCCTTGTGGGAGAGGTCGCCGCGAGGCGGCGGGTGAGGGGTCTAGGTGAATGGGTTATAACTGGAAATTTAACAAAATAAAATGATTACTGTACTAGATTGCATCAGCTCCTACGGAGTTTCACAATGACCACCCAGGCTACGCCGCGGCAAGAGAAATCCAGAAATATACCCTTATTAAACGACGGAATTGATATCCTCCGCCAATATATAGATCCACGCGTTTTGGCAATCGGATGTATTGCTTACGCTAATGGCCTGCCTCTTCTTTTAACCTCAAAGACGTTAGCGGTTTGGCTACAAAGTTACGGTCTAAATTATGCGTCCATTGGTCTTTTTGGCCTCCTCCATCTTCCCTATGCCATTAAATTTCTTTGGGCACCCATTTTAGATCACGTTCCCCTCCCCTTTTTGAAAAAATCCTTAGGGCAGCGACGCAGTTGGCTTTGTCTCGTCCAAATCGCCGGCATTGCGGGACTTATAGCAATGATATCCCTTGATCCCATCCTCAATCTCAAGGCATTTGTGGCATGCGGATTTTTGGTTACGATTTCTGCCGCAAGCCAGCATATTCTCCTTCTTGCCTACCAAATGGAAACGTTAGACTCTCGGGATTGGGGTATTGGTGAGAGTATGGGTATTTTTGGTTTTCGGATGGCTATCCTCACAGGAGGGGCAGGAGCCCTTTATTTAGCCACATTCCTATCATGGAAAGAAGTCTATCTCTTCATTTCTCTTCTCATGCTTATTGGAATCATCGCCGTTTTGATCATAAAAGAACCAGACCGCGTTGACCAGCAGCATACCCATTCCTTCGCAAAGCCCTGGGAATGGATCCGTTATGCCCTCATAGGTCCTTTTAAAGATTTTATAAACCAAAAAGGCTGGCTTTCTATCCTTGTCTTTATGCTAATTTACCGTTTACCCGATAACCTTTTATCCATGATGAAAACTCTCTTTTTTGTGGACCTAGGGTTTACTTTTGGGCAAATCAGCGCAGTTGAAAAAGTCTTTGGTCTTGTATCCACAATTTTGGGAGGATTTGTCGGAGGATACTGTATACGCCTCTATGGATTTAAAAAAACTCTTTTCTGGGGTGGCCTTGTTCTAGGTGTTTCTTTTTTTCTTTTGCTTTTACAAACACAAGTCGGAGCTAACATTTCCTTCTTATGCCTTACGATCGGAATTGAGCGCTTTTGTAGTGGCTTAGCGCTGACGGCTTTCTTTTCCTATCAACTGACGTGCTGTTCCTTAAGATTTGCTGCGACTCAGTTGGCTTTGCTCACTTCTTTTGCCGAACTAAGTCGCGTATTTGCCACTCCTCTGGCTGGCCTTATTATTGACTTTTTTGGATGGACAGCCTGGCTCGTAGTCATCATCCTATCATCTATTCCAGCCGTTTGGTGGATTTCTCGGATTCCTTTTTCGAGGCCTTAGAAGATTAAAAAAGAGAAAGGCCCTAATAGGCCTTTTTCTTTTGCGTTTTCTGATTACTCGTCTGATTCAATCTCAAAAGGAAAGTAAGGAGTTGAAGTAATTTTATACTTATTCTTTATATCAGGCTGTAAATGAACCCTCAAAGGGTTAAACTGTCCTCCAGATTTCTTAACGTTAAGATTCGTGAATATTGGAACATAATGTAAAGAATCATTATCAGCAGAAGATGATGGGATAGATCTCGCGATTTCATCAAATTCTTTTTCTTTCTTTAGTTGAGGTAAAGTACGCTCTTCAATTTCCCACTGCCTAATGATTATATATTTTCCAACCTCAAGGCTTCTTTTGGGTAATTGAATCGATGTTTCACCAACGGTCGAAGGAAAGCGATCTTGAACCGCCTTATTTTTCCATTCATTTATTGCTTCAACAGAAGAATCATGAATAACAATGAACTGTGGCTTAACGCGGAGAGGGAACCTGGTAGCATTTTTAACTTGTATAACGATGGGTGAGGTAACGTCTTTCTTAACCAGTGCTTTCAATCCCTTTTTTTCTTGAACGTCTTCTGAATCGAAAATACCTTCATCTACTGCAATTCTTCTCCAAAATTCATCCTTTTCAGCAACTGTTTTCCAATATTTACTGACTGAAGCCAAGGTACCTAACTCCCTTGCGCCGCAATCGCCTACGATAAGCCCATGCAGTTCATATGGGAGATGCCTTAAAGAAGTTTTTTCTTCTTCTTCTGCTTCTGCCTCCATCGCCAAGGAAGATAAAGGATAAGCAAGAAGGTTGATTCCAGTTACCAATGTGAAAAAAAGAAACTTACGAATATTCATATAAACAATCCTTCCGTTTTAAATTTAATAACAACATTTTTATATTTCTAATGTTTCTAATATAATAAATTTTTTAGTATTTACAACAAATATTTGCATTGTGGAAGTTTTTTTGATAATCTTTGGCGATCTTCCTATATACAACTATGAATAATAAAACAAATAGGTGGTCCCCGGTCTGTATGAAGATCTGAAGAAAGGATTAGAAACTTCACTTGAGGAATGCACGCCGGACTCTGAGTTAAAATGGTAGTGCTGAAATTCTTAAATCAATGGTCATATTTTGTGCTCCCGATTCGTCATTCCCGCGAAAGCGGGAACCCAGGAAAGTATTTGAAACAAAACGAATGTTTTTTGGGTTGTTGCTTCTTTAACAAAAAATTTCATATAAACTTCTGTTGTTAAACATTTTTCCTGGGTTCCCGCTTTCGCGGGAATGACGCCGTGGAGGGATGGTAAGTTATTTAAGTATTGAACCAGTAGGGTGGAATATTATTCATACGAAAAATACTCGCGGACGGAAAATTATAAAAATTGCAAGCATGTGGACTCATTCTGAATAATGAAAAGTGACTTACAAGCTTATGAGAGTGGCGAGTTATTTCATGCAGTGATTAAAAAAAGAGAAAGGCCCACATTGACCTTTCTCTTTTACATTTTCTAATTACTCATCTGATACTATCTTAAGAGGAACGTAACCAGAAGATCTGGGAATCATATTATACTTATATTCTGTATCAGGATAGAAATTAACAATCACCGGTTTTAAGTTTAACTCTCTTCCAGTATAAAATGAAAAATCATTCTGTGCAGGAGATGAAACAGATTCCATCATTTCATCAACATTTATCTCTGTACCTTCATCATTTTTAAGTCGTGTAGATAATGGCTCTTTTCCAGTTTTTCCAAGGCGAAGATTCATTGATGCTAGAGTATAAACTGAAGAGTCATTCTGTGCAGGAGATTGACCCGATCCCTCAATTTCATCAGCACTTATGTCTGTATTTTCATCTTTCTTTTTCTTTATTTGAGTTAAAACCCGATCTTCAATTTCACCCTGCCTAATTGTTATATATTGTCCATCCTCAAGTTTTCTTGGAGGCAATATAATCAATGTTTGCCCAACGGTCGAAGGAAAGCGATCTGAAAGCTCCATATTATTCCATTTATTTATTGCTTCAACAGAAGGACCATGAGTAACGACAACCTCTGGCCTAACCCGAAAAGGGAATCCAGTAGCATTTTTAACTTGCATAACGATGGGTGAGCTAACGACTTTCTTAACCAGTGCTTTCAATCCCTCTTTTTCCTGAACTTCTTCTGAATCTAAAATAAGTTCACGGACTGCAATTCCTCTCCAAGACTCATCCTTCTCGGCAACAGCGTTCCAGTATTTATCGACGGAAGCCAAAACACCTAATTCCTTTATCCGAAGATTACTTACGATTAAGTCATGCAGTTCATTTGGGAGATGGCTTAAAGAAGTTTGTCTTGCTCCTGGGTCTACATCTTCCTCCATCGCCCTGGAAGGTAAAGAATAAGTAAGAACATTGATTCCAGCAACCAATGTGAAAAAAAGAAACTTGCGAATATTCATATTAAAGCCTCATTAATTTAAAAACACAAAAAATGTATTAGACTTTATAAATAATACGTATTAAAAAATATTTCAAGAAAAAAATATTAAAGATGCAAAAAAATTGCTATATTTAGCCCAAATCTACTTACAAACGATTACGTTGTCACTTCCCTCTTTAAGACTTATATCTATAGCATTGTCACTGAATACGCCATCACAAACCACCGGTTTTATCGACGGTTGAGTGCCAGAAGGAGAAACGTCGATTTTTACAATATCTCCTGCAACCTCGATAATTTTCTCAGACTGTAGAGTTGTTTCAGGTCCCACCCCTTTGTTACGAAGATGAATGGTAACCTTGACCGGAAATCCTGTTACATTTCTAACGATAGTTGCCGATGCTTGCATGCTCAATGAATTCAATAAGGTTATGAACAGAGCAATTCCTATAAGGATACATTTTTTCTGCATTTTTTGCCTCCTACTTCATCAATAGAATTTCCTCTAATAATACAATAACAAAATTAAATAATTGGTTAAAAATTGCCTCATTTTCAAATTCACAAAAAGTAACTACCCACCCATCCGCACACACGGTGTCATCCTTGGCAAGAAAAGGTAAGATTTTCTTCGAAAAATCAACCTTTTCTTGCCAAGGATGACACAGATGGGTGAGTGGCTACCACGAAAGTCTGGCTTTTTCCCTAAAATTGTTCTAATCTATTTTTAAAATAACGAGTCATTCATGCGTTGTCTTGCGATCAGTACAGCCGAAACTTGTGATCTCCATGGTCTAGCCTTGGCGTTGGAAGATGTGGAGTTCATTAATTTTTACACAGATGCCCTTCATGCTGCTTATAAAGAATGGAATATTTTTATTTTTTCTTATGGCTGTATCGTGTTATGGAATGTCCCAACAGAGGCAGAAACGCAGTTTTTAGAACTTCTTCAAAAATTCACCCAAAACCCTATTAACCCCGTTTTTGAAGAATTCGAATATACATTTGCGAGCAAGCCACGCTTTTTCCAAGATAAAATCACACTTGCCAAAACGCGATCTCATGCTTTGCAAATGCTGGCCGTTTCCTATGGCCTTTCCCAAACCATAAAACTGACGGCCTTTGAAGCCCGCATCGACAATACGATTGAAATGACAAAAAATATTCCCCAAGAGCTTGCGCATCGGGGAAAGATATCTCTTTCACGTAAAGAAATTTCAAAACGAATTGGAGAACTCTTCATCGAACGCAATTCAGTGAACCTACACAGTGATATCTTGGATGCCCCTGTTTTTATCTGGGATCATCCTGAATATGAAACCCTTTATACACTCACAATTAATGATCTGGAACTCCATGCTCGAACGGCTGTCTTGAATCGCAGACTTGATATCGTTAAAGAACTTTTTGAGATGATGCGGGATGAGCTCAACAACCGCCATTCGACAATGCTGGAGTTGATTATAATTACCCTTATTATGATGGAGGTTTTTCTCACTCTTTTTATTCACGTTTTTCATCTCGTTTAGGGGAAGAGTTAACGAGATCTTTATCTTTTGATTACATACTAAAAATAGAGGCACTTATGATGAAGGAGCTTTCTCATGTTTAAACAGAAAAAGACTTGGGTTTTAGTAGCGGATGGAGCAAGAGCTCGCATTTTTGTAAAGAATTATAGAAAAATAGATCACGTAATGGGTCAAGATTTTGTCGGCGAAAATTTAAAGGAAAGTGAACTTGGCACGAGTAAACCAGGACGCGGTTATGAAAGCGCCAACCCAGCACGCCATGCTTACCAACCACGTAATGATTGGCATCAGTTTCAAAAGCAGCTATTTGCAAAAGAGTTGTGCGATATCATTGAAAAAGCACATGAAAATTCTGAATTCGATGAACTCATTATCATATCTCCGCCCAAAACCTTGGGTGATATAAGAGGACATTTGGGGAAACAAACTCTCGCCAAAGTGACCGCCGAAATTCCAAAAGATATCACCAAGCTTAGCGAACATGAGCTTGCAAGCTTTTTGGAGCGGGAGTTATAGTGTAAAAACAGGGATGATTCCATACAAGTCATAATTTTCCCCCTCTACGTCTTTGCCAGCCTCCGGAGAAGGCGAAGTAATCCAGTTCTTTAAAGTTTTCAATACCCAACCTTCATTTTGATTGGATAGAGATTTGCAAACGGATTTTATTGACAATTTTAATATGAACTGTATCACTTCAAAAGTTCTTTGAATGATGAAGAGCATATTTTAACGAATATCCATGTTAGAGGAGTACGCATATATGAATTTTAAGACAATGAGCCTATTCGTCCCTATGATGAGCTTGGTCTATTCCGATGGAGCATTTGCAATGTTAGATGAGAATGAGCAAAAGAAACTCCCGGCTTCGATAAAATGTCTTGCCGATCAAACAGAAGAGTCAAAAGCTACCAGCAGAAGTTTAGAAACAAATTTCCCTGATATTAGGGATAGGCTTGCTAAAATAAGAATCCTAGTGAGAAAGGAAAGTCTGGATAACTAGAATCGACTCTTCAGCCCTCTGAAAGCCGCTTTCTTTATTAGCTCTCCCTAAAATCCCAAAAAACGGTTATACTAAAAATGAAAAAAGGTTAAAAAAGAGGAACGCGTGAAAGTTGTTATATGCGGGGCAGGCCAAGTAGGCTTCAGTATTGCTCGCTATCTTTCAACCCATGATAATGATGTAACTGTCATTGATCATTCAGAAGAACTCATCAATCAGATCTCAGGAACACTGGACGTGAGAGGAATTGTCGGCTTCGCCTCTCACCCCGATGTCCTCGCCCGAGCGGGCCTTGGCGAAACAGACATGATCATTGGCGTCACCTTTGCCGATGAAGTCAACATGGTCGCCTGTCAAATTGCCCATTCCCTTTTTAATGTTCCTTTAAAAATCGCACGGGTCCGGAGTAAAAGTTACCTGAATCCAGAGTGGGCTGCCCTTTATAAGCCTGACAACATGCCCATTGATCTCATTATTTCGCCTGAATTAGAAGTGGCCAGGGCTATCGGGCGAGGCCTTGATTTTCCTGGCACGTTTGAAGTCATTCCTTTTGCAGAAAAAACCATTCAACTTGTTGGAATACGATGTAAAGCTAAAGCGCCCATTTTAAACACTCCCCTGCGCCTTCTCGAAGGTCTCTTTCCCCAGCTGGACCTTAGTGTTTTGTTCATTGTGCGAGGTGATACGGGCTTCATTCCTACAGGCACCGATCAATTGCAAGAAAATGACGAAGTTTACCTTCTGATCCCCCAAGAAAAATTTATCCATGCTATTGAGGCCTTTGGCTTTAGTGAACAAAGATCTCAGCGTTTATTAATCTTAGGAGGAGGAAACGTAGGGTTCTGTCTGGCTGAGGAAGTTGAAGCAAACCATCCGGACATTTCCCTCATTTTGATTGAAATGGATAAAGACCGCGCCACCTATGCTGCCAACCAGCTTACGCGGACAGTTGTTTTGCGAGGAGATGCTTTAGATCGGGAAATATTGCGAGAAGCAAATGCAAAAATTACCAATAAGGTAGTCGCTGTAACTTCCGATGATAAAGTTAATATCCTCGCCTCTCTCTTAGCAAAACGGATGGGCGCCGAACAAACGATGGCACTTATCAACAGTTCTTCCTATTCCAGCCTTGTAACGTCCTTAGGGATTGATTCGCTGATCAGCCCTAAAGCTTTGACCGTTTCCAGTATTTTACAATACGTGCGCAGAGGTCGTATTCGAACGGTCCATTCCATTAGGGATAACTTTGGGGAAGTTATTGAAGCCGAAGCTGTTGGAACTTCAAGTGTCCTTGGCATGACAGTGGAGGACATCAACATGCCCCGCAGCCTCATCATCGGTGCTATTATTCGTAACGATCAAATCCTCATGCCTCGGAAAGATACGGTTATTAAGGTCCACGACCGTGTGATTTTGATGGTAACCAGTGCAGCCGTAAAGCGATTTGAGAAGCTGTTCTCGGTGAGGTTGGAGTATTTTTAAGGATGGGTTAAGAATTCTGACTGGTCTTTTTCATGGATCCTACTCCAAATTTACTTTACATTTTTGGAGTATGGTTCAAAAAATGAAAAAGACATTCGAAGATTCGCTAAAGAGAAAATATAAAAAATGACTGAAATTGGCTTTTATCACCTTACAACATCGCCCCTTGAACGGGCCCTCCCCCGCCTCCTTGAAAAAGTACTCGAGGCTCATAAACGCGCCGTCATCATGTGTGGGAGTGAGGATCGGTTGAATTTCCTCAATGGAGCCTTATGGACTGTTGGAAAAGCAAGCTTTCTCCCCCATGGGAGTGCTAAAGAAGGGTTTCCCGAAGATCAGCCTATTTGGTTGACGACTCAAGATGAAAATCCTAATCGAGCGCAGTTTCTCTTTCTTATAGATGGAATTGAATCCCCTTCCCTATCGACCTATGAGAGGTGTTTAGATCTTTTCGATGGAAATGACGAAGAAGCTATTGCTCATGCTAGGGTACGTTGGAAGTCATATAAAGATCTGGGCCATAACGTCACCTATTGGAAGCAAACTGAATCAGGAGCTTGGGAAAAGGGATCTTAGATTCACTTCCTCTCTTATTTCCACATTTTTTAACCCTGAATTAATTTATCCAAACAAGGACTTGTATGAACAAGCTTCTTTTGATATGAATAAATACATATTAAATTCATTTTTTATGATAAAATATCTTACTATGCTTTAAAAAGAAGCTTCATTTAAAAGGAGGCCTTATGACGATTCATTTTAAAGGTTTGTGTGTTTCTGTATTAATTTTGGGATCTATTTTTACCACCGAGGTAATTTCGAGCAAGCCTGGACAAAATATTGTTCCGCTGGTCGAAGACGCTACAAAACCGGAAAATAACGTATTAGAAAAAAAGAAAAACAAGGAGGGAGCTTGGTATAAAGCAAAAATGATTCGACAAAAATACAAAAACCCCAAAAAAGAAGATTAAATAGGCCCAAACGACTGAGTTTCGTTCGAAAGAGATCGTAATTTATCTCCCTGATCCCTAAAGGTTCTCCTGACCTTGCAGTGAGCCTCTAGGCACCAGCTTTTTATAACTATCACTACTAAGAAACTTTTCTAATAAAATTCAAATTCTTCTTATTTATCAACTAATTATATCTATTTAATTTATAAATTCTATTAAACTTAATCACAATCTTCCAACCTGTTAATAATTAATATGTGCCAAGGTTCGTTAATAAAAATTAATGAATTGATTCCCTAAAAACCTAAATAGGTACAAACAACTGAATAGGAGATGACGGATGATAAATTTAAAGAAAATAAGTGCATTGGCTGCCCCGGTAAGTTTAATGTACGCTCCCCATGTCTTTGCAAGTAGTAAAGAAAACATTAGGCCCACGGATCCTCCAAAAGCTCCACCCGTTAAACCGCAACCGCAAGAAAAAGTAGAACTTCCTCCTGCATAAAAAGTGCCAGAGTTACAGAAGATGTCAAAGAGACCATCCATGACGTAAAAAAGGGATTCAAAGATTTCAAAAAAAAGGAGAAAAAAAGAAAAAGGCCAATAAAAATAAATAGCTTATGTATTTCCTCCCATCCTAGGGGCTCCCTGCATCGTTCTCCCTGATAATGTTGAGCCCCTAGGCACTCAGTCTTTATCCCACTCCTCCCATTAAACAAAAGTTCTTCAACAAATCGTTCTCGTTTCCTAACTTAATAGTTGAGTTAAGGTGTGTTTAGCCGTAAAAAGAAAGCTCTAGATGAAAGTATTTAACGCATAACCATATCACACTGAGGGCTCAATGATTACGATTCGCTTTCCTGATGGCTCAAATCGGGAGTTTCCAAAAGGCATCACCGGTTGGGAGATTGCGAAAACTTTAAGCACAAGCTTAGTCAAGGAAGCCGTTGCTGTCCGCATTCAGGATGAGCTGTGGGACTTAACGCGTCCTATTGAAAGCGATGCTGCCTTTGAGGTAATCAAGCGGAACTCCGATACTGGTCTTGATATCCTTCGCCACGATGCAGCACACGTCTTTGCTGAAGCCGTTAAGGAACTTTACCCAGAAGCTCAGATCACAATTGGCCCTTCCATACAAGACGGCTTTTATTACGATCTTTATCGGGAAGAATCTTTTACTCCCGAGGACCTGAAGCGTCTTGAAGAACGGATGCATGAAATTGTGAATCGCGATGAACCCCTTACCCGGGAAGTTTGGGATCGGAAGAAAGCCATCGAATTTTTCAAAAGTCAGGGGGAATTATTTAAGGCCGAAATCATTGAAGATCTTCCCCCCGGAGATGAAATTACAATTTATCGCCAAGGAAATTTCGTCGATTTATGCCGCGGCCCTCACCTCCCCTCAACAGGAAAACTTGGCCATGCCTTTAAACTGATGAAGATTGCGGGCGCCTATTGGCGGGGAGATCAAAACAATCCTGTGCTTCAACGGGTTTATGGAACAGCGTGGTCTACGGAAAAAGACCTCCAAGATTATCTCACCCGCCTCGAAGAAGCGGAAAAACGTGATCATCGAAAGCTTGGGAAAGAGATGGATCTTTTTCATATGCAAGAAGAAGCTGTTGGTAGCGTCTTCTGGCATCCCAAGGGATGGACCCTCTATCGTCTCCTCGAAAATTATATCCGTGATAAAATTTCGCAAGAAGGCTATGAGGAGGTTAAAACACCTCAGCTTCTTGATAAATCCTTCTGGGAAACCTCAGGTCATTGGGAAAAATTCAGAGATAGTATGTTTGTTGTTGAAGATGAGGATAAAACCCTCGCCTTAAAACCCATGAACTGTCCTTGTCATATTCAAATTTTTCGTCAAGGGCTTAAAAGCTACCGAGACCTCCCTATTCGTATGGCTGAATTCGGAGCGTGCATGAGAAATGAACGATCCGGGGCATTGCAAGGATTAACCCGTGTTCGAAGTATGGTTCAAGATGACGCTCATATTTTCTGTAGAGAAGATCAATTAGCAGATGAAACCAGAAAATTTTGTCTTCTTCTTCTGAATGTATATCGCGAACTTGGGTTTGAAGAAGTGGTGGTAAAGTTTGCTGATCGTCCTCCCGTAAGAGCGGGAGAAGATGCAGTTTGGGATAAAGCCGAAGCTCAACTTGAGGCAGGCGCTCGCAAAGCAGGCCTCAGCTATACCCTAAACCCAGGAGAAGGGGCTTTCTATGGTCCCAAACTTGAATTCATTTTAAAAGATGCAATCGGTAGAGACTGGCAATGCGGAACGTTACAGCTAGACTTTGTTATGCCTGAAAGACTTGACGCCTCGTATATTGGGGAAGACGGGAAAAAATATCGCCCTGCCATGCTTCATCGAGCCATCTTGGGAACGCTCGAACGTTTCATTGCTATTTTTATAGAGCACTATGCCGGGAAATTCCCTCTCTGGATCGCCCCCGTTCAAGCTGTTGTTGCCACGATCACACAGGAAGGCGATGATTACGCACGCAAAGTATTTGACAAGCTGAAAGCTGCAGGATTGCGGGCAGAACTTGACCTCAGGAACGAAAAAATTAATTATAAGGTTCGCGAACTCAGCCTTCAAAAAATCCCCTATATCCTTGTTGTTGGCAAAAGAGAGGCAGAAGCAGAAACAGTGGCTTTGCGAAAATTAGGAGGAGAGGCGCAAGAAATCCTTGCCCTTGACGCCGTAATTGATAAACTAACGAATGAGGCTATACCGCCTCATAAACGAAATCATTTGGAAAAAACAGAACAAAGGAGATTGCTACATATCTAAGATCATAAAAGAAGACAAAGGGACTCTCCAAGATGGTCCCCGTGTCAATGAAGAAATTACTTCCCCAGAAGTCCGCTTAGTAGATGAAAATGGGGAAATGGTTGGTGTTGTATCCCAAAAACAGGCTTTAGAGAGAGCTTATGCCGCTGGCCTAGACCTCGTAGAGGTTTCGCCGAATGCAGATCCACCTGTATGTAAGATTTTGAATCATGGCAAATTTAAATATGAAGAGCAAAAGCGGCGCGCTGAGATCAGAAAAAAGCAAAAAATTATTGAAATCAAAGAAATTCAATTGCGTCCTGGAATTGATAAACACGACTTTGAAGTCAAAATGCGCAGTGCACGTAAGTTTATTGAAGAAGGAGATAAGCTTAAAGTGACTTTACGTTTTCGAGGACGCGAAGTTTCTCACCAAGAATTTGGAATGGAAGTTCTGAATCGGGTGAAGGATGCTCTTCAAGATATTGCCAAAGTTGAACAATTCCCCAAACTTGAAGGCAAACGTGTGATTATGGTCATGGGACCGGCGAAGTAGGGATTAGAGGCTAGAAACTAGTACAGTAACCTTATTATTTTACATAATTTCCAGTTATACCTGTACTTAAACCCCTCACCCGCCCTTCGGGCGACCTCTCCCACAAGGGGAGAGGTGATATTAGTTCTAGCTGCATTACCTCTCCCCTTGTGGGAGAGGTCGCCACGCGTGAAGCAAATGGCGGGTGGGGGGCCTTTAAATGGACCAAACTAAGTCGTCACTATACTAGAAACAGCTTTGGATTAGGAAATCGGTTGTTTCTTGAACAAGATGAGCAATAATGGTTAGACTATAAAAAAAGCTCATATTTCTTCACATCTCCAGGGGTGCTGATATGAAACCACTCTCCTTGATGAACCACACCATAGAGGCGGCCTTTGGGGAGAGCTTTGTCCCATAAGAGATTCATGGAAAAAGATCCTTCAGGAGCTCCTTGAAAAAGGTGAGGATGGACGACCTGAACGCCAATATACACATAAGGAGCATCTTGGTCTTTGCCCGGACGAGACAACACCCCCTGCTCAGACATAAAAAAATCCCCCCGCCCCTGGCATCCCAAGGCTTTCTCACGAGGAATCAAGAGCAATAAGGCATCCATCTTTTCCTCATTCCATGCCTGTCCCATCACCTGTAAACCTTGCCCACCACTCCAAATACTATCTCCATTAAGCGTAAAAAAGGGCTCCTCCCCTAACAAAGAGAGTGCCTTTTTAATTCCTCCTCCTGTCTCTAACAGGATATCTTCATGAGAAATCAACGCTTCAGGATGATGGTTCCACAGATACTCTTCCATTAGGGGAGCAAGGTAATGGGTATTTACCACAATGTTTGAAACCTGAATCCGTTTCAAATGCTCAAAGGCACGTCCGAGCATGGTCTTCCCCCCGACAGGAATAAGTGGTTTGGGGAGGGTATCCGTCAAGGGACGCATACGTTTACCTAAACCTGCCGCTAAAATCATGGCGCTTTTGATCATTTCATCCTCTTAATGAACTTAAGAAAGAAAGACTGGATTGCTTTGGAGCAAAGCTCCTCGCAAAGACGAATATGTGGCATATACTTTGCCACCCCCCACCCGTTTCGCGAGCCCCCAAAGGGCGCGTGGCGATCCAGAAACTTAGATTCATAACTGACCTCTGCGCAACTTTTCATTCGCATAAGTATCAAACCATTGCCTCACAGGGTGAAGGGTCGGGTGTTGCAAATCCCTCTCCAAATACGCCCACAGCCGAGGGAGATGCTCTAAATACTGAGACTTTCCATCTCTTTTAGCCAAGCGAGAAAAAACCCCTAAAATCCGTGTACAACGTTGAGCGCCCCAAAGAGAATAACTCGCCCAAAAGTCTTGACGAGAAAGGTCAGGAAAGGCATTAAAATAGATTTCCAACATCTCTTGCGCGAATCCAAGAGAAATCTCTCGCCGGGCATCTTCCAATAAGGAGACCAAGTCATAAGAAAGAGGACCCCAGACAGCATCTTGAAAGTCAATAAATCCACAACGATTAAACCCTAGGCGCGACGGTAACCACAAAAGATTATCAATCATAACATCCTTCAAAAGAAGACTTTGGGGAAGGTGTGGCTGACTCCGATAAACCTCTTCCCAAACATTTTTAAAATCTGATTTTGCCTCGTCAGAAAAGGGAAGATCATACCAATCTATAAATAAGGTTGCGTTTCCCAGAAATAGATCAAGATCATAGGAAGAAAGGCCTCTTGTATTCTTATCCATTCGTCGATGAAGGTGTATGAGAGCTTTCAATGTTTCTCCATATAAAAGTTTTTCGCAAACACCCTCTTGGAGAGCTTTCCGATAAGGGATCTCTCCAAAATCTTCAATCAACATAAATCCATGGGTGTGATCGGCTGCATAAATAAGAGGGACGGAAAGGCCGACTTCATTCAATAATTCAGCAATGAGTTGAAAAGGAGTCGTCTTTTCATGAGGGGGCGGCGCATCCATCAAAAGAGCCTTCGGTAAACGGAAATAGCGCCTCTTGGACGCATCAACAGGGAGGGGAATCAAAGGAGTCTTATGAAGTCCTTCCCTTTCGAGAAAAGCCTTACGCAACACTTCTCTTTCTTCTTCAAAAGAGTCGGTCTTTCCAATCTGTAAAGCGGATGATACGTTCATTCTCATAGCTTCCGTAGCTAAATTCAATTTCGAGGCTACTACGTGGCATGATTACCCCCATACGCTCTGGCCACTCGATAAGAGATACACCGTTAAGGGAGGCTTCTTCAATCCCCAATTCATAAATTTCCTCAGGATGTTGAAGGCGATAGAGATCAAAATGCCACACCACAAAATGGGGAGCATCATAAGTCTGAACTAACGTAAAAGTGGGACTTGGGACTTCGGTCTCCTCTCCACACAATGCTTGGATGAGAGCTCGCGCAAAGGTTGACTTTCCCGATCCCAAATCTCCCTTCAAAAGGATAACATCGCCAGAACGAAGGAGAGAAGCAACTCTGCGAGCGATAGCAGCTGTTTCTTCTGGTTTTTGTGATTTAACTTCACAAAAATTTAGTTTTCTGGATTGCTTCGGAGCAAAGCTCCTCGCAATCTTTAGCCCCGGGCTTGACCCGGGGGACGGGTGGTTCCTCGCTTTCGCGAGGACAGGCATTGCGAGGCTCTGAAGGAGCCGAAGCAATCTAGAAAAAACCCCATCGTCAGCCTTTCGAGACATATCAACCACGTTTTCCATTTTTCTGTTGCATCATCAAAACTATGCCATTACTTTCTTGACATCATCAAGGGGTCATAGCTCAGTTGGGAGAGCGCTACAATGGCATTGTAGAGGTCGGGGGTTCGATTCCCCCTGGCTCCACCAGATTTTCTTTATAAACATACATTTGTTTAAATACATAAAATCATAAAACACACTTTTTCATAAAAAAGATTTCCAAAGAAAGTATTTTCTATCTATAATAATAAAAAAAATAAGCATTTCAAAGTGTGGAAAAATGACAGAGAACACTCTTAATGATCTACAATTATACAAACTTTTATTTGAAAACTCGAGTACTCACATGTGGGTAAGAGATCTAAATGGAATGTATTTGCTAGCGAACAAAAGTTTTTCTGACTTTTTACACCTAAGAAGCGATGAAATAATTGGGCGGACGAATTTCGATTTTTTACCTCGAAAAATAGCTGAAGATTTCAAAAAAGATGATGAAACTGTCATTGAAGGAAAAAAACCGACGATTCGAGAAATTAATAAATTTTACAAACGGGGCGTTCATAGCTTCCTTGTTGTTAAATTCCCTCTGTTTGATGAAAAGAAAAATATCTATGCCGTAGCGGGTTGCGTGACAGACATTTCCAAGGAAAAATTTTTTTGGAAGATATTGCAGCAAAAGGAAAGTATATTATCTTCGGTTATCAATTGCATGGGCGAAGGCCTTATGTTTTTTAATGCTAAAGATAAATTAGAGTTTATGAATGAAGAGGCTAAAACAATACTTGAGAAGATAGGGCAAAGCTATTCATTAGAAGAACTTCTCACGACCCTTCAACTTGTCCCGCTTAAAAAAAGCAGATACAAGAAAACAAAGAGTCATTATTCCCTTCTCTCGCTATTAGCGAAAAAAGATTGTGAATTTAAAGATCTAGAGTTTGAGGTAAGAGGGCCTAAAAAGACTCAAAGCCTTCAAATAAGTATGACAGCCGTGCCCGTGAGAAACCTTAGAAAAGAAAAGTTGGGAATGGTTATCACATTTAAAGATATCACCGAACGAAACGTCCTTTCTGAAACGCTAAAAAAGCAAGCTCACGAATTGAAATTAAAGAACGAATCTTTACAACAATTTACCTATTTTGTATCCCATGACTTACGCGAACCTTTAAGAACTATTAATTCTTTTATTCATATCCTGCAAGAAGACCTCGCCGATAACCCCAATCCATCCATTATGCGTAACATGAAAATTATTCGCGATGCAGGGCTACACTTAAATAGTATGTTCTGTGATTTGGTAAAACTTTGTGAAATCGATACCCATAATTTAATGGAACCTGTGAATCTCGATCATTGTTTAAAGAAATCCATTAATTTTTTAAGAGTATGCATAGATGAAACTCAAACAAAAATCCATTCGATTACCTTACCCATTGTGAGAGGTAACGAAGCAAGTTTAGTTCTTCTTTTTCAAAATCTTATTATTAACGCCATTAAGTACCAAAATCATTCTAACCCAGAAATTTTTATTACTTCTGAAAAAAAAGGGGATGATTATATTATCGGAGTTAAAGATAATGGCATAGGGATAGAACAACGAGATGCCAAAAAGATATTCTTACCTTTCAAACGCTTACATTCTAAAAGAGCTTATAAAGGATCAGGGATTGGACTTGCGGTATGTAAGAAAATTGTTGAACTCCATAGTGGAAAAATTTGGGTCGAATCAAAACCCGGTGAAGGTTCTCATTTTAAATTTAAATTGAAAAAGGCTGGTTAATTTGTAACTACTTAGCCTTCTCCCCAGATGTGTCATCCTTGCCCACGCTTAACTTTGAAGGGGCAATTTAGATCCATCTAGCATGTTCATGAACACGTGACATTTGCAAAAACCCTAAAAATACTGAATACTAAGCACAGGATCTAATGACTGAAGGCTCACCATGGAAGATTTTCACAAGGCCTCCTCACAAACCTTAGAGGAACTCGCTGAATTTTTTGAGACTTGGCCTCAAGCCGAAGTTGATTTGCTTGAAGAATCCCTAACCATAACCCTTCCAAAAAAACATCAATATCTTATCAACAAACACGGGGTGACACGCCAGATATGGCTCTCCTCCCCCTTCACAGGTGCCCATCATTTTCAGCTAAAGAAGAATCAATGGAGGTGTACACGAACGGACATTCTCCTCGAAGATCTCTTGATTGAGGAGCGAAAAATCCATGTTGCGTGAGCCCAGTTATCTAGATAGCGAAATCAATCAAGACAGAACTCCAGGAAAAAATCCACGAGTTTTAGAGAAAATTTTACCCTATATACTTGCTTATCCCAAAAGCCTCATCTTTTCCTGTCTCGCCATCCTCATAGCCTCTCTTACAGTTTTAGGATTTGGTACAGGGCTTCGCTATTTGGTCGACTATGGATTTTCTGAAACTTTTCCTTTTAGGCTTACTGGCTCCTTGGTTACTCTTTCTATGATCGTCCTCCTCATGGCTATGGCAAGCTATGCACGCCTTTATTGGGTTTCTCAACTTAGTGAAAGGGCTATTGCTGATTTACGAAAAGATATCTTTTCCCACCTTCTTAAACAGGACATTAGCTTTTTTGAATCAACAAGTCTCGGTGAAATTCAGTCACGCCTCACAACAGACACCACGCTTTTACAAATTGTTTTGGGAACATCGATCCCTATTGCATTGCGTAATATTCTTATCATCTCAGGAGGACTCGTCATGTTGATTTTGACAAGTTCAATCCTGACGGGAATTATTGCGATTGTCATTCCTCTTGTCCTCATCCCCATCCTTGTCTTTGGAAGGAAAGTTCAAAGGTTCTCTCGTCTCGCCCAGGATAAAACCGCAGATGTTTCTGCCAGCCTCGATGAAACATTTGGCGCCATTCGCACAGTCCTTTCTTTTTGTCGAGAATCTTACATGAGTCATCTTTTCTCGGTCCAAGTGGAGAATATCTATCAAACCTCCATAAAGCGCGTTCAGGCACGGGCACGCCTTACTGCCCTTGTAATGGTCCTTGTCTTTAGTGGCGTTAGTGCAGTGCTATGGTACGGAGGAAACAGCGTCATTGAAGGGCAGATGACACCAGGAGAGCTTTTTGCCTTTCTCTTTTATGCAGCCGCGGTTGCAGGAGCAGCAGGTTCCTTGAGTGAAGTTCACGGTGACATCTTAAGAGCCGCCGGCGGTACTGAGAGGATTTTTGAATTTTTAGCTTTAAAATCAAGTCTAAAAATGCCTCTCGAACCTAAGTCTCTCCCCTCACCTCTTCAAGGACATCTTCAGATTAAAGACCTATCCTTCGCCTATCCTTCACGCCCTAAAAAACCTATTCTAAAGAATGTTTCCTTTGAAGTCTTTAAAGGAGAAACTGTTGCCCTCGTTGGCCCGTCAGGAGTTGGAAAAACAACGCTCTTTAACCTACTGATGCGTTTCTATGATCCAATGAAAGGCCAAATTTATATTGATGGTATCCCGTTTGATGAACTTGAAGCTCATGTTTCTCGTGACCTCATTGGTCTTGTCCCACAAGATCCAGTCATGTTTACGACAACCTTTTATGAAAATATTAGATTTGGAAATTTAGATGCAACCAAAAAACAGATCATAGCAGCTGCAAAAGATGCTCATGCTGATGAGTTTATTAAATCTATGCCCCAAGGCTATCACACACACATAGGGGAGAAAGGCGTCACTCTATCAGGAGGGCAAAAACAACGGATCGCCATCGCAAGGGCTATTTTAAAAAATCCTCCCATTTTGCTCCTCGATGAAGCGACCAGTGCTTTAGACCTGAAAAGCGAAAGCAAGGTTCAAAAGGCTCTAAAAGCTCTCAAACATAATCGCACCACTCTTATCATTGCTCATCGCCTTTCAACGGTACAAAAGGCCGACCGCCTTGTTGTCCTTGATCAAGGCAAAATCGTAGCCGTTGGATCCCCAAAGACACTCGTGGGAGAAAATGATGTTTATAAGAGTCTTATTGATGCTCATATTAAGGCTGCAGCATCATAAAGAGTGTCATTTGATGAAATTTAATTTATTCATTAGCTTTCTTGAAGCTTATAGCGTTTTTTAATTTTAGTCTTTGGAATAACCGTTGGATTTTTTTCTATAATAATAGGCTCTTGACTCTTTTCTATAATTACTGGAGGTGGTGCTTTTTCGATAACTCTCGTTTCTCTTACAGTTGTTTCACATCCTGTTAGGAAGCCAACAAAGATGAGAAGCCTACAAGAATATTTCATTTTTATCTCCTTCAAATAAATGTGATTTTCTTAATACAATAACTAAGCAACTTTTTTGAGAAGTAATTTTTATTTTAGAGTCGTACAGGAGGTTTTAAGCCCTGCTAAAGTGGGTTCTATACGAATGATATGGTTTTTATCTTTATAAAGGGGGCTGCAGGTTCCTCCTAAAAATTTCCAATCTGGATTTCCTCCACTTCCAGTTGAAGCAATAGCTTCATACACAGGTTTTCCCTCGATATATTCATCTATAATTTCGTATTCTCCTGCGGTATTGGGGGCTAATGTTACGATATAAGGGGGTTTCAAACTTCCAATACCACGGAAAAAGACTTGTATATTCTCACCTGTTTTATTTTGCACCTCAACCGTAGACACAGATTTCACACCCATGGAAAGAGCAAAGACGGCTAGTCCAGTTAATAAAATAATTTTATATCTATTCATTTTTCTTCCTTTCTATAATTTTATAATATTTGTTGTTTTTTTATTCTTTTAGGAAAGTCTTGAATCCTCTTTTTCAATTACCTTTTTAGCTTCTCCATAGATCTCTCGAACAAGTTCAATGATTTTATCATTTTGCTCTTTAAAATCGTCATTCGAAGCATTTCTCCAAGTTTTCTTGAGAGAACCTTTTATTTTTATCCATTTCCCTTTACACATATCTTGATTCATCTTCATCTCCGTAAAATTGAAGTCTTCTATCTATTACATGTTCGAAGAATTTTACTTGTTCTTAAAGTAGAAAGAATTTATGCATTTCCCTAAATTGCTTCGTTTTCTTCTGAAGATTCGCAATAATGGTTTTTGGAAAATTGTTAAATGCTAAGAATGGGTATTAAAATAATCCGAAATCAGGAAATTATGAGAGTATGAAAAGGATAAATTTTATAAAGTCTGAAAAAAGAATCATAATGAAATTTAGGAGACTCAGTTAAGATAATGAAGCAAACTTTTGCCAACGGTATGGTTTTAGCGACCATCATTCTTATGGATATCTTATCGGGTATGGAGTTCGATCTCTTTGCCCCGAGCTTTCCTGAACTACAAAGTCAGTTTAGCCTCTCGGCATCTTGGGTTGAAGCCTTGTTGTCAGTCAACTTTGCAGGGTATTGTTTAAGCCTGTTCTTTGTTGGGGGGCTAGCGGATCACTATGGCCGTAAACCAATCATATTATTGGGTCTCCTGACTTTTATCATTGGCACTCTCCTTTGTTTAGGCGCACCTTCCTATCCCTTTCTGCTTGTTGGTCGCTTTCTCCAAGGTGTCGGAATAGCAGCTCCGGCAATCCTCAGCTTTTTAATTATCGCTGATGCCTATCCCCTCAGACAGCAGCAGTCCTTATTTGCTATCCTGAATGGTTTATTGAACTTCGCAGCCGGTGCTGCGCCTGTCCTTGGGAGCTATATCACTCTCTATTTCCATTGGCAGGGTAACTTTACGGCGCTTTTATTTTTAGGACTAATGGCGTGTCTGATGACTTTACTTTTTATCCCTGTTCACAAACTGCCTGAGCATAAGGAAACTCTCTCGTTGAGTGGATATATCCCAATCTTCCGATCGAAACCCCTGATGCTTTTGATTGTGCATATAGTCTTTGGTTTTGTGCCCTATTGGATCTTTGTGGGGATGTCCCCCTTACTCTATATGGAAGATTTAGGAGTTAGTCTCGCACATTTTGGGTATTATCAGGGAGCATTGGCCTTTGTATTTGCATTGGGGAGTATATCCTTCGGCCTGATTGTCACTCGGTTTGACAGCAAGAAAATGCTATATATTTCCGCTTTCATCTTCATCATCAGTTTAATAATTATGGCTTTGGTCACTTTCGTGAATAGCTCAAATCCCTTACTCATCACACTTGCTTTTCTTGTCTTTATTATAGGGGGGATTATCCCGAGTGTGATATTGCAACCCTTGTGTCTAAATTTTATCCCACAAGCAAAGGGAAGAATATCAGCAATTCTGCAAGGGGGTCGTCTTGTCTTCGCAGCTTTCAGTCTTCAGATCGCTGGTTATTTTTACCAGGGATCTTTTCGAAATATTGGGATTATTATCATTGTCTTCATTGTCCTTATGATCATAACCTTGTTTTTCATCATCAAAAATCGCGAACTTATGGAGTTTTCTCTGGAATAATAAGTTATTACAAGGGTAGGGTCAAAATTGCTTCTTCATAAATAAGTCATCTTTGTAAAAAAAAGGGAAATTCTCCGGAAGCTCATCTCGAGATATGACTTGAAATTTATTTCTGAGATAGAATTTTTTCGCAGCAATTGCCTGGTTTTCTTTCGTGCTTAGGTAAAAAGTGGTATTTTGAATTTCATTCAAAACGACCATTTCAGTTAATAAATTGTCCAATAATAATTGAGCTATTCCACACCCCCTGAACTTCTTGTCAACAAACATGCGTTTGAGAACAAAACAAGAATCATTCAGCTTTTGACAAGCAATCGTTCCAATGATTTGTTCTTTATCAAGAGCCACCAAGAAAAGACCTTTTGAATCGTTATAGAAATTTTCAATTTCCAGCAGATCTGGAAAGTCCTCCTTCTCGACGTCGAATCCATACTCATTGATCCAGATATTAAACAACAAATTTAAAATATCCTCAGCATCCTTATTAATGGCGGGTCTGATTGATATACCTGACGTTTTTATAATCTTTCTTTCCAAGTTTGCATGCTCTGGATATTGTGAATGAATTTTTTTAGAATATAAACTAATGAGCCACGTTCTTAAAGTGGACCTGGGCTTTCAACTCGCAAACCCCATTTTTACTAATCCACTCCTCATAAAGGTAGAAGAGGATAACCTTCTTGCCCCAATTGCCACTAAAATAGATGTGCCCCGTTGCCCCAAACTCAAAGAATAAACTTCGACAAATCTGAATTTTTTGCAAGATCGCCTACGGTTTTCTTAACATGATCAGCTGTAATGACAATCTTTTCCCCACATTTATCAGAGGCTCCAAAACTAATCTCTTCCAAAAGCTTTTCGATAACGGTATGTAGACGTCTTGCGCCAATATTCTCAACATTTTGATTAACTTCAGCAGCCAAATGTGCAATCTCACGAATGGCTTCATCTTCAAAGGTTAAAGTAACCTCCTCAGTTTGCAAAAGCGCTTGATATTGTTTGATGAGGTTGGCTTCTGGCTCGGTTAAAATACGTATAAAATCTTCAGCACACAGCGCTTTCAATTCAACTCGATTGGGGAGACGTCCTTGAAGTTCCGGTAGCAAATCAGATGGCTTTGCCAAGTGAAAAGCACCTGAAGCAATAAAGAGGATATGATCTGTCTTAATCATTCCATATTTCGTTGAAACATTTGTCCCTTCAAGAAGCGGCAAGAGGTCTCGCTGGACGCCCTCTCGACTCACATCAGGACCACTTCCTTCAGATCGTGCAGAAATTTTGTCTATTTCATCAATAAAAACGATCCCATTTTCTTCAACATTCCTGAGGGCTTCATTCACCACTTTATCCTGATCCAGGAGCTTATCACTTTCCTCTGTGATCAAGGCTTCGAGGGCTTCCGGAACAAGCATTTTTCTCTCAACCGTACGGGGTGCTCCCCCACGTCCCAAAATATCACCTAAATTGATCATTCCCATTTGGGCTCCTGGCATACCAGGAATATCAATTGTGGGCATTTGAGGGTTGCCATTATCCTGCAGTTGAATCTCAATCTCACGGTCATCAAGGGCATGATCGCGTAGCTTTTTCCGAAATTTTTGGCGCGTTTCTTCTCCTGCATTTTCTCCCACAAGAACATCGAGAACGCGTTCTTCCGCCAAAACTTCGGCCTTTGCTCGCACTTCACGTCGCAAGCGCCCACGGGTTATGTTGAGCGAGACTTCAACAAGGTCACGAATTATTTGCTCAACATCGCGTCCGACATATCCAACTTCCGTAAATTTGGTCGCTTCCACTTTAATGAAGGGAGCTTCCGCAAGACGAGCGAGACGACGAGCTATTTCCGTTTTTCCAACGCCCGTAGGTCCAATCATAAGGATATTTTTGGGGAGAACTTCATCACGCAAATGATCATCGAGCTGAAGCCGTCGCCACCTGTTACGGAGTGCAATAGCAACTGCCCGTTTAGCATCTTCTTGACCAACAATAAATCGATCGAGTTCTGAAACAATTTCTCTGGGTGTAAAATGGGATAATTTCATTTCTTAACTTTCAATGCTTTCTAACACAATATTACTATTCGTATAAACACAAATTTCGGCAGCAATACCCATAGCCTTTTCTGCAATGACTTGGGCTGTATGTCCCTCTATATCGAATAGAGCTCGTGCTGCTGATAAGGCATAGGCTCCTCCTGATCCGATCCCGATAAGGCCATTTTCGGGTTCTAATACGTCCCCCATGCCTGTAAGGATAAATGACTGAGTTGCGTTCACAACAGCCATCATTGCATCAAGACGTCGGAGATAGCGATCTCTGCGCCAATCCTTCGCCAGATCTACACATGAGCGTAGTAATTGATGAGGATTCTGTTCAAGTTTAGCTTCTAAGCGTTCAAAAAGAGCCAAGGCGTCTGCTGTTGAGCCCGCAAAACCAGCAATGACGTCTCCTGCCTTACCAAGCCGTCGCACTTTACGCACGTTTGATTTAAGGATGAGATTCCCCATAGAAACTTGACCATCACCAGCTACGACGACTTGATTTCCTTTTCGAACAGACAATATGGTCGTCCCTTGCCAGGCTGTCGATTCGTTATCCTTCATTGGCCCTTTCCCAAAGATGTGTTAATTAATATTTAATAACATATGTTATATTTGTTTGTCATCGCATAAGAAATGGAGGATCATGATGGAATATGATAATAACAATGTTTTTGCACGTATTCTTCGAAAAGAAATCCCCGCTACCATCGTTTATGAAGATGAATATGCCTTAGCTTTTCATGACGTTTTTCCAAAAACACCTATTCATATTTTAGTGATCCCTAAGGGAGAATTTATTTCTTTCTTTGATTTTTCTGAAAAAGCGACCTTTGAACTTATGGTCGGATTTACCAAAGCCATTCATCATGTCATTAAATCCTTTGAACTTCAAAAGGATGGCTTTCGGATTCTGTCCAACCATGGGGTACATGGTGGACAAGAAGTTCCCCACTACCATGTTCATATTTTTGGAGGACGTCCCTTGGGTCGTATGATTTCGGAACAATTATGAAAAAAAAAAACAAAACACCAAAACTTATTTCTGGTTGGAGAGAATGGGCTCAATTGCCTGAGCTTAGGGTTGAGATGATTAAAGTTAAGGTTGATACAGGTGCTAAAACCTCTTCGCTTCATGCATTTGACGTTTCAACTTTTACCTATATGGGAAGAGATTGTGTGCAGTTTGATATACACCCTATCCAAGACAACGACCTGATCACTCATACTTGTATATCCCCCATTGTGGATTATCGATGGATCACAAGTTCAACAGGCCATAGCCAAAAACGTTTTATCATTCAGACAACTTTAAAAATGGGAGAATATTCTTCTCTCATAGAACTCTCCCTTGCAAATCGAGACGAAATGGGTTTTAGAATGCTGGTCGGTCGTACGGCTTTAAAAAAGGGAGTTCTTGTAGATCCAACTCATTCCTTCCTCTTAGGCCACAAGATACGTTAATGAAAAAGTAAACCTCTTTTGATAGAATAATTATTATGAAGATCCTTATGATGGCACGGAATCCAACGCTCTACTCTCATCGACGCCTGGTTGAGGCAGCTCTTGCACGTGGCCACACAATTGACGTCATCGATACTCTCCAAATTTATATGAATATCGCCACCCATCATCCTCAAATTAAATACAAAGGACAATCACTCGAAGGATACGATGCTGTCATTCCACGTATTGGTGCATCCATTACCATGTATGGTCTCGCTGTCTTACGTCAACTTGAGATCATGGGAGTCTGGTCTCTCAATGACTCTGTTGCTATTGGAAAGTCCCGGGATAAGTTACGTTCGATGCAAATTCTAGCTCGCAAAGGAATCGGCCTTCCTGTCACTGCTTTTGCTCATTCCACACAATATACTGATGATATGATCGAAATGGTTGGAGGAGCCCCAATTGTCATCAAACTTTTAGAAGGCACTCAAGGTCTTGGCGTTGTTTTAGGAGAAACCCATACCTCAGCCCGAAGCGTTATTGAGGCTTTCCGAAAAGTAGACGTGAATATCCTCTTACAAGAATACATTAAAGAAGCAGAAGCTTCGGATATCCGCTGCCTGATCGTAGGAGGTAAAGTGGTTGCCTCTATGAAACGAAAAGGACCTCCAGGGGATTTTCGCTCCAATCTTCATCGGGGAGGAACCGCAACAAAAGAGAAAATTACCCCCGAAGAGCGCTCTATAGCTGTGCGGAGCGCTGCACTTATGGGGCTCAATGTGTGTGGTGTGGATATGTTGCGCACCCATCATGGACCCGTCGTTATGGAAGTCAATTCTTCACCTGGTCTTGAAGGGATTGAAAAAGCAACAGGAATTGATGTCGCCACAAAAATTATTCAATATATAGAAGCTCATCTCACAGATCGTCAGAGCAGAGCAAAAGGGAAAGGATAAAAAATGAAACTAACTTTTATATATATTTCTGTCGTTCTTTTGGGGCTCATAAGTGGAGAAACCTCAAAAGCAGATAAAGATTGCCAGTGTATTTCTGTCTGGCAGCATACTCTCGCGAATAATACAATTCAATATGTGGCAAAATGTGTTCAAGCTGATGGGGAAGAAACTCCCTTATTAAGTACAATACTCCAAAGTCCAGAAGAAGCAGAGAAAAAGACCGATGGTTATAAGAATCAATACAAAATTAACGATAGTGATTGTATTCAGCTTCCTGGAGAGAAAATGCAGTATGTTCCTAAACGTTAACTGGATCAGAGTCAAACATGAAAAATAGTAAATCTCCTCTCTTCGAGGGACATGGAAATGTAAAAGGCCTTACTGAATTTTGGGATCCAGCAGAAGCAGTGGCCCATATTACAAAAATTTACAATAAAAACGTAGCGCTTATTCGCAATACTTTCCTTGATATTGCCGAATCAAAAAAACTTCCTCGAAGACTTCCAAAGGTAGAGAATGCAACGTATCCCTACCTTGGAATTACAGTAACAAGTCAAAACCTGAACATAGACCATCTTATTGCATTCGGAGCAGCTCTCGAAAGCGGCACTTATGGCACAACTCTTACACGGCCTGATATTTTCCATAGCTATTACGAACAGCAAATTGAACTTCTTATTAATCACCATAAAACACCCGTTGTCGTAGGAGAAAGCGATTGGCCCATTCCCCTCCCCTTCGTGGATGAATGGGATAGTGTTACCTTTCACCCTGAAAAGCTCTGGCAGAGCCCCATCATGTTTGCTCTCCCCAATCTCAGTGTGGTTGATGATAGTATCGTTAATGGAACATATAAGGTGAAAAAGGGGCAGCCCCTTCCTCTCGCTCTTTTTACTGGAGAACGTGTTGATTTTTCCTTAGGCAGGCTTCATCACTATTGTGGAACCTCTGCAAAGCATTTCCAGAATTTCATTCTCCTCACGAACTATCAGCGATATATAAATGAATTTGTTGAATACGCTCACAAATGTCTCAAGGAGAGTGATGAGTATCTAGCTCTTGTTGAGCCGGGCGATTACATTACCCCAAATCCGCGTCTTCAAAATGAACAAATTCAAGGCGTCAAAAGCTCACTCCTTCCTCAAATGCCAGCTTATCACTTAAAAAAGAAGAATCATCAGGGTATCACTTTTATCAATATTGGCGTCGGCCCCACAAATGCAAAAACGATTACCGACCATTTAGCCGTCTTACGTCCCCATTGTTGGCTTATGTTAGGACATTGTGCGGGTTTGCGCAGAAGCCAGCGGTTAGGTGATTATGTTTTAGCTCACGCTTATGTCAGAGAAGATCAAGTCCTCAATGAGGATCTTCCTACCTGGGTTCCTGTTCCTCCTATTGCCGAAATCCAGACAGCTCTTCAACAAGCCGTCGGAAATATAACAGGGGAAAAAGGAATGAATTTAAAGGACCGCATGCGCACAGGTACTGTCGTGTCGACCGATAACCGAAATTGGGAACTCCGCTCCCAAGTCATGATGGAACGTTTTCGACAAAGTCGAGCGATTGCTCTGGATATGGAGTCGGCTACGATTTCCGCAAATGGGTTCAGGATGCGCGTTCCTTATGGCACCCTTTTATGTGTCTCTGATAAGCCCATTCATGGTGAACTGAAACTTCGAGGAATGGCTTATAACTTTTATCAACAGAGCGTTTCTCAGCATCTCCATATTGGAATTGAAACCATCCGCATCCTTCAAGAAGAGCTAAACAAGGGTGACGTCGTCATCCACTCCCGCAAACTCCGCAATTTTGATGAACCTCCGTTTAGATAAAATTTTAAGTTTATACTTACCTTTTGACTGCAAAATGAAGCTTTAAAAAGATTTAGAAGCTTCTTTAAGGAATAAATATGAAAATTAAAAATTCAAACGATAAATACGGCATTATCGCAATATCATTTCATTGGTTAATAGCGTTATTAATTATTGGTCTCCTCGCCATTGGAATTTACATGGTTAATCTTCCGATTGGATTACAAAAAGTCGAATTATACGGTTTACACAAAGAATTCGGGATATTAGTTCTGATGCTAGTTGCATTGCGCATTGCTTGGCGCCTCAGTAATATTGTCCCCTTCCTTCCTCCACATATTCCCAGCTGGCAAAAACTAGCTGCAAGAACGGTGCATTTTTTACTTTACGTCTTAATGCTTGCAATGCCCATCACAGGTTGGATGCTTTCTTCTGCAGCAGGCTTCCCCGTATCATTCTTTGGCCTCTTTATTCTGCCAGACATTTTTTCTCCGAATGAGAATTTAAGATTTTTGTTTGCAGAAACACATAAATGGCTGGGCTATGGATTCATCGCTCTTATTGGTGTTCATGCCGCCGCCGCATTTTATCATTATTTTATTTATCGCGATAACATTTTAAGAAGAATGTTTCCTTAATACTTTTTATTAATTTATTTAGTAATAACCCATTATTAACAAATATTAGATATAATAATATTATTAACAGGTAGGAGATTGTTATGTATTTATTAGTTAATAATATTTTTATTTTAGCTACTATTGTTACAGCTTTATTATCTACATCTAGCTTGCAAGCTGCAGATAAAAGTCAGAGTGACAAATCAAAGCCTATCATAACTCAACAAGCTGATATAAAATTCCATCCTGCACCAGGACTCCCCCCCGGTGCAATGATTGCTCTTTTGCGGGGCGATATTAGTAAACCTGTGCCTTACACCCTAAGGTTAAAATTACCAAACTGCTATGTAATCCCTTCCCATTGGCATACAAATGCTGAAGAAGTGACTGTTCTTTCTGGAACATTTAACGTGGGACTCGGAGATACAATAGACACAACTAAATCAACAGCATTAACAGCAGGTGGGTTTCAACTTGTTCCAAGAAAAGCGAATCATTACGTCTGGAGTAAAGGCACAACTGTTGTTCAACTCGATGGAATGGGTCCTCGAGACACGAATTTTGTGAACCCTAAAGAGTTGATCCCTTTGTTCACAAAGAATGATCAATGCCCTAAAGCTTAATTCTTACAAAAAGGATTTATCATGAGTAAATTTAATTTTCGAAATATGAGTCTTGTCTTAGCAATAATGACAATTCCTTCCGTGGCAGAAGCAATGGTCCCTTCATGGAAAATTGTTTCACAAGACAGCGAAATAACATTTACAGCAACCCAGAATAAAGCACCTGTCAAAGGAAACTTTAAAACTTTTACAGGTGAAATTAATTTTGACCGAGAACAACTTGATAAAAGTCATGTGAAGATCGTCATAGATATAGACTCTCTTTCTTCATCAAACTCAGATATTATTAGAACTCTCCTGACACCCGATTGGTTTGATGGGAAAAAATTTCCCCACGCCGTTTTTACCGCAAGTGATTTTGTGAAAGGTGGAAAAAACAAAATGGGTGAGGATGTCTATCAGGCCAAAGGTAAATTAACCATTCGTGATAAAACAAACCCTGTCACCGTATCATTTGTCTTCAAAGAGTACTCTCCAACAAAAGCCCAAGCATCTGGGTCGACTTCAATAAAACGCACTGAATTTGGTGTGGGACAGGGAGAATGGTCAAGCTCTGCAGTCGTTGAAGATGGAGTCCAAATAGATTTCAAACTGACAGCAACACCCAGCAAGTAAGTACCAAGTAAGTAAATATTTAAATATGAGAACTGCTCAAGTAAAAAAGATGAAAATACATAGCTTATGAAAAAACTCCTAGCATTCAAAATATACCCTGATAATATATTAAATACGCTGAAGGAGTATCAGAGATGAAGAACAATCTTTCTAAAAAAAGCGTTTCTCAACTTACCATTTTAACAATCCTCAATTTTCTGGCTCCCCCTACCTGGGCGAGTGGACCAAAAGAGGAAATGCCTGAGTTAGAAAAAGCTAAAGCTCCTCCTCCTTTACCTCGTAAAAATAATTGGATGGATGCCCAAGCATCATCTAAAACTGTCAGACCTTCTAAAAATAATAAACAGCGTCCTTTAAGACTTCGTAGTGCCACAGATGTGCCTTTAAACAAATCCTTGGCCTCCGCTAGCAAGGACAATGCCCCTGAACCAACTCCAACTATACCAGAATTGCAGCAAGATAAAGAAATCAATTCTGTTCAAAGAATCCCCTCTCAAGATGAGGAAAATACAACTCCACCACCTATTCAAATTACCCTGACCGAAGAGAGGAGAAAACTGAAAAAAACTTACTTTTCATTACGTGGCCATGGAAAACGACGAACCAAAACTAATCCTACAAAAGAAGATGCTAAAATTCCTCAGTCAAAACCGATTGAACAAAACTCCGGAGGACCTTTTACTCAGAAAAAATCTGCTAAAATTCCTAAATGGAGGCACTCTATTAATTTCGGCTCATCATCTACTAAGGTAATACCAACCTCCGGACCAAGGCAAGCTCCTAAACGAAACGAGGTCGATAAAGCAAAAGATCAATCCCCCCCATCGGAACTTATCCACTACATAAGAGAAGTTGAAAACGAGAACCCAGAAGAAACTTTTAAGTTAGGGCAGAAATATTATATAGGTAAGGTTGTAACCAAGAATGAAGAACTAGCCGTATTTTACTTTAAAAAGGCTGCTAAAGCAGGTCATCCATCCGCTCAAAATGGCCTCGGACACTGTTATGATAAAGGTGAAGAGCTTATTATCTTTTTGACGAACTTGTTGAAAATGATGAACAAAAATATGCGAATGAAAAAGAAGCTATGTGCTGGTTACAGAAAGCAGCTGAACAAGAGAATAAAAGGGCTATAACTCTTTTAGAAGAGCTAAACAAAACCATCGAGGATAGAAAAAAGAGCCAAAATGAAGAACAATCTTATTAAAAAAAGCGCTTCTCTCCTCACCATCTTAACGATCCTCAATCTTTTGAGTCCTCCTATCTTAGCGATGCCTGAATTACAAGAAGAAGGAGCTGCTCCTCCTTTACCCCCCAAGTTAATTGGGTAAGCGCCCAGGAAGCGTCAAGGCGCTCTCGTGGTGTAAACGGATCCTCGTCTGTTGCTAAAGCCGCTACATCAGCTTCAGAAGTGCCCTCTCCACACGCTACTTCAGCTAGCGAACCTCCTAACTGGAGACGTTCTCAAGGACCTCGTTCCCAAACTCATACAGCAAGTAAACCTGCTAAATGGAGACACTCTTTTCATCCCACTTTACCACCCACAGACCTAACACCTTCCTTGATTACTGAGAAAATTTCTAAGGAAAGCGAGGTCGTTCAAGAAAAAAATCAATCTGCTCAATTAGGGCTTCCCAGATGCGTGAGGGGCCTTGAACCAGGAGATCCAAAAGGAAAGTTTGAGTTCGCGATGAAATATTATAAAGGCGATAAAAATACACCCGTGAACAAGGAAGAAGCCGTACGTATGTTTAAAGAGGGTGCTAAAGAAGGTCATGGACCTTCTCAGGAGGCCCTTGCAAATTGTTATGATAAGGGTGAAGGAACCCCCCAGGATTTCAAAAAAGCTATGAAATGGAGTTTAAGGGCAGCTGAGAAGGGTAATGCAGATGCTCAGTATAGGCTCGCGAGTTATTATCATCATGGAAGGGTTGTCCCTCCGGATCCAATTGAAGCTCAAAAACTGTATTTAAAGGCCGCTAAACAAGGGCATTTTATGGCTTTAGTTAAGCTTAAAACTTACTATCCTTTCGACGAAAAATATGAGAATGAAAAACAAGCTGTGATCTGGTTACAGACAGCAGCTGAAGAAGGGAGTAAAGAGGCTAACACTCTTTTACAAGAATTACAGAAAACCATAGAAGATAGAGAACCAAAAGGATAAAGAATCTGCAGGTTCTTAGGCTTTGTGAACAAATTTTCAGCTACATCACCAACTGGTGTCATCCTCGGTCAAGAAATCGCTAATGTTTTCCTTTGGAAAACAAAGCATTTCTTACCAAGGATGACACATAAGGAAGACAATTTTAATTTTGTTCACACTAAGCAGCTTTCCTGAGTGAAACAGGAGCTTGAGTCTCTTCTATAATAACATTCCTTGCTGTCTTTTTTGCTAAAATAATGATATTCCCAAGGATAATGAGTCCAATGCCCGCAAAAATGTGAGGCTCCCATAGAAAATCCTCAAAGAGTGTCGAAACTCCTAAAGCCACGATAGGAACCATCACAAGGGAATATGCGGCCTTACTTGCACCAATGCGTCCTAAAAGAGTGAGATAACACCCAAAAGCAAAAATTGATCCAAAAATGGAAAGATAGACAAGAGATAGAACATAAGGATATGAAGTATCAAACTGCAGGGAAATCCCTTTGAACCAAATTATTCCTAACATCCATAAGGCTCCATATCCCATGGCAAAGGCATTACTTTCCATCACCGGAATATTATTTTTTTGATTTCTTGCTGAAATCATATTTCCAAAAGAGGCCAAAACTCCGCCTAAAAGGCTTAAAAAAATGCCGATAAGACTTTCATTTGAGAGATCTAAGGTTGAAAGCGCAGGCAAAAAGGTCACCATCATCCCAATCCCTCCGCACAAGGCTCCAAAGACAACCGGACGTGTCAGAGGCGTACGATAAAAGAGGAATGAGTTAATAATGTTAAAAACAAGCACCATAGAAAACCCAATAGCATTTAAACCACTTGCAATATAGTGACTCGCTGCATAAGCAGCCATATAGTTTATGGAAAATAAAAAGAAACCTTGAGCCATAAAGAAGAGATGAATTTTCCGAGGAAACTTCAAGTGCAGCTTTTTACAAAAACACCAACCAAAAAGAAGAAGTGAGGCCAGGCCGAAACGATAGCAGATGGAAATATCGATGGGAATTGTGCTTAATTGGAAAGTGATTGCAAACCACGTTGAGCCCCATATGAACACCGTCATCATATATAAAAAGATATTCATCAAAACCCCACCTGTTCTTTAATACCTTTTTATATAGGGGGAGGTGAAAATCAAAT
>MKUL01000047.1 GCA_001897795.1 Alphaproteobacteria bacterium 41-28 | reverse complement strand
GCAGCATGGTGTTCAGGAGAATTCATCCTTAACGTTGGTAGAGCAAGTGCTCACTTCCCCTCCCCTGGTGCATATGTTATTTTATCCTCCCCTTGAAGGAGATCTTTATGGTTCTTACGAGCTTTTAAAAGAAGAAAAGGCTTCTGGTTCCTTATCCTTTCCTGAAAAGGTTTTCTCTTTTGAAGAAGATTTTGACATTCCTTTCCCTTGGACCAACCCTGTGGTAAAGAGAATTGATTCTCTTTCTTCTTCACTATTTCCTGTCTCAGTATTGGAGTCTTTAAGTCCTAACTTAAAACGCCTTTTAGAGCCCCTCAAGATGTCTTCTCAAGTGCTTCAATGTCCACCAGGTCGTTTAAATCAATCAGAGACTGGCCAACTTGCTGAGCTTTTGAAAGATAATAATACATTAACCCAGCTTACCCTCACCATGTCGGGAATGAAGGATGAGGAAGCACGTACATGGGCCTCTGTTCTTCGGAACAACAAATCCTTAACCTCTGTAACCTTCTCCAATAATCAAATCTCAGAAGAAGGTGTAGACGCTTTAAAGCAAGCTCTCCAAGAAAATAAAACCCTCATTAATTTTTACCTTACAGGTAATCCTGGGTTAGATGTAAAGAAGAAGAAAGACATTCAAGATCTCTTAAGCCGAAATCGGGGGCTTCGCTATAAAGAGTATGTTGGCCAGGAAAAACCAGCAGAGTTTTATATCTCTCAAGTAGGAGCTCCTGGAATACGAGTGTTTTTAAAGGATCATGGAGATTTTTCTTTTCTAAAAACCTTAAGCCTTCAGTTTGTTCCTCTTTATGAGCCTCAAACACTTGAGATCCTGGGGCCATTTTTATTACACATTCCTCAGCTTGAATCTTTAACTTTCTTAGATACGCAACTTACAGATTCTGCTTTTGAGGCATTAAGTCCTGCTTTAAGAAGTCTTCCTAACCTAACTACCCTTGATGTTCGAGGGAATCGTTTACAAGAGAAAAGTATAAATGCACTAGTTGACCTCATCGAGGAATTGCCAATTCTTCACCATTTAGATTTAAGGTGGAACTTCATTCTCGAAAATACCCTTTCCCCTCTGATAGGGGCTTGGAAGGAAACGCCTACCTTACATTCAATAGAGGTTGATCTTGATAAAGATTCGCTTCTCCAAGAAGAAATAGGACAACTTAAAGAAGAGAGAAAAGGGGGGCGTGGATTTCCTCTTCTTCCGTTAGATACTCATAAAATTGAAATTAAAGAAGGTAATTTTGAAATGACCTTAAGAGGTATCACCCAACGCTTAAAATTAGTAAAGGTTCCCGGAGATGGCAATTGTGGATACGGGGCTCTGGAGTTCCCTCGTGAAAAGGCTGCTCAAGAACTATTAGAGCATCAAGATGATCCCATAATACAAATAATGTTAGGCGCAGAGATCGAAGAAAATCTTCATCTTGATCTTCTTCCTCCTCCTTTAAAAACTAGCTCTTATCATGATATCAGAAAGCGCCAGACAGAACTTGAAAATTCAATGCGAGAGAAAATCACAAAATTAAATGATGGTTTAAAAAGACCTGAAAAAGAACGTTGGGACCAAGCAAGGCTCTTAAAAGAATAC
>MKUL01000046.1 GCA_001897795.1 Alphaproteobacteria bacterium 41-28 | reverse complement strand
CCATTTGACTGATCTTTAAGAGAAATAAATGTAGCCCCTGTATGATCTTGAAAGGAATAATGCAGCATGACTCTTTCTTTGATAAATTTCGAAAAGAAATCCACGACAGTCTTGTAGAAATGATGATCTTTAGGTTCGATAATAACAAACATAACTTATGCGTCTCCCGTATTTACCCTGTTAAGCCTTCCTCATATTTTCCCCTCATCCCCGATCAACTGTGGATATAGGGCGAGGCTAAAATTAATAACTGGGTTTTTTCCCAGTTCGTGTGCGCGTATTTCTTGGTGCAAATTTATTGGAGACCTAACACAACTTTGGAAGCCATTAACGTGGTTATCTCTGTGCCAGTCTCATTTTTTGATCTTATTAAAATCACGCTAGCATGGATAAAATCCAATAGCAACAAAAAATGTAATATAGCAATTTTTTGCTAATAATCCAATTTTACAATAAACATTTTACAAAATTTAGGTTATTTTCAAGGACATAAAGGAAGGATTTTATGATGGATAAAAATAAATTAAGACAGGTTGATTTTGGTAAACTTCAAAATTTTTATACCCTCTTTAGAGAAGGATCTATATCAAAAGCATCAATAGCTACGGGCGTTACCCGTCGAACATATTATTATGATTTGGCCGTATTAGAAGAAGTTTTTGAAACTAAATTGTATCTGAGCGGGAAAAAAAATTTTATATTGACTGATGAAGGAAAAAAATTAGCCGACCTTTGCAAAACGATTCTTGATTCCTTATCTCAAGTAACTGAAAGCGATAGTTCTTTTACAGAAGGGAATATTACAATTCATACAACTGCTAGCCTTGGATTATATTATTTTCCTAAAATTATACGTGAATTTAGAGAAAAATATCCTAACATTACAATTGAGCTTCTTTCAGGCCCGGAATACCTTGGCTCAAAATATCATGATTTTGATATTACTGTTGGGCCCTACCTAAGCGATAAACGAGATCTTTCTCAAAATCTTCTTAATATATATGAATACGGCTATTTTGCTTCCGAGGAATACCTAAATAAATATGGTACGCCTAAAGCAATAGAAGATTTAAGGAATCATAAAATGATATGCTATGCAGGAGAACACCTACTTTCTGATGAAATTTTGAGCAAAGCTCAAGTTATTGTTAAATCTAATTCATATTTAACATTAACCGAACTGTGCCTTCTAGGGCTTGGGATATGTTCTCTGTCTCTTGATCTCTATAATTTTATGATAAAAGATGAGCCGCTTCGGTATTCAAAACTTCATAGAGTCTTTCCTGACTATGTTTCGGAAAGGGATAATATTTATTTTTCATTTTTCAAGTTTACAACAAAGGAAAAACCGATTAGAGATATATTTGAGATGCTTAAAAATTTAGTAAAATTGGAGAAATTACAAAATTAGGTAGCATTGTGCTTGCTTATGCGAATAGCTTGGTCAAATATTTAAATAAGAGGGTATAGTAAAATGAATAAAATATGTAAATTCACACAGATCTCAGTTCAACCTATAAGAATGCCATTTATTCCAGATTAATTTTAAAATAGATCAAAGGAGAAATCATGAAAAAGCTCAATATATTTGGACAAAGCTCGGGACAACCATGGCGAATGTGCTTTATTTCTCAGTAGCTTAATAACTAAATGGCGTAAATGAAATATAATAAAAATACTTTTTTCTATCTTGAGGATGGTAAAATTGTTGCGTGTCATTCATTGTCTCAAGATTATTATGAATTAGATCTTGAGCACTTTAAAAGATTAATAGAAAAAAGTAAGGATTTACCTTCTCAAGCCTCAAAAGAGCAAATCGATCAGGATTTGTCATCGGGGGGGTTGTTGACCGATAACCTGGACGATCAGTTACTGGCTTGGGAAGGGGATCCGATTTCTTTTTATTGCCATCAAGGAACAAGAATTTATGCTCAGAATTCGCCCATCTTAAATGAAGACAGTTTTTGTGAAGAGTTTATTAAAGTTTCTTCAGCTGTTAGAGAAATTCCACCAAAAAGTATCCCAGATTATGTGCAGCAAATAAAGTTACCTGATCCTGATCTTACTCCTTTTAGAAAGTCTTCATTTTACGATGTCATACAAAAGCGCAAAACCTCACGAAATTTTGACCGAGTCTCTCTAAATCTTAAAGAGTTGAGTTCTCTGCTTTATCTCTGTTTTGGGCCCATTCATGGAACGGTCTGGGAAGATTTTGAAAAACATCACATCCCTTCCCTGGGGCTAAGGCGTTCCTCGCCATCTGCAACCGGCTTACAAGGGTGTGATGCCTACCTTGTCATCCTTAACGCAAGCGACATAGAGCAAGGAATTTACTATTATGCCTCAGATGCCCACACACTCTATCAATTAAAAAATAGGTTTGACGATGAATCTCTCGTTTATGCACTGGGAGATCAATTTTGGGCGAAAAACTTAAGTGCTGGACTCTTTATTGTCAACGATATGAAAAGAACGTGGATTAAAGATAAAAAAGCGAGAGGGTATCTTGCAACCTATTTAGAGGCGGGACATTTATCACAAACGATTTTACTGGCCGCAACTGCCCTTGGGCTTCATACGTGGATCACAGGATCGTTTAGGGATGACGTCGTAGATAAGATGCTGCAATTAAAAAATTCCCCTAATTTTGCGTCTTTTTTCATTGGGCTTGGTTTTGGAAATAACGGTTCGATTCCTGAAAAGTTTATTGAAACCATCGCGAGCAAAACTCGTTAGTTCCTTTCGTCTGATGACAATACTTCCAAGGATGATAAACAATCCTCCGAATAACTCTTTGGAGGCCGGAATATAACCCCAAAAAACGTATCCCAAGAGGACCGACCATACGGCAATTGTATATTCTAAGGGAGATAATTTAACCAAATCTTCTTTTCTGAAAGCAAGAATAAGGAACTGAAAGGCCACAAAGTGAATGAAAGCAATAAGAATGAAAAGAGGCGCATCTTTTAGGTCAAGATGTATGCTTCCATAGGAAAAAAGGCCACTCATCACAAAGCAAGTTAAAACGTATGTGGCATAGAGAATATAAAAATCAAGATGGGCTAAGCGTTTCGTGGCAACGGCGGCAGATGCATTAAAAAAAGTCGATAAAAAAGCAAATAATAAGCCAAGGTTGATGCCGATATTTTGAAAAGGATAGGACATCATCGCAGCGCCAACGATACTTAAAAGGATCGAGACAAATACGAAGGGAGGCAGCTTTTCTTTCAAGAATCCAGCAGATAAAAGAGCAACAAGAACGGGGGACATAAAAGACATAAATTCATAAGAAGAGAGGGGGAGGTTTTTTAAACTATATATGGTTAGGAACAAGGCGACAGCTGCCAAAAAATTGCGGAGAATATTCAATCGTATTTCTTGTTTGTAAGATTGAATTCCCTTCGTGAAGGTAATCCAAATGACGAGCGCAATGCCTACAGACGACCTAAAAAAAATAATGTGATAGGGTTCATAAGCTTTTGTAAGATACTTTTCTATAGCTTCTGTTAGGGCATACAGAAACATTGAAATAGCCATCAGCGTGAAACCCGAGAGTTTTATTTTTTCTAACAAATTTTATTTCTCCACCTATTCGATCTCTACACAGTAGTAGACTACCCTCATATTAGATAAACTTTTGAAAATTAAGAAGATATAGTTTAGGGTTTGAAATCAATGTCTTATAAAAAAGAAAAGATTTTTTAAAGAAAGAGGAGGAATTTGTATCAACACCAAACACCACTAAAAATTCCTCCTCTTTTGGCGGCCATTGAGTAGGGAGGCTAAGCCGCCAATTTTATCTCTTTATAAAGCATCGACTCTTCATGTTTTTTGATGAAGTTTCGATGGGTTTATGGTCAGAGATAAAATTCCGTGAAAAAGGCCGTCTCGTGATTCATCAGGATGGACTTCAAAGACATATGGCCAAGATCCTATGATCTCTGTGTAAAGGTATTCTCCCTGCTCTAGGATCATGCAGAGAAAATCAAGTTTTTCCTTCCTTCCAAACGTAACAAGTTGCTGATAAAGATTTTGATAGAATAATTGACAAAAGGCTTCACTTTGGGAGAGAGAATGGTTTTCTCCCTGCAGGAAGAGGGAGCACGTCCAAACTTCTCCATTTTTTGGCGCAAGGCTAGAGAGATGCCTCCCTACTTTTTGATGGAGGGTGCCAACTCTTTGCTTAAGAAGAATGGCTCCGCCAAAAGTTCCATTTGACTGATCTTTAAGAGAAATAAATGTAGCCCTTGTATGATCTTGGAAGGAATAATGCAGCATGACTCCTTCTTTTATGAATTCTGAAAATAAATCTACGATCGTCTTGTAAGAATGGTGATCTTTAGGTTCGATAATAACAAACATAATTTATGCGTCTCCCTGCCGGTTATTACAGGTGACATGAGTATATCTGTTTAAAAAAACTGTTTTTCTTCATTCCCATGCACCTTACGTTATCCTATTAAAAAAATTCCTGACTCATCCTCAAAGCCCAAGGAAAGATCCCCTAAGACTCTTACCAGGAAGGCTAAGAAGTAGCGGTCGAAACAACAGGAAAAATCGACCTACTCACGACACTTTTAAAGTGTTAAGTAGCTCACGTATGATGCGGATGTTTAATATTCTGAGTCATAATTCCTGCTCCATTTATGTCGAGCGATTGATAAATACCTTACACCAGTAAGGAAGCTGAAGTTTCAATGTTTTTACGCATTAAAATCTTCCACTTAGATAAGTACTATCATATCAAGTTCATTAATGCAAATCTTTTTTCATATTTTTTCTTTTTCTTCAAAATTTGCATTTTTTCGAACTACGTGGTATGTTTTTACAAGAAATCTGTAACAATTAAATTCCCAAAATAGAATGGCTAATATAGAAGCATCAAAAAGACTTATGTATACTAGACAATTAACAAATATGACGCGCACTCATTTTTGTAAGAAGTATAATTTAAGCCCAAGTTCCCTCGCTAAGTGGGAGCTAGGTATTACAGATTTTGCGCCTAAAAGTGCAAACATTTTAGCGGAAAATTTTCATAAGGAAGGAATTCAAGTTTCTGCTGGCTGGCTTTTAACCGGTGAAGGAGAAGCTGCCAAGAAAATTCTCCAGAGAAAGATAAATTTAGGAGAAATTTCTTCAGAAAAAGAACTTATTGAAAAAGAGCTTTTAGAATTCGAGAGTTTTCACGAAAAGACCCTATCCATCAGAATTTATGATGATTCTTGTTTTCCCCTTTACATTCCTGGCGATTATATTGCTGGAGTCGCCTTTGAAGGAGAGCAAGTCCTTACCTTACGCGAGAGGATTTGTATTGTTCAATTAGAGAGTGGAGCAATATGCATCAGGAAGATTACTGATTACAATGACGAGAATTTTACCTATGATCTCGAGTGTATTAATCCATACTCAGAAATAGCTCATAAAATATCAAAAGCTGTCCATCTTAGGGCTGCTGCACCTATTACCTTTTTTAGGAGGCCTTCACCCTAGATTAATGCGGCGAATTCGTGATGTCAGATACAAAGTAGCGGTAACGCCTAGACATATAAGAAATAGCTCATTAAAAAAGTGTGTATAACGGACGAGGTTCTGAGTTACATCCAGGGATGTCTCATTCTCATTAAAAGCAACCAACGTTGCAACGTGACCTGCAAGGTATTGAGCGATGCCGATCGAAAAATACCAAACGCCAATGTAAAATGACGCATTCTCTTGTGGGGCTATTTTTGTAATAAATGACAACCCCACAGGCACAATACAGAGTTCACCAATGACAAAAAACATCAACCCCATGATTAAAAAGAGGGGTGACACAAGCCCTTCATGAGAAAAAAACGAGGATAGAGCCAGTATGAGGAACCCAATTCCTACAAATAGTATTCCTAATGACATTTTTGAAAAAATTTTAATCGTGATATTTTTTCGTTCCAGGTAACTCCAGATCATGGCAATGATGCTTCCGAGGATAAGATTGAAAATGGGGTCCACCAACTGAAAGAAAGTAGTTGGAAGAAAATTGATACCTAGCTTAGCTAAAAATCCGAAATTTCGATCAACATTATTGTCTGCAAATAGAACCATTGAGTTGCCAGATTGCTCATAACAAATGAAGAAGAGAATCGTAAAAATTATTGTGAAACCAAACATCTCCAGTTTCTTATAATCCGTTTGTAAAGTTGAAAGCCTTATAAAACAAAAAACTAACACAGAAAGGAGAACAACAGTTAAGATGGAGCCTGGTATGTTGAATCCACTTCTAAAGAAAAGAAAGACCAGCACTGTAAAAGCTACAGCCAAGCAAAGACCTAACATTTTTTGAGAGAATTCCTTAACAGATATGATCGGCTTATTTTCTAAACATATGAGTACGACTAATGCGGCGCAATTTGCCACAATCATTGCAAGAAAAGTGAATTCCCAAGCAATACACTCTCCTAAAACAGCACAAACAAGCGTGCCAAGAAATGTAGATAAGTTCATAAATGCATACAGGAATGTAAATTTTGTATCTCGATTTGAGGAGTCTCTGCCAATAAGGTCACTAAATAAGGGAAAAGCAGAGGGGCGAACCATTCCTGTCCCTACTAGTATTAGGCTTGACCCAATAAAAAAATTTGTCTTATCCAAATATAGTAATAAGGAACCCACCAAAGACCATAAAAAACCAATAAATATAGAGAATTTCTTATCTAAATATCTATCAGAAATCCAGCCTCCTACGATTGGGGTAAGAAAGGCTAGCATCATTAATGTACCATAGATTGAAAACGCTTTTGCATCTGGATACAGCAAACTCTTTACCAAAAACAAGACAATCATGGCTCGAAAGCCGTTAAAGATAAATCTATCCAGACCAATTATCAGAGAAATAGCGATTGTGGTGCGATGCTTACAAAGGAACATTTTTAAGATCTCTCCCCACGTTAGAGGGCACATTTATAGCGAAGATATGAAAAATAGTCTCAACCTGATCTTTGCTCAACTCCAATAATTTTAAGTTGCTATTCCTTAGTTCTGATAAATTATATTTTTCCCAGAAGTTAACTATTTTCAATAAATGTCGGCAGAGAAAATATAGTTCTAACTCATGCACACACTTTTCGATTACACTTGGAAAATCTAAGAGTAAACTAGCGAAATCTTGTTGGAGTTGATCTTCTATTTCAAGCTCGTCTGACTTCAATGCCTGCGAATTTTCTAAAATCTTTTTTATTTTGGAATATTGTAAGGCAGTGTTTATGCCAGGGTAATCATTAACTCCTGTATTTTTGGGGGTATTAAATATATATGCTTCTTCAGCAGGCTGGGCAAAGTCACTAATTTTGAGCATTGTTAAAGCCATAAAATTGGATAATTTTTCAAAATCCTCAACGTGTTTCGTGTAAAAATATTTTTCTGTCATTGTTGATGCAAATTTCACTAAATCTTCCAGAAAACTCTCCATTGTTACACCAAAATATGGGTCAAGTTTATAGGGTTTTTCTCTTTCCTCTAGGACAGAACCATGAGACTTGTGAATCAAAGGTACATTGAGTCCATACTCTTCCCAGGAAGAGAATACTTGCTTCCAATGAAGCTTTTGACGATGTCCCATGACATAGATAATTTTTTTAGCGCCTTGATTAAATACACGATCATAAATAGTTCCCATATCAATGCTAGAATACGCTAGGTAACCATCATGGCCTTTCAAAAACAAATGGGTATCTCTTAAGGGAACAACAATATCTCCCTTATGATGTTTAATGAGTTCCTTAGAGCTAAACATTTTAATGACTTCATCTATATAATGAACATAACGACTTTCACCATAATATTGTTCATTTCTAACATTTAAAAATTGTAGCATTTTATCGATGTGGTTTAATGAAATGAGTGATATTTGGTTGCGGATATCTGCGTAGTCGCCATTAAGTTGCTGTAGTTCTATAGCTTCCTGTCGAGCTTTTATATCAAGGCTCTTATTAGATTTTGCACGTAACGCAACATCCTTTTGAATCTCGAAAATTTCATTTGGATTTTCTTTTAAGTATTTTAGTCCATCCGATGTATTTTTATATTTTTCTTTAAGACCTATTAATAGACAACCCATCTGTGTACTGAGATCACCGTAGTGTAAGTCGCCGACTACATCAAAGCCCACGTATGAGATCAACCTTTTTAGACTTTCCCCTAATATAGTTGTTCGGAGGTGCCCCATATGCATGTGTTTTGCTATGTTTGGACCACAGTAATCTATTATTATCTTACCATCCTTGAAGTTAAGTTTATGCAGGTGTTCAGTTATGTTTTTACTGCTTAAGAGCTGAAGTCGTTCAAGTAAGTTCATCGTTCTAAATCCTGCTTTACAAATTACTCTTTAATTCCCTGATAGATCTCACCTTGTAAGTGCAGGAACGCATCTATTTTTTTGGAGATCTCTTGCTGCCTTAAGGCACTGAGTTCTTTGTCTTTGAGATTAAAATTGTAAGAAAAATCGCCGTGTCCGCAAGCAAGATCATGTTCTTCGTGCTTACGAAAGATATCAAGGACTTGTTTGGGTATAATTTGTTGATTTTCGATTTTTCTCCATTCTCTGAGTCTATTTGTAATATGGCCAGGGCAGTTAGTTGGGCTTTCGGTTATACTCATACAAAGCATATAAGCAGCAAAATCATCTTTGGCAATGTCGCTTAAAAAGTTCAGTAAATTTTTTGTCTCTTTTGACATCTCATACTCCCCAATTTCCTGTTCGGTAATTCCAGCTTTTCTTAGTCCATAATATAGAAAGCGGCCATGCCAGTATTCTTCTTCAAGATATTCATCAAGGGCTTCTAATTCGGTAAATTCTAAATCATTATCAAAAGCAGTTATAATGTGGTCTGATACCGAATTTATAAGAAGGTATGACTCTAATAAGGCCTTTAAAAGAATATCTTTAGTCAGATTTCCTCTTCCCAAACCTTTTTCTTGCAACATGCGATATCGTTTGGCTCGTCCTATTGCAATGATATGATTGCGGAAGCTTTCCCAGGATACAGATTGTTGGTTATCCGCTTCAAGAAATCCAAGCTCATAAAGATGCAAAAGTATTTCTATATGCAACTCGTTTGATAAGAAAGATCTATTGTCTTTCTCGGTTTTGATGTCTTTAAAATGGATATTATGGAAACGCAGAGATTCATTAATAGCATCAAGCGAATCTTTGAAATAGACCTTTCTCCACCCCGAACAAAAGCCGATGATTTGGTCTTTTTCTATGACAGGTTCACTATATTTCGATATTTTATAAATTGCCGACATCGACTCCCCGCTTTCTCAATGCTCCACCCCTTTCAAAATAGGAAATTCCCTATTTTGATTAAATTAACTTGAGTATGACATTTCTTTGCGAAAGAATGATGTAAATTAATATGCTTTTATTTTAGTTTATAAGCATAATCTCATATATCATTTATGTCATATACAAGCCAATAGAAAAATGTATCCACTCACACATAAATTGTCAATAAATATTGTAACAAAATCTACTGAGTACATAGCCTTAGCCTACAAATAATGTAGGCTAAGGCCCTTACTAAGTACATAATTTAATAACATTTACTCCATAGTTAATTTCTTGCTAAAAGGTCAAAAAACTCGTTGCCTGCTTTAATCTCAATCTTAAGAGGCTTATTTAATCCTAATTGCTTATTGGTTTTCATTTTTTCTCTCCTTTTTATTATAATGTTTGTGTTTTAAATGTATTTGGAGTTATGTCACTCCTCTTACCGAGCAAAGGTTGAAAAATTCTATTTCAGCTGTGATTTCAACTTTAAATAGATTACGAGCCTCTTGAATATTCTTTTTTGAGACTCATTAAATTTCGCCTCTGCTTACAAGAAGTATATATTTCGAGATTGAGATATTGTCAATAATTATTAAAATTTTCTTAAAATTTAAGGTAAAAATAATCGAGAATATTAAAGGGATTTAAAAATCTTATTAAATCAGTTTAAAAATTTGCGTATTATCCCCATTTTTGATAACTTATTGAAAATTAAGAAGATATATTTTAGGATTTGAAATTAATCTTCTGTAGTATTTCTTTAGCAAGTCAATAGATCCTTCACCCAGCGTTATTGAGAGGAGCTCCGCTCCGAAGCAATCTAAAAAGCCAGAAAAAGAGTGGATTGCTTCGGCTCCTCGCAAGGCATTGTTGCGTGGATAGGAAAAAAGGAATTGTTGCGAACTTAAAATTTTATTAAA
>MKUL01000045.1 GCA_001897795.1 Alphaproteobacteria bacterium 41-28 | reverse complement strand
GATGCGCGAAACGTGCACGTCCGGGTCTGTGAGGGGTGAGGGTGGTAAACATCCTCGCCTACTCGGCGACCATTTTTCCAGGGAGTGACTTAGCTCGTGGCCCTTTATCACTTTAGCGTAAAAATTCTTTCTCTGAGCAGCCGAAATACGGTCCGAGCCCTTGCTTATCGTGCTGGTTGTAAACTATATGATGAGCGAACGGGGCAAACTTTTAATTATGAAGATAAGCCTGTTCAACATGTAGAATTGGCTCTCCCAAAGGATGCTCCTTCATGGGCCAGAGAAATTCAGGAGCTTATGAGAGTTGACCGTCAAAAAGGTGTTCAAGCTTTTTGTGATAGGGTTGAGTCTGCTGAAAAGAGAATTGATGCTCAAGTTTATCGTGAGTTTGAATTTGCCCTTCATCGAGAACTCACAGATGAGCAGAATATCGCTCTCGCAAGAGAATTTGTTGAAGATCAAATCTGCCAACATGGAATGGCCGCTCAACTGAATTTTCATTTTGATGTGGACGAGAAAACTGGAGAAGCAAAACCTCATTGTCATGTGATGGTGACAACGCGTCGATTAGAAGAGAACGGCTTAAGTTCTAAAAAAGAAAGGGACTGGAACAAACGTGAATTTCTTTGCGAGCTTCGCGTTAAATGGGAAGAGTACTCAAATTTCCATTTAAAACTCCCTGGCCATGATATTCAGATTGATCATCGTTCCCATAAAGAGCTAGGCATTGAGATGGAACCCCAACCCAAACTTGGGAGAGGGGTGAGAGAACAAGAAAAAAGAGTTCAAAAACTTGAAGGAGGAGAAAGGACTTCTTTTGTTACAGATAAGGTCAAAGCTTTTCATGATGTCCAGCTTAGAAACCTTTATCGTATTCTCCGCAATCCTGAAGTCGTCTTTGACATTGTCACAAAGCATCATGCCACCTTCATGTGGGGGGATGTGCAGAAGATTTTGCATCGGTATGTGGATGGTGGGGAGCTTTTTCAGAGGCTAGATGCCCGTTTAAGGAATTCCAAAGAGCTTCTTCTTTTAAAGATGGAAGGAGTACGAGATCAAGAGGGGCGGATTGAAGAGAGGACTATCTATACGACCCACAGCATGCTCAAGACAGAAAAGGAGCTTGTAGGAACGGCAGAAGGACTTGCGGCATGTCATACTCATGATGTTTCTGCTGATTCTCTAGAAAAAGGCCTCTCTCACATTCAAGAAAAATTAAAGGAAAGAGAAGCTCGCTTAAGCGAAGGGCAAGAGCAAGCTATTCGACATCTGGTAGAGCCGGGGCAGCTCAAGTGTATTGTGGGGTATGCCGGAGCGGGAAAAACCACAGCCTTAGAGGCTTGTCGGGAAATCTGGGAAACGGAGGGATATAAGGTATATGGTTTAGCTCCTACAGGAATGGCTGCACAAAATCTTGAAGGAAGTGGCATTTTCTCTCAAGCCCTTCATAAGTTTTTAAAATCATTTGAGGAAGGTCGGTATCAGTATTCTGATAGGAGCATCCTTGTCTTAGATGAAGCTGGCATGGTGAATGTATAACGGTTTGAGTCATTTTTAGGGGCCGTTAAAACCCTAGGCATTAAAGCTGTTGTTGTAGGGGATGCCGCTCAATTACAGCCCGTTGAAGCTGGTCCTGCCTTTCGTCTTGTGACAGAGAGAGTCGGCGCCTCACGCCTTGAGGAAGTGGTTCGGCAAAAGGAAGAGTGGCAAAGAGAGGCAACGGTTTTGTTTGGAAAGCAAGAGTCTCAAAAGGCTATCCAGGCTTATCAAATGCGGGGTCATATTCATCTTGTCGAAGAAAAGCTGCCTGATGGTCATAGTGTTGAAGATACTGTTAAGCGCTATGAGAGCTCTGCGCGTACATCAGGACTTATTTTCAGGGAGATTCTAAAGGATGTTCAAGCTATTGAAGGGAAAAACTTTTATGAGAAAGCCAAAGACCATGAAGACTATCAAGAATTCTTAAAATGGCGAGACAGCCAGAAAGAAGCAGGAAAAGAGATTCTTTCTCAGCCTGAGATTTATCGATCTACTTTAGAAAAAAGGTGTCTTGATCCATTAGAAATGGCTAGGCTTTTCGTGGACAAAGGACAAAACAAGAAATCTCAATACAAAGAAGCCGCACAACTCCTTAAAACAAAGGGGCTTGAGCATCTTATCGGCATAGAACGTGCCCCTGGCCAAGGAGTAGAAGTTAGAGATGCAGCTAAAGCCGCTCTCATTGAAGATTGGAAAAAGGCTTACAAAGAAGACCAGAGCCTTCTCATGATGGCCTATAGTAACCGTGATGTCCGAGATCTCAATGAAAGAGCAAAAAATCAGCTGAAAGCTTCAGGAGACATTGGAAAAGAAGAGTTTACGTACAAGATCACCAGCGAGGTTGAGGATGATTTTGGTCGCAAGACCAAGCTGAGGGAAGATCGCAGTTTTGCAACAGGAGATCGGATTGTTTTTACACGTAACGATGGAGGGTTAGGGGTTAAGAATGGCTCTATAGGGACGATTTTGTCTTTGGATAAGAATAAGATAGAGGTCAGGCTTGATGAGGGGAAGACGTTTGGTTTTTCGCCAAATCTTTTTTCCTCCTTTGATCAAGGGTGGGCTATCACGATCCATAAATCCCAAGGCACAACGGTTGAGAAAAGCTTTCTCTTAGTTTCCCATGAGATGAATCAAAACCTTACCTATGTGGCCATGACGCGGCACAAGGGAGATGTCCAGGTTTATGGAAGCCGTTGCGATTTCTGGCGAGAAGGAAAGGTAGAGGATATTCTCTCAAAGTCTGGTGAGAAGCTCAGTGCTGCGGATTATCTCGATAGTCATTCACTTGCTAAGCTCATGAAGGAAGAAGACCGGTTTATCTCCAAGCTTTTTACCCGTCTTTCTGACGAGCTCCATGCCATGGGAGCTGTCTCTAAACAGGCCTTTAAATCTGTTGCTAATCATTTCTTAGGGCGCACCCCAGAGCGCGATTTAGGACGAGACATCATCATAAAATCTGAGGTTGTTCGTGAAGAAAATCGAGCACAAGAGCTCTTCTCTCAGAAAAAAGACCTTTCAACAAAAGAATACATTAGCCCTGCTCTCCGAGCCATCTATGAAGAGTGGAAACACCCTGCTTTTAATAAGGCTGAATTCATCAAAAAAGTTTTTGAGAAAGGACTCAAGATTCATGGTGAAGAAAAGGCTATTGCCTATTGGGAAAGCAAAAAGGAAGGGTTTCTCCAAAATTACTATCAAAACATAGCCAAAGTTGAAACAGAGTTAAACTCCCCTCTCTTAAGCCAACTTACAGAAAAGTGGAAAAACAAAGCTCGTGAGTTTGCAAAACAGGACCCTCTTAAAGTTTTAGACCTGGTCAACAAACTCAAAAATCAAGAGCATGAAAGACGGGAAAGGACAGCCGCAGAAGCAAGAGCAGCCCAGGAGCAACAGTTAAAGCAAACTCCTACAGAAGCACAACTAAAGCGCGAGCATCTGGACGGTGTTTGCTTAAAGTTCAAACAATTAGACCAGCTCATAAAAGAATATCCCACAGCCTCTTCTTCTTACAAAGAAGACTTGAAACAATTTGCTCAAGAGCTCGCCCAGGAAAATGATTTCATGAGTTTCCTTAAGCTTTGTGATGCGAAAGGTGCAAAAACAATTGAACGCATTGCTGGTATGTCTCCAGACTTAACCTACAATCATGGACTTGAGGAACATGAGTATTCCCATTCGATGGATCGTGGCAGGGGAGGATACTCACTTTGAAGCTTTTTTCTTTTTCTGGTTTTCTGACTTCTTGACTGGTACTGGCCTTGCTTGGAGTTCTTGTTCATACTCCAAGACACGAACCCCAATATCATAGGCTTTTCTAGTGTGTTCGTTCATAAGAAGCGCCGATATGAAAGGGATTTGAAGGAAAAGAAGCCCAAGCCCAATGAGAGCCCCCGTTGCTGCTGTCGAAAGAATAAGGGTCAAATAGGGACTGTCCCATTTAAAAGCATATTGTCGTTGAATATTTTTGCAAAAGTTATGGGTTTGGTTAGCCACATCGTTAAGACGCAGTGCATCTTCTTCAACCCGTTTAAAAAGGAACGAAAGGACTTTAGAGATGCCGTCTTGATAGGATACAAGCATCTTTTGAAAGTGTTGTTCAAGTTGATCCTTGATATGTTTTTCAAGACCTTCTTTAATTTCCCTAACACACTGCTGCTTGATCTCAGAAATTTTATTTCCAACATCCTCCATGTTTTCCTGATGAAGCTGACCAAGGGACTGCTGAAGATCAGATTTTATGATATCTAAAGAAATTTCTTTTAGAGCTTCTTTCTCAAGATCTGAGAAGTCTTGGAGGTCTTTAGGATTTGAATCAAACATGGGCTTGCTTTGTTAAGGAAATTATTAAAAAAGATTACTCTTATTTTTTGTTAACTTCAATAGATTGATTACAGTACTTCTCAAAAAGGAAAAATAGAGAAGCCTTCAAAGTTTACAGCTTTAGATTATTAAAAGCCCGTCTTTTTGATGGAGATTCCAATACACTTTTAGTGCTCTTTAAATCCACTCAATCTCAAATGGAATTCCCTTAGACAAGAATGGTAGGTGAATACCAGAGTGAAGGAGTTAAAAGAACTCCTCGAGCCTCATAAGGCTTACACCCAAATTTTAGATATTACTGCTCAAAAGTGAGAATTTTCTTTAGTTGTGATGTTTCAAGAGATACGAGACAAAAAAGTTTCTTTAAGATAGGCTAAAAAATATAAAAAAAATAGAAACGTTTTTAGACTTTATGGAATCCTCGGAAAGAAAGATAAAGTCCAGGCGGGACTGGATTAAAATATGCGAAGGCCTAGGATCAGTAAGCAAAACTGCTAGAAAATGCGGAATAGCAAGATTTATCTTATATCGTTGGCTTAAGCGCTATAAGAACAAAACTGAAGAAGAGCCTAATAGACAAGCAAATCAAAAGGTAGATGAATTATTGAGGGATTTTATTCTTTTAATTAGACAAGATCATCATTTTGGACCTCAGCGTATTTTCACTCATTTATTACGAGAGCACCAAATAAAGATATCGACTTCCACTGTTTGGCGAGTACTCAACCAGGCTACAGTGAAACCTTTAAAGCGCTATCGCTCTCCTCGTAAATCTAAGAGGTATAGCCGTAGTATTTCTGGTGATCGTGTGCAAATTGATGTTACAAAAGTAAGGCAAAGATGCTATCAATTTACAGCGGTTGATGATTGTACACGTCTCCGGGTACTTCGTTTATATACAGCAAAGACCGCAGAGAATGCTGTTAAGTTTTTATTTGAAGTGCTTGAAGCATTTCCTTTTCCTATACAACGTATTCAGTTTGACTGAGGGACAGAGTTCTTTAATGCTGCATCCCAAGAAGAGTTCATGGTTCACTATCTTAAATTCAGGCTAATTAAACCCAGAACACCAAATTTAAACGGCAAGAAAGATCACAACAAACCGATAAAGCAGAATTTTATCAATTCCTTAATTTAAAAGATTTGTCTTTAATCATTGGAGAAGTTGTTAAGCGATTGGGAGTATTTTTATAATTATAAACGTCCTCATGCCTCGCTTCAAGGGAAGGCCCCTTATGAAAAATACTTGGAGGCGCAAGATAAAATCCCCCATCAACTAGATGTGAACCCAAGCTTATTGGGATAGCCCACCACAAGAAATCGTTCCACGAAACCGCAAATACCTAATCTGGGCTCAAGAACAAGAATTGTCTCGTATCTCTTGAAATATCACACTTTAGTATACTGCAAACTGTAAGCTTTGATTGAATTCCTATTATGTGTAGGGAATCTCCTAGGAAATGAGCTTTTACAACTTTTAAGCTTGTTTTCAATAGGTAGTAGCTTGAATTTAAAAGTCATTGGTTAAGCGTTTATTTTTTTATTTAACGCATCCAGATTTTATATGCTTGGTTATCCAAGAAGGCTTTTCTTTTAGAGAATCTAGAATATTAACTTATTTTAAAAAGGATACAGAAACTAATCTCTCGATCCCTATGAATATCATTCCCCATTTAGTCAAATGATTGGAAGGGAATGCTGTTAAGAAGTTTATCTTAACTTTAACTCTTTCTCACTTGTTTTTTGTATTGCTGAGGGTTTTTTTACATGTTAGGGTCATAAAAAAGAATAAGTATTTAAGAAATAAATAAGGGAGAATAATTTATGTTTAGGCCATTTTTAACATCCTTACTCTTAGCTTTCATTTTTGCAAAACCTCTTCACGCGATGGAAGAGCCTGAGGATATGCGCTGGGAATTGTCTCCTTCTCCCACCATAACACCCACTTCTCATATAGTATCGAATCTTACTGATTACGTTAAAGGAGAATTTCTACTTAAAAAACAAGACCGTGCTATTTACACACATTCTCACAAACCTGCAATGCCAAAAATAATTCAATCTGTGCTTATTGATGAAGATAGAAAAATATCCCAACTTCCTTCTTACGAAGAAAATCTTTTACTGCGTGTTGAAGATGGTGAAGATGGAAGAAAAAGAATCTTAAGTCCTTCTGAATGGCCGTATTCATTTCATGCTCAACTAGGTTTGTTTTTTTCTGACGGTAGAGAACATGGAGGTTCAGGTGTTTTAGTAGGCCCTCATCACATTCTAACAGCTGCACATAACGTTTTTAGTCATGATCGTACATCAACAAAAGAATGGGCTACAAATATTGTTGTTCGCTTAGCTCTTAACGATAGAGTAGCGCATTTTGGAGAACTTTCAGCAGTAAAGTTCTATACATTTGAAGAATATATCAAGGATCGAGATCAAGGCCTTGATATCGCCCTCATAATACTTAATAAATCTATTGGTTTAGAGACTGGTTGGGTAGGTTTATTAGCAGATGAAGACGCACCTTTAATGAGTGATAGTATTCATGTCACAGGTTACCCAGGAGATAAGGGATTTAAGCAGCTTTGGACGATGTCTCATAGAATAAAACAGTTAGAACAAGAAAGAATTTTTTATGACATAGATACTTATGCAGGACAAAGTGGAGGGGCTATTTGGATTAATAGAGATAGTAGCGTATATCTGGGCCCACATGTTATAGGAGTTCATGCTCGTGGAGAAGAAATACCTGACAAAGGTAATTCTGGGGTTCGACTTTCTCATGAAAAATTTAATTATATTATAAAATGGATTTCTGAAACAGCTATCATTACACAAATATTTGATGAATTTTGTGATAAAAAAATAAGTTTAAAAGTTGCTACAGGGGATGCATATTTAGGTGTTCATAAAGAAAATGAAACCGTTGTTTTATCTTCGGAGACATCTTGGAGTGATGTCGGAATTTATTGGAGACCAATAAAACTTGAGGATGGAAGTTTTGCCTTTCAATTTCTTGACTCACAAAATTCTAAAGGTAAATACTTAGATGCTTTTTATTTTGATGGAAGTGTCTACTTATCTCCACAAACTAATGGTGGTTATACCGGGACTCATTGGAAGCCCATAAAAGATGGTGATGGAAATTATTTTTTTCAATGTATTGCATCTAATAACCCTTACTTTGTATATTTAGGTGTAAATAGAGAAATGAGTATTTGGTTGTCTCCTGATGAAGAGAGGCTCCCGCCTACGCGATGGTATTCTGAAAAACAGGGTCAATTAGTCTCATGGAAGATGTGCATTCATAGTGATTGAATTCTATATCATAATAAGTTGTTTGTTTATTTAATTGGGGGGCATAGTAAAGAAAAGATTATTTACATAATTGAATGAGGAGATAAGAAGGATATAGGCCCATTTGTTATATAGTTGAGGAATTTCCTAATAGCTTATTATGCGCATAATTACGTTCGTGTACTGATCTTGCTACACTTTTAGTGGACAGATCAGTAGATCTCGGAGTTCTGTTTTGACCAATGAAACAAAAGATTTTAAAATAAATTTTTCGCACATATTTTTGGTGCATTTATAAAAAATTTGTGCCAATCTACTCATTCAGCTCGGAGGCCTTGTTTTAAAAGCTCATCTTGCTGACTGGGATTCCAATACACTCTTTGGTGCTTTGCTTTTTATAAAAGAAAAGGGAGCTGATCCACAGCAATGGGAGGCTTGGAATCATAAAGGAGGAGCTGCTTTTGCTTCTCAAGAGCGCCCTACCCAAGTGATATTGCCTATGAGCATTTAATTTCCAATCGAAGGGACAAACAGCGATATAAGACACAGGCTTGCTCGTTTCCATCGTAGGCCTAAGGGTACATCAAGAAGTCTAGAAATGGTGGAAGCCTCTCTTCTTATTTTTCGCCATCTACAATCCGCTGCTGCTCTCGACTCTCCTTTGGTCCCATTCTTACAATCCTTTAGTTAATTATCTCAAAAATAAAAAGTCTCTTGAATTTTTGAATTCTCGTTTTCTTCTCGTGAATGATGTTCCGACTCTATATTAGAAAAATCGCTCTTTTCTCCGTAATAATACATATTTAGATCCGTGTCCCATTTTAGATTTTTTAAAGGTAAGATTTGGATATGTAAAAAAGTTTCGTCTGTTCCAGGACTATAACTTATTTTCCATTCATTATCATCTTTTTCCAGGTGAATAAATGCTTTTTCACTTATCTCGTACTCAAGAAGCCTTTTTTCCAAGTCATCCATCCATTGTTTTACTAGTCTTGCTTTTGTAAGATTTAAACGAGTTCCACTATTCAGTTCTTTTCCTTCATTATCACCATAGGTATGAACGCCTATAATCCAATACTCACCATCTTCTGAAATCCAAATCCCACTACCACTTTGTCCTGGTGCCGTATCTATATCATAATATATTCGTTCAGAGGTTATAAGCTTCACTGGGCCGCTCATGGTATACATTAGGGTACCTGAAGCGTAATCACCTGGATATCCTGTTATATTTATCATTATATCATCTAAGTCGGTATCACTTAAAACTTTTAAGCCAAGGTATCCTGTCTCTTTCCCCAGAGGGTTTTTTAGTTTTATAATGCCCAAGTCATCATCTTTTACTTGATTGTTTGTTAGATTTTTATATCTAGAATGAAATATTATATACTCAGCTTCGCTAACATACGGAGTTTTCCTCCCCTTCATCCCTGGATAAAATTTAATGCTCAGGGGAATTGAACAACTTTTTCGATCATATAAGTTATGAGCTGCAGTTATGACATATTTTTCTCCTATTAATGTGCCACTTCCAATATAATATGATCCGCCGTAGTCCATTACCATATGGCCATGAGCGCACCAAGGATATTCATGGGGATCATCTACCAGTTCCCGACGGTCCTGATTACATAAAACTGTTTCTTTCAATATTTCTTCAATCTGGTTAATAGGCATTATCTGTGCTTTAATAGTAGGAAGGGGTTCTAATTCGGATTTTTCAAACTTTGGAAAGCCATATATCACACTATTGTCAGTCTCTATTAATGGCAAAGGCGCTGATTCTAGGTAGATGGCAGAAGGTTCTTTACCATAATAGAACATTTTACGATCTTTATCATATCCAAAATCTTCAAAGTTTCTACTCTCTGGTAAAGTTTCTTGTTTTCGCTTTTTAGCCCCATGAAGTTCAAAACTTTCACTTTTGTCCTCCATGGCCTGAGCATAATTTGAAAAACAAAAAAATATCCCCACATAAGTCAAAGAAAGTTTTTTTTTCAATGTGTTCTGCATTATACAGTTATTTCCTTTTATGTATTTATTGTTACACGTTTATCGCAAATTGCCCATCACATGTTTATTTTAAATTGCAATATTATTTAAGAATTACAAGATGAACAAAGATGATGTTAAAGAGTCCAGCAATTCTCGATCATTCTGCACAGCGTTAGGGCTTCCTTTAGGTTCTCTAAGTTTTTGAAAGTATTTGCTCCAAATTCATACCTTCTTTCAATTAGCATCTCCGACACTTATCAACTTAAAAAATACTAAATGACACCCCGTTGCAAACAATAGATAGGAATTACAAATATTTAATAGGGGCTAATTGGAAAAGTGTTCACCATAATTACACATACCATCTTGCGGCCTCATCTTCCCCTTAATCCATTTAATTTTTTCTACATCAAGAGATGCTCCAAAACCACGAGAATTAAGTTCAGAATCACTATGACTGTGTACAGCGAGGCAATGAAATTCATTTTGATGATTATCCCCCCATATATTCCCCCCGCTTTGTCCTGAAAATGTTGATGTATTATAACTCAATTTTCCTTCTTTTATTTGTATGTTGGAAAGTTCAACATTATACATAGATGGATCGCCCTGTAGTTGGGGGTACCCAGTTAAATTTAAAATATCTGAAATTCCACTAGGAGAAATGACACCAAAATGACCAAGAGCTTGGCCAGCAAGGCTCTCTCCATTTAGGTTTATAGGAGTTTTTAACGTTATAACAGCTATATCTGAGCTGTAGTCTGGGCTAGGAGTTTTATAAGTTTCTATCCAGCTACGGTGTACAGCAATGCATTTCGCTTCTGCTTCTCCTATATACTGTTTGTTATTGTATCCTGCATAAAAAGTTATCTTTTCAGGTGTTCTGCCAAGTTTTGGATTCATATAGTTATGAGCAGCTGTAAGAACATAACGATCGCCTATTAAAGCTCCACTTCCTAAATAGCCAGAGCTATCAACTTTCATTATCAGGAGCCCATGAAATCTCCATGGACGATCAAAAATTTTTTCTATTTTTTGCAAACTGGACCGGGTTTTTTGTGGTTCATTTTCGTCCATAGCAGTGGAACTCTTTATTATTAATAATAGAAACATATACGATATTATTATTGTTCTTATGATTAAAATCACTTTTATTAATCCTCTTCTATGTAAATACAAAATAATTAAATTAATATAAAACTTAATAACGTTTTTAGCATATTTAAGAAAGTAACTAAGTACAAAAAAATCAGAAAATTCTGGTAACTTTGTAATTTATATGTTTTCAAAATAAAAAGTTTCTTGAATTGTTGAACTCTTGCTTTTGTCCTCAACTTGCGCATGCTGCGTATAATCTACCTTAGAAAAATCACTCTTTTCCCCATAATAATACATATCTAAGTCTGAATCCCATTTTAGCTCTGGTAAGTTTAAGGTTTGTAAACATGGATTATTCGCATCTGTTCCAGGATCATAATTTATTTTCAATTCATTACGATCATTTTCTATACAAGGAAATTCTTCTTTCTCTTTTATTTCAAGCTTTGCTTCAAACGATTTTGCAAGCTGAGTTTCTGCCTCATTTTCTCTCTGTTTATCAGCTTCAAAAAATTTTCCAGTTTTTAAAAAATTTTTTGCAGTTTCATAAAATGTTGCAACCAGAGCTTCTGACTCTACAACCTTAGTTTCTGCCTTATATTTTCTCTCTTTAGCAGCTTCATAAAATTTTTCTGCAGCTTCCAATGATTCAACCCGAGTTTCTGCTCCAGTATTTCTCTGTCTAACAACTCTAGGCTTTAAACCATATTTTTTTGCAATCTGAGCTGTCATTTCATGTCTTTGTCTAGCTTTTTCAAGCCGAGTTTTTTCATCATAATCTCTCTGATTAGCAGCTCCATACAATTTTCCAGTTTTAAAAAAATTTTTTGCAGTTTCATAAAATGTTGCAACTTGAGTTTCTGCTTCAGTATCTCTCTTCTTAGAAGCTTCAAATAATTTTTCAGTATTTTTTAAAAATTTTTTTGAAACATCTTTTGCGTCTTTTTGAACCGATATTAGAAATTTTTGGTTATCTAGTTCAGTCTCCCTAAATCTTCTTGTAGTAAGATATATGTCTTCAAGCTTTTTTTCATCCCATTTTTTTCCCTCAGCCCTTAAATTTCCCTTCATTAGATTATCGACAATCCCCGTCAGTTTAAGGTAATGCCCTTGAGGATTTTGGGGATCTAAAAGAAAATTTCCAGCTTCTCTTAGACTTCGTATATTTTTTGCCACGTCCATTTCTTTGATCAAAGGATCTATAGGAACTTGAATCCTGTAATACTCTAAATTTCGCCCTTGCTGCTGCATGAGAGATTTTAGGTGTTCCAAGTATTGTAAATGCCAATCTTGAGCTCCATCCATAAGATGTCCAGAGATAGGCTCTGCCCAAGCTAATTTACCCCCTTTTAAGCTTAAATTTCCAAACTTTCTAGGAGCTTCTCCTGTTCCTAAAGAGACAATAAATATATCACATCCTGGAAATCGCTCCTCAGCCTTTTGTACAGCCTCAAAGGTAGGGTCATTAGCATAAACCCCTCCATCAAGGTAAGTATGTTCATACCCTTTCTCATCTTTAATTGTTGCCGCTTTAAAATAAGTAGGACCAGCAGAAGTGACCCGAGCCACATCTCTTATCATAAAATTATAGCTTTTAAGTCGAGCTGCATGACTGTCAAATAAATAGGCACATTTCTGGCCATCATCATCAGCAGGGATTAGTACTTGAGCAGAAGCCTCCTTTAGCCATATATCTCCGAGATGTTTCTTAAGAACTTTTTCCAAAGAGCGTGCTTTATACTTGGGTCCCGTATAGGATTTAAGCTTTCCAATCTTACCTATTGGCTTGAATATATTTTCTCCTTCATCTAGATAAAGCTTAGCTAGTTCTTCAGCCGATTTCCCTGTACTTAAGCTAAGGACAGTAATACCCCCTGTAGAGGTCCCTGCCATAATATCAAAATATTCGGCAAGATTAACTTTTTGTCCCTCTAACTTAGCTTGTAAGTGCTCTTCAATTCCCTCTAGTATGGTAACTGGAATAATCCCTCGGACTCCTTCGCCATCAACCGTTAAAATACGAACAATATTTCTAGGATATTTCCGTTCCCATTCCTTTTCATCCATAGCGTAAGCAGGCAAAGAAATCATAATCAAAAAATAAATTAACATAGTACGTAAATGAAAAAATTTATTTTTACGTGTTAATTTTAACATATATGCTCTCATTTTATTTATATTAATTTTCTTTTTTTTCAGATTTATTAATCTGAAATATAACTTCTGTGTTATCTTCTTTTAAAGGTTGAGCCACACTTTCATTAGTGCTTTGTTCGGGAAGAGGCTTCCCGTAATAAAACATTTTTCGGCTTGCATCCCACTTAAGATCTTTCTGCATATCAGAATTTTGATTCTCCTCTTTAGAGAAAGAATCTTCACTACTTGTCTTTTTCTCTTCTACTTTGGACTTTTTAGATGGCCTAAAACTTTTTGTCACCCAGCCGTTATTTTTTTTTCCTTCAATGTCATTTTCTTCTGAGGAATTCCCTTCCATAGCTTGAATACCGGTTGTTATTCCTATAATTCCTAAATTTAGCATTGTGCTTTTTATCCAACTTTTAGCCATTTTTCTCTCCTTTTGTTTATGTGAGGAAAAGAAACATAAACTAAATATTAATTTATGTTTCTGCCTTTTTCACATAAAATAATAATAATATATTAATATTTTTTAAAGAAGAAAATTTCTAATGAATTAAATCCAAATCCTCCATCCATTGTTTTACTAGTCTTGCTTTTGTAAGATTTAAACGAGTTCCACTATTCAGTCCTTTTCCTTCATCATCACCGTAAGCATGAACACCAATAACACCATACTCATCTTTCTCTGAAATCCAAATCCCACTACCGCTTTGTCCTGGTGCCGTGTCTATATCATAATACATTCTTTCGGAGGTTTTAAGCTTTGCCGGCCCTTCCATGGTACACATTAGGGTGCCTGAAGCGTAATCTCCTGGATATCCTGTTACATTTATAGTCATATCATCTAACTGGCCATCACTTAAAACTTTTAATCCAAAGTATCCTATTTCTTTCCCAAGAGGTTTGTTTAATTTTATAACACCCAAGTCATCATCTTTTACTTGGCCATTTCTCGGATCTTTATATCTTGGATGAAATATTATACGTTCAGCTTCACTAACATATGGAGTTTTCCTCCCCATCATCCCTGGATAAAATTTAATGCTAAGGGGAATTGAACAACTTTTTCGATCATATAAGTTATGAGCTGCGGTTATGACATATTTTTCTCCTATTAATGTACCACTCCCAATATAATATGATCCCCCATAGTCCATTACCATATGGCCATGAACGCACCAGGGATATCCATGGGGATCATCTACCAGTTCCCGACGGTCCTGATTATGTAAAACGGTTTCTTTCAATATTTCTCCAATTTGGTTAATAGGAATCGCCTGTGCTTTAACAATAAGAAGAGGTTCTGATTCGGATTTTTCAATCTTTGGAAAACCATATACCACACTATTGTCAGTCTCTATTAATGGCAAAGGCGCTGATTCTAGGCGGATGGTAGAAGGTTCATTTCCATAATAGAACATTTTACGAGCTTTATCATATCCAAAATTATCAAAGCTTCTGCTCTCTAGTAACGATTCTCCTTCGTGTCTTCGCTTTTTAACACCATGAAGCTCAAAACTTTCACTTTTGTCCTCCATGGCCTGAGCATAATCTGAAAAACAAAAAAATATTCCAACATAAGTAAAAGAAAGTGTTTTTTTCAATGTGTTCTGCATCATACAGTTATTTCCTTTTTATGTATTTATTGTTGCGCGTTTATCGCAAACTGATCATAAGACATTTATTTTAAATTGAAAATAGCCAATGTAAAAATTATGTTTTTAACTTGCCTTAGATCATTGAAGCATCAAACCTTAACTACCGAAAGTTTCTTAAGATTATATAACTTCAAAGCCTCGGGATTAGAAAAGTTTGATATATTTTTACTGATCAGCCAACTATAGTATTTCGTCATTAAGTTGATAGACATAGGTCGAGAAGATAATGAAGATCGTGAAAGCTTTGTTGAATGAGGGGCCTAAGAATGGATTTAATTTTGTGCCACCAATTCTCAATAGGATTGAGATCAGGTGAGTAAGTTGGAAGAAAGAGGAGATGGCACCCAAATTTTTCAATTAGCTCTTTAGTTTTTGCAGACTTATGAAAAGCTGCATTATCCATAACAAGAGTGGTTTCTTGCGGTAAGGTAGGTAATAAGACTTCCTCAAGCCAAGCATTAAATACCTCAGAATTACAGCCTCCTTGAAAGGTGAAAGGAGCGATAAACTCACCATTCATCAAGGCGCCAATGACACTAACGCGCTCTCTTTTTTTACCAGGAATTTCAGCATAGACTTTTTGCCCCGAGGAGCTCGTGCATATTCCCTGTAAAGACGATTATCAATCCCTGCTTCATCAATATATACAATCCTTTCAAGACTTATTTGCTCAAGCTGTTTTTTAAATTCGGCTCTCTTCTCTTCGTTGCGCTCTTTATAGAGCGTGGTCTTTTTTTTCGTGTAATTTTTAAACGCTTGAGCCAAGTGGCAACGTTTTGGAATTTCAAACCCAGAGCTTGGCCTATTTGTTTAAGCGTATGATCAGGGTTTTGCTCCATGTAATCTTTGAGTTTTTGTTCATCTACTTTACGAGGATAATCAATACGTTTTTTCGGTTTCAGACTCCCTGCTTTGTGAAGTCTTAGCCAATTATATACTGTGGCTTCTCCAATGTTAAAAACTTTTGCTGCCTCCCTCTTACTGCATCCGCTCATAATATGGGAGATGACCTTTTCCCGGAGGTCTTCCGAATATGCTCTTGCCATTCACTCATTATATCTAAACTTTCCCTAAATATCTATCAATCTAATCATGAAATACTATAGTAGAAGAGAATAGAAGAATTTATGCTTTCTTTTTGTGAAGTCAGAAACAATCGAGGATGGCATGGTCAAAACAATCTCACTTGGATTTAAATGTAATAAAATCAAAAAAGATAAAGTGCCACTTAGTTATTGAAACTGTGATTGGCATCTTAAAATGATGGGCAGTTAGAAAGGAATTATCTGAAAGAGCAACTTGGTGATAAGAACAATCGAGGAAATTTTAAGATTATACGTTAAATTCTTCATCTGCTCCAAAGTATACCCGGGGTATACCCAGAAAAATTTAGTCTATATTAAAAACGCTAAAATCTCTTAATTTAACTGGCTCCCCGGGACGGACTCGAACCGCCGACCCAGTGGTTAACAGCCACTTGCTCTACCGACTGAGCTACCGGGGATCACGAAGGCGTTATAGCAAAGTCTTACGATAACCACCAGCTTTTTTTTTTGGAGGCCAGGACCGGAATCGAACCGGTATACAAGGATTTGCAGTCCTCTGCATCACCACTCTGCCACCCGGCCACCATCTGAATTCTATCTGTTTCTCAAGCCTGCGGTCAAGGAGGTAATACGCTCTGGTTTGAATTCATACCAAGTCTATACATTTCAATGAAAACGATTTGACAAGGGCTATTGATTGATTATAGTGTCCCACATTACTTATTTTTCCTAAAGGAACTTTTTGAATGACGAAACGAATTGAATCAAAACACAAAATAGATCGACGCTTAGGGGTTAACCTATGGGGTCGCCCTAAAAGTCCTCTCAATACCCGTGCTTATGGACCTGGTCAGCATGGTCAACGCAGGTCCAAGCCATCAGATTATGGACTTCAGCTTACGGCTAAGCAAAAGCTAAAGGGGTATTATGGAAATATTACGGAAAGGCAATTTCGCCGTCTTTATGCAGAAGCCATTCGTAGGCGTGGCGACACCAGTGAAAATCTTATAGGGCTTTTAGAATCACGCTTAGATGCAGTTGTCTATCGTATGAAGTTTGTTCCCACTGTTTTTGCGTCACGTCAGTTTGTGAACCATGGTCATGTCCTTGTGAATGGCAAGCGGGTAAACATCCCTTCTTATCTCGTGAAGGCAGGTGATGTGATTGAAGTCAAACCAAAATCAAAGGAGCTAGCTCTTGTTTTAGAAGCGGCACAATTAGCTGAAAGAGATGTTCCTGAATATCTTGAAGTGGATCACAAAGGGATGAAGGGAACTTATGTACGGGTTCCAACCCTTTTAGAGGTTCCTTATCCTGTTCAAATGGAACCAAACCTTGTGGTTGAATTCTATTCTCGATAATATTTGGGGCCTCGGGCCTTCCTTTCCGGGCGCTTAGCTCAGTTGGTAGAGCAGCTGACTCTTAATCAGCGGGTCGTAGGTTCGATTCCTACAGCGCCCACCAGGATTTTTTCAGTGTTTCCCTTGGGTTTTAGGTATTTCGGGGCGTGTATTTGCGTTGATAAAATGTGGTAAAAAGTGGATGAAATTAGCCTACGTTGATGATAGTTTGATGATAGAATGCTTGATGATAATTTGAGAAGATGGTATAAGGAGGAGGATAACCATGGAGGCCTCTATGCCAAATATCACCAAGCGTTTTGTAGAAAGTATCACACCTGTCCCTCATAAGCTATCCCAATATTGGGATACAAGTCTTAAAGGATTCGGTGTTATCGTCCTTCCTAGCGGAAGGCGTACCTATTGTATCCAGTATCGGAACCAGAATCGTGTTATTAAACGCTTAAAAATTGGTGTGCATGGTCAGGTCACAACAGAAGAAGCAAGAGCTTTAGCCCGTAAACACTTGGCAAGCATCGCTCATGGAGAAGATCCAGCCCAAAGTAAAAAACAGGCTCAAAGTCTTTTTAGTATGCAAGATCTTGCACGCGATTACATTGAAAGGCATGGGCAGAAAAAGCGAAAAAAGAGCTTGAAAGAAGATAACAAGCTTCTTAGAAATATCATCATGCCTTCTTTAGGCTCTTTAAAAGTAGCACACGTTTCTCGTCGTGACATTGAAGGTTTACATTTACGCCTTAAGGATACCCCTTATCAAGCCAATCGTGTTGTCGCTCTTTTGTCTAAGATGTTTTCTTTGGCCGTTTCTTGGGGGTGGAGGACTGATAATCCAGCCCAAGGGATTGAGAAGTACCAGGAAGAGAAACGTGATCGTTGGTTAAATGATGAGGAACTACAGCGGCTTTGGAGCATCCTTGATAAACACTCTGAGAATCTTACTGCTTATGTTTTTAAATTCCTGCTTTTAACTGGTGCCCGTAAAGGTGAGGCTCTTCAAGCCACGTGGGATCAGTTCGATCTAAAAAAAGGGCTTTGGATAAAACCCGCTCACCTGACCAAGCAAAAGAAGAAAGAGCACCTTCCCTTATCAGAGGGGGCTCTGCTCCTGCTCGAATCACTTAAAAAGTTAACTCCCGCAGATTCTCTCTATCTTTTCCCTGGGAAAAAAGCAGGGGAACCTTTAAAAGAAGTTAAAAAGTTTTGGAAGACTGTTCTTAAAGAATCAAATCTTGAGAATGTCCGCATTCATGATTTACGCCATACTCATGCGTCTCACTTAGTGTCAAGTGGATTAAGCTTAAGCATTGTGGGCAAACTTTTAGGACATACGCAGGCCTCTACCACACAACGCTACGCTCATCTTGCGGATGAGCCTCTGAGGAAAGCAACAGAGGTCTTTGGCAGTAAAGTTGATCAGCTTATGGCCAGGAAATAGGGTTTTTATAGTTGAGATAAGAAACAGATGAGCGTAAAATGAACAAAAATCAGAAACAAGACTCTCTTCAAGAAATGCTAAGTATACTTAAAGAAGACTACAATTTTCTTGCCAAACTATGGGTAATAGGAAAAGTGATTAAAGAATGGACGAGCCTTATCATAGGGGCAATCATATTCATTCTTATCGTTTTATTCATCTTATTTGCGATCAGAGGAGGTTCAAAAATTGAGTACGTCAATAACTCACAGCAAACCGTTCTCCTTCCTATGAAAGATATCGTAACATTCATGGCAATTTGTCAACGTTCCATTAATAAGCGGCAAGAAATTTTTAAAAGTCTTATGGAGATACTGAACTTATATCCCAATGGTAAATTATATCAGAAAGACTTAGAAGAAAAGGCAAGAACTATTTCAACTATTGCAAATACATGTAATACAGCAAGAAGCATAGCTATTATGGAATTTACGCGAATCAGAAATCCTTTTGAAGATCCAGACGTCTCGAAGGCCTTTGACCAAGCAATTGAAAACCGTGATGACTTTTTCAAAAGAAACAATGAAGTTCTCAACTTTCAAAAGGAAAACGAACAGTGGAGAAAGCTTTGTGAGCTATGCCAAGATGAAGTTAGAAAGGCCAATCAAGAACTTGCTCAAATTCTTGGACAAAATAGCTTAAGCCGATAAATAAGAAGAGGACGGAAAGTTATTACAGAATTAAAGGTAGTTATTCGAGTGATTTGCGCCATACCTGCGCGTCTCATTTAGTTTCGGGCGGATTGAGCTAAGCATTGTGGGCAAGCTTTTAGGGCATACGCAGGCCTCTGCCACGCGGCGCTATGCTCACCTTGCCGATGAGCTTTTAAGGAAGGCAACAGAAGTCTTTGGTAATAAGGTTGGCCAGCTTATGTCTGACGTTGCCTGAGGGTTGGTTAAGAGAGAGTAAACAGGTTGATTATTAAGCGAATTATGATCTCTTTATCCGTGGGATTACTTTCAGCAATAAGTAAAGCTAGAGAAACAAGAGTGGCGTTGTTGAATATCGTTAGAGTAACGCCTTGTTTCCTAAGATACAGGAGAAAAAGAAATGTCCCAATTCGCTTGTTACCATCGCTAAAAGGATGATCTTTTATGATAAAGTATAAAAGATGTGCAGCTTTCTCTTGTAAAGAAGGATAAAGAGATTGTCCTTCAAAAGTTTGTTCTACATTTCCCAAAATCCCTTCCACTTGTTTTCTTGGATGTTGTCCAAAAAGAGGGGATGCCTCTTCACACTCAATAAGTTGAGATTTTAAATCATGAATAGCCTCCAAAGCTTCTTCATATGTTAAGGCAGACTTTGCGGGGAAACCTTTGGGGATTTCTAACTCATTTTCATCATACTTAAACAAAAGGCTCCAGGTTTTTGAATAGCTCAATATTAAAGAAAGAACGTCTGCACCTTTTTCATCAATAAAAGACTGACTTTGAAGTGTTTTTGCAAGAAGGTTAAGAGTTTTCTGTACCTTCTTCAAACCTTCATGGGTTATCTTCTGCTGATTAAGTGAATACCCTTGAATAAGATAATCCTTTAATTTCTGAGTTGCCCATTGGCGGAATTGAATTCCTCGCTTGGAGTTGACCCTATATCCCACAGATATAATGGTATCAAGATTGTAGTAGTCGACTTTATATATTTTTCTGTCAGCTGCAGTTGTTGCAAAATTTGCAACAACTGATTTTCTCTCCAACTCCCCTTCTTTAAAAATATTATTTAAGTGACGAGAAATTACAGACTTATCTCTTTCAAAAAGCTGTGCCATTTGTGATAGAGAAAGCCAGACTGTTTCACTTTTAATCTGCACATCAATATGCGCGTCTTTCATTTTATAAATAAGAATCTGCGGGCTTTTATCTGCTTCCATATTCTTTTCTTTTTTCATATTTTGTATTTATTTTAAAAATTCTATACTTTCTATGTTTTTATTAGCGAAATAAAAATAAATTTATATTTTTTGATATTCAAGCAGCGACCTCCTGCGTATTTTTTCTGTACGTACTAAATCCGATGCCTTCGAAGGAAAACACTGGCTCTCCACGCGCGGAAGGGAAAGAAAAAATATCCCACTTAATGTTAAACAAACTTTTAAGAACGAGCGGAATCAACTCAGGAAGGTCTGGCGATTCTATGGAGTGATTAAAAATATAAGCAGCAACATCCTCAGCAACTAATGCTGCTCCATCAAAATATTTATTTCTTTCTGCCATCTTATTTCCTTTTTTTAGAAAACTTTCTTTTCATAAAATTTATAATAAAAATTACAATTCATTTATTAATAAGTATTAATTAATTATATAAATTTCACTTCTCTACTCAAAAACTTATGAATTGTTATCAGACAATAAGCTAAACATAGACTAATAGTCTCTAACGGTTTTTGAAGAATTTTCATAACTCCTTTTAATCTTTTCGAGGATTATAACAGACGAGTGAGGCAATTCAAAGAAAACCGTATCCAATATATTTGAAGTCTCTTCACTTGGTTTCAACGCACACTATTACTTTGGTTAGGGCACATTCCAGTAAAAGTAGCTTTCTCAAGGTTCACTTGAATGCGCTTTATCATGAGGAGTTTCCTGCAATTTCGGTTTATGATCGTTAATTTCCCATAACACAGCATGATGATGCATTTTCAAAAGTGTATAATTAACAATGAGCTCTTTTATCCATCCCCATTTCTCATCAGTATTATTAATCAGCTTTTTTATATCTTGGTTTTCGGCCAATCGCTTTTCAATATATTCACGGCAAAGGTTATCTGCAGCTTTTAAGTTTTTATATGAACTTGTTCTTTTATCTAAAAATCCATTTACAAATTCCTTAATGAGAAGGTCGTTTTTAGATTGCATATGCTTGTTTCCTTTCTTTGATATAGATAGATAAGTATATAGATCAATCAATATACCAGTCAATAGCCCTTTTAACTTGTTGTTGTACACTAAGAAAATCAAGGCTATTGTTTGATATATTGCTTAAACAAGTTAATGAAAGACACACTGATGCTTAAGAGAGATACGCACAACATAGAAGCGATTAAAAAAGCAGCTGAGATCTGTGGTTCATTGTCAAAGCTTGCAATAGCTATCGAAGCAAATTATTCAAGCGCTTTTAAATGGGCTCATGGAAAAGCTGTCCCCAGCCCTCTCAATTGTATGAAAATTGAAAAGGCAACAAGAGGCCAAGTCAAAAAAGAAGATATTCGCCCTAATTTTGATTGGAAAAGATTCAAATTAATTTAAGTAAAAAAATCAATTATATTTTGTATTTTGGTTGCAACTCAATATTCTTTTTCTTCTTGTGAAACTTGTTCTGTCTCAACTTGCTCCTCATAAGTTGGATATTCCTGTTTTTTCTCAGGTCTGAGAAGAAAAGGTTGTATATTTGAAGTCGCAGCCTGATAGGTCATCTGAAGTTTTGTGCATGGATAATCTCCAGGAAGTTTAACGTAACATTCGAGGTCCTTTAGTTGAGAAAATTCTGTAGGAAGAATAAGAGGCTTCTGACGGGTTTGGCGACTGAGAGACACACCATCCCGCGTACTATTGGCCCCATAGGAAATGTTTTCTTGTGGTTCAGTTTCTTCTGTATCCCCCAATACTTTTGAGATCCAGGATTGGGTTGAAGGCTCAGTACATCTGAAGAAAACCTTTGTATTAAAAAGGTCAAGCATGGTTTCAGCTGCAGAACGTCCATAAATGTCCTCTAATTGAGGCTTACTTTGAAATCCTGCTAAGAAACAGCCCCCATATTTGCGCCCTTCTGCAAGGCCGCGTTGAAGGGAAGGAAGATTTTGAAGAGCAGCCAATTCATCCAAGATGAACCAAAGACGCCTTGTATAATCTTCAGGGAGCACCATTAGAGCGTTAATGGCAATATCCATCCAAGCTGAGATAAGGGGCGTTAGGCTTTGCCTTTGGTCGGCACGAGCTGTAATAAAAAGCCATCCTCCTCCATTGTTCTTCTGGGTTCCTATTTCTTGTTTTTCTCCATTAATCCATTTGCGAATGGAAAAACTTGGTTCTGGGTTTGCTTCTGTCTTTTCTTTTTCTCCTGATGAGACAGATTGATCGGGTGAATGATGGGAATGAGCAAGAACCTTTTGTTCTGGGTTATCTAAATCTTTCGGATTTTTACATTCTTCTTGGTTCTTATGGTCGTTACTGACTTCATTCCCTTTATTATTTTGGTTATCTTTATTTCCATTACCCTCTTTATTATCTTTTTCCTTTGGATCTGACGATTCTAGATGACAGAAGCCTACAATCTGAGAAGAGAGGACACTGCGAATAGAATGCGTTGTTTTTGTATTGCTTGAAGAAGCAAAACTTGCAGCTTCTGTTCCTTTGAAAAACTTTTCAAATTCTTTGTCCTCAGAATTCATAAGAAAAGCCATCAGCTCTCCTATATTGTGTTTCTTGAGGTAGGCATATTTTCGTAAGGCTGTTTTTAAAAGGGCTCGGCTGGCCTTATCCCAGAAAGGATCGTTATTCCTTCCTTTAGGTTGAATAAGAGATTCTGCAAGAACATCATAATGAGAATCAAGATGGCAATCGGCCCAAGGATTCCAGGGAAGAGACCTCTTATCTAAAGGATTCAGGATAATATCTGTCTTTTTGTTGTAATATCTGGAAACATAATCCCCTGTGACATCAAGAATGACGGCCCGATCTCCTCTTCTTCGAACCTGAGGAAGTAAGCCATGAAAGCTGTTGGTTTTTCCTGACCCGGTAGTCCCTGTAATGAGGATGTGGGAGGATTCCTTATTCTTCAAAAGTGGCAGTTCTCCAAAGCTTAAATCTGAGGTTTGGTCTTCTCTTTTAATGAGGTTTGCGAGCTTTCTCCAAGAAACGAGCGTTGTCCCTCGTTGATGATCTGTTTGCTTTTGACGACGCCCCATAAAAAACCATAAGGCCATTACTGTCAAAAATCCTGCTAGAGCCATCCACAAACTAGTATAAAAAGCTTGCCCAAGACGCATTTCAATTTGTTCTGTTCTCTTTTGAAGGAATGAATCCTTAAGAATGCTGAGGCAGCTTCTTTTATAGGGTTTTCCTTTAAGAGGTACATACTCTTGATATAGATGAGCATGTTGTTCAGAGGGAGTTGTTGAAATCATTAACTTAGCCCACGTCACTTGCGACAAGACTCTCCACTCATATCGGGGGAAATTATAACTTTTCCAGGAAAAGTAAGAAAGTCCTGTCACAAACGCCACAATAAGCCCGGCCATAACAACTTGCTTGAGCATGTGAAGTTGATGGATATGGACTTGTCCGCCTTGGGTAATAGTTCTAAAGATTGACATACTTTTTTATCTCCTATCTGCTTTTAAGGGAAAATGATGGGTGGCTCAGGGGGAAGATTTTTAATTGCTTCGTTAATATCTTTAGCGGTACTAAGCAATCCTTCTCCTGCACTTGTCGCAAGGTTCTTTGTTGCTGTTCCCAGCAAGGTTTTATCTTGGACGACTTTTTGCTCTTTCTGAAGGGCCTCTTCCTGGTCCACAATGGGTTTTTGTCCAACAGCTATTTTCTTATCCGTTTCCTCGAATTTCTTTCCAACGAAATCCTTTATTGATTCTTGTGGGGGCGTTTCTGTTTTCACCTGAGGGTTTGCTTGATTAACGTCCGTCTGCTTAAGAGATGTTTGGCTAACGTTTAGTTTGTCAAGGCGTGTCTGATTGGTATTTGACCTATCAAACCCTGCCTCTTGAGCCAGATGCTGAATCTCTTGGATATGGGCCATGTTTTGAGCCCGAATGCCTGCGCTATCTTTGTGATATCGGGCTTGAACTTCGTATTGCATATCAAGCTGTTGCTGTGCTCCTCGGACATTAATGCTCTGAATGTAGTATTGGGGATTTTCCTCTTGGAAGCTTTTGAGATAAGCAGCACGTTCTTCTCCCCCTTGATCAAGAATGTGTCGAGCTTCTTTATAGCCAATTTGGCCACCAGATAAGCCATTTGGTCCTGGATTTACAGGTTGATGGGCAATGAATTCGAGAACTTCTTGTGTGAGCTCTTTGTTAATGGTAAGGCCTTTGCTCTGATTTGAACTTATATCTTTTGAAAGCGTCTTGACCATATTTTGAGCGATTAAAGCTTCTTTTCTGAGGCCTTTTGCGCGATTCAGGCTTGATGCAGCGCTTTCTCCTAGCTCTTCCCCTTTTGAATTCCGCATGCCTTCTGATAAAGCTTGAGCTGCTGAAACGACCTTCTCAGTTGTTTCTGAATACCCTATTTGATCTGCTAGCGCCTTCGCGTCCTGAAAGGCTTTTTGTCGTGCAGCTGTACTCGAAAAATTTCCTTTTCCTTCCGCAGTGAAGAAACCAAGACTTCCACCCATTCCTACAGCAATAGCTACTTCTGCAGCTTGGGTCTCGTTTAAGTGCAGGTCTTTCTGAATAGTGCTGGTGAAATGCTTGAAGTTTTGAAGACTTTGAGCGTCTGAGGCATTGATGTTTTTGGTATACTCTTCTCCTCTAAATTGATCCGTACCAAACCGAGAAAGGAAATTGGTTGCTGTTTGAAGGGAGGTTTCTGTGGCTTGTGTTGCAGCCACACTTTTTGTTTCGGCAACGCTCTCTGCATGATTGAGGCTTTGCTGCTCTACAAAGCTTGTGTTTTCTATCCCCATAATTTGAACACTGAGACGTGACATGGCTTGGTCATTAAAAGCTTGAGTTCCATCTGCAAAAGTACTTTGCTCAACTCCAGAAGCTCCCATAGATTTAAACTGTGAAGCGTTATAAGTTGGGCTTGTATTATGCTGAAAGGCAGATGTATTTTGATAGGCTTGGTTTCCCATGCTCACATTACCTAAGCTGATATTTCCGGAAACCGTTTCTGCCGCGGCTCCACTGGCTGCGCTTTGCATGGCTGAACCTAAATGCTGAGCAAGGCCTACAAAAGCACCTGCTCCTTGTTTGAGAATGCCGTAGGAGATAAAAGGAATACTTACAGCGAGCCATGCCGCAAGAGTTACCATGTCTGCATTTGCATTGATGATGGCTGAGGAGTTTAAAAGAGTAAGACCATTTTCCGCTCCATGACTCATGGTTTCTGACCTTCCATAAAGGGTCATGATGAGGTTGAGGACCGCATAAAGAGGAGCCCAGAGTTGGGCCCATACTAAGATTCCAAAATAGGTTATGAGTATTTTGTATCCATTGGGGAGAAGAGCAAGGACAACGATAAAGATAAATAAAGCATAGCTTAAGGCTTCGATGACGTTCTTGAAAAGGGGAAGGGTTCGGGCTGCGATTTCGCCTGCAACGGCATAGGCTGATCGTTGCTGAAGAAGAGCTTTTGTGGCTGCATAGTTGGACGCTGACCCGAGTTCTGAGAGTTTGTTGTTGCTCGCCTCTTCAATTGCATTAATCATCATTTCCTGACGAAGGATATTTGAGGCATTTTCAGCAACACCCGTCATTAACTGATAGCCGGTTTGAAGATTTGTAAAAAAAGCCGTTTTTGTGAGCGTTTGATTTTGAACCCTTGTCCCATAGATGGCTGCGGCTTTGTTAATTTCAGCTGTCCAAAGGTCAGACAACTTTTTAGCACCTGTCTTACACGTTATGACGGTTCCAGGAGTGCCTTCTTCTTTATATAAAAATCCCAGGACTGGTGAAGCGTTGTCTTTAACAAGTCCCCAAATATCGGTCGTATTTTGCAAATCGGATAAAGTATACTTGTGACCAATCATGGTGTCATACACGACACATTGATTCACAAAACGTTCCATATTGCCTTTAAAGACAGGATCAACAATACGAAACTGTCCCACTTGACTCATCAAGGAAGAGGCAAAAACAGTTCCTGTTTTGTGGTAAGGCATATAATCGGGCAAGATAAAAACCGATTCCATCTTTTCTGTAATACCTCGACCCATCTGACTCACAAAGCTTGCAAAGGCCCCTAAGACAAAGGGCACGCCATCAACCTTTGCTTTGACCTTTGTCAGGGGGTCATGAATAAAAACTGTTGTTTTGGGCAAAAAAAGAAGATTCGTCGCAATCACAACCCAGAGAAGCCACTTTAAGCCTTCCTCTAAGCTGCTTCGGACAAGCATCAAGATCAACATATAAACAGATCCCACAACCAACCCAATACGTATTAAAGGCAGGATAAATCCTGTTCGATCGGCCTTAAACAAAGCCGCTATGCCATTAAAGACAAGGGTAAAGAGCTCGCCTCCTCCGTAGGTAGTAATCACATGTTCCATGCCACCCCCTCAATGACAGCCATCAATAATCGGTTATCCATTATCAGAATAAAATTCATAAAGCTGATACGCTGCTGCTCTAGTTTAAAAATTTTCTTAGTTCTGATTACTGATGACTGACTATTGATCACTGCTTCGTTCCTTGTTGAGAAGAAATAAACATATTTTGAAGTTTTGCTTCGATTTGTTGGGTTCGTTCAATAAGATCAAGGGTAATGGCCATTTGCTCAAAAAGAGCCGTTCTCTTTGCAAAGAGAAGTTTGCGAGACTTAGAAATTCCCTGCCTTAACTCCTCTACCATTTGATCATTGATTTGGGTTTTCTGAAGCTGGGTAACACTATCAAATACAAGGGTCATGACTTCTTCCAAGTACTGAAGTACGATATCGTGCGCAATGGCTTCACTAAAATCAGCTGCACTTAAAGGACTTCCTCCGGCTTTAAAAGCTGCTTCAACTGCCATAATCTTTAAAACAGGGATTTGAGTCGAATTGACAAATCCAATCTCTGCCTTAGAAAGCGCTTTGTCTTCTCTAACTTTTTGAGAAAGAGAAAGAAGAAGTCGATGGACTTGCCCATAAAGAGCTTTCTCTGCTGGAAGAGTTATTTGTTGAATTGTAGGGCTAAGGCATTTATCTTCTGAAGCGTTATCGCACTTATAGATTTGAACAGGTGCATTTCCTGTAATGAGTCCAGCAATGAGCTGAGGATCACTGCTTTTAGAAGGCAAGACCTTTACCTCTAAGCGATCACTTACCCGCCTCGAAATAATCGTTCCAGAAACTGTCATGAAGAGTTCTGCGAGTTGGGGATCACGGCTTAAAAACCCGTTTTTTTGAATCGCTTTCCAGGCGATATTAAATTCATCCCCTAAGATATCTTTAAATCCTTCTTTTTCATTCTTACGGCTATTCCAGGCGTCTCTTTTTTCTTCTGTTCCGCACTTCTGTCGACTCTGAGCCCAATCACTGGCAAGACCCAATTCCTTACCCATGGCATTACACAAAAGCTGAGAGGAAGCATTGCTTTGGGGCCATACTCCTCCCACAAGAGTTGCTGCCGCCTCACAGGAATTAATACTTTGATTCGTGATGGAGTGAACCTTTGCAGCTAAGTCATCCAAAACGCTCTTAATCTGAGGAGTGACAGTTGCAAGAGCCAGATTAAAGGCATAACCAGAAGCATTACTTCCAATATTCCTTAGAAGTTGGGTAAATTGTTGAGCATTGATAAAGCTAAATCCTCCCAGAAAGAGATCGATGCCGCCACAACCAGATCGATAGTGAGGAAGCTGTATAGAAAGCAAATCTGCATTGTTCACCTTCGATCGCGCAAATACGCTACCGCCCGTATAAAAACCTCCAGTTTGATCTTGGTATCCTCCTCCCGTGGTAAGGTTATTAGCCATGCCCAACTTCTCAAAAGCAGTTTCTAAATTCTTCTGCATTGAGGCTTTTAAAGAAGAGTTCAAAAGAAAAAACATGCATAACGTATACAAAACACGGTGTTTCATTTTATCTCTCCTTTTACCGTTAAGGCTTGCGTTAAAATAGTCACTCGTTCTTCAATTTCGCTTTCAGAAACCATGCCGTAAGCAAGGGGAATAAGTTTTCCTGTTTTGGGATGAAAGGCAATAAGAGCAGGGACATGAGAAACCTTGAGGCGTTCTGAAATTCCGTTATCTCGTTTAGCATGGGGAAATTCTGGCAACGTTCCTCCGTCTAAAGAAATCGCGAGAACAGACCAGCCGTACTTCTCGGAAAACCGTTTCGCAATGGGTGCAAAACCATGACAATAGGGGCAATTTTTCCGGAAGAAAAAGAACAACCCATACTCTTGAGCAAGTTTCTTGATACGGGCTTGAAGATCTTTGTGTTGTTCATCGTAATAGACATGTCGTGCGTTCTGATCCACGGGGTGCACCAAAGTTTCATCCAAAGAAGGTGTTGTCATGACAACCCTCTTCCATGCTTCAGAAAACCGCTGACTTTGATCCATCAAAGAACGTTGGGCAAGAATGTAGGCAATGATGTTTTGGCGAGTGGGTTCAACAATGGCTGCGTGAAGTTTTGTTTCAAGTCCCTTCCTTTGGTTTTCAATTTGTTGTATTGGGCTTAAAGAAACGTTCTTCTTATCTTTTTTCTGAGCACTGAATACTGGACATTGAGTACTGTCCTCGTACCAGTGCCATCCCTCAGCCCTTTTTTCGAAAAATGAAAGGACAGGTTTAGACGCAGGCTGAGTCTCTGGTGCTGCCTTAAGAAAAGAAAAATCAGTAGCTGAACTCAAAATAATAAGAAAGATCAGGTATGTTGATGGTCCCCTTTTTTTCTGACTACTGATTACTGAACACTGAATACTGGAGATCATGCCCCACCTTTTCTTTGCAACGGCTGCTTTTCTGTTGGAGAAAGGACGCCTTGTTTAATGGCTTCTAACCGCTCACCTACTTTTTGGCCTATACCTTGTAATTTGCCTGGATTGAAGTTCTTCATGAGGTCTTCAAAGACTTCTCTGAGATCCAACTTGGAAAAGTCTATTCTTTGGATTTCTTCAATGGAGAATCCTCGGCAAAGCGGCTTTTTAGGGGTCCCCCAGCCCATTCCAATTTGAGTCCGTCCTTGTTCATGAAACGCTTTAAGGAGTTTTGAACCCCAACAACAGTAAGTTGAGTCCTTCTTAACGCACTGGCCTAAGACTTTTTTAGCACAATAAGTTCCGACATAATGGCAAAGACCTTTTTTACGCCTTTGGTTTAAAAGCTTTTCTTTTGAGCTACAGGAGGAGAGTCCTAGATCATTACCCCAGCCTTTTCCTGATCCACAGCAATCTTTGAAGCTGAGGGGTTGTTTTGAACAACGGTTATCCTCTCCCTTAAAAAATCCTCCCATTGCAAATTGACCTTGGAGTTCTTTTAATATGGCTAGTTGGGCTAAGCTTGACATCATTTCATCATTGTTTTCCCAACCTTGATCCCTACAGTTTCCATCCAGGCAAAAGGGTGTCTTTCCTCCTTTAATCATATAGGATGTTCGGGGAGGATCTTTACATTCGTAGGTTTGGGTATAAATGACGCAGTTGTTGCCGATCCTTTGCTTACAACGAGACTTAATTTGAGCGCATCCTCGTGCTCTTAATGGGCCACAATCATTTTTAGAAGGATAAGAACAACCGTAAGTTTGCGTGTATTGCCAACACCCTCTTGTTACGGGAACTCCCTGGATGACACGCGTTTGAGGACCTTGTGTACAAACCTTTGACTTATAATAGCAAAGCCCATGGTCAACTCTTTTTTCAAGAGCTGCACACCCATCTATCCATGAATCATAAGGAACCTTAATACGGGGCTGAAAACTATAATTAAACTGAAATATGTCAAAGGTGTATCCCTTATGATCTACCTTTACCCACCCTCCTACGGGAGAAGCTGAAGCTGAGAGTATTTGAGTGACAGGGATACCTGTTTGACTTGAGATAAATCCATTTAGCGTCGCTGAGTCAACTTGTATGTATCCTACAAAATGCCTACTCCGTTCTCTAGGCCAATGGTTAAGAAGATAACCATAAGATGCATGGATAGCAGGCCCCCCTAAACTGAAGGATCCCTGTTGAAGAGGTCCTAGCTCTTCCTTTATGGTAACGAGGAGATTCAAATGACAGGTATACTTCGCATCTTCTCCCGCTTCTTCGCAATCAACGATTTCATTTTTACCCCCTTGCTGGACCTCCATAACATGGGTTCCAGTCCCTCCAATGGCTTGAAGTGGATCTTCCAGGATTTTATCTGCCATTGTCATAAGAGGATCATGGTCAAGATCAATTTTAACCTGAGAGCGGGAATCGTGACTTTCGTGAACCATTTGGCCTGCAGGCTCTTCTTGAGCAGCCCTTTGTGAGTGACCTGGAAGGTCAGTGATGGAATAACTTGATTCTTTGGCTTGTTGGCCATCATAGAAAGGATGAGGCCCTGCCTTAATTTTTTTCTCATCAACTTTACCCAGAAATTCTTGGGCCGTATGATCTCCTTGTGCGAGATTTTTCCAAGAATCAGCCAATGCTTCGGAAGGTGAAAAAGAGAAAAGAGGTATCAATAGAAAAAGTCTCAGCCATCCTTGTACTTTAGAATTTTTAAAAAAGAGAGAAAAAAGCTTTTTCTGAGTACAAAACGCTAAGGCCAAAAGATTGCTCATGCACTTCCCCTTTGCCTTGGTTGCTGGGGTGCTTTAGGAATGAGCCCCTTTTTAATAACCTCGAGGCGATCACCAACTTTCTTCCCTATGCCCTGCATTTTGCCAGGTTTGAAGTTCTTCATGAGGTCTTCAAAGACTTCTCGTAAATCGAGCTTGGAGAAGTCGATTCTTTGTATTTCTTCAATAGTAAAGCCGCGGCAAAGAGGCTCTTTAGGTGTACCCCAGCCAAGGCCGATTTGAGGACGGCCTTGCTCATGAAAAGCTTTTAAAAGTTTTGATCCCCAGCAACAATAAGTGGATTTCTTTTTGATGCACTGTCCCAGTACCTTTTTAGAACAATAAGTTCCTATATAATGGCAAAGGCCTTTTTTTCTCCTTTTATTCAAAAGCTTTTCTTTTGAACTACAGGAGGAAAGTCTTAGATCATTTCCCCATCCTTTGCCAGATCCACAACAGTCTTTGAAGCTCAAAGGTTGTTTAGAGCATTTATTTGTTTCTCCTTTAAAGAATCCTCCTTTTCCAAACTGACCCTGCATTTCTTTTAAAAGGGCCAATTGGGCTAAGGACGACATCATTTCATTATTGACTTCCCAACCTTGGTCCCTGCAATTCCCATCCAAGCAAAAGGGAGTTTGTCCTCCTGTGATCTTATGAGTTGTATGGGGAGGTTCTTTGCATTCATAGGTTTGGGTGTAAACAACGCAGTTATTTCCTATTCTTTGTTTGCAGCTGGAATTGATTTGAGCACACCCCCTTGCTCTTAAAGGACCACAATTATTCTGGGAAGGGTAGGAACAGGCATAAGTTAAGGTGTATTGCCAACAATCTCTGGTAATCGGGATTCCCTCAATCAAGCGGGTTTGTTTTCCTTGGGTGCAAACTTTTGAGGCATAAGAACAAAGGCCCAGGTCAGACTTTTCTTCTAATCGAGAACATGTGGAAACCCACTCATCAGGCTGGACTTCAACAGATTCTTCTTCATAATTTATTTTAACCGTTGCGGTAAGATCGTATCCCTTCAAATGCCCATGACTGCAATAATTTGTATTTCCGTGAATAGGAAACCTTTCACGTCGTCCGTGCTTTTCTCTCTTAAGAACGACACTTTTAATTTTGCTTTCTGGGATATCTGTCGAAATCATACTTCTCGGGGTTTGACATCGGTGACATCCATTATGCCTTCGACTTAAAACTTCACGAAGACAAGCTTTAAAGGGCGCGGTAATATTAAGTTCGGCTCGTCTTCGCTTAGGTCCTATAAGTACATCTAAAAGACTTTGGCAGGATTTAGGATGGTAGGATTTATATGATTTTTTACATCCCGTAAGATGAATATGGGCTGGTTTCTCGCGTTTAATAGTGCGTCTAACAATTTTTACGTTAAGAGTTTCAACACACGTTTCAAGAGAGTCTTCTCCGGCTTCTTCGCAAGTGATGATCTCCCTTTTTCCACCTTGTTGTACCTCAACCAGTTGAGTTCCTTCTCCTCCAATAGCTGTGAGAGGAGTTTCTCCGATTTTTTCTGCTCTTGTAATTAACGGATCTTTTTCTGGATCAATTTTAACCTGAGGACGTGCATCAGAGCTTTCATAAATCATCTGACTTGCAGGATCTTCTCTAACAAGGCTTTGGGATTTTCCCAGGAGATCTGTAGTTTTGAGATTGGATTCCTTGGAATGTCCTTTGTAAAAAGGATGAGAACCTGCCTTGGCTTTTTTCTCATCAGCTTTATTAAGGAATTCTTGAGCCGTTTGATCTCCTTGCTGGAGGGTTTTCCAAGGGTCAGCAAGGACTCTGCAGGAAGTAAAAAACAAAAGGAAGGTGAGAACAAAATAATAAATCATCTTGTCTTGCCCTCTGGTTTTTTGTTTTGGTCGTAATCTAGATGGATAAAACCTGAGCTTTTCGGTAAAAGGGCTTTGGCTGCGTTAGATAAGTCGCCTTCTTTGGCAAATGTTTCTAAGGCATATTGAATGCTTACGTGTCCCTGTAATCGATCATGAAGAGGCGTCTGAAGGCGCTCTGTTGCCGTTAATGAGAAAGGCTTTGCAAGAACATAGGTTGGAACAGCAGAAATTGAAAAAAGCGTAAAAAGCTCAGGATCAATGATAAAGCCTTGTCCTGTGCTTTGGATAATTTTTTGTAAAACTTGAACAGTTTCTCTGTAACTCCCCTTTACAAATCCTCTTAGAACAAGAGTTGCTCCATATTGCCTTGCCTCATAGGCAAGGTTTTCAAGGGCCTTTTCTCCTAATGAAAAAGACACAAAGATATAGAGCTCACCCTCCGCCTTATTTTCTTCCTCATAGGAAGAAGGGAAATCAAAGTCTGAGAATTTTTCAATTTGGTTTTCAAGTTGCCCCTTAAGGGAGCAAGATGACTCCTGTTTTGAAATTATTCCCAGAGGTAAGCTTTCTGAAGCACATGAAGCTTTTGCCTTTAGGTCAGCAACAATCGTTTGAAAACTTTTGTCGTTGAGTAGAGCTTCAACCTTTTTAAAGGAATCTTCCTGAAGTTTTTGCATTTCAGCATTTTGAGAGAAATTCTGGCTTGCACGCACAGGAGTTTGTCCAAAGACAAGGAAAAAGAATATAAAAATCAATTGAGTACGGGCTAAATCGCGCAACAATTTCTTTTTCTCCAAATCAAATATCCAAAATCTTCGCCTTTGTAAGGAAACTCGCGTCCAGATCCCCAGATGACTTCTGTCCGTCCTAAGGGATTGCAAGCCATGGGACCGCGTGTTGTAGGACGAGGGTAGGTCATTTGAGTTTTGTATTGAGTTTTCTTGATGATAGGTAAAATGTATTTCTGACAAATGTGGTGATTGGACGTTCCACTTGTTCCCCAGAGAAGAAGCTCACGATGAAGTTTGGCCATCATCCGTTGGGTCATAAGAAGGCTCGCTTGGACTCCTCCATTGTGAGCTGCGTTGTTTCCGGTAAAAGGATAAAGACTTCCCTGACACCCGCCGCACCAAAAGAGAGCATCCAGAGGAAACCCTGCACTTGCTGCGCCGCAATCTGCAGAACAGGCTGCTTGAGCGATTGAGTTCCCAAAGAGAACAGCTTCGGGGTTTAAGATGAAAGAGAGCTCATCCGCATTCCATAAAGGGTCAAGTTCCGTAATATACCCTACATCAAAGCTCCCTTTTTCAAGACAGATAAAATCAACAAGAACTTCAAGCCAATAAATGACGGGATAAATGTACCAATGAACTTGATAGAAACTGCTTTGGGCTCGTCCTTCTCCCCGGGCCCCATGCACACCATAATTTATATTACTTTTACCGAGCTGAAGTCCTCCCATGCTCACCATACAAAAAGGAACGCGCGTTACGTCTACTAATCTAGCAGGCTCCCAAAATCCTACAGGAATCCCTGGGACAAGAGGGATAGGAGGTCTTGGACAAAAACAAGGAATTTGACTGGGATTTTTTGTATCTTGTCTTCCTCCTGTATTAACTTTTATAGGACCAATACTAATAGGAAATAAACATGACCAACAAATATCCGTAATAGGATTGACAAAACGCCCTGAACACGCTTCACTTTTTGTAAAAGAATTAAAAATAATCGGGAGGCAACAATGTATGATCAATATTCTTTTGAGAATATTTCCTTTTCTCTTTACGATAATGGCTTTAAGTGTTCTGGCTTGGACAGAAGCAAAAAGCTTTGTTTCTCTTGACGTTTCTATGGAAGAACCTTTCTCTTCTTTAGTCCAAGGCCTTTTATTTGTGACGGCGATGTTCTTGATTCTTTGTGGAAGAGGATGGATTTTAACTTGGGTAATTCTATTACTTAAAAAAGTTTGAAGTTTCTTCCGCAGTACTTGAGAGGAGAGAATCATTTTTTCTCTCCTAAATTAATTTCTTCGATACGAAGTCGAAGATTTTCCTTACTTACAAAAGCTGGCACATGGTGGATTCCCAGTTTTTTGGTGAGGAGGCCTCCTTGATCAAAATAAACAGGAACTTGCCATTCTTCAGAAAGGGCTAGGGGAGCTCCCTTAACCAAAACGGATTTTATATTTTCTACCTTAAGCTCCTGCTGGACGTACTCTCTTTGTTGCACGTCATCTCCATCAAAGAAGACAAGGTTTTGAGATAAATTCACTGTCTCAAGAGGGTTAATCTTGGTCCCTTTTTTTGCGATAATTCGGCCTCTATGATCTTTGAGATCTTCTTGCACCACGTAGGTTGGATCAAAATAAAAGACACGGGATTCTGTTGCTCGCGTGATCCCAGTAACAGGTTGGGGCCTTTCAACAGCGGCTGCGGTTTTCTTCTGAAGCTCCTTGTTATGCCGCTCAAGCTCACCCCTCTCCTCCATAACAATTAGCTTTTGCTGAATGAGTTGGATAGGGTCTTCCTCTTCAATAGGATATATAACGCCATGAGTACCGAAGTCTTTCGCCTGCGCAGTGTTCAGTGTCCAATATTCAGTGCTCAGAAAAACAACAAAAAAACAAATCTGCTTCAAAGTCGCCACAAGAAGTCTTGGAAATTTGAATGCCTCCGCAGAGCTTTTGAACACTGAGCACTGAATACTGAACACTGTGCGTACTACCATGTGAGCACTGCCTTTCCCCAAATCTTATCTATCGGCACAAGCCCAAACTCTTCATACCGGGAATCAAAACTTCGGGGATGATCTCCAGCAACAAACACATATCCTTCTGGAACAACTGTTGTAATGAGGGGAGTTAACGGCTTTCCATCAATCGTTTTTTCAAGGAGGGAAAGCGTTGATGAGAGAGGGATTTTAATTTGTTGGCGTCCATTAAAAATCTGTGAGACAAGGATGCCCCTATGGGTTTGTTCAATCACATCGCCGGGAAGACCTATTAATTTTTTGGCAAGCGTTTTTTTTCGAACATAAGCTGTGTCGTGCCCAGAGATGGAAACAATATCTCCTCGCTTGAGAGAGAGACGATTCATAGCCAAGATATACCTCACTCCTTGAAGGCTCATCGATTCGCATTCATAAAGATGGGTACGCGTGGTTATAACCCACAGCATAAGGATGAAAGTTAAAAGAATGATGACTATATCCAGAAATCTTTCTTTCATTGTTGAGCCTTGCTTTCCTTAAAAGGGTTTTCTTGATTTTCAAGAGAATAAAGCTGTTTTTTTACTTTATCCGTGTAATCAGGAAGCTCAGAAACAGACCTAGAATCTATAAGGGTGACCTTTTCCTCCTGACTTATTTTGTCTATGGCTTTATGCAAATGTTCGAAGAAGATTATAAGATGCATGTCCAGATCGTCTTGGAAAGGACGCTGTTGAATTAAAGATTGTTTCCGAGCCATAGATTCAAGAAATTGAATGCGCTCTTCATAAAGCTTAGCTATATCTACAATAGCCACATTTTTAGGAGGCTCTTGGAAAAGTTGAGAAGAGAAAAGAGGGATTTTTGGATCTAAACTCAGTAAGAAAAGAGTTATAATTCCTCCCCCTATTATCCCTAGAATAAAGCTAGCAAATTCTGTGAGAAACAAAAAAAAGCGGTGTTTTCTGGGAGTTTTGATAAGGCGTTCTTCAATCATATTTTTTCTCCTTCATGGGTGAGACTGAGCTATGGTTTGAATGGCTTCTTTGAGGCTCTTTCCTTGGCTCACAAGACTTTGTACGGCTGCAAATTCATCGGCTTTGGTGGAGTAAAGAATTTTGGAAAAGGGATCGAGGAGAAGCCTTCCAACAGCGAAGCCCTTAGGACCTTTGATCATAATCTCTGCATATTTGCCTTGTTCTGTATGAAGAGAGCGGAGGGTACGTTCCATAGCAGGGTCCATAACAAGACGCTTGGAATTTTTAAGCATTTCGATGGATTCATCCTTTTGAGACAAGAGACACATCCAGTCTGCATTATCAAAAGCCGCTTGAGCCCCCGGGGTTGCGTAAAAATCATTGATCGATTGAGTGCCTACAATGAGACCTCCATAGTACTTGCGAAGACGTCTTGCGGCTGTTTCAACAAAGACACCTGATTGAGCCCCTCTCAGCATATCCCAAGCCTCATCCAAAATGAGGCAAGAAGGAGTTTTTCTATCTCCCATATAGATGGAGTTCGTAATTTGCAGAATCACCATTTGAACAATGACCGATTGGAGATCTTTCCGTTCTTTTAGTTCTTCCATCTCAACAACAACGAGCGTATCAGAAAGGTCAATATTTGCAGGACCATTAAAAAATCTGCCATAAGTTCCCTTTTCTGTGTAAGGGTAAAGCCGTTCTCCAAGAGTAATTGCAACAGGATCTGGATGTTTTAAAAGAAATTGAGCGACATCCGTAATGGTAGCTGTATTTTGTTTTTTCTCCCACGCATCTTGGAGAGATTGCTCCAGATAGGTGTCTTCCAAGTCGGTTGTTCCTTCTTTAGGAGCAGCCATTAAAGAGAGGATAGGTTTGAGCATGGCTAGTCCATCGGATGCTGCCTCATGATCATGGGAAGGAATAGAAGAAAAGGGATTAATACAAATTGGTGAGTGAGTTGAAAACTCCAGAAAAGATCCTTTAAGAAGTTTTGCCGTTTTCTCAAAAGACCTTCCTACATCAAGAACAAAGACCCGCCCTCCCATTCCTAAGATGCTGGTCATCAGCTCTTGCATAAAGACGGATTTACCGGAACCTGATCGCCCGACAACACACGTATTGTAGTTTCCTTCATTATTATCAAAAGGACACCAATAAAAAACTTGACCTCGTCTGCCAGCTAAAAGCATTCCAGGAGACTTTGTGCCTTGCCATTCTCCTTGAATAGGCATGAGATTTGATGGTTCATGACTTAAAGTGGTTTTTGTTTTCTGAAAAAGTCGGCTATCTTCATCCGCTCCTTCTCCCCAGGTCATGGGAAGACAACTCAAAAATGAGGGCAGCTGAAGATACTTATCAAGTACCAGCTCCCACCTTTGAGAGCGATAAAGGTTAAAAAGGGTTTGCTCTTCTCTTGCGATTTGCTCAGGAGAACTTAAAAGCCCCACTTGAAAGCGAGTACGTACAAGCCTTTGACCGTCTTCAAACTTTTCCCGCACATAAGTCCACTCTTCGGCTTCTTTTTTGAGAGAAGGCACATACTTAGCAATGGGGCTTGCGGCTTGTTTTTCCACATTGCCGCACTTTGCGAGCATCTTAGTTTTGAGAGTTTTCTCATTACAAATATGAACCCCATAAGAGAGGAAAAATCCTCCATTAAGTCTCAAGAATTCTTCAAAGGGATCACCAATTAAATATCCCATGGCGCCAAGATGCCAAAGTGGTGGAAGGAGCCGTGTGGTATAAAGGCGAAGAATGCGTTCCTCCTCTCCAAAAACCAATTGGGAGGGTTCTATTTTTATTCTTGTAGAGGGGCACATCAATTGATGAGAAAGAGATTCATGGGGATTCCAAAGAGACTCACCAAGCAACCGTTCCGTTGGATTGAGAAGCTCATCAAGCCCCAAGATCAAATCTGCAGCATTCCAGACTTTGACAGGAAGGCCCCATCCCTTCAACGTCGTGACCAGTTGCTCCCGTAAAGCGAGCATATCCTCAAAGGTCTTAAAGGTTGTATGGGGTTCACTGTAGGATATCAAAAGACGAAAGGTCCGAATGGCTGAGCGGTTTTTAAAAGTAGCGCATCTTTCCGTCGCAAGTTCTCTCAAAACCTCAGAACGTTCCCTTAAGGAGCCCTCATTTAATGAGACCTCCTTTAAGGAGGCCCCGTGTAAAGAGACTTTTTTTGAAGGAAGACTTTGCCGTGCTCTTTCCCATGTTTTAAGCCACGTCTCAATATGAGGACTTGCAATGAGAAGACACTGTAAGTTTGACCCCAAAGGTAAGGCATGCTGAAAAATCCCTGTGAGCTGGAGAGGAATTTCCTCTCCACACCCCACTAATGGAAGTGTTTCAAGCACAAATCCCACGCTCATACGATTTAGAAAAAGCTGAGTTTCTGGATCAAAGCTTCGGTAAGGCAACATCTCACTCAGGCTATGAGGAAAGAGAAACTCATTTGCCAGTTTGAGTGTTGAGGAAGTTGACCCAAAGGGCCTTCTTTCTTCAGCGACCTTTTGAGAAAGGGGATTTTGCACTAAACTTCCTCCAAAGCCCAAGGAGAATACCAAATCTCAGGAACATCAGAAGTTAGAGGACAGGAGCCAGGGTGTTCACAAACATTGGCCTTGGACTCTTCTGAGAGGTTGCTTCCTGACTCCTGGCTTTTGGTTCCTAACCCTTGATTTACCATTTGGTTAACATCTGAAATGGATTTGCATTTAACACCTTCACCAGGAGGGCATTCAAATCCTCCTTCATAGACACCCATACAACCTGTTAAACAGAGAGGCAGAAGTGCAGAATGGCAGAGTTGCAGAAGTTTTTTGTGTAGTTTCATTTTTTATTCTCCTTGTTGAGGTGTTGATGAGGCACGGGATTCTTCCCTAGTTTTTTCAATATTAGTCTTGACGCTTTCAGATCCAATGAAGGTACCTTCCGTAAAGACAATATCCACAACTTGCCCAGCTGCGACTTGAATGACGGGCTGAAGTTGCTCTGCCCGATCGATGTAGTATTGGGACAAACGATCGAGGGCTGTTGTAGCGCCCGAGGCCATACCGGACGTAAACAGATCTCCCATGTTGGGAGGGGAAGGTTGACTTCCTGGCAAAAAGGGATTTCCTTGAGTTTGACGATTTTGAGGATTTGCCACATTACTCAGACCTGCAAACATTCCCCCTACAAGACTACGGGCTAAGAACTGGCCATCTTTAGATGCCACAACGCCTCGAATACCCGCCTTTCCATCAGAGCCCGCAATATAGCCAGCTACCTGGGTTTCGATGATTTCCCCTGTCTTTCGGGTCACACAGGTGAGTTTTTCAAGCCGAGCATAAATACGCTCAGACGAAAGATCCCCATAAGCACTTGCTGTACAATGACAATCCTTTAAGTCACTTTGGAACCGTCTAGGTAAGGTTCCAAAATCAATCACTCTCAACAGCATAGGTCGAGGATCAGATGAAGCTGTCATCGCAGAACTCGCATCAAGCCCTGAGAGGAGAACCGTCTTTGCAAAGGCCCCCGCTGGAATGATCGTATCCACAGTTCTAGGGATTTTATGTTTGGGGTTTTCCGTAAGTCCTAAAGAAACTTTTTGAATAAGGCTTTCCGTTTGATCTCTTTGTCCTTCTTCAGGATGAAAAGGCTGTGGAGGAAGTGCATTGGTCCTTTGCATCTCCAACTGTTCTTCTAAATGAAGGATTTTGGTTTCCAGTTCTTGGGTAAAAGGATCTTTGGAGGATAGGGGACGTAAAGGTTGATTCTCACCTTCATCATTCATTCCTTGAGAAAAAGATTCTTCTCTCCTCCCCTCTTGAGGGTCTCCCTCTCGAGAAACCCCTTCTTGAAAAAGAGTTTTAAGAGCTGCTACTTCATCAGAAAGCGCCTTGAGTTTAGCATCAATGCCATTGCGAAAGGCTTCCTCCAAATTTATTTTTTTCGTAGCTGTTTCGATAGAAGTCGTTGTAACCTTAACTTCCTTTTCTTGTTGAGGAAGAGGGGTTTTCCCAAACAAAAAGGTACTTATGCCATAAGCAAGGCCGACAATAACAAAGGCCGCGCATCCTAACCAAAAAAATTGAAGTCTCTGAATATTTCGAGAAGACTCTGGACGGAAAAATCTTGTCCCCACGGTGGTGGGAATCCAGAAAAAAATCCGTTTTCTAATTAGTTCTCGCCACGACATAGATATCTGCTCCTTCTCCGGGGTTTAAAGCTTTTTGGGAAATCAAAATGGCAATGATGGTACTTGATTTAAGAGGTCCACCTTCGCCAAGGCTTCGAGAGATAGATAACTCCTTTACCAACTCAGATTCGGATAAAACAAGACGATCTGGAGTCTTATTTTGGACTCTGTAAGTCAAACCTCGTAATGCCTCTCCTTGCAGTTCCCTAACTAAAGGGTAAGATTCATGAGGAATCGCCAAGCGAATGGGCATTTCTTTGTACCCCAAAGGAATACGTTCTTCGCGCAAAGCTTGGATCAAAGCTTCGACTTCTTCGCGAAAAAAGGGAACGGAGGCTTGCTTTTCTTTTTCTATCTCTTGTTTGATCTCCTGATCGGCTTTGAAAATAAGAGCTTCAGGAGTCTGATCTTTTGGAAGCAGACGTAAATCTTGAGTATATCCTGCTTCCGTTGTCAGAGTGAGGCTAATGGCTTTTACGCTTGACCCCTCTAAAGAAGTAGGACGAATAAAGACCTGTCCTTGATTCTCATCTGTTTCCAAAACATATTCCCCGGCATTGCCAAAAACATGGAGAATGCGATCGTCTTGTACCTTAATGCGGGTGAGGCCGTGCTGAGAGATGGGGACTTCAATCACCTTCATCTCATCCAGAGACCTTACAATGGCAGCCTGAGCTGTGGTTGATACAAGAAATAAAGTAAATGCTTTAAGAATCATGTTGATTTCCTCCTGTTACCTTCTCTAAAAGAAGCCCTGCTCCTCGCAAGGTAAATTGTAAAGACACGGTCTCTAAAGAAGACCGAACCTCTTTCCCAGCCACGTAGCTGGTCAACGTTCCGCGTACCTCAACCTGAAGAGATTTTGGGTTGGCGCTAACTTGAGTGGGTTTAAAGTGGGTAGAAAGCTGAAGTTTTGTGTAGTGCTCCCCATCCTGCAAAAGCTGTTTTTTTAATGCTCCATGAGCTTCAGGTGTTGTATATTTTAAAAGAGTTGCATGATTATAGGGAAAGCTAGTTGGGGAGAGATCTAAAAGAAGTTTGGAAATATAAACACCCATTTCTTCTAGATATTCTTTGGATATATCTCCTCCTTCCACCCACAAGGTTTTGGTAATGTGGGGTGGAACTAGAATTGTTCTTTCATTTTTAAAAAAGAGCGCCGTGCTTAAAAGAATAGTACTCATGGCCATGAGCACCGATATCCCAATCCAGGCATTTCTCTGAGAAATAAGCTTGTGGATATTGTGACGAAGGAAGTCCGCTCTCATCCAATCGTCTCCCGAACGTAGGAAGGTACAGGTAACTTCATGGCCTTTCTTGGCGTAGGAAGGTGCCAATAAAGGGCATGAATCAAAGCAGATCCTTCATTTTGTTTTTTTATGACACGGAAAAGAGAAAGAGCTCCCGTTCCCATTATAAAGCCGAAAATAATCCAGCCCATAAACAATCCCCCAAAGAGAGGAATAGCTAAAACCAAGGCTTCATCTTTATTAATGCCCAAGAATCGTAAAGGCTTATCCAAGCGATTGAGGAGAAAGTTCTCGTTTCTGTTCATAACACTACCACTTACATACAAATAGCGTAGGTGGTATTGATCCACACTTTCGCAAATCCAAAGCTGATGGTTGTAAGAATTGCAATCACAAAGGGGGCTGGACTTGATTTCATAAAAGAAAGAGCCGCAGCTGCAAGACAGCCTGCAATGAGCGTAATAGGAACAAGACTATTGTTGATAATACCAACAAGGTTTGCAGTACTTCGATTAAAGCCGTCATCGACCGTATCAGCAACGCCAAAGGCTTCAGGCGTAAAGAGCAAAAAGGCAAGTGCAAAAAAACAAAGTATCTTGGCCTGCTCTGAAGGGAAAGTTTTGTTTTTAAAAAAGGTGGTGTTCATTTTTTTCTCCTTTTGTTTAAAATGAGTTTGTTTGGTTTTCATGGGTTGTTTCTCCATTGTGGTAAAAGTTTTCCAGGTCTTCCTCTTCGCGAGGTGAAGTCTGAGGACAGGGTTGAGTCGAGAATAAATCTTTCAGGGGAATATCAAGAGACGAAGAGACACCCTCTTTCTCGTTAAGTAAGGAGGATGACTTCTGTTCTGTTTCAGGGATTAGTTCGTTGTTCTGAGGGTTTAACCGGGAGGACTTGAGATGCTGAACTTTTCCATCATATTCAGAAACGACAACATGGGCTACAAAACGTGTTTGGCCGTATCCATCTGTCTTCTGTTGGTAGGTGAGTTTTCCTTCGACATAGACCGAATCGCCTCGTTTTAGGATATCCTTAATCCAACTTATGGTAGATTTACGAAAAACGACGATGCCATGCCAATCCGTTCTTGATTGCCATTCACCAGATTTATCTTTCCAATAGGTGGATGTTGCCAAAGAAAAGCTCGCAATTTCTCGCCCCTCTTGGGTCAGAGAAATTTTAGGCGCACGGCCAATGTTTCCTTGAAGAATGACCTTATTGAGCATATGAAATGCCTCCTTTGTGTTGAGTAAGTTTTGTTGGTACCATATGGGGACTTGGCGTCATTGACTGAAGAGAAGGACTCTTCTCATCCAAACGTGTCCTGAGGTTTCGGACTTTAGGAAAAGTCCTTTTGATTGTGGACAAGAGCTTCAATCGCAACTTTTCAATACGGGAAAGGACTTGTGCGTCTGAGCTGCCAATCCAGACAAGTCGATCGTCCTCAACTTCCAAAAGCCTTGCATTGGCAATGGCTTTCAGTTCTCCCAAAGACACAGACTCGTGGGACTCACGAGAAAAGTCCAATTGGGAACACAATTTTTTCCAAACCGGATCTTCAATGGAGGCAAGGACAGCTTTTACTTCTTTTTTTCTAGTTTCCTCAGAGACTTTTTCAGTTTTTTGCTCAAGGATGTTTCCATCATCGAAGTTACCTTCCAAAACTTTATGTAAGTTCTCCTCACACAAGATCCAATCAAGGCTTACGCGCCATTTTCGTGCTCCTTGGCCCATCAGGAAAGGTGAACGAGCAACACGTTCGCAAAACTGCTGCCACTGTCCAAGCTCGTTCTCGAAATACAGAGGGAAAAGAGTATGAATCTTCCGTCGCCGCTCATCGGTTAGCTGGACAGAAGGCAACCCTGAGGCAAGTTCTGAGGGGACAAGTCCCTCTTGACTCAAGCAAGTGTTCCAAATGCGAATGACTTCTCCAGAAAAATCATTTTCAAAATTTTTATCCTCGCGCGCCCGCTTTCTCTGTGTGTGTTCTTTGTTTGTATTCTCTGTTATAATCTCTGTATTAGAATGTAAATTTCTTACATTCGAATGAAAGCTGCTTACATTCGGCTGTAAATTCCCTACATTCGATTGTAAAATATTTGCATCCGAATGAAAGTTTTCTGCATTCGAATGTAAAATTTTTGCATTCGGGTTTTCGTGGCTTTCAAGGGAAGAAGGACCAAAATTTTTCTCTGGATTTTCATTCGAATGTAAAGGACTTACACTCGAATCAAAGTTTTCTACATCCGAATAAAAGGTACTTACATCCGAATGCACGTTTTTTACACTCCAGGAATTTACATTCGATTGTAAAAATGGGGACTTTTCAAGAGCAAGCCCATTATTTTTTAAAGTCTCCTCCTGATTTAAAGAGGGAACTTGATGAGGGCACCTTGGCTCTTCCTCCAAGGAAGAAAAAGCCTTGCGAAAGATAGGAGGAAGATGATGGCCGATTGAGAAAAGATCTTTGAGTATCTTTCGAATGTTAGCGCGGTATTGAGTTGTCTTGTTCCATTTATTGCGTGGATGAACTCTCTCGCAAATCCAGCCTTCATCAATAAGCTGCTTGAGGTATTTTCGTATGGTGGGATGGGAAATCCCAAGCATGGTCTCATCAATAAGCTCATGGGCAGTTTTATAAATCCATCCATGAAGCTTCTGGCGCTCAACTTCCCTTTCATCACCTTCAAGGATAGGTAAAACTCTTTCTTCCTCTAAAAAAAGATCAAAATCTTTAACCCGTAAGGTCCAATACAAAAGCTGATTTAGAATTGTTGCACTGAAGTGATTACCTGTAAGGTCCACAAACTCTTTGCGAATAATTGAGACCTGCTCCTCTTTGAGTTCGAAGCCACTCATAAGAGTTTGAGAGAAATTTGATTGTTCAAATTTGACTTCCTGCATTTGCGCATCGTGAAGATGTGACATTAGGAGGCCCTCCATTCTGCTGAGGTAGAATCATGACTAAAATTATTGTGAGAAGACGGATGTGAATTGGCCTGTTGTGGGTGCCAGCGCCCTTTTAAAGGGTTCCCTTTTAAAGGGTTCCCTTTAAAAAGGTCTCCTTTAAAAGGATTTGCTTTCAAAGCGCTTTCTTTAAGCGAGAGAATCCCGTGAAAATAATTATGAAACCCATTATAGGATTGTTTGATCTCTAAAAGAGAGGGCCAAGTCTGCCAGGTAAGTATGCGGAGGTTATTATCAACGTGCGTGTCAGAAGCGCGAAGTGTAAAGCTGAGGGAGTTGATATTTTCCTTCTCTCCAAAATAACAAAAGGCTTTATAAAGCTTAAAATAAAAGCGTTGATAGAGCTCAACTGTTTCACGAAGAGACGTTGATAGATCATACCCAAGACAAAGGCATATTCTTGCAGCCCAGTATTCTTTTACTTTCGGCTGAAAGCTTGAAACCATTTTATCAAGCGGGTTATCGTCTATGTCTTCTGATAAAAACTCTAAGAAAGAGGGAATCTTACGAGGGTAGAGAACAGTCCCTCCGTAAACGCCCCGCTTATCATCTTCAGCAATGATAAAGGTTGCTCTGTCTTGAGCCTCAGGATCAAGGTAAAAGTTTTGATATATCTTTAAAAGCCCAAGAAGAGAGCTTATCTTTTCATCATGTAACTCGTGAGCTTGTGGCTCAATAATCTTATACATATAAAGTCCTTTCAGTTATTTTCCTTAGAGCTCTCTTGAAGAGACAATTCTAAGGAAGCTTTGTTATTGAACCGACAAAAGACCTTAACGAATGGGTATAGACTTTTATGAATAGGGAGAATAAACTCATAGGCATAAAGGCCTTTATAGGTTCTTTGATTTGATGGCACCTGTGATTATTTTCGAAGATCCTCACAGGTGCTTTAAGTCTATCTTATACAGATAAATTACTTATTTTTTAAACTTCCATCTTACCCTCCACCCCATTAACGAGCACATTATCGGCTGTATGACGTCTCAGGTGCTCTTTTTCAAATTGCCGGATATCTTCGATACGATAGAGGACAGACCCATTTAGTTTTACATAAGGGGGAGTCTTCCCATTGTATCTCCAGAAACGTAAGGTCTCAGGCGACACACGCCAACGTTCTCCAAGTTCTTCTGGTGTTAATATTTCTGATGTCATTGTTGTTTCCTTTCAAAGGGCTGCTTTTTTGAAAAGCAAAAGCCCTTTCCCAGTTGATTATAAGATAGTGCTGACACCTCTAAGTTGTCAACTCTTTTTTCAGGAAAAATGCCTTATATTCAATTACTTATACAGCGTTATCCCACGTTTTACCACGCGTTATCACGCTACTTCACGTTTTATCAACGCAAGCACACACCCTCTTTTTTTAAAAAAAAGTTTAGGTCTGCAAAAAGTAAAGTCCACCTCAAGACAAGTTTTATGTTGAGAGAAAAAGACAAATAAAATGGAAGCAAACAAAAAAGACAAAGAAAGACAAAGAAAAAAATAGACAATTTAGTAAAAATATAATAATCTCCCTCACATATAGGCTTTTTGCATAAGTCCTGTATTCTGCACCTGTGGAGATTGCAAAAAGGCCACAGGTGCTATTGTTTTTGAATGGTCATGTTTTCATTGTGTCCTCCCTTTTTAATACGATTTCCGAAGCCTGCTTAGACAGCATGGTTTTAATTGATCACGTTCTTTTTGTTAGAAGTGTGCCTCACTGACATAAGTCATCTTCTTTTTTTTATTGTTGCTCTGGTTTAGGAAACACCTCGTAAAAAGAGTGGCCTCGTCCATAGCGCCTCTAGCATAAGAAAAAAAGCTCTCGTTTCTATCCTAAAAATGAGAGTAGATCTTTCCTAAAAGGCAAAGGAAGTAGCTCCTCAAGAGCACAGGAAGTCTTTCCTAACCCTAAAACGGATGAGTTGTTTCCTGAAATCTAGAAGAGTAAACTTGATAATAGCATTAAAAAGATTGGTGAAGTCTTTCTAGAAGGTCATGGACGGGATGGGTTCCGCCGCTTTTAAGAAAACTTCATGAGGAACATTCATGAAGAATTTCATTCATAGTGGATTGAGTTGATGAAAAATAACATTCTTTTCTTTCCGCGAGCAGTCTATCAAAGATATTTAACCGTCGTTGAAGGCATTCATTTCACCCGTCGGGAAGTGGATGTTATGGCTTGCCTTTTGTATGCGCGAAATACGGGAAAGATTGCTTCCCTTTTGAATATCGCCTCAACAACCGTTACAACTCACATCCAAAATATAATGGAGAAGCTCAAATGCAACTCGCGGGAGAGCATTATTGATTTTGTAGAAGGCGCTCATAATGTTGACATCATAAAAAAGTACTATGTGAGCTTGATCATCCACTCAACTTTTAAAAGAAGCTTAAGGGCTTGTTCAAAAATAATAAATAATCCTGCTTCTCTGCCTCTCATCGTCTATTGCGAGGACCAGCAAGCTCAAAGCATCCTTTCCTATTATCTCCCTATTCATTTAAAACTTGCTGGTATAGAGGCTGAGATCCAGTCCCAAAAACTTGAACCTTTTGATTATCAAATAAAAGGCGCAAAGTATCAGAAAAGCTCCCAAGAGATGCAAAGCGCCAAAAAAGTTCTCATTATTATTCTAAAACAAGAAGATAAAGCTCAAAAGAAGCTCTTACGGATAACGAATAAGTATCGTTTCAATTCTATTCTTATAGATTTTAATGAGCAAAAAAGTTATTGTCTGACCGTCTTTGAGATTTTAAAGAAACTTTTCCCAAGAACTAATTTCGACGCTGCTGCTTCACAATTTACAAAAACGTGTGAGACATTAGAGAGGTCACACAAAACTCTTCCTGCAGAGCTGGGTACTTCCTTTCCGGAAAAAGGAGAAAATGGCAGAGGAAGGCAGCATAGAAGCCAAATAAGATGCTGGAAGAAATATGGAAAAAGAACTAGCCGGAGAATTGTTAGCTTCTTCCATTCTCTTATGTTGAATTTAAAAAAGAATGCCATAGGAGCTTATGGTTTTGCTTTTCTTCTCTTTGGGCTTGTCGGACTCTGGTTGTTTTTTAAAGCCCCAGAAAATAAGCAAGACCAAGTTCCAACAGCTCTTTCCGGCTCTCTTATCTGTTCGGATTTAGTGATTCCTAAGGAACCCGTGCTCTTGCCTCGTCCGAAGCTTATAGCCCAAGTAGAGGATAGATTTAAGCTTTCTAAGAGTACTCAAGTTGTTGCTCTTATAGGGCCAGGGGGATCTGGGAAAACAACACTTGCTCGTTACTATGCGCGGAATCAAAGTTCTTGGGTTGTGTGGGAGGCCAATGCAGAATCAAGAGAAAGTTTAAAGGCCTCCTATGAAGAGCTAGCAAAGGCACTTGCAAAAGAAGAGATTGATAAAAGGAAACTCAGAGCCATTGATGAAATAACGGATCCAAAAGAAAGAGAAACCGAACTTCTGCATTTTATTAAAGAAAGGCTTAGGACTTATTTAAGTTGGATTTTAATTTATGACAACTTTGGGAGGGTAGCAGACATTAAGGATTATTTCCCAAAAGACTTCGAAGATTGGGGGACTGGCAAAGTCCTTATAACAACCCGTAATGTGAATATCCGTAACAATATGTACGTTGATCATGTTGTTTCTATTGGCCCTCTGAAACCCGAAGAGAAATATGAATTATTTTGGAAAATTATAGAAAAAGGAGGAAGTGAAGAAGAAAATATCTTTATTTCTCCCCCTACCGTAAACGCCTTTCAAGATAAAAAAATGGACGAAAAAATAGAGAAGAAGATAAAGGAATTTTTAAAAGAAATCCCTCCTTTTCCTTTAGATGTTTCCGTTGCAGCCTATTACTTAAGGAGCACAAGTACACCCTACCATCAATACCTCGAGAGTTCCCTCAAACACTCTTCTCAATTTGTTAACTTACAAGAAGATATTTTAAAAGAAGCTGGAGACTATACAAAGACACGATATGGGATTATCACACTTTCTATCCAACAGGTCATAAATATAAACAAAGATTTTCGTGATCTTCTTTTTTTAATCAGTTTAATCGATTCACAAAATATTCCAAGAAATTTATTAAATAAATACAAAGATAATGAAACGGTTGATAGTCTTGTCTATCACTTAAAACACTACTCCCTTATTATGAGTCCGTCACTGGATTTTATTTCATTGCCTCACCATTCAACCATTTCTTTCCATCGCAGCACTCACGCCATCCTTTTGAATTATTTGAAACAATTATTGATAAAAAATAAAGGTTCCAAACCTCTTTTGATTTCTTCAATTTCTGACGCACTCGAGCATTTCATGAGGGTGGCTATCGAGAATGAGGATCTTGCGCAAATAGACAGGATGAAACCCCATTTGAAAGCTTTCTTAAGCCATGGAACCGATATGTTAAATGATAACAATAAAGGAGCTATAGAAGCTGAGCTCGGATGTGCTTATTATTACACACACTACCACGAGACGGCAAAGAGCATACTAACGAGCAGTATCTCCACATTAAAATCCTGTCCTTCCAAAGAAAATTATCAGAGGGTGGCTCAAGCTCTCTCCTATTTAGGGAATCTGCATAAGGACATGGGAGACCATCAAAAAGCAAGAGGCTTACTTGAAGAGGCTATTACTCTTTATAAACAGCATGATCCATACAATTATATTGGCATAGTGCGCGCTCTAACCTACTTGGGGGATACTCATAAAAATTTAGGAGAGCATCGCAAAGCAAAAGATGTCCTGGAAAAAAGCTTTGCTCTTGCCCAAAAACATTTGGGCTCCAATCAAATTGGTCTGGCCCGTACGATGCTGCATTTAGGCATTGTTTATAGAGATCTAGAAGATTACGAAAACGCCATTCCTCTGCTCAGAAGTAGCTTGACCCTCTTTGAAACATATTTTCCTGAAAATTATATCGAACGCGTGCGAGCTTTAAAATACCTTGGCAATACCTACAGAAGCTTAGGCCGCTATGAAGAAGCCAAAGGCTTACTCAAACAAAGTGTTCTCCTCTCGAAAAAATACCTTCCCGAGAACCATATCGCCCTTGGGCGGAGCTTGGTGCATTTGGCAATCATTTACAAAAGGCTGGGAGAGTATAAAAAAGCACAAGAGCTTTTTACTGAGGCTTTAAAAATCCATGAGAATATATTTGGCAAAGAAAATGTGAGAACGGCTTGGGTCATTACACACCTGGCAACTATCCATCAGGAAATGGGAGAATGGGAAAAGGCTCAGGATACCATTTCGAAATGTTTAAGAATATACCTACATGCATACGGCAGAAACAGCTTAAGAACGTCCTGGGTTCTTATGCAGTTGGGGTACGTTTATGAAGATCTGGGAGAATACAGAAAAGCACAAGAAATCCTCGAGGAAGCCTTAAAAATACATCGAAAGCATTTTAGCGAAAATCATCAGAAAATTGGGGAGCTTTCATTTCATTTAGGAAATATCTATAAAGGCCTCGGCCACTATAAAAAAGCAAATGAGCTTTTACAAAGAGCTGTCAAAATTTATGAGAGGCATTATGGACAAAACCATATTGAAACAGCAAGGATTTTAGGAAGCTTGAGCGACCTTTATTTGCACACCGGCAACTTAAATGAAGCTGAGGAAATAGCAAATAAATCTCTCGCTATTCTTCAATATAAACAGCACCCGAGCCAATTTTTACTGTATGAAACTCTTGCAGAAATACATCTTCAAAGAGCCATAGTGGAAGAGAATAAGGGAAGAACAATGGAAGCTAAGACCTTTAAAATGCAAGTCGTTAAAGAGCTTGAACAAGCGCTAGCCATTATCCGACCTTTGTTCCCAAAAGACTCAGCCCATGTGATAAGGATTCAAGGGAAATTGAAAAGTGCGTGGGGCAATTAACTTACTTTTAAGGTTAAGTTTAATGGATTCCCTTGCTTTTCAGTTTTTTAATTTGTAATTTTGCATGTTTTTTTAATTAAAATTCTTGCATTTCTTCCTAGAAAGGATATACTGAAATAAGAGGAGCATAGGTATGCATTCGCTAGTCCAAGTAGAAAAACATCTTCGTCCGGGAGCTGTTTATAGACGATCTGACCTTACCAAGTGGTCGAAAGCAGTTGATCGTCATTTACAACAGCTGCAAAAAAAAGGAACCTTGGTTAAGCTCTCAGGCGGCCTTTACTATTACCCCAAAATGACAGCTTTTGGTGAAGTTCCTGCAGATGGTCATGCGCTGGTAGCTTCTTTTTTAAAGGACAATCGCTTCCTCATGACTACACCAAATGCCTATAACGCCTTAGGAGTAGGAACAACACAACTTTATAATGAGACCGTCGTATACAACCATAAACGACATGGCCATTTTCAATTAGGAGGTCGTGCTTTTGATTTTCGCATGAAACCTCATTTCCCACGCAAATTAAGTCCTGAATTTCTTCTTGTTGATCTTGTAAATAACATAGAAAAACTTGCAGAAGACAAAAATAAGGTTCTTAACAATGTTAAAAAGAAAGCCCTTTCTATGAATCCAAAAACTCTCTCTCAAGCCGTGTTTCATTATGGGGGAGCTCACGCAAGAAAATTCTTTTCTGAGATATTGAGCAAGGAGCGTTTAAAGCATGGGGCTTGATTACCTTCATAATCATCCTGAATTTCTTGAGTTAATCCGTATTGTCGGGCAAGACAATAAGATTGATCCTGCACTTATTGAGAAGGATTATTGGATTATGCATTGTCTTTTTGGTCTCCAGCAAGCAGGTATGACCTTTGAACTTAAAGGGGGAACTTCTTTATCTAAGGGATATGGCATTATTCATAGGTTTTCAGAGGATATCGATATTCGCGTTGAACCTCCAACCGAGATGAAAGTACCAATTGGCCGCAACCAAGACAAACCAGTCCAGTGTCAGCAGCGAAAAGAATTCTATGACTGGCTTACAAAAGAGATAAACATTGAAGGAATTTATGACAAACAGCGAGATATGCTTTTTGATGATAAGAAGTACAGAAGTGGCGGAATTCGGCTATTTTACAAGGCTCTTAGCACCCCATTGGAGGGATTAAAAACTGGCATTCTCTTGGAAGTTGGTTTTGACGATGTTACACCTAATACGCCAAAAGATATAAGCTCATGGGCTTATGAATATGCAGCTAAAAAAGTTTCTATCCTGGATAATCGAGCTAAAAACGTGCCGTGCTACCATCCAGGATATACGCTTGTCGAAAAGCTTCAAACAATCTCTACGAAATTTCGAAAGCAACAAAAGACAAATACATTTTCTGAAAATTTTATGCGCCACTATTATGACGTATATTGTTTACTCCAAGACCCTATCGTTCAGTCTTTTATAGGGACTCAAGAATATCAAGAGCATAAGAAAAAGCGCTTTCGTCAAGAGGACAATCCTATCATTGAAGAGAATGAAGCCTTTCTCTTACATGATCTCATAACGAGAATGGAATATAAAAAGGCTTACCAAAATAGTCGTAATCTCTATTATAAAGGCCAACCAGACTTTGACGAAATTATGCACGTAATTCAGACTTTTGTTAAAAAGCTATAAGGTGCTGTTTGCTGAAAATGGCCAGAAAAGGTGGGAGAATTTGCATTTAGGAATCGAATAGGGACCCATAAAACTGCAGTGACGTATTGCGGTAGCCGCAAAGGCTTTACGCCCTTTATAAAAGATGTGGAAAGAGAACAACCCCTTTACCTTAATTGTGCAGGATTGCAATCTTGTTTTTCTCCCAAGCGGAGATGCATCTTTAACGCGCGCTACAAAGAAACAGAGTAAAGTTTGTCTGGTTGTGGTGCGTTTTATCAGCGCCCGTAAGCGTTATGGACAGCAAGGTCTTCTCGTTGAAGAAGAGGCCCTCCAAAAAGCTGAGAAAGAACTGAGCTTGAGGAGGAAAAAAGCTTGAAGAAGAATAGATCCCTGACGCATCAGAAGCTCATCCGTGAGAAACTGGTTTCTGTGAAGCTCAACACACCAACAGATGATCACATTTCATGGCTTATTTTCCTTCATAAGCTCCTCCCAGATCTTTTGTGCGATGGTCATTGCTGCAGGGGATGGAGGATTGGTGGTATTTGAGGTTGTAGACTTCAGAACAGGTGCTTTGAGATGATGATACCTTTCAAGTATGGAGATTCTACCCATAGCCAGTTCACTCATAAGATGAGCCTTATGCACCTCATTCATCGCACCAGTCTCATATACAATTACTTTGCCGGGAGGAAGCATATCAATAGCCTCTGAAATCATAGAGGTTGAATCTCCAGGAATAAGGATGTGCCCATGTGTTGCTCTTAAGGCTCCTACAACCAGTTCAAAGGAATTGTAAGGCAACACCCATTCTTGGTTATCTGGGGTATTATGTTGGAAATCAAAAATTTTTATATTTTTTACCCCATCTTGGGCAAGCCGTTGTTCAAAGAGCTTTGTAATGTGGTCAGAATGGCCTTTTCGATGGACGGTTAGAATTTCCTTTTGGGTCAGACCATATTTTCCTGTGCGAGGGCCGTTAAGTACAAGAACGCAGGCGTCTTTAGCATTTTGAGCAATGTAGCCTACAAGTTTTACCGCATCCTCTTCTGTAAAAAACTTAATGTCTTGTCCTGGCCCAGGTGCTGGAGCATCTCCTCCTAGCATCACACCGAGGTAGGTTTTGCAGGAGGGCAGTACCTCTTTTCCCCATTTTTCATAGACTTTATTTGGATCCTCAGGTTGGTGATTATGGGCAACACCTATTGTTTCAATCAGCTTGCTTCCGAGCTGCTTCTTGATGTGGGAAGGTGTATGGGTTGGAAGGGCAATGAATTGGGTCTTTTCGAGGAGCTTAGAGTCCTTGTATCTCTCTAAAAACATGTGGGAAGTTAGATAAATAACAAGATTAGAATGAGGAGATAATGCTTCAATTCCATCAATCCCTCCTTCCCCTGCACCTATAACAATCACCTTTTCATGGAAAAGGTCTCTTTCTATTCCTTCTTTTATTTTGAGTGAAGGAGTTATTTTTGTATCGATGTCTTTGAAACCTACTTTATTATCAGCATGTTCTTGTAGCGCTCGAGCAATTCCTAAAGCTTGATTATGGTCACCAGCATTATTTTGATTTGAAAGGGTATAGATCATTAAAGCTTGGACCTTGAAACTTATTAAAAGCAACCATCCAAAGTATAGCATAAATTTCTTTATGAGAATCATTCTTCTAGGCCTTAGAGCTTGAAAGTAAAGAAGCCATGCGCTAGTGCCTCTCATTTATAGAACTTCTCTTTCGATGTAGCTTGCAATCAAATTCTAAAATGGTCCCCTATTGTTGTAAATGGTCAAGAAATTTATTAAGATTGTAAAAAAGAATTTATTCTCTTTAAGTATAACTATATTTATTGTCGTGGTTTTTATTGTGCTTCTCACACCAGGCAATGTGCTCGTCAATTGCTGTATGAAAGGCTTCTTTTAATTCCCTCATAGACTTGCCTTCAAATTCTATAAGGTAATGACTATTCGCAACTCTGCCACGGAAAAGATTATATATTTCATTAAAGGTAAATTGGCCAATATATCCTTTGTATTCGATCATAAAATCATTTGAGTCCTGTATAGTCATGTAAGTAAATGTTAAAATGTTAAATTAATACACATAAAAAACAAAGAAAGCTACTTGTGGGGGTGGTTATTATGACCTTACGCCTCCCTTGGTTCATAACCCAAGTCGCTTTAGCAGCCCCCTGCTACTCCACTGCTAATTTAGCAAATAGGCACCAATTTGAAAAGCCTGCTGTATGTAAAGCCAGAATAATGTGTCTTCATTAATAATTAGGACTTATTAAAAAGAAGGAGAAGACGTGAAGAGGCTTTTAAAAAGAAAAAAGAACCTAATCTTCCTAGTGCCTTTTTAGGCCACATTAAAGAACGAAGCACCTTTACTGTACAACATTTTTTGCCTAGCCCACTAGCAAGTGTAAAAATGGGAAACTATATAAAAGAAAGGGGAAAAACCTAACTAAACAATATCATAGGAGGAATAAAATGAATAACTTCCAAAGGAAAATTATCCCTTTCCATCGTACTTCCCTTATTGCCGATCCTTTTAACTTCCTGAGACAAGAGATTGATCGTTTATTTGAGGTCAGTTCTTCTCTTGAAGGTTTAAGGCCGCAATTTGAAACGAGAGAAAATGATAATTATGTTGAAATAACAGCCGAATTGCCGGGAATGAAAGAAGAAGATATCAATCTTTCGCTCTCAAATGGAATTTTGACTGTCTCAGGAGAGAAAAAATCCGAAGAAAAAAAGGAAGAAGAGACTTATCATATAACAGAGAGGCAATATGGATCGTTTTCTCGTTCATTGAAGCTTCCCTATGAACCAGAACAGAATGATATTACAGCCTCCTTCAAGGATGGAGTTCTAAAAGTAACCATCCCAAAGCCTAAAGAAATGAAACCAGATGTCTATAAGATCCCCATCCAGAGGACCTAATCTGAGGAGGACCTTACCTATTAAAGGAAAATATAACTGGTTAACGAATCAAGGGGCCATCTATGCTTTAGTAGCAAGGAAATGGCCTTATTCTTTTTATTTCTTTTACACAGAGTAGATAAAAAATTTTCCGAATCAACTTTGAAAATATCTTTAAAATTGATAGGTTTAAATTAATAAAGAAAAATATGAATGTGAAATAAATTATTTAAAATTCAACCTTTATATAATGGTAATTTTTTATGACTTTATCAAAGCAAAAAAACACTCTACAATATACTTTTCTAAATAAACTTCGAAAAGAAAAGGTGCCTGTCACTATTTTTTTGATAAATGGGGTCAAGCTTGAAGGCATTATTCCGTGGTTTGATAGTTTTTCTGTCTTGCTGAGAAGGGGTAATCAGCAGCAGCTTATCTATAAACATGCCATCTCAACCGTTTTTCCTATTAATCCTATTCCCATCTTTGACGAAGAAGGGACTTTAGAAGAATAGAAAATAGAGAAAAGCACCGAGCTAAACAATAGATATACAGCCTAATTTTTTCTACTTTACAATGGACTAATATTGAATATAAAAGAATGTAAGAAGGGCCCTCTTAAACTTTGCTCACGGACCAAAAAGGAGCAGAAGGCGAGGGAGGGAGATGATAAAAAGGAGTCCCATTCTCAATATCATGCTTTTGTACCTTCAAAGCTTCTTGAATACCTCCGTAGATTGCATTATGGGCAACAATTAAAACAGGACTTGGATGCAGCAAGGCTTCTTTAAAAGCTCTTTGGGCCCGTGCTGTAAATTCAGTATAAGATTCAGCTCCTTCAATCCTCGCTCCACACTTCCACTCTTCAAGCCACTCTTCCTTAATATCTCCTTCACGAATGCCTAGAGAACATTCTTTCAGCTCTTCTACAACTACAATTGGTTTATGAGTTTTGTCTGCAATAATTTCAGCAGTTGTATAAGCTCGAATGAGAGGGCTTGAAAGAATCAGTGTAAAATTGATTGTTTTTAAGAGTGTTGCTGCATGCTTTGCTTGCTCAATCCCCTTTTCATTAAGAGGGATGTCTTTCTGCCCCATAATGCGATTTTCTTTGTTCCAGTTTGTCTCGCCATGGCGCACAAAGTAAAAAGGCTCAAGAGGAAAGGATGATTTCATATAAATTGTTTTTAGAATCAAATATTGTTGAACTTTACATGAATAGCCGTATGCTATCCAACTTTATTTTCAATATGTGTCGTGGCTTTTCTTTTTGTTCTACATGAATTTCCGAGTTCCTTCTGAGTAAATTTTCGAGTATGGTCGTATTTGTGTAAAAACGTTTAACACATTAGAGAGTAAGGTAGGTATCCATGGATATTAAGCATAAAGTTGGAATAAAAGAATCCTTAGGAAAAGTGTTTGAAGCGTTAAGTACTGTTGAGGGAGTCTCTCAATGGTGGACACGTGATACGAGAGGAGATAATCATAAAGGGGGGGAAGATTCATTTTAGCTTTTAAAAGAGGTTGGATAAGAGTTTTGATGTTATCGCAGAGATTAAGGAACTCTCTCTTTCTAAGAGGGTCTGTTGGAAGATATTAGAAGGCCCAAAAGAATGGCTAGGGACGGAGATATCATTTGATCTTATCCCAAGCGAGGAAGAAACTATCATTCATTTCTCTCACAACAATTAGTCATCACCAACCGACTTTATGGCTCAATGTAATACAAAGTGGGCAGTCTTTTTGCTCAGTTTAAAGGATCTCTTGGAAACGGGAAAAGGCCACCCTTTTCCAGATGATGTACGGATTGGATATTTTGGAGCATAAGAGAATCCAAGCTTTTCTTCATATTTGCCCATAGCTTGAAGCTAAGAGAGGTAATATAGTCATGCATAGAATCGTCATCACAGGCTCACTTTTAGCATTATTATTAGCAAGCCTTATAGGGACTTTCATCCCTGCCTCTGCTACTACTCCTATAAATGATTACGAGAGGAAGTTGAAGCAAGTTGCAAAAGCGAATCGTTCATTTCAGCTTCCTAATGCTTTGATTCTAAACCAAATACTCTCAGGCCTAGGTCCAGGTATGGAATATTTCTTGGAAAAGTCAGGTTTACTTAATAAAATTGCCGATCGATGTCTCTTGGAATCGGGTATCTATATAGCCGTTGAGCTAGCTTATTATGATTATAACAAATATGTGAAGCATAATATGCCTCCTTCAATGCCAGAGATGGCATTAATGCCCAAAGAGATGAAACCACATTTGATAGATGTCATTATAAAAGCATCAAAAGAGACTGATATAAAGAACTGCAATGTTTGGGGTGAGAAATAGTTTCATTTTTACTGAAAATTATGATAATAAAATTTAATCTCTTTTAAGAGACGTAAAAATAAACATGGAGACCTTATGCCAAAATTGACACAACAATTCTTTGAAAGTTCCGCAGAAGACACGACAATAGAGGATCTTGCATCTATGGAAGACCTTGTGAAAAACTACATCGAATATCAACGGTGTTATAAAAGACCACAAACTTTACAAGAAGATCAAAAGCTCATTCAGGATATTATTCTCCCTGCCTTAGGTCTCAAGTGTGTGATTGATATTACGCGAGAAGACATTGAAACACTCCATAAAAAGCTTGAAAAAACACCCCATCAAGCCAACCGCGTCTTATCTTTTCTTGGTAAGATGTTCTCTCTTTCCGTTTTATGGCTCTGGCGAGAAGGTAATCCAGCCATTGGCATTGAAAGATACCCAGAACAGAGAGAACGTCATCTTGATAAAAAAGAGCTCGACCAACTATGGGATGTGTTCAGTTCTCACCCTGAAAATTTAGCAGCTCATGCCTTGAAATTCCTTGCTCTTACAGGGGCTCGAAAAAGTGAAGTGTTGCAAGCGACATGGGATCAGTTTGATCTTGAGCAAGGAATTTGGACAAAACCATCCTCTCTGGCAGAGCAACAAAAGAAGGAGGATATCCCCCTCTCAGAAAAGGCCATCGAGGTCTTGCAAAGTGTAAAGAAACTAAATCCTTACCAAACGCTTTATGTTTTTACCAATCAGAATGAAGATAATTTATTGAGAGAAATCAAGATATTCTGGAAGACGGCCCTTGAGAAAGCCAAACTCAACGGTTTTCGCATTCATGATCTACGGCATATTTGCGCTTCTCAACTTGCCTCATAATTAAACGTAAAATTTTGACTATAAAAGCTTTCTCTGCTGTTCAAGAAGATAAGATTTGGAAAAGAGGTAGTGGAAAGGACTGTGATTAAAAGAGCGTATTCTCGCCTCTATGGTCATGTTAGGGATCGTTTCTTTTTATTTTATAAGAAATACCTTATTTTTCTCTTTCACCTTTATAAGGAATATATTATAATTTTAATTATGAAATATAAGATATACCTGAGTGATCTATGCAAAGAAGATTTAAAGACCTTGAAAGACGGCAGCTTTTGAAAAGATTTGCCTCGCTTTCGTCTCTCCCTCTTTCTTTTGAAAGGCCCCCTAGGGGATGGGTACACGCCACACGAAAAACCTTAGGGATGACCATGGCTCAGTTAGCGAAAAGGCTAAGCTTTCAACAATCGCGCATTGCCGAAATTGAAAAGACGGAGATTCAGGACCATGTTACTCTTAAAACGCTTAAGGCAGCGGCTCAGGCTATGGGGTGTCGATTTGAATATGCCTTTATTCCTGAAAAGCCTTTTGAAGTGCTTTTAAAAGAACGTGCCTTAAAGAGAGCTCAAGAAAAAGTGGCTTATATCTCTCACCAGATGGCTCTTGAGCATCAAGACATTTCCCAAGAAGAAAGGGAAGCTCAAATTCAGCAGCTTGTAGAAGAGCTCCTTAAAACACCTCGAAAACTATGGGAAGATGAGGATGAAATTTAATTACCCCGAAGGGGCAACACCCTTAGAGGGGGACGAGCTGGATGCATTGCTACCAAAACATATTACCCTTCAGTCTGAGCTTAATGAATGGGAGCATATGAATATTCTCGAAGCTGAAAAGTGGGGATTTGGCCAGCGCCACGCAGACATTCTCTCTCTAGAGTTTATTCAGCTTCTTCATAGAAAAATGTTTAGTGAAACGTGGAGATGGGCAGGAAAGTTCCGCACGACACTTAAAAATATTGGGGTCATGCCTTATGAGATTTCACAAGAGCTTGTTAAATTATGTGCAGATGTTGAAGAGCAAATGAAGCACGGAATTATACCCTTCGATGAAATCGCTGCGCGCTTACATCACAGACTTGTTTGGATTCATCCCTTTCCTAACGGCAATGGACGGCATGCCCGTATTTATACAGATGTCTTTCTCGTAAACCATCAACGCCCTAAATTTACATGGGGCCAAGGAAATCTTGTTGCCCCGACACAAACACGAAAGGCTTATATCAATGCCTTAAAAGAGGCAGATCGACATAATTTTGAGCCTCTCTTTGATTTTGTAAGGCAAACAAACTAAGATATCTCCTATGAACATTACTTTTAATCCTGCTATGAATGAGGCTTTAGACCTCATGGAGAATACCTCCCAGAATCTTTTCATCACAGGAAAAGCAGGAACAGGAAAATCAACCCTTCTGACCTATTTTAGGCACCATACAAAAAAGAAGGTTGTTGTGTTAGCCCCAACTGGTGTTGCTGCGATCAATGTCAGTGGCCAAACAATCCACTCTTTCTTTAAGTTTAAGCACGGTGTTACATTGAATTCCATTCAAAAGCTTAAACTCAAAGACAAGAAGAACATCTATAAAAAATTAGATGCCATTGTAATTGATGAAATTTCTATGGTAAGAGCAGATCTCTTAGATTGCGTGGATAGGTTCTTGCGCTTAAATGGAAAGAAGCCCTCCCTCCCTTTCGGGGGAGTGCAAATGATTTTTATTGGAGATCTTTATCAACTTCCTCCTGTTGTGACGTCTCAAGAGAAAGAGATTTTTGGAACCCATTACAAAAGCCCTTATTTCTTTAGTGCTAAATTCTTTGAAAACTATGAAATGACTTTTATTGAGTTGAATAAAATATTTCGTCAGCAAGACAATCGTTTTATTCATCTTTTAAATGCTGTTCGTAATGAAACCCTGACAGAAAAGGATATCAACCTTTTAAATGAACGTGTAAAACCAAACTTCGAAGCAGAGGGATATGTTTACCTCACACCAAAGAATAGTGAAGCCGATGCCATCAATGCAGAACGACTTGAGGCTTTAAAAGGAAAGCCCTTCATTGCAGAAGCAAAAATCGAAGGTACCTTTGGAAAAGAATATTATCCAACCCGCCAAAGCTTAACCTTCAAAGAAGGGGCCCAAATCATGATGGTGAATAATGACCCAGAGGGGGATTGGGTCAACGGTACAATGGGGAAAATCTTGGGCTTTAAAAAATATGAAGATGGCAATGTGGTGATCGGGGTACGCTTAGAAAATGGAGCAGTTGTCAAAGTTTCTCCTCATAAATGGGAGATCAACCGTTTTTTCTTGGAAGAAAATGCTATTCAATCGGAGGTTATTGGATCCTTTACCCAATATCCTCTCACTCTAGCCTGGGCTCTCACTATTCATAAAAGCCAAGGAAAAACTTTTCAAAAAGTTATTCTGGATATTGGCAGTGGAGCTTTTATGCCTGGACAAGTTTATGTGGCTTTAAGCCGATGTACATCCCTTGAAGGATTAGTTCTAACGAAACCGATTTATGCCCGTCATATCTGGAGTGACGAAGAGGTTGTTACGTTCGTCAATAACCTTAAACCCCATCCCCCCTTTATGCCTCTTTCCCTTAATGAAAAGGAAGACTTTATTAAAGCAGCCCTTGCCAACCAGCATGTTCTTCAAATTGATTACCTCAATACCTCAAATGAAAAGTCCACACGCCTTGTTACACCAACGTATGTAGGCTTAATGAAATATCAGAACGTTCCATATATGGGACTCAGAGGCTTTTGTCACACCAGCCAAGAAGAGAAAGTGTTCCGGATTGATCGCATTATGGCAATCAAAACAATGCCGAAAAATGAAGACTTACCGGCCACAAAAGCTTTGCCTGTGAATTTTTAAGGTCCTATAAGTAAACTCACCAATTTTTCCGAGAAGAAAAATATGAATTATATTGAGAATTCATAGAATTTAAAGATGAGCTGAAAAGGCTTGAGCTTCTATGGTGATTAGCTGGGGAAGGATTATGAAGGCTGTTTCTTTTATGCAAAGACCCGGCTGTATCCATTCTTGTATGAGAATTTTTTGAGATATCAACTTTATGATTTTGGTTATTGGAATGAGAAGATGAATTGAAAATAAATTTTTTCCAATTAAAGAGGTCCATAGCAAAATCTCCTTCGTTTCTTTTAAATTCATTCTGAAAAAATACTCAAAAAGTCAAGCAAATTCAAGAGAATTTTCCTAAAATTATTTTTAATTTTTGATGTGTTTCTGCTTGCTTTTTACTGGAAATTCTTTAAAGTAAATTTGTTATCTCGCGGTGAGATAGCGTGGAGCAGGAGTGCAGACACACTCACTACCCCACTGACCACAACAGATACGGAAGGTATCCATTATGGCTAATTCAAACCTAGCGCGGATTCTGCGCATTTCGCAAGAACTAAACTATCAATTTTATGATATTAACTATCATCTCTCGAGATCATGGCATGTGCTTGAATCTGCACGAGGAAATATAGCGAGTCTCCAACTGCTATATGATGAATGGTTGGAATGCGAAAAACCTCATAAGCAAGAACAAGATTAACCCTTAACAAAAAGGGATGGAGAACGAAGATTCTGACGCTCTCCATTTTTTCTTACGAGCTCTACAAGAGCGTCCACAAGCATTTTTTCCACCTTAAAAGCTTTAAATTTTTCCCCTGAATACTAATGATTGCCCTATAAATTTTATTTCACTTTAGTTTTTTTTGCCCAACCAAAAGACCTTTTTTCTCCCTTTAAAGGGCTTCTTATTTCTCAAGAAATTTTATTTCCTCGCCCGTACTTTCTTCTCCTTAAAATCACATTCCGATAAGGGAAATGTCCAAATTGTACAATGGTGTCACGATGTTCAATTGCGTATTTAAGAGCTAGCTCATCTTCAAGGTTTTCAAAAAGCTTAACAGATTGCTCCTGATCCTCAATATTTTCACTATGCTCATAGGGAAGATACAAAAACATACGTTGAACGGGTAAAAGGTTCTGATCAAATTTTTTCTTCACAGCTTCTTTTGCTACTTTCAGTGCTTTTGCATCTGAAGTGAAAGCTTGAGGTGTTCCGCGATACATATTCCTTGGAAATTGATCGAGAATAATCACAAGGGCTAAACACCCTTTTGGGGTTTGTGAAAGAGCATCCAGTTCACCTTTAATAGCCTTTTGATAAACAGGCTCAAATTGCTTTCGGATCTGCTCGTCAAGTTCGGGCGTACTTTGAAACCAAAAATCTTTATATTGGTCATAGCTTGGTGCACTTGGCTCTCCAAACCAAAAATTAAGAATGATTGACGCGATAGCTTGAGCAGACATTTCTTCCCTTTCTCTTGTCTAGCATTATGATTCCCAGAAATTTATCATAAGCGTTGCATGTCATCCGCTCATTTCTTTTTCCGCTTTTTTGGTTTCAGCTAAAGCCGCAAGGCCCTGATGACCCCAGAGCTGCAGGTGAGCTTCATCTGAGTTTGCGATATTATTAAGGACAAGAAAGCCTTTATAGAGGGCACTGATCTGCATTTTCAATTCGCCATCTTTTTGAAAATCTCTCCCTACAGGAAGATCAAATGTTTTCAAAAGGCCTGACTTCTCAACAAGAGAGCCGACTTGAATAAGAGATTTTACTCTTGCCCGCCTCATACCATGATAAGTGAGATTAAGAGAATTCATCAAGATGTACCTCCGTGATTCAAATCTGTTCAAGAATTGGTTCGTGCGCCTGAGACTCTTTCTCATACGCTGAAACGAAAGCGGCACGAAAGGAAGGCACATGTTTGCTCCATTCTTCTTTTTGATTCTTTGAGGCAGTAGCCCATGTCTTTTCTAAAATGACCAAAGCCATCTCAAGAGAGAATTCATCCTGCAGAATTCTCTGAACCTCCTTTGTAAAGAAGAGCGCTTGATTCAGGTGAAGTTTTTCTCGTTTTTGCCTTAGGCGTTGGATCTTTTGCTCAATAGAGAGAAATTTCTCTTTATCTTGCAGAGGTTCTTGATGCCTTGAAAGCTTCTTTTTAAGGGGAGCCGGTTTTTTGAGAGTTGGATTGAGTTTGTTTGTCATTAATTTTCCTTTTCTTCTCATTCCCGCCCATTCTCCTGTCTTGTATCCATGAGAAAAGCGAAAATGATTTACATAAATTACATGATTTGTTATTATATTTCAAGAAGATAATTAACAAATTTCTATATACATAAAATAAATATTTATCTATGCGTAACTACAAAAACACACACTTTAATCATCATAGAGCGGTCCTCGAACACTTTTTAAAAGTGAGAGAGGCGCGCTTATACAAACTTTTCAAGTTTGCGCGCTTTGGGGCATGCCCCAAAGACGATTATGCTGTTTTGACAGAAAAGTTTTTAGAAAATGGCTGGTTTAAAGAATTGAAGATTGGCATTAGTTTAGCAATGAAGGGGTGCTAATCCTCCATGGCTTTATACCACTTCAGCGCAAAAATTCTCTCTCAGAGTACCCGAAATACCGTAGGCGCTGTTGCTTATCGTGCAGGATGCCAGCTTTTAGATCTGCGTACAGGTGAATCCTTTGATTATGGGAACAAAGCTGTACAACATGTAGAGCTTGTTGTACCAGAGAATGCGCCTCAATGGATTCGAGAGATTCAAGATCTCATCAACACGGATCGCCAAGAGGGCGTCCAAACCCTCACCCAAAAGGTTGAAGCCGCTGAATATAGGATTAATTCCCAAGTCTGGCGTGAAATTGAAATAGCCCTCCACTCTGAACTCACAGAGGAGCAAAACATTACCTTAGCACGAGAATTTGCAAAGGATCAGCTTTGCGGGCGGGGCATGACCGCTCTTCTTAACTTTCACTTTGATGTGGATGAAGAAACAAAACAGGCAAAGCCTCACTGCCATATACTTCTAACCATGCGTACGCTTGATGAAGAAGGGTTTAATTCAAAAAAAGAACGAAGTTGGAATACAAAAGCTGTTATTCAAGAATTACGGGAACAGTGGGCCAACTATTCTAACTTTTATCTCAAACTCTATGGCCATGACATTCATATTGATCATCGCTCTAACAAAGAGCGTGGCATTGAGATGGAACCTCAACCTAAACGGGGGAGAAATGTTCTAGAGATCGAAAGAAAAACAAAAGAGAATCAAGTAAAAAGCGAGAATATTGAACTTACTCGGTCTGCTGAATCCACGCAATCTGCCCGTCCTCTCGAAGTTCCTAAATCTGATAAAGATACCAAAATTGCCTCCCTCACAGAGAAGATGCAGGTCTTTCAAGCAGCGCAGCTTCGTAACCTCTATCGTATTATCCGAAACCCTGACGTCATTTTGGATATTGTGACAAAACATCATGCCACCTTTATGTGGGCGGATGTACAAAAAAAGCTCCATCAGTATGTGGATAACCCTACGCTTTTTGCGCGGCTAGAAGATAAAATTAAAGCCTCCAATGAATTGGTCTTATTGCGTGCCCAAAAAGTACGTGAGTCTACAGAAGTAGAACACGACAAAGCCATTTATACATCCCGCAGCATGCTTAAAGCAGAGCAGTCTCTTATTGAGCAAGCTGAAGAGCTCGGGAATTCTAAAATTCACGGCGTTCAGGAAAAGAATATTGAATTTGCCATCACAACGGCCAACGAAAAACTTAAAGAGCATGGGGGGCTTTCTCAAGATCAAATCAAGGCCATTCACCATTTAGTTGATGAAGGCCAAATCAGATGCGTTGTAGGGATTGCAGGCGCAGGAAAAACGACAGCCATTGGGGTATGCCATGAAATTTGGAAGGCAGAAGGCTATACAGTCTATGGACTTGCGCCTACAGGAAAGGCCTCTCAGAATTTAGAGGGAAGTTCTTTAGAAGATAACAGCATTCCCTCAACAACTTTGCATAAGTTCCTCAAGTCATTTGAAGAAGGTCGGTGCCAATATAATGACAAAAGCATCCTTGTTGTTGATGAAGCTGGTATGGTGGATGTAGAGCGTTTTGATAAGCTCTTAAGTGCTGTAAAGCAACTTGGGGTTAAGCTCATTGTTGTGGGGGATGGGGCGCAACTTCAACCGGTTGAAGCAGGCCCTGCTTTTCGCCTTGTGACAGAAAAGTTGGGACGCTCTGAACTCATTACTGTTGTTCGCCAAAAAGAAGAATGGCAAAGAGAAGCAACGGTTCTTTTTGGCCAGCAGAAAACAAAAGAAGCCATAAGAAAATATGAAGAAAAAGAATGCATTCACATCGTTGAGGAAAAACTTCCTTCCCTTAAAGAAGCTATAAACAACAGAGACTATGATAACATTGTGCATCTTTATGGAGTCTCTCACCGTGTTTCCTCTCTTATTTATCGAGAAATGGCAAAAGATGTGCAGAGAGAATATTCGGAGCTGAAAAAGCTCTATTCCAAAATCAGAGAGCATGAAGACTTTGGACAATATCTTGATTGGAAGGATAAAGAAAAAGATGCTGCTGGCTACATCCTTCTTAATGCTCAAAAGTGCCGCCCGGCTCTTGAAGCAAGAAACGTTGATACTCTTCAGCTTGCCCTCATCTTTAAAGACAATAAAAAAGATAAATTCGCCCAACAAGAAGAAGCCAAAACTATTTTGAAAGAATGTGGCCTTGACCATCTCATTGGGCAAGAAAAGAAAAGGGATCTTAGATCCCAGGGTCTTAGACCCCGGGGCTTGAGACCCGAAGGTCAAACCGTTGATGTCAGAAAAACGGCCAAGGAAGAGCTCATTCGCGCATGGCACACTACTTTCAAAAAAAATTCAGAAAAAAGCACAGCGATTCTTGCTTATAGTAACAGGGACGTCAACGATCTCAACAGACAGGTGAGAGCTCTTCTGAAAGAATCAGGCCATCTCTCAAAAGGAGAGTTTACCTTCAAAATTAAAAAAGAAATTGAAGATGACTTTGGGAAAAAAGAAACCCTCCGAGAAGAGAAAGGCTTTTCCAAGGGAGATCGCATCGTCTTTACAAGAAACCAAGATGGGTTAGGTGTTAAAAACGGCACTATGGGGACCATTATAGACATTAACAGCCAAACTATTAAGGTCAAATTGGATGAAGGAAAGGAAATTTCCTTTGCTCCTAATCTCAATCCATACTTTGAGCAGGGATGGGCGATTACCATTCATAAATCTCAAGGAACGACCGTTGATCAAACTTACGTTCTAGCCTCTTTTGAGATGACCCAGAACTTAAGTTATGTAGCAATGACCCGCCATCGCGAAAACGTCCATTTATTTGGAAGTTCCCTTGATTTTTGGCGACCAGAGAAACTTCGAGAAATTCTCTCAAAATCAGGAGAAAAGCTCTCTGCAGCTGATTATCTTGATTCAGAAACCCTGACCAAAATCATGAAACGGGATGACAAAATCCTCACCAAATTCTTTCAACGAATGTCGAATGAGCTGGAAGCTATGGGGGCTGTCACAAAGGAAGCCTTTTGGAATGTGGCAGATCATTTCCTAGGGAATGATTCCCTCAGGAATAATTCCTTAGGGAGAACACGGGAAAAAGAAATCCGCGTCCTTCAAGACAGCGTTCGAGAAGAAGTCCGGGCGGACGAGCTTTTCAAGAAAGAAAATGTAATAAAAGACGGCCGTACGTTTGAAACTCCATCTCAGCCTTTGCACAAGAGTATCTTACGAGCTGCAGAACCGATAAGTGAACAAGCAGATCTTTCTTCTTCTCTCCTTGAAAGTCCCTTTGTTAAGAGCTCATATAACCCAAAGATCCTAGAGAAAGCTATACAACAGAAACTTTCTCTACCTTTTAACAAAGAAATTGTGGAAGAAGCCCTTAAAGTCCACATGGCTGAGTTTGCAGATCATGTGTTTACGTCCATTGGGGAGGACTATAACCGTGCCATGTCTTCAAAAGAAGAAAGACGGTATGGAAAAAAAGGAGAATTTGCTGTCAATCTTCAGAAAGGGGTATGGCTCAACTATAAAGACCCTCAATTGGCAGGAGGCCCTCTTCACCTTCTCACCAAGCTTAAGAATCTCTCATATCAAGAAGCCATAGAATATGGCGCTTCCTGGGCAAAACTCTCTCCTGAACAATCAATGCTAAAGCAACCCTATGAGTTTTCTCGTGCTCGGAAAGAATCTTTAGAAAAAAAGAGCCAAGAAATAAAACAAAAAATTGAATGGGCTCAATCTCTTTACGCTAAGGGGTTGCCTATTCAGGGAACTCTGGCAGAACGTTACCTCACAGAGCATCGCAAAATTGAAGGTCCTCTTCCCGAAGAACTCTTATACCTCCCCGCCAATAGCATAAGGAAATCATCCTCTCCTGCTCTTATGGCTGCTGCCCGTACGCATGAGGGAGAGATCACCGCCGTTCAACTCACCTTTCTTAATCCACATACAGCTAATAAAGCCAATATTCCGGTTCAGAAGAGATCCTTTGGAGCGCTCAAAGGGGCAGCCATAATAATTCAGGAGGATAAAAACTCAAACCTTCTCCTTATTGCTGAAGGAGTTGAAACAGCCCTCAGCCTTAAAGAAACAGGCATAAAAGGAACCATCCAAGCAAGTCTGGGTCTTTCTAACATCAAGCGCCTTGCGCCAGAAGATATTAACACCCATATAATCATTTGTGCAGACCATGATGCTCCTGAATCATCAGCCGCAAAAAGCCTTGAAAAATCTGTAATGTTTCTTCAAGAAAAAGGTCTTACGGTCAATGTTATCAAGCCAGATAGAGTGGGAGAGGATTTTAATGACATACTTAAAGCTAATGGTACTGAGGGCGTTAGGGAGATTTTAGAAAAAAATTTGCCAAAGGACCTTCTTGCTTCTATGCAAATCTCTGCTGAAAAGCAATTGCAAAGAGATCCTCATGTGAAGGAAGTCATTGAGAGAAAAGAAGCTAAACAGTCTCCCAAAAGTGAAAAAGAAACCCCAGAATTTACACTAGCGGGCAAACCTTTTAAAGAAATCGTAGCTTATTGCGAAAAAAGGCTATACGACGCCTTAGCCCGCGACAAGAAACCTCTAACTAAAGAACGTGCTCAACGATTCCCATTGCAAGCAGAAAAAACGGCTACTTTCCTTGTTCATGCCTATGAGCGTAATGGTCGTAATCCTACACAGGAAGAAATTGCTCAACTTTCCTTAAGGGCCAAGTACGAGCTGAATCGCATCCCTGAAATCCGCAAGGAACTCATACAAGAGTGGAAAGACAAGGATAACTTTAAAGAAAATGAAGTCCTTCGTGCCCATATGATTGCGGAGCGCTTGGCTTCCATCGAGGGACGGCTTTACCTGAAAGCCAAGCAAGATGGAACAAAAATTCCTTCAAATCCTCGGGTCCATGGTTCAAGAACAAGCATTGCTGAGCTTGCTCACCAAGAGCTAAAAGAACATAGAGCTCATACGCCAAAGCTTGCAGAAGAATTATCCCAAAAATACTCCCTCTCAGAAGATATGGCGGTTCATTCTGCTAAAAACATTTTGAGATATAAAGAAATTCATGGAGAACTTCCATCTGAATCTCAAACTGTCCACATGATTCAAATTGCACAAAACCTGGAAATGAAAGATTATACCTTCACATTAAAAAAGAAATTAAACCAATTAGAAACTGATTATCACCAAAGACATGAGGGAGACCATCTCTTCAACTATCTTTCTTGTGAGAAGAATATGGTAGCTGAGAACCATCCCTCCCACAACCAGGATCGAACCAAAAGGTCATTGGAGATGCTTAAATTGCAAATAAACCAGGAACTCATTAAAATGAACGAAAAGGAATTTTCGTTGTAATGCAAGAAAAGCAAACTCTTCTTGCCCTTGCATACAAAGTCAGCAACCCTATAGTTTTAAGATCTTTCTCTCTATTACCTTTAAGCCGCTTCAAGCCGGCTGTTCATGAGCGTTGTGAGGCGCTGGGTAAAGAGCTGAGAGTCAGCAACCGGTTGTCCTTCAAGGATAAGCGCGTGATCATAAAGAAGCCAAGCCATTTCTTTAAGGGTTTGTTCTTTATCTTCTTGCTCTGTCATGTTAGAGAGATTTTGAATCAGTGAGTGGTTTGGGTTAATTTCTAGGATTCGGGCTGATGGATTTTGTTGGTTTTGCAGCATGCTTGAAAGGTAGGGATTCATTTCTTTACCTGAACTTACAAAGCAAACAGGACTTTCACTTAAACGGGTTGAAATACGGACTTTTTTGACTTTGCCTTGGAATTCTTTTTCTAAGAAATCAATGAGGGATTTTACATGGGTATCATCGGACTCTTCTTTATCGAGCGTAAGGTTTTCTTCAAGAATGGATTTAAAAGAATGCCCTTTGTAAGATCCTACGCGTGTGATCCAAAAAGAATCAATAGGATCTGTGAACAGCACCACATTGAGCTTATGATTCTGGAATCCTTCAAGTTGAGGGCTTTTCAGCATTTTAGATGTATCTTCTCCAATTAGATAATAGATCTCTTTCTGATCTTCTTTCATATGAGCAATGTAATCTTCTAAGGAAATATATCCTTCTCTCAAGGTTGTTTTAATACGAAGGAGGGGGAGGAGATCTTCTTGCTTGGCTGGTTCTTCATGAAAGCCTTCTTTTAATATGGCTCCAAAGTTTTGCCAGAATTTTAGATAATCCTCTGGTTCTTCCTGAGCCTTCTTCGTGAAAACCTCTAGGATCTTCTTTGTAAGTGTTGCCTTAATTTTTGCCATACGAGGATCGTACCTTAAGGTCTCACGACTGATATTGAGAGGAAGATCTTCCGTATCCACAATACCTTTAATAAACCTTAGGTAAGAAGGCAAAAGGTGCTCACAATCATCAGTCACAAAAACCCGCTTGATATATAGCTTAAGGCGGTTTTTTCTCTCTGCACTAAAGAGGTCATAGGGAATGGTTGAGGGAATAAAAAGAAGGGCTGTATACTCAATAACACCCTCAGCTTTCGTATGAAGGATACACCAAGGCTCATCAAAAGCATGGGCTGTATGTTGATAAAAAGCTTTATACTGATCTTGAGTAATTTCATTTTTAGAACGAAGCCAGAGAGCGCGTTCTTCATTTAAAGCTTCTTCATTATCTTTGGTTTTAAGCACAATAGGGAAAGCAATATGCTCAGAATACTTTTCAATTAAGGTTTTTAAACGAAGAGGTGTTAAGTATTCCTTCGCATCCTCTTTAAGGTGGAGGATAATCTTTGTGCCTTGATGTTCAAGGTCTGCTTTTTCAACAGTAAAAGAATCAGTCCCATTGGAGCTCCACTTATGAGCTTCCTTTTTACCTGCTCTCAAACTGATAACATCTACTTGTGAAGCCACCATAAAGCATGTGTAAAAGCCAATTCCGTATTGACCAATAAGATTTGTATCTTTTTTAGTATCTCCTGTGAGCTTCTTAAGGAACTGGGCTGTTCCTGACTTTGCGATGATTCCAAGATTGTCGATAAGCTCTTGGCGCGTCATACCGATACCATTATCTACAATGATTAAGGTTTGCGTTTCTTCATCAATAGAAAGAGTAATTTTATAATCGATATTGTCTTCGGTAAGGTCAGATTTTGTCAGTCGAAGATGTCGGAGCTTATCACAAGCATCAGAAGCATTTGAAATAAGTTCCCTTAAAAAGATTTCTTGGTTAGTATAAAGGTGATGGGTGACGAGCTGGAGAAGTTTACTCACTTCTGCTTGGAAAGTATACTCTGACATAACGTTTTCCTTTTTATAGTATTTTATCTAGGTTCTGTGCACTTATCTAAAAATTGAATAAAAAAAGTGGTAACGTTCATTTGTTAAAAAGGAGCGTTACCATGGACAAGTATTACATAAAATCCGCAGATTGGAAAAAGATATATGAATTTTTGAAGTTCTGCAGTGGTATTAGAGTTAAAAATGAAGAAAAAACAAAGACATTTGCAGAAGCCGTCTATTTTATAATGCGCACAGGAGCTCAGTGGCGAGAGCTCCCTATCTATTACGGTAAATGGAGAAGTGTTCATAAACGATTTGAACAATGGTCTCATAAAGGGCTATGGAATCAAATTCTTTCTTATTTTACAGAAGGATATGATGGAGAATCGATCATGATTGATTCCACAATTATTCGGGCTCATCCTTGTGCTGCGGGTTACGAAAAAGATCAACAGGCCCGTGAATGTTTGGGACGTAGCAAAGGCGGTTTTACAACTAAAATCCATGTTGTTGTTGATGCCTTGGGGCAAGCTCTCAGATTTTCCTTAATGCCTGGCCAAAGACACGACATAACCCAAGCATCAACACTTCTCCAGGGTTTTGAATATGCCAATGTCATTGCCGATAAAGGATATGACTCAAATGCTTTGATCGATCAGCTTCAAGAACAAAACTGTATTCCCGTTATTCCCTGCCGATCTAATAGGAAAATACCCCGCGAATATGATGAACATTTATATAAAGAGCGTCATCTTGTGGAATGCTTCTTTAATAAAATCAAACACTTTAGAAGAATCTTCTCACGTTTTGATAAAAAAGCCTCTTCCTTTGCTGGCTTTTTAGCCTATGCTTCCTTTATCCTTTGGCTTAGATAAGTGCACAGAACCTAGTTGATTAAAGCTATTTTTAAACCAAATAGGGCTTAAAATCAACTAAGCCTTCATGCTAGAAAGAAGAGCATGCTGGCTTTGTTTAACTCCTAATACGGAACTGTTATCGAGTAGCTTCATCTAAAAAAATATTGCTCCTTGCAAATACGCTCCTCGCTACCTAATAACAGGCCTATCGCCAGAGCAGGACATTCATCCACAACTAGTGTAGCTCATAAATAAACCATCATTATATAGGTAAGACCTTACTTTTCTATGCCCACTTAAAAGGTTTACTTAACGTTTCATTAAAGAATGAGATGAAAGCAAGGATTTTTTGTTTTAATTCCTCGGCTAATTTTGTTGATAAGCATTAGAAGCCTTAGCTTCTCAGATTTCTCAAGAACTCAGCAAAATGAACCAAAAGGAGTTCTCAATATGAGTAGGAGCGAGCTTAAGTTATTCTGTCAGGTTTCTAAATGCGTATTAAAGTTCTTGCCATTGATTAATGAATCAATTTTTGCAGCTAAAATAAAGTCGCTCTCAGTTAATCCATTTATTTTGTGAGTCCATATTTCTACAGAGCATCTTCCCCAAGAAATTGTAAGGTCTGGATGATGGCCCTCTCTTTCAGCCAATGCCGCAATTTTATTGGCTAAATTCATAGAACCCATGAAATCATTAAATCTATATTCTTTGTAGAGATGGCTTTCTGTATTTAGAGACCATCCCCCTCCTAGCTCATTTAAGAGTCTTTGTATGTCCTCATATGGGAGGGGTGGTACACCACCCTGACAAGGTTGACATTTTTTGTTTAAAAGACATTCATTAGGTTCGTTCATATCTTCATTATTATCTTAAATCATTACCGTGTAAAGGATTTTAAGGACATTTGGCTCTCAATTCGTTGAGTAAAATTTTGGAATTCAAGTTACTTTTTCAGAGACTGTAAACCAGTTCTGAAATCAAAATTTTTGTAACACATTAGCAATAAAGAATTAGCTTTAAGTGAAACTTGAAAAGCAGCTCATCCTTCTTTAAAAATCTAACCAGCTCTACAAACGAGGAAGAAATGGCTGTTTTACATGTCTGGGCGATGTGGTTTTTTGCAGCCTTATTCTTTGCTTATCAGTTTATTATACGTGTATTTCCTGGTCTCTGTGCTCCAGAAATTATGCATAAGTTTCAGATTGATGCTACAGAGTTTGGGTTTCTTTCCTCTATGTATTACTATGGATATGCGGGGATGCAAATTCCGATGGCTCTCTTACTCGATCGGTTTGGACCAAGACTTGTTATCTCCCTGTGTTGCTTCATTTGTTCATGCTCAATTTTTTTATTTTATTTTGCAGAAAATTGGTATTTTGTTCTATTCGCGCGATTTTTGATTGGAGTAAGCTCATCTGCTGGGTTTCTAGGAACATTTAAAGTTATTTCTCTATGGTTCCCTTTTCCTACTTACGCCAGGATGTTTGCTCTCACAAACACTGTAGGTTTGTTAGGAGCTGTTTATGGAGGCAAGCCTGTTAGCCAATTTATAATTCTTTACGGATGGGAAAGCGTACTCTTGATGAGCGGTGTTGCTGGGATAGTATTGATGGGCTTTATCTTCCTTGTTATTAAGCCTTACCCTCCCATCTCATACCAAGAAAACCCTGCTCTCCTTAAAAATTTTAAGTCTCTTTTCTCAATGCCCCTCCTTCTTTTTATAGGTTTGGGAAGTCTTTTGATGGTGGGACCTCTAGAAGGATTTGCTGATGTGTGGGGCGTTTCTTATTTGATGGAGGTTTATTCGTTTAAAAAAGAAGACGCCTCTTTCATAACCTCTTCTATCTTTACAGGGATGATGGTAGGCGGACCTTTCTTAGCTTACTGTTCTGAAAAGTTCAAAGCCCCCTCCCAGATAACAGCTTATTGCGGAATGTTAATGGCAGCTCTTTTTGCGTTTGTGCTTCTTTCACATGGACATCTTAGCTATATAGTCCTCTCAGCTATGATGTTCATGGTGGGGATTTTATGTTGCTATCAAGTATTAGTGTTCTCAATGGGAGCTTCTGCTGTTCTCCTTGAAATGAGAAATGTAACTATTGCTTTTTTAAATTGCATAAACATGCTTGGAGGTGTTTTTTTTCATACCATTATAGGCTCACTTATGGATAATTTTTGGTCTGGAGGAGTAGCAGAGGGACAGCGGGTTTATGATGCCGTGGCTTATACGTATGCCCTATGGGTGATTCCCATAGCAGCCCTTGTGGGAGGGATTACATTTTTAATGCTCAACTTTACATGGAGGAGAAGCTCACCCACTATTGCACCTACAACCGAGAGACCTTAAGGTTTTACCTGTATTTCTTTAAATCTATTTTCTTTTTAAGCTTTTTTAGAGGAAGTCTTTGAGTTGTTGCTGAAGAGAAAGAAGCTCTTCTTTTATGTCAGCCTCCAAGGAGTGTAGTTTGAGGACGGATCCAATCTTTTGGGAGAGTTTTATTCGTTTTTTATCATACTTTTTCTGTTTCATATTCCTTCTTTGAAGATCCTCCTGATACTCTGATTTTAATCTCTCAGCCTCTTCTTGTAAAAAATGAGCAATTTTATATTGAGCTTCTGTAGATGATTTGTTCGGTTGAGTCATATCCTTTCCCTCCTCTTGAACTATAATTTGGGCCTATCTAAAGCTTTCTTTAGTAATTAAGCCTCACTTCCTTTTAGCTTATAATCAATTGATTGAGATACATAATTTTTCCCAAAAAGGACAGACATTAATCCTATTAGGCAAACAAGCATAACATAGATGAAAGGACTTTTAGCATTTCCCAACCCATTTATAAGGGATAAAGCAATATAAGGTGTTGTTCCTCCAAATAATGCCATTCCTATACAATAACCAAAAGCTGTGCCGGTATAACGAGAACGCACAGGAAAAAGCTGAGTCAGAAAGGCATTGATAGGTGCTACAAAAAGCTGGGAAAATCCAAGAAAGACGAGCTCAGCTAGAATGATATTAAATAAGGAACCCGCATATACAATATGAAAAAAAGGATAAGCATAAAGCAAAGACGCAAGGGCAGATAAAAGCATTGCTCTTGCATACCCTACTTTATCAGCTACATATCCAGCCAAGGGCATTGTAAAAGCACAGAAAATCAGGAGAATCAAATTTACAGTTGCGCTGTTT
>MKUL01000044.1 GCA_001897795.1 Alphaproteobacteria bacterium 41-28 | reverse complement strand
CTGGGAACACAGACGGACGGCTATTGCAGGATAAATTCCTCTAAACCCCCTTAAAAAGACCAAGCCAAGAGCTCTAACCTGAAAAATACACTCAAAGAGGCATTACTTACAGGCACATTTTGCCGAATTGATCACTTCTATGTTCTCCTTCTACTAAAAAAACCTGTTCTTCGAGGTTCTCAGCTTATGAACTCTGTGTTCAATCAGGACAGAGTCTTTCTCTTATTCAAGGACGAGCAGGCGTTGGAAAAAGCTATGTGCTTGATGCTATTCGCTTGGCTCATGAAAATGAGGGATATCGGGTTTTAGGGTTAGCTCCTACCCATAAGGTTGCCTCTGACTTAAGGGAGAGTGATTTTAAAGATGCTAAGACCTGCCATGGATTTTTGTTTGCCTTTAAGAATAATAAGGAAGCTTTAGATCCTAAAACTCTTGTTGTTGTTGATGAAGCTGGAATGCTAGGCACGGAGCTCTCTGTTGAGCTCTTCCATGCGGTTAAAAAGAGTGGAGCTAAACTTATATTGGTTGGCGATGATCGTCAGCTCAGCTCTGTTCATCGGGGAGGAGTTTTTAGGGTTTTAGCTGATCGATATAACTCTGCAGAACTTAGAGATGTTAGGCGCCAAACGATCAATTGGCAGAAAAAGGTCTCAGAAGAACTCTCCAAGGGGGATGTAAGGAGCGCTGTAACCCTTCTTCAAGAGAATAAAGCCATAAAATGGACACCTTCAAAAGAAGAAGCTCTTTCTTCTCTCTTAGAGGCCTGGGCCAAGGAAAGAGTCAATCTGCATACAGCTCAGATCTTAGCTCAAAAGAATGTAGACGTAGATGCTCTAAATCAAGGGGCCCGAGAGATTTTAAGGCAGCGGGGAGAATTAGGAGATCTTGAAGTCACCTGCATGACCCAAAGAGGAAGAATCAATTTCGCAGAGGGAGATCGGATCCAACTTACAAAGACAGACAAAGGCCAAAGCTTAAAGAGTGGCTATTTTGGAGTTATTGAGTATATTGATCCAGAAACGAAAAAGCTCACCCTTCAATTAGATAACAAAGGCAAGGTTTTTATCGACCCCCATACTTATGATGGCCTGCGTCATGGATATGCTGCGACGGTTTCAAAGCACAAGGTTCCACGTTAGATCATGTCTATGTCCTCCATAGTAACACCATAAACCAATCCACCAACTATGTAGCCCTTACACGTCAAACAAAGTCTTTATCTCTCTACGTTTCAAGAGATGAAACTCCTAACGAAGCTTCTCTTATTCGTCAAATGAGCCGAGAAGAAGGGCATAAAACAAGTCTTCTTTTTGATACCCAGAAAGATATTGAAAGAAAACAAAAAGAAAAGTCTTTTACATCTCACCTAAAAGATAAGACGGAAGATCTCGTTACAAAAGTCAAAGACGCCTTCCATAACAACGAGGAATTTTACAAGGTTAATACCCCCCTTACAAAGACAGAGGAAGTTACCCTTACTCCAATCCAAAACGCCATTAGCCCTGCTCTTTATTCTGTTTATGAGGAGATGAAACACCCTGCCTTTAACAGAGCTACCCTCGTCAAAAAAACATTTGAAGAAGGATATAAGCTTTATGGAGAAGAAAAAGCTACTGCTTATTGGGAGAGCAAAAAAGAAGCCTACCTTCATCTTTATCAACAAAAACTAACCCAGGTTGAAAAGGAACTTACCTCTCCCTTTCTAAGCTATATGTCAGAGAAGTCGCGGGATCTTGCTAGAAAGGCAGCACAAACCGATCCGGACAGGGCTTTAACGTTTTTAAAGAACCTGCAAGCTTCTAAAAAAGCAGAACAGGAAGCCAAAGAAATAAAAATGCAACGTTCTCAGGAACAAGCCCAAAATTCTTTAAAAGAAAGGATCCCTTCGTTTAAGGAAGCAGAGAAAATTAAAAGCATTGAAGACATCGACCATAAAGAGTTTAGAGAAACCATCTCTGCCTACTCTAGATTTAAAGAACTAAAGGATGAGATTAAGAAGTCACCTGAGGATGAGTTTTACCTTAGAAAAGAACTACGCATACTTGGGAAATCCATTTATCAAAATAAAGAAGCTTTTGAACACATTCTGCGCTTAGATCCCGACATGAGTCAATCAATTCAAAAAGCAGCTCAAGAAAAAGCCAAGGTCCATTCCTTAGATAGAGGAGGGTATTCTCTGTAAAGCCCCCTCATTTTTTCTTTTTCTTAAGTTGAGTTTCAGCACTTACTTTTTGGTCCTGAGCATTTTTGAGGTCAGAATAGCTTTGGGCGAACCACTGAAGATTGGATTCGCATAATTGCTTAGAACGCATACTTTCCCTGCTCAGATAATAGGAGGACGACAAAGAGATAAGCAACCCTGTTAGAATACAAACAAATAACATAAGGAAAAAAGGCTTTGTCCAAAAGCCTGTATATTGATTCATCATATTCTTCCAGGACTGAAGGGTATGGTCTCCTTGGGTCTTAAGCTGCCTCATATCCTCTTCAGTTCGCTTTAAAACTGGATCAAACATATGCTCGAAGCTGGACTTAACTTCCACGCTTGTATCGGCAAAGTGCTTAGTAAAAAGGGATGAAATTTTTTGGTCGATTTCTTGCACGACCTTTTGCTCAAGGTTTTGTTTAAAGCTCGTAAGGGTTTTACTGATTTCTTCAGAGAAGGCTTTTTTATTGTTTTCAATTTCTCCATTAATTTCCTGATGAAGTTCCTTGAGGGCTTTTTCAAGAGTATCTACGGCAAGTTGTTTTTCTAAATCTTCGAAGCTAGATTTGTCTTTGGACATGCTGAACCTCCCCATAACCATTTATTTTAATTTAGAAGAAGAACAAAGATATTGGAATTTGTGTACTATAAGATATAATACCTTATATTTTTCTTCTAATCATTGTCTAAATGTGATTAATTTAGAAAAATGTAAGACTTAAAAAATTATAGAATAAAAATACTGAGAAGGGAAAATCAAATGAAAGCACGATCAATCATCACACTGGGAACAGCACTAACATCAATTGCACTTTTTTCTATACCAGTGGAGGCAATGCAAGAATTAGAAACTCCAGTACGAAAAACTCCTCCACAAAGACGTGCTCCGACGAATACAATACGTGACTTGAATTATGATAGGGGTTACTTTGCAGAAAATGGCTATGCGAAGAAGAAATTAGATAAATTTGGTCACGAGGTAGTCAGAGATAGAGACTTTGTAGCTCATGGCTATAAAGAGCCTAAAACTCCATATGAGTGGTTCAGAGCGTGGTTTGGTTTATAGTCTCCTAGCACGAAGGGTCTGCGCCTCTTTAGATTTTTTCTTGTTTTTTGTAAAAATCATGTGAGGCTCATGAGTATATTAGTTTTTCTTACGCTATAACACTGAGAAATCCTTTGATTACTTATTAAGGAGAGTTAATACTGATAAATGACCTCCTAAATTCAAATCAAGAGATTTCTGAGACGATAAGAAAATAGATAAGGATATCTAGGGTATTCATTTCCAAGGAATAGAGAATGATAGAATCAAAAAAATTAAACACATATTCTTTCAAATGGATTTATTTTTTTTGTTTTATATTTTTATCTTCCATAACTTCTCTTCATGCTATGGAAGAACGAGAAGAAAAAATCTACAGGCCAGCAGCATCCCCTCCACGTATAGATATTGTTTCTCCTGAAGGATATTTTCTTGTACAAAAACTCAAAATTATGGCCTCGACTTGTCCAAAAATTGCCCAACCTTCTCCTCAAATTGAGACATTAGAGGAGTATAAAATTGCACGGGAATATCTTAATCTTTCAAAACAATATGGCGCTCTATTATATGCTGCAGCAATTGGGGGATGTAAGGACGAGCTTGTTGAACAATCTCAACGTGTATTTACAGGGGTCCTCTCCTATATAAGAGCCCTTCAAGAGCCTTCTTGTGAGAGATTTCAATCAGAGGAAGATGTCAAAGCATTAGAAATGATTTTTTATGAAGTTAATTATAACATTGCCCAAAACCACCTCTCGTTATTGATTTCTATGTTGGCACCTGCAACACTGCAAAAAGACCGTCGCCTTATTAATACTCATGCACAAGAAATCAAAAGAATAAAAGAGCTTATCTCAAGAAACTCTAAATATCGTAAATTATTGCAAGAGGAACTCCAAAATGCTCAAGAAATGATTCCTGAGTTAAGTAATTTATTTAGCCCTCAGATGAACCGACAAGTTCAACGGCCTCCACGAAAACAATTGAAAAGAATTGAACAGCAAAAAATTATCAATCGACATCAAAAAGTTTCAAATCGAATTCCCCAAGGAGCCTTAGACGGTTTAAAGGACAGTTTTGATCTTTATTTTCACTGCGCTGTTGATAAGATCCTTACAGAGATACTTTCGCTCTCTTCGAATCAAATCAAAGGTGAAGAGTATGTAAAACAGCTCCAAAATTTGACCAAAGAGTATCGGGGACTTGAAGATGAAGGAATGCGATTCAAAGCAAAGATACTGGGTTTAGAAACACCTTCAGAGTCGGCTAAATTAACACCTGAAGACTTAACTGATTTATATAAATTCTTCTGTAAGAGATTTACACTTCCTCAAAAAAACCCCATTCAATTATTAGAGCATATGATCGTGAACTTCATTCACGCAAATGATGTGGAAGGAGCTTTAATCCGTACAGAAGTGCTAAGGAACCTTCTATCTGAACAAGGACTTCTCTCTGATAAGTTCCTTGCTTTTCGAGCCAGTGTACTGGCTTTAAATGGTGATCCGTCGGAATGGAGATTAATTCTAGAAGAAAAGAAGAAAAATGCTGCAGTAGAAAGAAAACAGCTACGCCAACAAGAAGTGAATCGTATTAAACGCCATTTAATACAGCATGAGAAACAGCAACAGAAAACACAACCTGAAAAGCAGCCACAATTAAATCAAACAAAAAAAGAAGCAAGAAAAGTTGACACCAAAAGTGATTCCTTTGATGATCATTTTTCGTCTCCCGTCACACAGCAAGTGCCTGAAAACGTAATTCGGCGAGAAAAGATAAAAACACGTAAACCTGCTCAAAATCCTATTAACGAAGATAAATCTGGGGAAAAAGACACCAAGGATTCCTCCATTACATCGACAACAACCCAAAAAGATTATCCTTTATCTAAAAATGCTTTTGAAACCTATTGTAAGATCCGAAGAGGGAAGGGCAAGTTTTCTCGTAAAGACCTTTATAATCTCTTTGAAAAACTTAATTGTGAAGTGATTGTGAGCCAAGGTAAAGGAGATCATGGAAAAATTGCTCCTCCCTTAGATATGACTGTAGAAAATAAAGATGGCTTAGTTGCTGTCATCTCTGAATTTACGCAAAAAAGCAATACTTCTGACATACCCCTTCCCCTTACTGTTCCCAATTGGGACGAAAAATGGGATGGACGGGTTCCTCCATACTTGATGAAGAGCATTGTGAAAGCTTTAGATTATCTTGGAGCTACGGATGAGACGGTACATAAGCATAATAGCTCCGCTGCCAAAACTTCAGAAAAGAAGAACTAACCTGTTTCTCTCTAGCAGAGGGCAATAATAAGCAAGATTGGCAATACAAAAGTTGAATTAATGGATTGCAACGTGGAAGAAGATTAGATACCACTTCCTTCGCTAACTATTCAGTATAGAGCGTACGAATATTGGAAAACATACAGCCTTTAAGATAATCCTCGCTGAGATCTATTTTATTGGGTGCCGTTTCAAAAGACTGAGTAGGAAATACTCTCCTTACTTCATCATTTGTTTTTGTTCTTGTAAAGAAGATAGATGAAGTACGCTTTACACTGTTTAAGACAAGATTTTTATATGTCCATTTCTCACCAGTATCAAAATACGAATATTTCATATTCGTATATCCACGCCCAGAATAGTAAATTGGGATAAAGGAAGTTTCGTCTCCTATATAATAATCTAGTTCCATAGCCTTAAGAGATTTCATAAAATCTTTATATAATCCCCCTTCGCTAGATAATTGTGTCATAATTTTTGATTGACATTTTGAGCACGCATCATAACGAGAGAAAAATTTTACTCCCAAACATTTAATAGATTGTAATTCATCTTTATTACATTTTTTACTAATAAGCTGTTCAAATATCGAATTATTGTATTTTTCTCCATCCTCATTAAAATCTTTACTAATACTTTCTAACTTAAAAAACCTGTCTTCACTATGCCCTGGAAATGTTGTTTTTTTTCCGGAATGTATAAAAACTTGTATATCCTCATCATTAATAGAGGTATTTCTCATATTCCACGCACTAGTCCCCGAAGAGAAATCTATAAGGCGCTTTCCCTTAGTTTGGAAATAGTCATTTGTAGTAACATGTAAGCCAATATAATGACTGACACCCGGTTTTTTATTAAAACCATGAAATTTGGCCATTACTAGACTGTCCGCATAGTGTTGAATATCATCTGAATCAGTATATATACAAAAGATTTTAACAAAAAGGTGGTTAAGAGATTTTGCTCCAGGCGTTAATTGCTCAGCTAAATTAAGAAGATAATCACGATTCTCTTCAGGGATTTCTGTTTCTCCCCAATATAATGAAGTTTTATAGGAAAAATATAAATTGAATCGATCCTGTTCACTAAATTTCTTTTTAGAATCAAATGCTCTTACTAATCCTTTTTCACTTAAATTCTCTTTAATCTCATCCCAGTGCGTATAGGCGGAATTTGATAAATAGATAAGAAGAAAAATTGATAATAAAATTATTTTCATATTGCACCTCCTAAAAAGATAAATATTTAAGCGTGTTCTCTCTTTAAGCTCTAGAGAGTTAATACTCCAAGGATAACCTATTATACTTTATCTCATTCCTTAATTACTAATAAGTTAACCCCTTTCTCTTTCTGTACAGTCATCTATACCTTGGAAAATGATCGATCTGTAAGATCGTAATAGGCCATAGCCGATTGTTGAATTACAGCTCTCTTTTTAGTTAACATTTAGCACAATTTCAAATGAGTGAGGAGTACCTCCTGCTAGCAACTCAGGAGGAAGTGAATAAAGTCCTTTGCCAAGATATCCTATTTTTCTATTTTGGACCATTAAGGTAATCATACACGGTACATAGTTTTTCTTTAAACCTATTTTTATTGTGACCTCTGGCAGGCTATGCTTATTAAAAGCTCTTAAACCTACCTGAGATATTGCACTTATTAATTTACCTGTCGTAGCCTTTCCCTTATGTATTATAATATTATGGCATTTTTTGTGCTTTTTTAAAAGTATAATATTTTTTAGTATAATACTTTTTAGAGAACTCATAAAACTGAGGAGCCTTCTAATCATTAACTTAAGGAAATACCAGAATTTTAAATTACCCATTTAGACTTAAGATCAAAAGCTCCTCAACAATCTCCACCTCTTCCTTAGGCTCTAAGCCTGGATCGTTTCCATTTAAGAAGGCGAACACTAAATAATATCGCAAACTTTAACCAGAGAATCTAATTTAGCTTCTTTCACAAAAAGCTAGCCCATTAAAAGAAAAGAAGAAAATAAGAATTAAAGCTCTTGATTGCGTTCTCTTTCCTTCAACCACTCATCATAAGTCAATGAAAGGCTTCTTAACGTATCCCGAGCAAGACCGAGTTCGATCCATGCTTTGGACGTCAGATGCTTCACAGTTTCCAATTCATGAGAGAGTTGTTGAGAAAGAAGCTCAAGTTGAGCTATGGTCATTTTAGCCATTGTCGACTCCTTCGAAGTTGACGTGGTTAGCGGCGGCAGGTGTTGATAGCACCTGTTCGTCGCGCTCTTCTCACGATGAGAGAGCTTTTATAGTTTAAGGAGTTTTTTCTGGAAGGCAAGAAGTTTTTTTGTTCCTTCTCAGGAATTTTTTTCTTGCGATAAACGATTTACAATCTATAATGTTCCTTTTCAGGAGCAAAAGTGAAAGAAATTAAAACAACGCAAGCCTTGGGGAAACTTATTCGAGAAACTCGAAAATCTCAAGGCTTAACGCAGGAACAATTAGCAAACATTTTAGGAACAGGGCGCCGTTTTGTTCTTGATCTAGAGGCGGGGAAAGAGAGTTGTCATCTCAATAAAGCCCTAAAAGTTCTAACAATGCTTGGATTGGAACTTTATCTGCGTCAAAAGGGCGAGTAAGCAAGGCATGTCAAGGATTCTCTCTGTTTACTTCGATGAAAGATTAGCTGGAAAGCTTACCCAAGATGACAATGGGCGATTAAATTTTATATATGATGCTCATTACTTGGCCTCTCATAAGGCTTATCCTCTTTCAGCCTCATTGCCATTAGGTGATGAAGTTTATGAGGATTCCGTCGTTCGTCCTTTTTTCTCTAATTTGCTGCCTGATGATTGGGCCAGGCATCGCGTGGCTAAGTTGCTGGGCGTTTCAGAAACAAATCCTTTTGCCATATTGGAAATCATCGGCGGTGAATGTGCTGGCGCTATCTCTCTTTATCCAGAAGGACAAATCCCCCCCAAAGAAAAGCCAAAGGATTATGAGTACCTAGAAGGAGAAAAGCTTCACAAAATTTTATTGACGCTTTCCCAACGGCCTTTACTTGCTGGAGAAAAAGATATTCGTATGTCTTTGGCAGGAGCACAAGATAAATTAGCTGTAGCTCTCATTGATAATAAAATAGCTCTTACAAAAGGTACATCTCCTACAACTCATATTATTAAACCTCCAATTTCAGATATTCCTGATAGCGTGTTTAATGAGTACTTTTGCATGATTTTAGCGAAAGAGATGAGGTTATCTGTAGCTCCTGTCGAAATAAGATGGGCTGAATCTCTCCCTTATCTCCTTGTTGAAAGATATGATAGAACAGCAGATCATCATCACAGATTTCACCAGGAGGACTTCTGCCAAGCACTTAGCATCCCTCCAGAGCTTAAATATGAAAATGAAGGCGGTCCTTCGATAAAAGACTGCTTAGAGTTAATCGAGACATATAGTACGCGCCCTGCATTTGATAAAATTATGTTTATTCATACGATTATCTTCAATTACCTTATAGGAAATGCAGACGCTCATGCGAAAAATTATTCTTTTTTATATCAGGAAGGAAAGCCTCGTTTGGCACCTGTTTACGATCTAATAAGTACCACTGTTTACCCTCAGTTGAGTAAAAAAATGGCTATGAAAATAGGCGGGAAATACAAACCAGAAGAAGTTATGCTGAGGCATTGGCACCAACTTGTTCCAGACACTCAGCTTGCAAGAAATGCAATAGAAAAAGATCTTAAAAAGTTTGCAAATGACCTTCCTAAAAAAGCTCTTTCTCTTTCAAAAAAATTGAAGAAAAAAGGACTTCCTTCTCCGATATATGAAAAAATACAATCTATTGTTGATAACAAGTGCCAGCATATTCTTAAATATTGGGGAGCGGATAAATAAGGGGCGAATTTTGTAAGGCTCGCTCTTGTTCCTCTTTTTTCTTATTCACTCTCCAATAGCCTTCTCATCTATGTAATATTCATGGGACACTCATGGGACATTTTGGGACAAAAAACGGTAACTTATCTCAACAATCAGTAACACCAAAAACCAAGTAACTTATTGATTTATAAATTATAATCTGTTAGCGTTTGTTATTACTTAAACATTTTGGGTGTCTTGAAAACCGGCAGACGTGAGAGCGTCTCGTGGGTTCGAATCCCACCCCATCCGCCAGTCTTCGCTTTTGTCCGTTCCGGGCACATAGGTAACACTTTATACCGAAGACATGGGTAACAGTTTTTCTTTGAAGGGGTTGTCTAAAGGTTCCACCCTACACGAGTCTTCGTCAAAATACCCTAAGTCAAATTGCATAAAGGATACAAGCCAAAGCCTTTCACGGAATTTGATCTTGAATGCCAATTAGGTTTTCAAGTCCATGATTCTCAAGGTCTTTGGGTGAAGCGCATCTTGACAAGTGAGGCTGAAAACCTATGAATGGGGTCAAGATCAGATCTGTCTCATTTGTACTGAACTCATACGCAAACCCATTCAACGTTTGGCTTACTATTGAAAGAATCCTTAAAATGCATATGCTATTAAGTATAATTAGGGGGTCCATGATGAGTGTAAACGTTTTTGTACCAGATGCAGCTCACACTGCCTTTGATCCTGGTCTCAGCAAAGCTATCCGAGACGCCGCAGATGAAATGAGAGCGAAACATCTTTAGGAGACGCTTAATTTTATGACTATTTGTTGACGCTGCCTGGTACTAGAGCATTCTTGATTTAAGTGTTTACATATCCAGAGGAAGCAAAATAGTTTTTACACTCC
>MKUL01000043.1:130036-157517 GCA_001897795.1 Alphaproteobacteria bacterium 41-28 | reverse complement strand
TTGAAATTATTTTTATTTTTTCTTGTTCTGCCTTTGATTTTTAGCTTGGTTGTCAGCCTTTTGTTTTGCAGAAGCTTCTTCGGTTTTTTTTCTTTTGAAATATTCTTCCTTATACCATTGGAGGTCAGATTCACAAAGGTGCCGGGTGCTTTTTTCTTCTGTGATCATATAAAGAGTAAAAAAAATAGAAATGGCTGTCCCTGTAAGGACACAAGCTATAAACAAAAGAAAAAAAGGTTTTGTCCACAGTCCTGTATATTGAAGCATCATGCTTTTCCATGAATTTAAGGTGCTATCCCCTTGACTCTGAAGGCGCTTCATATTGTCTTCTGTTTTCTGTAACACGGGATAAAACATCTCATTAAAGCTGGATTTTACCTGTGAACTTGTGTCAGAAAAATGTTCGGCAAAGAGAGCCGCTATCTTCTTGTCTATCGTTTCAGTGACTTTTTGTTCAAGGTTTTGCCTAAAGCTAATAAGGGTTTTACTGATTTCTTCAGTAAAATCTTTTTTGTTTTTTGAGATTTCATTGTTAATCTCATCGTGGAGATCTTTAAGAGCTTTCTCAAGGGCGTCTTTAGCGAGTTGTTTTTCTAAAGTTTCAAAGTTAGACTCGTCTGTGGACATATTTCTCCTTTTATTATTTGCGTAAAAAAGTAGTTTTTGGGTTTGATACTTTTAAGGGAATAAAGAGATTAAACTTTTATTTATATCATATATGCTTACCAATTATAAGTCATCTTTATAAATGCTAAATGCAGTTTATTTTTTAAAAATTCTAAACATTTATATTCGACTTTATCTTAAAAATAAAATTATGTAAAGAGGACGCACATGCAAATTCATAAGTCTTTTCTATTAACGACTGTTGTTTTACTCCTGATTTCTAGCAAGCAAGGATTGACAGTGGAAGAGGACAAGTCTCATCTCATACAAAACACACATTGAAATGACAACTATCTAGGGTTTAAATCTGGGAGCTTTTGGGTTGCCATTGCACTTTTTTTTCGCCTCTTTTTGATCGTCTGCAGCATATTCACGCAACGCTTTTTAATATCTTCAAGGTCAATACTCTTGTCCGCGTAAAGTGCGTCTTTTAAGGATATTAAAATATCATTAAGATATTTCTGCTCCAAATTCGGGTTTTGCTTTTTGGCAGCAACAAAGAGCGCATCTAAGGAAACATTTTTAGCTGTACCCCAATGTTGGAATGCGTAAGATTGCAGATAACGATAAAGCTCTTCAGCTGATTTGATCTCACCTATTTGCTTACTATCTAAAGGTGGTTCTTTTATTTCTGACGTTCCAAGTGTAGGGTATTGACGATTTTGGATGTTATCTTCTTCTAGTTTTGCTTTTCCAAGGAGCAGTCTAATGATTATCAAAAAAGTAAGCCCTAGTATGATAAGCAAAAATATAATAATTCCATAGAGTAACTTATTGTTTTGTTTTGTTTCTGGGGTGGTTTCTTTCCTTATAATAGGTGCATCAGTCGTTGAAGGGGCACTAGGCAATGCCTCAGAATTCGTTTTCTCAGATTGGGTTACTGAAGGAGGCTTAGAAGTGTTATTGACAATGGGAGGCACTTCTAAGATACGCTCTGGGATCTTTGCATAGGCAATTTTATTCTCTTTTACGTTCCACCAAGCGACCGAGATTTCAGGTAGAGTAAGTGTTCCCGGCTCTTGTGGAATGAGGGTGTAACTTTCTTGCCGCCAACTCTTTATAGTGCCATCTTTAATATCCTCTGCAGTCGTCGGCGTATCCCCATAGACCTTCAAATTAATTCCATTCCCTTGTTGTTCCTTCAAATTTGGTAGTTGTTTCTTAGTTGCTCCCTCTGCCAGAATGGTAAAAGTTCGTGTTAAAGGTTGGCCCACTTTAGGAGTTTGGTGATGGTCCCAATTTTCAGTGATTTTAAGTGAAGCCGCTGGTAGCCACGGAGAAATTCCTTGAATTGGTTTTTTTACTTCTAATGTTATTGGATCAGTTGCCACAGAAAAAGGTTCTAATCTTCCCATGTCAAGTGGGTTCATGCTCTCAAACTTTCGCAGCATGTCAAAAATATCAAAATTGTGATTCGGGAACGGATCAAATGAGTTTTTTTCTTGATGTATAACAGCACCATGCATGACGAATGCGGGAATCGTTAGAGGACCTGGCTTAAAGGGGGTAATGATGTACTTCGCCTCTATAACCTTTACGGGGGAGCCATTGTGTGTACTATCATAAACCTTTGGTTTGCCATAGGCTTCAACCAGAGCATTCTCAATAGAAACTTCCCCTAGCTGGAGATTAGCTAAATCCTGAGATGAAACCAATTTAACAATGTAAATTATTGGTTCGTTCTTATAAGGATTGCGTTTGCTCAATTGAGCCGAGATTGTAACTCTATGCGTTGAGTTTGTAGTTGGTAACTGGGAAGTTTTTCCAATGGATACTTTAATAGCTTGGCTGGTTACTAGGCCGTCAGAGCTTTCAATGGTAATAGGGGGTATGGTTTGTTCTCCTTCCTTCTTAGGCATTAATGTATAATGCCAGCTTGTGCTCGTTGATACCTGGCCATTAATGATCGATGTGCTAGAAGATTGCTGTAAGCCAATAATGTTAAAGATCTTTTTAAGCTCTGAAATGTTCGGGCTACTTTTTGCAGAGGCTCCGGAAAGTTTCAATTGAAGAGCTAAGTTTTCACCAAGCACTACCTGACTACGATCCACATTGGCAATAAATTCTGCGGCATAGGAAGTCAAGGGAAGCAGCGTTACTATAACAAAAGTTCTAATCATTTTTCTTACCATGGTTCAGTTACCTCCATAGGACCATTTTGTTGGGATTCGATATAAAATTGATTTTTTAAAAAGGATTTTGGGTTATTCGTAATGCGATTTAACCATTGATCAGCATCAATGTCTTGTTGAGAATTTAAGGATTTTGTCTTCTGTCCAGTTATCCTTTGATCTTCCGTTCGTTGTGCAGAATTCGTTTCAAGATCATTTTCTCCCGAGTCTTCTTTCTGGCTCCTTAGATTTTCTTGTTGCTGTTGATCTTGTCCAGTTTCTTTTGTTTCTTTTTGGTGAGAAGAGGGGTCTTGATTGTTTGTTTTATTCTCAAGTTGTTTTTCCTTCTGCTTCTCATCCTGCTTTTCCTTTTCAGGATTGTTATCTAAATTTTTGTCATTCTTATGATTGTCCTTGTTATTAGGATTTCGTGAATCTTGAGATTCATCTGTATTTTGATTATTTTTATCTTCCTGATTATCGCTTTTATTTGTTTGATCGTTCTTTTTCTGTTGCTTATCTGTTTGCTGCTGATCAGCTTTTTGCCGTTGATCGTCCTGTTTTTTTTGTTGCTCTAACAGTTTTTTTACAATTTCCAAATTATGTTTAGCTTTGGTATGATTTGGGCTTTTTTCCAATACCTTCTCATAAGCACTCATTGCTTCTTCTAATTTTCGCTGCTTTGCAAGCGCATTACCTAAATTATAGGTTGCCTCAGTGGCCACTTCTAAACGCACAGATTGGCGAAACAATTTCTCTGCCTCTGCAAAATTACCTGCTTTATAATGTGCGACTCCTTGGCGATATGGGTCTTTAAATTTCTGCGTGGCAATATCGTAATCTCCGCGTTCTAACGCCTCTTTGCCAAGCTGCTGATTATTTTTGAAGAAATCCTCAAGACCCTTTGCCTGGGTTTGGTAACCCAACATGAATAGAAAAAAGAAAACGACGGGGAATATAAATCCTTTACGAAACCAGAATAATACAATCGCCATTAATGGCAATATAAATATATAAAAGCGTTCTTCCCACTGGCGAATTTTTTGAGGCGTCCTTTCTTCAGCTTTTGACTTTTCCCTAATTCGATTGAGCAAGGTACGGACATCTTCATCGGAGTAATGCATTTGCAGATATTGCCCATTCCCCACACGACTAATCTCGAGCAATTTATCATTTTCAAGCTTTGAAATAACTATTTTTCCTTGTTTTTTCATGAAGTTTCCATTGTCGTCTTGTACAGGACCGCCCTCTTCCGTGCCAACCCCCAGGGCATTGATAATAAAACCTTTTTGCGCAAGATCGTGAGCCATAGCTATGGCGCTTGAGTCTTCAAATCCTCCATCAGTAATAATAAGTAAGGATTTGTTATTGCCTGGCACGGCTTCAAGTAAACGTGAAGCCATAATAAGGGCCGGTGAGAGCTTACTCCCCTGAGTATAAACCAGATCTGTATCGAGTGATGGCAATAGATTACGGAGAGCTTCTTTGTCATCTGTTAAGGGAGTAATCATATGAGGGGTGGCCGCAAAGGCAATCAGGCCAATTTTTACACCTTGCGCAAGATTTAATATGTCTTCAATTTTTTGACGCGCACGAATTAAGCGAGATGGTTTGATATCATCTATGTCCATTGAACGTGACAAATCCAAAAGAATTAATAAATTTTGATTTGGTAAAAAAGTTTCTATTTCCTGATAACCCCACCGCGGTCCAGCCAATGCAGCAATAAGAAGAATCCATAATGTTGACCATAAGAATACAGATTTCCAAACAGCGTTTTGTTCGTTTTTTTTGTTGAGGAGTAAATGAGGAAGCAGATCTTTATCAATAAATGTTTCTAACCGCGCTAGATTGGTATTCCTGAAAGAAAAAAAGCGATTAATTACCCATATTATAGGAATAGCTAACAATCCCCAAAACCATAAAATATTCTCAAAATGAAAATTGTTAAGTTCCATGGACCTTTCTCCTACAAAGTGGCAAAAGGCCTAAAATCAACAAGAAGATAGCGGCAACGCCGAGAGGGTAACGATAGAGAGGTTTGCGAATTATATATGTTCGTGTATTGGATTTTGTTTTTTCTAATCCATTGATTTGATCGTATATCGCTTGCAATGCATGTTGATCAGTTGCACGAAAATATTTTCCGTTTGTTATGAAGGCAATTTCTTTCAAAAGCTTTTCATCTATGGGAATTTCGGCCATTATTATCCTCCCCGTCTCATGAGGATATGGAACAAGACCATCTTTACCCACACCTATAGTATAAATGCGAATGCCATATTGTTTGGCAAGCCTAGCAGCTTCTAATGGAGGAATAGAGCTTGCCGTATCTTCACCATCTGTCAATAGTACAAGGACGCGAGAACCCTCTGGACGCTCACGCAGGCTTTTTACAGCAAGACCAATGGCATCCCCGATCGCAGTCGCATACCCAGCCATACCTGAGACCACATTGTTAAGCATATGGCTAACGGACAGCGTATCAAGTGTCAAAGGCACATGCAGATAAGCGTTTTCACCAAACAGGATGAGGCCAATGCGATCACCTTGCCGCTCACGCACGAACTTTCCAACTACATCTTTTGTAACATCTAAACGGCTTACAGTCTTTTGTTTTGTGGAAAAATCAAGAGCTCTCATAGACCCTGAAATGTCCACAGCCAGCATCAAATCATAGCCTTCATTTTGTATGCTTGTGAATTGATCCACCAATTGTGGACGCATAACCGCCAAAACTAATAATAACCATAGCAGAGAAAGTAAGAATAAGAAGAAGCGATTGGAATGTGTATAATTCTTCTTAGGGGTTGAAAAAGCAGTTTTCAAGCGGGCAAGCGCAGGAAAGCGTAATTTTGGTATTGTGTGAAATGGCATCCTCTTACAGGTAGGCAATATCATCCGTATGACGAATGGTAGAGACAGAAGTACAATCATCCATGGCCAGTGAAACATAAACATTATCGCACCCATGCTCGTATTGCTTTGATAAAATTAAGAATGTCTTCTTTTGGAATTGATCTGTAATTAGGCGCATAGGGTGCTTCTATCAGCCACTTACCCTTTGCTTCCCAATCAAATTGATTTGGATCATGTTGTCTCAACCATTCAAGCCAAGTTTTCCCTTCCAACCCTGCACATTCAGGACGAGAATATTGATGCATACCAATACGTCGAATGAGTTCGGATAACTCAGTTACAGAAGCTTGAGCATTTTCTTCGTTTAAATTGCGTTGCATCACTGAAAGCTGGTTCAAAATACCATATTGCCAACTTTGTTTAAAAAGCCTTCTCTTATAATAGTATATAAAAATAAAAAGCACTACGATGGTAGATATTACAACAACTAACAACCAGCCGAATGCAAGAGGCCACCAGCTAATTGCATCAATTCCTTCAATATCATAGAGTTCAGAGAGAGGATCATTCATCGTTTAGCACTTCTCTTCTGAATTCCTTTTAGCCCATAAAATAACTCAGTCGAGGCATCTACATCCGTTGCAATTGAAATAATGCCTATATCAAGCTTTTCAGCTATTTGTTGTAAAGTTTTCCTAGTTTGGTGCCATTGCATTGCATAGGTTTCCCTTTCGATTTGGATATCAGTATTTGCGTAGAATTTCTCATGTGAATTACCCACAAACAAAATAGGACCAACAGGCTCGATATGCTGGTCTGCTGGATCATCAATGGTGATTAATATGACATCACTCCGCTTTTTGAGATCATTCAACTGCTGTCCCAAAGTACTATGAAAGCAGCTAAAGTCACTGATGATGTAGGTTAATGTCCCAGTAGGCACAACTTTGTGGATATGAGACAGCATGTTTTCAAGTGAAATGTGAGGCGCACTTTCTTCTAAGTTCGTATTACTTAGTGCTTTAAACATCGTCCATAGAATTTTATGCGAACGCCGTGGCTTAAAAAATTGTATACCATCTGGAACATCACCAAACAGGCAAGCACCAAGTTTATCATTCTTCCTGATTGTATTCCATCCTAACAAAGCTGCAACCCGTGCAGCTTGTATAGATTTGAAAGTGCCCTTTGTCCCAAAACGCATAGCAACATTAACATCCACACATACAATTATGTTACGTTCGCGCTCCTGGCGAAAAACTTTTGTATGAGGGGCTCCAGTACGTGCCGTCACTCGCCAATCAATGTTACGAATGTCATCACCAGGTGCATACGCGCGCACCTCTTCAAACTCTAACCCTTGACCACGAAGAGGGGACTGACGATCCCCAACAATATTAGAGACTACTTTCCGTTTAGAACACACTAAACTGTTTAATGTTTTCTTTTTTAGGGCAACTAATTCTTCAAAATTGGGGTACAACATAGGTCAACCTCTTAGGGTATCGCGACGACTTCCAATAATCTTTTGATGATCATTTCAATCGAGACCCCCTCCATCTCAGATTTTGATGAAGGAATAATACGGTGACATAGGATAGGCAGAGCTAACGATTGAACATGATGGGGAGTGACATAGGTATCCTCTCGCAACCAGGCAAGAGCTTTCGTAGATCGAATCATAGCCAATGTTGCACGTGGAGAAGCGCCATATGCGATCCAATTAGCAAGTTCTTCATCGTATTTTTTTGGTTCTCTCGTTGCCGTTACAAGTGACACTATATAGTCCTTCAATTTACTATTCATATGGATGGTAGATACTGCCCTACGAGCGATCAATATTTCCTCCTGCGTGGTTACAGGGGGGAGGGAAGCTCTAACTCGTGTGTGTTGATTCTCTTCGAGATCAATAATTTGGAGTTCCTCATCAGGGGTAGGATAACCCACGACAATATACATGAGAAAACGATCTAATTGTGCTTCAGGCAGATTATAGGTTCCTTCTTGCTCGATAGGGTTTTGAGTTGCGAGCACCATGTATAGTTCAGGAAGCTTATAGCTTTGATGGCCCACAGTAACTTGTTTTTCTTCCATGGCTTCCAGGAGAGCAGATTGAACCTTGGCTGGAGCGCGGTTTATTTCATCGGCTAATATTATATTATTAAAAATTGGTCCTTTGCGAAAAGTAAAATTACTTTTTTCATGCGTATATATTTCTGTCCCTATCAAATCGGAAGGAAGCAAGTCAGGTGTAAATTGAATCCGGTGAAAATCTGCTTCGATTCCTTGGGTGAGAGCTTTAGCAGCAGTTGTTTTTGCAAGACCCGGCATTCCTTCAATTAAAACGTGCCCATCGGCAAGCAAACTTACAAGCAAATTTTCTATCAGATTTTTTTGGCCGATAATTTGACTTTCAATAATTTTTTTAAGTTTGACCAAGCTTTGCTGTTCATTGCCACTAGCGCGTAAGTTGTCATCAAATTTAGCTACCTTAGTATTCATTATTTATCACTTCCTTTCTATAAACTAGCTCCGTTAACTGAGGCTGACAAACCTGTTCTGATAATGATGTGGGCATTAATTTCGATCTTTTCAATCCTAAAATTTATCTACTAAAAAATTTTTATAAACTCATGTTTCTCTACAAAGAATGAGCTTAATGACCACAAATTAAAAATGCGTGGGTTAAGGGCTTGAAATTTAAAAAAAGCATTCTTAGATAAAAATATGAAGGTAAGACTTTAGAAACTATATAAAAAAAGGAGATCTTAGATGACACGTTTAATACCTATTTCTCAACGTAATTTTGTAAGCGATCCTTTTAACTTCTTGCGTGAAGAAATTGATCGTCTTTTTGACAAAAGCAATGTTGTACAAGGGATCAGGCCCGACCTTGAAGTTATAGAAAATAAGGAAGGGCTACTTATAACAGCAGAACTTCCTGGACTTTCACAAGAAGATATCGACATTTCTCTTGTAGAAGGACTTCTAACGATAAGTGGAGAAAAGAAATCTGAATCAACAAAAGACGATCAAACGTATCATATTACTGAGCGGCGTTATGGATCTTTTTCTAGATCTCTGAAATTGCCATACAACCCGGAACAAGGAGATGTTAAAGCATCCTTCAAAGATGGTATTTTAACTTTAAAAATACCTCGTCCTGCATCGGCAGAACCAAATGTGCATAAAATAGCCATTCAGAACGACTAGCTCATATAGGGTTGGAAGGCCCTTGGCGGCCAAATTATTTAAACGAACCGGATTGTTTTTTATGATTTAGCTACCCCCAACTTTATGCTGATTAGGGAGACCAGGTATTAAGTTAGGGGTAGCTATTAAGCTTGTACCTGTTTTGATAACTTTCAGGTTGTTGGGGTGAATTCATACAAGCTTAATAATCGGAATCTCCTTTTTAATCTATCTTTTCCCTACACAAAATTTTAGATAACACTCCCTCAAGTGAATACTTTCAAGCTATAAAATAAATTATACTTAAGATAGGGCCGGCAAGACACATAAAGCGTACTTACACGGCCCAAGGCCCGTTAGAGCCTATTATTAGGATATAATAAGAATAAGCATTTTAACTAGGCGAAAAACTTTAAAATTTTCTAATTTAAAATAACTTACTATTATAATTGATTGTATGTACCGAGACCCTTGCGAAATTCAAAAGCATTTTGAACAGCATAACCGTGGAAAGTATTATTAAAATAAACCCAAAGTTCCTTAAGATGAGACTTATTGATTTGTTGAATCCATTCAGATAAGGCACGCTCTAAATAAGAACCGCGGTAAGCGGGAACACCATGAAAACGTATGTAGGCACAGTTATTTATAATTATGAATTCTTGGGGTAGGTCAAATCCACTTACAGAGCAAAATATCACATTTGCTGATTCCAAAGCAGAAATTACTTGAGGGACCCACCAGCTTGGATGACGAAACTCAATTACATTTTTTTGCTTTGTATCAAGCTGTGAAAGGATTTGATCAAGACGTTCTTTTGCAAAGCAAAAGTGTCTTGGAAATTGAAAGAGAAAGCACCCCATTTTCTCATCCAAGGTGTTGCTTAGCCCATAAATATGTTTAAGAGGCTCTTGGACGTCTTTGAATTTCTTTATATGGGTTATGTATCGGCTAGCCTTAATCGAATATTTAAAATTCTTTGGAGTTTGCTGATACCATAATTGGACAGTTTTTTGATTTGGAAAATGGTAGAATGTATTATTAATTTCCACTGTATTGAAGTGGGTGGCGTAATAAGAAAAATAATTTTGTTGTGGAAGGTTCGGAGGATAGAATATTCCTTTCCATTCTTTATAATACCATCCTGAGCATCCAATATAAGTCATCAAATTTCAACTCTAGCTTCTGCAATAAAATTCTTAAAATAAGCAGGAAGAATCTTTATAAGCTTAATTGATTTCCCTTCGGCTATTCGTGAAGCAAGGGTTTTGAAAACATTTCTAATAATTTGTTCGATGCTTTCATTTTCAAAAGACCTTTTAATGTATTGTTCAAGGATTTTCTGGATGTGCTTGTTTAAAATACCCTTATTCATCTTTGTTACTCTCCTTGCTTTTACGATCTATTTTTTCTTTTTATAATTTTTTTTCTCCTCCTTTTACGATAAGGGATGAATTCAAGAATTAATGAAGATTCTTCTCTTTGTTTATGAATATGTATTAATGCGTCTATGGGTCTAATGGTAAGAGAACGTGCTTTTTCTTTAGCAAGCCTAGTATCACTTCTTACTTCTTCATAGGCTCCCTTTATATTTTTTGCTCCAAGTCGTGTCTGCCTCTCAGTATATTTTTGTTTTGTATGCTTCGTGGTCATTGTTAACTGCCTTTCAGCAAAAAGAATTTAAAATGAATTACTTTATTATATAATATTATATGAAATGATATGAATTATTTTAAAAATATCTAAATTATAAATTTTTAACATTATGGTATTGGCTCAGATTTAAAAACACGTATTTTCCAGGAGATTATATTATAGCCTTCATGAATTAATTTAAAATAGGGCTTTATGGTAGAAAAGTATAAAGAATATCTATTTTAGTAAAAACCTTTTTTTCATAAACTTGAAAATAAACCATGGAATTGGATTTTCTATGGCAAAAAATAATGAAGAGAAGGAAATGATATGCCACGCGGAGATAAAACAAAATATTCGGCCAAACAAAAGCGAAAAGCCCAGCATATTGAAGAAGGATATGAAGAAAGAGGTGTTCCTCTAAAAGAAGCAGAACGACGAGCATGGGCAACAGTGAACAAAATGCATGGTGGGGGTTCAAAAGGAGGTTCAGGAACCGACAAAATTAAGGATCCTTCTCCTGCAGAAAAAGGAGGAAAAATTGGTGGGAAAAAACAAGCGCAACGTCCCGCATCTCAACGTTCTGCTTCAGCAAAAAAAGCAGCGCAAACAAGAAAAAAGAATCAAAAAAGCTAATTTTAATTTAAAAGCCTATGCTTGGAAAGCAGATATTAACTACCGTCTTCATCCCGAGTTCTATCATGTTGGCAAGGGAGAGCAGGGCGTTTTAATATGCGAGCCCTATAAGGGTGAAATACTTCCCCACTGGCGATTTAGAACCCCGCAAGTTGCTTCTATAAGTAGTAAGAAAATATTAGAAATATTTTACGCTTACATGAAAGATGATGACTTTGTTGGCGCAGATATGGCACGAAAATATCTGCAAATGGGATTTACACGTTCACGGCGTTATGCAAACTATAAGGGCGGTCAAAAATATAATCCTAAAGATCATTCTTTAAAACCACGAAATACGGGCGATTCTCGAAAAGTAGAAAGTGCTACTATATTCTACCATGCTTGGCAGGAAGCCGAGAAAAACGTTATTTACAAATTTAAAAAAGAAAAATGGAAAAAGAAGTATGGGTAATGTTGAAGGCCAAGGGGAAAGGAAGAAGGCATGTGGCTTCAGCCGGGTTTTGCAATTTAAAGCCCTCAAAAGAACTCATAGGTAGGAAAATTTAAAAATAAGATGATAATAACCTTTTCTCCTAGTGATAAAAATTCTACATTAATATACTACTGCAAAAGACATGGTTTTATTATTTTTGTTTAATTATTTTAAAATTAAACAACAGCGGAAGGGAAAAACTATGCGAACTGATGCTGAAATAATCAAAAATGTTAAATACATCCTTGAAAACGACCCAGGGCTAGATGCGACTCATATTCTTGTTGATGTAAAAAATGGGATTGTAACATTAACAGGCACCGTACATTCATCCACTGCAAAGTGGATGGCGAAAGAGGCAGTTAAGCATGTAAGCGGCGTAAGAGAAATAATTGAAGAGCTTCAAATTGCTCCTGTGCTTTGAGTTGCTTTGTAGACCCTTAGTTAAAATATTTATAAGCCTTTACCTACCTATTTGAAATGCAGTATGCCATTCAGTTTATAAGCTAGAGCTTTCGTAAACCATGCACTTAGTAGGATTAGGCTTATGTATAAGTGGCCTGAAACTACTTGTGTAATAGAGTGGATTGCTCAATTTTCGATACAATATGGATGCTATAGGTATCTTTTCTTCACAAATTTCTTGATGATTGGTTTTAATATTCTCTAATAGCAAAGCGTCATATATACAATCTTCATTTAACCCAAAAATTTTATGGTCTTCTGTATCGATAATAAAATTAAAGCCATTATCTAAAAACATTTTAAGGATACCAGGCGATTTATTGGCAAGACACATATAAACCTCTCCATCGACATTTAAACTGTCAAGTTGCTGTAAAACTAACTTTAGAGCCTCGACCCTATATTTTTTCGTCTGTGTTCTTTTTCAATAAAAAGCACATTCAATTCAAAAAGATGTTGGGGAGTTTTATTTTCAGTATCGAACTCTCTTAAAACAACTTTTCCTATTTTTTCATTAATCGGATTGAATATTTTAATTTTCCAAATTTTAAAGGTGCCTTCTCGAGGTTTAACTCCTAACATTTCCCATTCATCAAGGAGGCTAAAATTTGCTTTGTTGCAGCTCATATTAAGGAGACGCGGTTTCGAATGTAAAAGAGAATAATTTTCACCCTTACTTCCCATTAAAGGGGTCGTATGAGGAAAAGTAAATTGAAAATCTTCATCAGTTAAAAACCCAGCAAACGATAAAGAATTAGAAAAAATTAGGGTCAGCACAGTTTGAAAAACAAGAATCCGTTTCATCTCGCTATTCCTCACTTTAAAGCGCTTTATATCTCTAAATTGATATCAAAAGTTATAACTTCAACGTGAAAATATTTTTCCTTTTCAATTATTACATCGGAAAACAAAATTGTTATAATTTCATAAAAATGGAGGATAAATATGGATTACTTTAGAACATATCCTGTAGAAGCAATAGGGTCACTTCTTCTCCTAACGGTTTTCATTGGAGGAGCTCTAATAAATCTTATTTATTGGAATAACGCAAAGGAATATGTTAGATCCCAAGGGTATACTGACAATGCTAATTTTATTTTGTTTGGTGGAGTTTTGTGGCAGCTATTAGGCATAACCCTTCTTGCAATTCCGTCCACAGCCCTAATTGGCTGTATTGTATTAATCTTATTTGTTTTTGTCTCTACTTTGCAATTCTACCAATTTTGGGATAAAGAAGGACTAAATAGGTACACCAACATGTTGAATGTTTTATCTAATCTTGGCGTGATGGGAGGACTCTTTCTTCTTTTAGCACAAATTCAACTCCATAAATTTCCTCTTAGTTTCGATTTCATTGCTAAATGTTATTAACAAAAGAAATTAAATAAACCTATCGTTATAATAAATGTAAATGAAATTATTTTATAAAGGTTTTTTACGCCATGCTTAGTCATAACACGCTATTTTTATCTTCCCACCATTTTGAGTGACTTCGAAATTTATTGATTTTTACACGTAATATAGAAATTATGTAAAATTTTCAACTTCGTGTAATAAAAATTTAAGTTTAATTTTAAAACAGAAGCGGAAAAATATTTGTGAAGTTTATAATGCCGCACCTAACCGGATGAATCTTTTAACAAATGGAGCTCTCAAAATGAAAAAAATAAGATTTAATATGACCTTATCTTTTATTATATGCGCAATGTTATCAACAAGTGGTTCTGCTTTACAGGTTAAAGTTATCAACGGGTCAGACAATGATATCCAATTGTTTTTTCGTGGAAAGGATAGCCCGACCTCTGTCAGAATGCTAATGCCGCTAAATTCGATGAAAGTTTTAGAAATTGATGATGACAAAATGGGAGATTCTAAATACTTCGAAGTTATTGCATCAACCGGGAGCGGCGGAGATCCAGATTGGAAACTTCTTGGAGGTTCCTGCAAAGATTTAGGCAAACAGACGATGTATACCTTATTAATTGACCAATGTGCGTTGAAGACTTCTTGTAAAAAAATATCTGAATTATGAATAGCGTATTCGTAAGGAGGCTCTTAGAAATTTTCTTTTTTGAACATCAAAGTGTTTGAAAGTTTGTGATGGCCTTCATTTTTCTTACAAAAAGAATATTAACTATGAATCACTGTCTTATTTCTATTAAGAAATAAGACAGTGTGATGTTAAATATATGAATATCATGCCAGATATTAGTAAACATTATATCCCAAGTAATTTTAAAGATAAAATTGCCCGTGCTTTGGTAAAATTTATGCGTTTTATTGCAGACTCCTTTTTTAAAAAAAGGTATGGCCACAGAGCAGTAGTCCTAGAGACAATAGCCGGAGTGCCAGGTATGATTGGTGCTATGCTCAAACATTTGCATTGCTTAAGACGAATGGAGGACGATCATGGCTGGATAAAAAAACTATTAGATGAAGCTGAGAATGAGCGTATGCATTTGATGATTTTTATCCAGATCGCCCACCCCAATATTTTTGAAAGATTTATAATTATTATTGCCCAAGGGATTTTTTTTATATTTTATCTCCTGCTCTATCTTATTTCACCTTATACGGCTCATCGAATTGTGGGTTATTTGGAAGAAGAAGCCGTCATAAGCTATACACATTACCTAAAAGAGGTGGAAGAGGGAAGGCTTGAAAATATACCGGCTCCCCTCATAGCCAAAGAATATTGGGGACTTCCGGAAAATTCAAATCTAATAGATGTCATCTATGCCGTTCGAAAAGATGAATGTAAACATAGAGACGTTAATCATCATTTTGCAAATTCTTTAGATATAAAAACCTGAAATAGATATGGTAAATCTATTTATTTTTTCAACTTTTTGATTGTTCATTATAAAAATATAATCAAAATAAGGTACAAATAAGGAGGAAAAAATGGATTCAAATGAACAATTAGAAAGCGGATTTATTGCGGAGTTAAAAGACTTAGTAACCCTTGACTACGATGCAGTTGAAGCTTATGAGGCTGCTATCAATCGTCTTGAAAATGAAGAATACAAGAAAGTTCTTGAAGAGTTTAAGAAAGACCATGAGAGGCATATCCAAGAAGTATCTGATTTTTTAATAGATATAAATAAGAGCCCTCCTTCTGGACCTAGTATTCAAAGTATTCTTACACAAGGAAAGGTGGTTTTGGGTAATCTTTTGGGGGATAAAACAATTTTAAGGGCTATGAAAAGCAATGAAATTGATACAAAATCCGCCTATGAAAAAATCAATACTTACAAAAAAATTCCTGATGAATTAAAAGACATTCTAGAAAGAGGTCTTAAGGATGAAAAGCGGCACTTGGCATGGGTAGAGAAAAAACTAGAGGAAAAATAAACACAAAGGTTTTTGAAAAAGAGCTTCACCTTCATTAAAGATGTGGGGTTTTTACCTCAAGCTTGTTTCAATAAAGATCCTATCACCATCCTTTCATTACAAAAATTCTAAGAGAAAACGATGGCTATGAAAAAGCTAAACGCCTTTTTGAAAAAATATGTCCATCATACAAATAATGTACCTCTTTGGGTATTTATTACGGGAGCTTCAGGTGCGGGAAAAACATTCTTAACTGGGGCTTTAGAACAAAAGTTAAATCATAAATATGTAGAGATTGCCTATTTTGATCGAATTAGCGTTCCTCCGCTTGAAGAGATGGTTAAAAAATTTGGATCAGGGGAAAAATGGCAAGAAAAAATGACTCACGAAAGGGTGCAAAAATTGAAAATACATAAAGATAAAAAAATACTCCTTTTAGAAGGCCAATTTAACTTGCAGTTTGCTTTAGAGGCTTGTAAAGAATTTAAAATTCAAGATTATCTGTTAATCCTCCTTCATGCTAATAGAAAAACGAGAGAATTCAGATTAATTGAACAACGCGCACAACCAGAACTTGCAAACGACACAATGGAAAATTGGGCGTTATTTTTAAGAAGGAAAACTTTAGAGCTTGGAGGGAATATTATCGATACCTCTAGGCCTAATCTTGCTTCGCCTCTTAATGAGCTTACAGACCTAATCCTAAAACGGCTGACTGTCTCATCAAGTCTGAACTAATACATATCATTCCTTAGAAAAAATAGAGAGGGCTGTAGCCCCTCTCATTTTATGTTCATTTAACGACGGCTTTTATCTTTATTTTTAGCCTCATCAGTCTCGTCTTCCCTGCCTCTTTGAGGTTGCTCCTCATCATGTTGGTGTTCGAGCTCTGCCACCTTTTTGACCCATTTCAGAATAACCTTCCTGATCTAGTTCTTTAGCTCGGGCTTGACCGCCTTTACGGGCTATTTCTTCTACTTTGTCGTGAGGCATAGAAGCAAATCCTTTATTCTTATTTTGTGTATTGTTATCGTCTTTGTTTTTATTTCTGTTTTTATCATTGTTATAGTCCTTCATTTTAGTTCTCCTTTTTATCGAGAAGCATTCAGTAAGATTAATACGCCTATACTGTATTTTCATTATATACAGGTTAGTTTTAAAATGCGGGTAGAAAAAGTATTCTTGGATCAACACCTAAAATATCGAATTTTAATTTAATATTAATTAAACAAACTACAATGGAAATTTAGGATATATTAATAGAAAGATCGTTATTTGATTTTGTCAAAATTAATAAATAACATGTTAAATTAAATGAAAAAAAACAAACCCCCCTTATTTCATTTTATTTTAGAAAGTTTAAGACCATTTCGATCATGGACGATATGGCCATTTCTTATTGCCCTTATCTGGGCAATTGATTTGTCTCTTCGGCCTTATTTTATAAAGATTATGAATAATCATATTTCAGAAGATAGCCCTATTCAATATGATATACTTTGGCTTTTTGCAGTTCTCTATATTTTGATGTCTCTTCTTATTGCATGTATTGATAGGCTGAATGACTGGATACGGTTAAATCTCCAGCCAAATCTGAGAAAACACATTACTTCTATCCTAGTGGAGCGAATGAAGGGGCATTCACATCAGTTTTTTCAGAATCATTTTTCACGGAGTATAGTTACTAAAATAAATGATGTAGCGAATAACATTCCTCAACTTCTTCGGACTTTTTTTGAGCATTTTTTTAGTAAGACAGCACAGCAGCTCTCCTTATCGCAATTTATACGATGTGGTTGGTGAACTCTCGCTTTGCTATTGCTCTTATTGTTTGGGTCACTATTTTTCTCATTGTATGCCTTAAATTCTCCAAAAATTCAAAAACACTTTCAGATATAAGAGCTCATATTAAGTCCCAAACGTTAGGGTATATGGTTGATATATTTAACAATATGTTAAGTGTAAGGCTCTTTGGAGGAAATAAGTTTGAGATAGAAAAATTAAACGACGTTTTTCAGCGGCTTGTTTTAGCCATGCAAAATTGTGACTAGTTTTTTATAAAAATATATTTATTTCAAGCCATATCATTTGTCATTTTCCAATGCTTTTGCCTCTGGTGGTTAATTACGGGACTCAAGAGCCAAACTATAAGTGCAGGCGATTTTGCTCTCATTTTAGCTTTAAATATTTCCATCGTTGATTGTTTATGGAACATTTCTGATGAAATCAGAAAATTTTCTGAACTCCTTGGGGAGGTTATACAAGGGTTAAACCTCGTTTTTTTACCTATAGAAATTGAAGATTTTCCAGATGCTAAAGCCATTATTATAAAGGAAGGGAAAATTGTTTTTGATAAAGTTGAGTTTCATTATAAAGATGTTCGTCCTTTATTTAGTGACCTGTGCGTTGCAATTTACCCCAGACAAAAGGTGGGTTTAATAGGATATTCAGGAAGTGGAAAAACGACCTTTGCAAACCTCATTTTACGGTTATTTGACGTAACAACGGGCCGCATCTTAATAGATGGGCAAGATATCCATGGGGTTACTCAAGAATCACTTCGATGCAATATAGCTATGATTCCCCAAGACACTTCCTTATTTCATAGGGCGCTATTAGAAAATGTACGGTATGGGCGTTTACAAGCAAGCGATGAAGAAGTGATAGAAGCTTCAAAGCGTGCACATGCCCATGAATTTATCTGTGATTTGCCAAGTGGCTATGAAGCCTTAGTCGGGGAAAGAGGCATAAAATTATCGGGTGGCCAACGGCAACGAATTGCCATTGCTCGCGCTATTTTAAAAGATTCTCCTATATTAATCTTAGATGAAGCCACAAGCCAGCTTGACTCTATTACCGAATATAACATTCAAGAAAGCTTGTTAGAATTAATGCAAAGAAAAACGACAATTGTCATCGCTCATCGTCTTTCGACTTTGCTCCGTATGGATCGTATTCTTGTATTTGATAGAGGTAAAATTATACAAGATGGCTCTCATGCAGATCTACTCAAAGCTGAAGGCCTTTATAGAACGCTTTGGGAAACACAAAGTGGGGGATTTTTACCGAAAGAAAGAAATCAAAACGAATAAAATACACAATCTAAAGAGAGCTACGATTTTTTCCTTTAAACCTAGCGTTCAGGATATAATCTTTAAATTTTACACAGCCTAAAATTACATCTTTATTGGCTTCATAGGGTCATTGGGATCCCATTTATCACCCGGGTTATTATCGGTATTAGGATCAGGCTTCTCTTTTACAATAGGGGGTTGGCGAGCAGGATCTTGGAGACTTTCTTCATCATTAGGGTGAGGGTTTTGAGGTTTTTTTGGATCGTCTGGGAAAGGTGGTACAGTAGGATCTGGTGTATGTCCGTTTTTGCAGGAGGCAGGCTCTTCTATTTTAGGAGTTTCCACTTTCTCAGGTTCTTTTATTTCCTTTGGGGCTTTTTCTTCGAGGGGTTTCTTGTCTTCATCTGTGTGGTTATTGTTTGCTATTTTTTGCATATTCCTTCTCCATTTATTAATTATTGAAATTAATGGTAATCTACAATTTACTAACACATACAAAGCCTATAAGAAAAAAGGATGCTCTTTTTTATTTTTAACTCTTGTCTACCTTTGGAAGATTTTTGATTTCTTTAATTGAGACAAAATAATTCCTGCAATAAAGGAAAGAAGTGTTATCGCAAACGGTTTATTTTTGAGAAGTGACTCTAAATCAAAATCTTTGAAAATATTAAGAGCCTTTTGAATAGCTTCCTCTTGAGGGGTCGTTTGTTTATTCTGAGCTAAAAAGAAAAAAGCTATTGCAAGGGCTATCAAAACAGCAGATATTACAAATCCGCTTTCTAAATATCCAAAGATAGGAACAAGAATTTGAAAAAGAAAAAATAGGCCTACGGCGACGCCTAACATTAAGAAAAAGCAACCTAAGACCTTGCTGGCTAAGAGAATTCTTGATTGACGAGAAGGAAGGAGAAGATCGAGTAGCATCATAAGAACCCTTATCATTTTGAACGTGTCAATAAGGCTCCAATGAGAAAACCAATACCCACGGTCCAAGCCGCAACAGTTAAAGGGTGTTCCTTAATGAAGTTTTGAACCTCATCTAATTTCTCATTGCTAAAATTTACAATTTCATCTTTTGTGCGAGAGAGTTGTTCTATAGTGAGAAAACTTGAAAATTCATGAAAAGCTTCTTTGAGGTTATCAAAAATCTCACCAGCGTTTTCTTTTATTTTTTCAACGTCTTCTTCAGAGGAAGAGGTAATCTCCTTAAGCATCTGCTCTGCTTGGTCAAACTTATCCTTTAAGGTATTTCTTTGGGCTAAAAATTTAGGCTTGTTATTGGATTTATAACTTTCTAAAAGCTCATCAATTTTAGAAAGTTTATCTTTATATTTGCCCATGTTTTCTTGGACTTGTTTAATGTAATTTTCTTTCCCATTCATATGCATTTCTCCTCATATAAATCAATTGTCCTAAAATTTGACATCCTCACCATTCGCTCTCTTTAAATCTAATTCTTGTAACAATGATTAGGAGAAGAGCAACAAGGGCATGGACGATCCTTATTTCTTTCAGCAGACTTCTCTAACGCTTTTCCTGCATGCTCTATATCGGTTCCTAATCCTTCCATGGTGTTACACCCCTCTAGAAGAAGAGGAATTGCGGCTACAATTAGAAAAATTTTCTTTTTTAAATATCTAAATATTTTGTTATTCATTTGTCTCTTCTTTATTTTATAATTTATAAAATTAAATCTCTTTAGATTTACAGCTTACGTTGAAAAAGGTTTCGTAAAAGGAAATCTCATAATTTTTAAAAATACTTAAATTTCTGCATTCTCCGTTAAATAAAAAGCCGCCTTCTGTTCCTGTAACTGCAAAGTATTTGTTTCCTCTCAAAGCGTCTGAGGGGACGGCAATTTTTTTAATCTGCTGTGCATTTGTGGCTGAGCATTGCTCCAAACACTTCCAGCAGTATGGTATACATTCAGATGCAGGTTCAGGAATAACATCTACTTTAATATTGTTAGAAGAATGGTTTATAATTTTTAAAATCCCAGCATTAGCTTGAATAATCATGAAAAATGCCGATAAAATCAGGGTTGGTAAAAAAAGTTTTTTAGGGAATTTTTTACATCTCATTTTTTTCTCCTTATCTTTTATTAAGGTTTGGCAATGGGATTGCCTTATTTAATGATGATCTCACACATCTCTTTTAAGAAGTTGAATCGACTTCCTAATTTCTACATATAGGGAAAGTGATTTTGTAAGTATCTAAAAAATAATAAATAAATTTTTACTTTTAACCAATTTAAAATTGGTAAGAAAATATCAATTTTATTCAACTTGAATTTTTCCTTACATGTTCTGGTTGCATTAAATGGAGAATGACTTCAGTCCCCAATTGCAGTAGAAATAGCTAGAAGTTTGCCTCTGAGTTTCATTACTGGACTAAGTGCAAAAGTGAGTGAAGAGTCCCATTAAAGAGGAGCTGTTTTCATCAGTGACAATAAACTTGCCAACTCAGTATAAATAAAGATGTATATTAATATAAGAAATTATTTAAAATATATATTATAATAAAAAATATACAAGACAACATGGTAAATAAAATGGAATCCCCAATTATTGTCTGGTTTCGAAGAGATTTAAGGCTTTATGATAACCCTGCTCTAACACAAGGGGCTGAATCTATCATCATTCCTCTTTTTATCTGGGATCATGGAGACCCTTATAATCTTGGAGGCGCTTCTAAATGGTGGCTTTATAAGAGCTTAGTTGCTTTGCAGAAGTCCTTAAGTTCCTATAGGCTAAAGCTTATCCTACGACGTGGAGATCCTTTAAAAATCCTTGAAGAAATAATAGCTTCCCACAAGGTATCTGCACTTTATTGGAATCGTTGCTATGAACCTTATGCTATAGCAAGAGATAAAAAAATTAAGGACTTCTTCAAACCTCACCTAAAATGTCAGAGTTTTAACGCGTCTCTTCTTGCCGAACCTTGGACAATCAAAACTCAAGCTGGTACTCCCTATCAAATTTTTACGCCCTACTGGAAGGCACTAAAAGCTTTAAATAATTTTCCTCCTCCTTTACCTATCCCTAAAAATCTTAAAGGATGTAAGGAGCCCATCCTCTCTGATAATTTAGAAAGTTGGAGTTTACATCCTGTTCACCCAGATTGGTCAGGGGGCCTTGAAGGGGAATGGATGCCCGGTGAAGAAGGAGCACAAAAAAATTTATCTTTTTTTCTAGAAAATCTTTCGCAAAGTTATCAAAAAGGTCGTGATTTTCCAGGTCTCAATGCGACCTCAAAACTATCTCCCCATCTTCATTGGGGTGAGATAAGTCCTCAACAAATTTGGCATTCTACTTTGAGGAGCTATTCAGGAGATCCAGATAGCAACGGATGGATCTTTTTAAGCGAACTCGCTTGGCGTGAGTTTTGTTATCACTTACTTTATTATTTTCCTGAACTTCCTCAAAAGTCTTTACGTAAGGAATTCAATCAATTTCCTTGGAAGACGGACAAAAGTACTCTTCGTAAATGGCAAAAGGGTATGACAGGGTATCCCATCGTTGATGCAGGTATGCGTCAGCTCTGGCATACAGGATGGATGCATAACCGGGTTAGGATGATTGCTGCCTCATTTCTCATTAAAGACTTGTTGATTTCCTGGCAAGAAGGAGCATCCTGGTTTTGGGATACTTTGGTAGATGCGGATCTTGCTAATAATTCTGCAAATTGGCAATGGGTTGCCGGTTGTGGAGTGGATGCCGCACCTTATTTCCGTATTTTTAATCCCGTGAGGCAAGGACAAAAGTTCGATCCTCAAGGAGAGTATGTGCGTCAGTGGGTTCCTGAATTAGCTCTTCTTCCCAATAAATATATTCATAGCCCATGGGAAGCCCCAGCAAGCCTTCTTAAATCAGCAGGAGTTAGATTAGGGGAGACGTACCCTTTCCCCCTTGTTGATCATGCAAAAGCCCGTTTACGTGCGCTTAAAGCTTTTGAATTTACCAAAACTGCTGTAACAAAATAATCAAACAGCGCGAATGCTTGAACCCTCAGTTTGGTATGGAACGCCCTCGATAGCTGGTACAAATAGTCCCTGTACCATGGGACACTCCTGGGACACTAGCGGGCAACAAAGCACAAAACACGGTAACTTCCCACAAGAAAGAAATCGCTATAAATCAAAAAGTTATGTGTTGAGCATTACTCTCAAAAATTGTGCTTTATGCAGTTCTCAAGACTCATAACATCAGCCGAACTCCTGTTGAGCATATTCTTGTATTAAGAGCTCTACCTCGCCTGAATTGGCTTAAAACTGTAGAGTGTCCTCAAGTGAGTACGCGTGAAAAAGAAGGATTAAAATCTTTTAAACCAATTCTAGGTATATCCGAGAAGTGGTAAAAAGAAGCCATCCATGGCTTCACAATAGAGACTCTACCTACCATCCTGAAAAAAGTGAAAAGCGGCGGAAAGGCATTACTCAGGCTGCAAAAAATTGGGAAGTATGGAGAGGAACATAAACCCGACTTCCTCCTTTGCAAGGTATACCCGAGGTATACCCAAAGAATTCATACTTTTCGCAAAAATCAAAAACCCCTTAGATTTCCTGGCCCGTCCGAGAAGAGTCGAACTCCTAACCTTCTGAGCCGTAGAAACTTGGCTGAAAAAGCATCCCATCCTAAAGTAAAGTGTCGCACTTTGTCGCATTCATCTCAAACTTCAATGCGACACCAAAAACCTATATTTTCTGCGGCCTAGAGGGGCGTTGTCACATTTGTCGCACTGTCGCATTCATTTTAGAATTAAATTTTTAAGTGACTCGCTTAAGCCATCATAAAAAATAGTTTTTAAAAATTAACATTATATAAATAAATTTTAATAACAATACATTAATATGAATTAATATTATACAATGATATTGTTCGTATATTGTTTAATAAATATTAAAGACTATTTAAATCTATACTATTATTCCCCATAAAATATGTTTATATATCAATCGATTAATCATAAAGAAATATAAGAATAACCTTCCTATTATATGGCATATATATCCTATTTTGATGAAGTTAACTTAACTTCTCTCCAAATGTGTTTTAATCTCTCAACATATACGTGATCATAATATGGATGGGGATAATTTTTTAATATGAGAAATGAATGCGACAGTGCGACAAATGTGACAACGCCCCTCTAGGCCGCAGAAAATATAGGTTTTTGGTGTCGCATTGAAGTTTGAAGGGAATGCGACAGAGTGCGACACCTATTTGGATATTAAAAATGAACGTGACAAATGCGACAGATGAAATTGAGGTGGGGATGGAGGGGAGAAATGAAGAATGAATTTATGGAATGAGCGTCCTGTCTTGTTTGGGGAGTTTTTAACCCAGCATCGCGATCTTGTCCTTTACGATACTTTTCATCGTATTATGACTTTTCTTCTTTATCCTTTCCGTTGCTCTTGTAAGGATCTCTGTCGATGTGATTCTGTAAGGGAGAAAATTCTCCTCTCTCTCAACTTGGATTTCTATCATAAGCTTCAAGAAAAGAATGACACCCCAGAAACCTTATTTGCAGCACGATTTCTTTTAAAGATTCCAGAGGAAAGCTATTTTGCTAAACACTACACGAATGCTTACCCTTCATGGCTTATAAGAGAAGGCTTTAGCCAGAAAGATATTCCTTTCAAGATTGTAGATCATTTGATGTGGACCCTTCTTCGTCTTTCAAGGACTCATGAGCTTAGCGTTTTTCATACAGCAAAAACGAGTATGCAGGAAGCAATAGAGTGGATTTTTGGCACAACACCTGTCAAAACTAAAACAGGGGGAAAAAAGAGCTCCAAGCTTGGAGGTCAAGATGCCTATAAAAAAGGGTTTAAGTATCATAAAGAAGTATCTCACTTTATTACTGCTCTTGAATTTGTAAAAAGAGAGAATGCAGGAAAAGAATCTCTTTTATTTTCTTGGAACGAGGCAGATCAAATAGAGCGTTTCTTAAGTCTTTCCCATTGGTTCAGACAAAAATTCTTGCTCCTCTATACACCCAATGCAACAAAGAAAGAGGTGTTTTTAGAAGAAGAAATTCTGCCTCTTCCTGCTTGGGTGACCTCTGAAAACATTAATGTCTCTATTGAGCCCTTTGAAAAGAAACTTGAGGAAATAAATGCTCCTTACGTAGAGCTTATAAACTCCGCTACCACCTGACCTTAATAAAAATTTTACCTAGGTCACCGTGATAGAGGGTGATAGAAAGTGATAGATATACTTCAAACCACTTAGATCACCATCACTATAGAAATTTAATTACCAAACTTTTATTTTCGTTTTTCTTTCTTATAATTTTATTAGAGACGACAACTATTATTCACGCTGCGTGAATGAATGCAGGTCTTTATTAAATAACACCATGATGCGAAAGAAAGGATAAAAAGTATGAGCAACATCGATAAAGAACATCTCTTAACTCGAAAAGAAGCAGCCGACTTCTTAGGAATCAGATCAAATACCCTTGCCCTTTGGAAATCAACGAAACGGTACAATCTTCCTGTTGTGAAGATGGGGAGGCTTGCTAAATATCGCTATGGAGACCTCTTAGAATTTGTTGAGAGGCGGACTGTAAATAAGCCTGATGCAGAAAATATTAGAGGCTAAATGTTATCAACTCTCTTAAACGAAAAAGAGGGAGCAAGAGAGTTTGCTCAAGCCATGCACCAAGCAGATCTTTACCCTCAAGAAGACATTCTCTCTGATGGAAAAATCCACCGCTTTCCGGTTGGCAAAAAAGGGCATAAGGATGGATGGTATGTCTTTTACGGCCTTGCCGGTGCTTTTGGAGATTGGAGTCGAGGTTTCTCAAAAACCTGGGGAATTAATAATTACAGCCTGACTTATGAAGGAAAGGACAGGCTTAAGCAACAATTTGAACGGGTAAAGAAAACAGCAGAAGAGGAACGGGTCAGAAAACATGACGAAGTTGTCATAACGGCTCTCCAGAAGTGGGAAGCCTTTTCTGAAACGGGTTCTTCTCCTTACCTTGAAAAGAAAAAAGTTGAGGGCTTTGGCGTTCGGTATCAGCAGAATTTTCTCATTATTCCCATCAAAGATATCACCGGGAAGTTGTGGAGCCTTCAATGGATCGCTCCGGATGGCACAAAACGATTTCTTCCGGGTGGGCGCAAAAAGGGGTGTTTTCACCACGCTGGTATACTTGAAGATGGAAAACCAATCCTTGTTACAGAAGGATATGCCACAGGGGCCAGTGTTTATATGGCAGCCCATCATCCAACAGTCATTGCCTTTGATGCAGGAAACCTGCAGCCTGTTATGGAAGGATTAAGGAAAGCCTACCCAAACAGTCCTCTTATTATTGCAGGCGATGATGATAAAGGAAAAGAGCACAATGCTGGGCGAGAAAAAGCAGAACAAGCCGCAAAAGAACATAACTGCCCTGTTGTCTTTCCTAGATTCAAAGACTTAAGTACTAACCCAACGGATTTTAATGACCTCCATGTTTTGGAAGGTTTAGAAGTTGTAAAAGAACAGATTGAACAAGCTCTGCATCCTTCTCCTCAAATGGATGAGCCTCTACCCATCAAATCAACCCTTTTACCTGTCCTTCCCTTCACCTTGGACATGCTTCCAGAGCCTCTTCGCCCTTGGTTGAGGGATATTGCCCATCGCCGGCAATGTCCCCTCGATTTTGTAGCGATACCCGCTCTTCTTATGATGGCAAGTCTTATTGGAGCACAGTGCAGCATTAAACCCAATGCCCATGATGATTGGACCGTTGTACCAAACCTATGGGGCGGAATTTTAGGAGATCCAGGGACCCTGAAAAGCCCTATATGTTCAGAAGTTTTATTTCCCTTTCCTCATTTAGAATCCAAAGCAAGAGAAGAGTATATCGAGAGAAAAAGTACCTATGAGGCTGAGAAAACAGCTTTTTTAGAAGGAAAGAACGCTTTAGAACGCAAAATTAAAGAAGCCATTGACCAAAATAACGAAGAGTATCTTAAGTCCTTGCAAGATGAACTCGCGGCTCTTCTTAAAAAGTGCCCACCTGAACCTGCACTCAAGCGCTATAAAGTCAGCGACATTACCCTTGAAAAAATGCACGAGATTTTGGCGCAAAACCCGGGAGGGGTACTCATCTATCGTGATGAGCTCATGGGCTTCTTGGAAAGTTGGGAAAAGAAAGGACACGAATCAGATCGAAGCTTTTACTTGGAGGCCTGGAATGGAGACAAACCCTATACTATCGATCGGATGGGACGGGGGACCGTCCAGGCCCAAAACATTTGCGTTTCCATTTTAGGGACAACCCAACCGGATAAAATCATGGCTTACCTCACGAAAGCCCTCACAAAGCTGGACAATGATGGGTTGCTTCAAAGATTTCAGCTCCTTGTTTATCCAGATAAAAAGCCATGGCGTCTGGTGGATGACCGCCCCGACTCTTTTGCAAGGAATCGCGTCTTTCATATCTGCAAAACAATAAACAATATGGTGTTTACGGAGCACGGTGCACAAGAGCCTGAGCGCCTTTGTGAAGGCCAACATACGATTCCTTATTTCCAATTCTCACCTCTTGCTCAGCTCTTCTTCCATGATTGGATACGGAAACTACAAGAAAAATTGGAAAGCAACGACCATCCCATTATCCTCCAGCACCTCTCCAAATATCGTAGTCTGATGCCCTCCTTGGCGCTTATTTTTCATATCATTCAACTTGCAGATGGAAAAAAGGAAAGGGGGATAACCCTGCAATCAGCTGAACAAGCTGCAGCCTGCTGTACCTACCTGGAATCTCATGCACGACGCATTTACAGCATGGTTCTTGATACAACCTTTGAGGCCTTTCCAAAGCTGTCAAAGGCAGAAGAGCTCCTGGCTTGGATGAAAAAGCAATCAAACACTCCAGAAATTACCCTCACACGTCGCTTTATCATGAGATACTCAAAGTTCAGAAGCTCAAAAGACCTGGACCTCCTCCTCTCCGACCTTATCCAAATGGGATATATCCAGGAAGTGTCTCAGAATACTTTCTGTCTCCTCCCTCAAGCGAATCAGTAAATCAAG
>MKUL01000043.1:0-129999 GCA_001897795.1 Alphaproteobacteria bacterium 41-28 | reverse complement strand
CTTCAGGTTATGAGCCTGACGAGCTACCGGGCTGCTCCACCCCGCGATAATTAAGAAAAGGGTTGTGGCCCTCAAGATTGAGCGGAACATAGCAATCCTTCACCTTTTTGTCGAGAGTTATTTTTAGGCAAACACTGAAAAAGAGGATGGAAGAAGAAGAAAAAAAAAGATATCCTTTAGGCGATAAATATGAGGAGATCATCCATGTCACCATTTCGTCTAACAATCGCAGCTGGCACATTAGGGCTTTGCATAGCCCTTGGTCCTGCTATTGCAGGTTTTTTTGTCTATCAGGGGATTATGGGATTTAAAATGGCGGATAGATATGTGACAGCCAAAGGACTAGCTGAGCGCATTGAAAAATCGGATCGCGGGACATGGGAAATTACAGTAAAAGTTACAGGGAATGACCTTCATCATTTATATACGAAGCTAGCAGAAGATGTTACTCAAATTATCCATTTGCTGAGAAACGAAGGGTTCGAACCAAATGAAATTTCACTTTCATCCTACCCTCTCGTGGAAGATTTACTCTCTCGGAGATCGGGAAATGACCCAATGCCTCCTGAGAGATATCAAGTTGAGCGTAAAGTATCAGTCGAATCTCATAAGGTAGATATTTTGAGTTCTCTTTCAAATAAAGTTGAGATTTTGGTGAGTCAAGGTATTACGATTTCGAGCGTTAATGCGCGATATTATTTGGATCGATTTAATGCGTTGCGACCGGGGCTTATTGAAGAAGCCACAAAAAACGCCCAACAAGTTGCTCAAAGCTTTGCCAAAACCACAGGAACTAAAATCGGTGGAATCCGTAAGGCCAATCAAGGTATTATTCGCCTAACGAGTCCGGATGCACTCCCAAATGATGAATACGATAGTGGAACGGATTCTCTCATGAAGAAAATGCGTGTCGTCACGACACTTGAATTTTTCTTAAAGTAACCTCGTAGGGCTTCCTCTGGACAAATGTCTTTAGATACCTCATACATGATATAATTGATAAAATGTGAGAGAGGAACGGGTTTTCTGAATGACCTCTATACTGAACCAGGAAACGGATTTAACAGAGAAAAGCGCGCGCTTTTCTTCAGATGTTAGGGCCTGGTTTGTTTGGAGTTTTGCCGGACTCTTTTATCTTTACCAATTTATCCTTCGTAACTCTCCGAGTGTCATGAAGGATGACCTCATGCGAGATTTTTCTGTCGAGGCCTGTGCCTTGGGAATTTTAAGTGCTTCTTATTTGCTTTCATATACAATTCTTCAAATTCCCGTTGGTTTTGGGATGGATAAATTTGGACCTTCGCGTCTTTTGAAGGCAGCTATCCTTCTTTGTCTTGCAGGTACGGCCATTTTTGCCTTAGCTGAATCCTTTTATCTGGCAAGTTTTGGTCGGTTGCTCATAGGCGTAGGATCCACCTGTGCTTTCTTAGGAGCCTTAAAACTTGCAACCTTTTGGTTTCATCCCGCAAGGCTCGCACTTGTTGTCGGATTTACGTTACTTGCTGGGAAAGTGGGGGCTGCTCTTGGACAAGCTCCGCTTGCTCTTCTGATTGATGTGTTTGGTTGGCGAGGAGCTCTCCTTTTCTTTGTTATTCCTTTTGGACTTATAATAGCTGCCGGGATTTGGTTTTTTGTAAAAGATACTCCTCCTGAAGGCCCCATTGCTCCTACTTCAAGAAATGACACAAATCTTAAAACGCTTTTTACACGTCTTTTGGCTATTATTATGGATTATCGGATCTGGGCTTTGGGATCATATGGAGCTCTTATGTATGCTCCTATGTTAGCTTTTGTGGATTTATGGGGCGTGCCATTTTTAATGGAACTTTATGGGATTGATAAAGCAACTGCAGGAACAATCACGACGATGTTTTATGTTGGCATTGGGGTTGGGTCTCCTGTTGTCGCTTTTCTTTCCGATTCTTTCAAAGTTCGTAAAATTCCTATGGTAATAGGGGCTATTCTCTCTATCATCTTTAATAGTATTATTATTTACACCCCCGGGATCCCCCTTGTAGGCATGTATGGCCTTCTTTTCATTGCAGGATTTGTTTTCTCGTCTCAACCTCTTATTTTTTCTTCAGTTTGTCAGCTAACGCCTCATGCAAGTAATGGAACCGCTATTAGCTTTACGAATATGATTGTAATGATGCTTGGTCTCATATTGCAGCCTCTTGTTGGGAAGTTTTTGGAGATAGCGTGGTCTGGTAAAATGGAAAATGGTGTTCCCCTCTATACAATTTCCGATTACCGCTTTGCCTTAATGAGCATTCCCATCAGTCTTGTTTTATCTTTGCTTTTAATGCCATTGGTTCCAGAAACTTTTCCACGAACCAAGAAAGAAAACTTTTCCGAGTGAGAAAAGAGTGCTTCTTAAGCATATCTTAAGCAGGTCTATGGTCAAATTAACTTCAGAAAAATCTTTCTGGAGAAACCTTGATGACCGTGTTTAGTGCTATTGATTTTGATCGTCATGAACAAGTCAATTTTTTTTATGATGAAGAAACTGGTCTGAAAGCCATTATAGCTATCCATAATACAAATCGCGGACCGGCTTTAGGGGGGTGCCGGATGTGGTCCTATACGGACGAACAGCACGCGATTACAGACGTTCTGCGCCTTTCTCGAGGGATGACTTATAAAGCCGCCATGGCCAATCTTCCTTTTGGGGGAGGAAAGGCCGTTATTATAGGGGACTCACATCGTGATAAGTCACCAGCTCTTTTCAGAGTTTTTGGTCAATGTGTAGAACAGCTTAATGGTCGCTACATCACTGCTGAGGATGTGGGCACATCAGTTGAGGATATGGTCTTTATTCGGGAAGCAACAAATCATGTGGTTGGACTTCCAGGAGGAAGTGGAGATCCTTCCCCATTCACGGCTATTGGCGTTTATGAAAGCATTCGTTCAGCAGCGCTTTATCGGCTTGGGAAATCTTCCCTCAAAGGGGTTAAAGTTGCTGTTCAAGGTCTTGGGCATGTGGGATATCACCTCTGTCAACTTTTAGCTGATGTAGGAGCAGATCTATTTGTGACAGATATTGAACCTGAACTTGTGCAAAAAGCTGCTGACGAGTTTAAAGCCACACCCGTTTCCCTTGAAGAGATTTATGGTATAGAGGTGGATGTTTTTGCTCCTTGTGCTCTTGGAGCAGTGATTAACGATCAAACCATCGTTCAACTCAAATGTAAAGTTGTTGCGGGATCCGCAAATAATCAGCTTGAAAACCCTGCCCATGGTGAGCTTTTAGCTAAAATGAAAATCTTATATGCACCTGATTATGTTGTGAATGCGGGAGGACTCATTGATGTTTATTATGATGGTCCAGCCTATAATCCAGACATTGTCAAAGTGCATGTTGCAGGAATTCACGACACCCTTCTTGATGTTTTCCACAAAGCGGAAGAACTCCGAATTTCCACGAGCGAAGCCGCGGATCTGATTGCAGAGGAACGGTTTAGGCTTAATAGTGACCCTCTTTTGAAATGATGTGAAAATATGAGTTTCTTATAATGATAAAAAGAAAGCTGCTTAAAAATGATATAATATCCTTATTGAAAATGATTGACTATTGCAAAGTATCTGTAGAATCTCAATATCAAGCGAGACAATATTCATGGGAAAATTATAATAATTTTCACAACATACTTCTTAGACTGTCTCGGATACAAAAATGGAGAGATACCTACTTTATACGCTATCTATCTCAAAAAGAAAAAGACGCTCTGGAAATATGCTTGCTAATAGGGCAGCAAGCAGCTGAAGAAGCTTGCAAAAATAAGAGGGTCGTCTCAACCGTACTTGAAGAGATAACTCGTCTTTATGAGAGTTTACAAGAGTTTTAGAGAAGCCCATTATGTATAACGACGGTTTAGCCAAGCATTAAAAGACTCATTGATTAAGATGCCCTAATGCTTTATTATCTCTAAAATAGGATGTAAGTCATGACTTTTAGTCATAGATTCTTTTCCCCTAGGATCAGTGAAGGATCCAATACCACCATCCTTCCTAGCTGGGGGCCAAGCAGAGTGTTCTTGGGGAGGTTAAGGAACACTCTGCAATTTTTCTCAAAGCCATAAATAAAAATAATAACAACAACAACAAATTTTTTCGGGCGTGGCGGTAGAGGGATGATAGGAAAGCAACCTTAAATCAGAAAAAAAGTAGCTATCAAGAGACGTAAGGGGAGATCGACCATTTTCTAGATGTGGAACAACTTTCCAAACAATTATCATTGGGAGATCAAGATGATCAAAAAAGAGTACTATGAAACAATTACCCAGGAAAATTCTGTTTTTGTATTAATTGACCATCAAATAGGTTTATACACGGGTGTTAGAGATATACCTATTGATGAATTGAAGCACAATATTATTGGATTAGTAAAGGCAATTAAAATTTTTAAAATTCCAATTATTGTCACAACAACAACAGAAAGTATGTGGGGGCCAATGATTCCTGAATTACGGGAATTATTGAATGAAGTTTCCATCATTGAACGCACGACAGTTAATGCATGGGATGACCAAAGAGTTTGTGATGCCATTGAAAAAACGGGTCGGAAAAAACTGATCATGACAGGGATAACGACTGATGTATGTCTTGCTTTTCCAGCAATAACGGCTGTAGGGAAGGGCTATGATGTTTATGCAGTCATTGACGCATCAGGTGCATTTACAGTCAAACAAGGTGAGCTTGGCGTGATCCGAATGGTGCAAGCTGGCGTTAAAGTCGTTGGATATTCAAATGTCGCTGTTGAAATGTTAAAAGACAATGCGAGTCCACTTGCTTTAGAAGTCTATAATGGACTTGATATGCCATTTGCCAGTTTAGTGTATGGTTTAAATCAATATTTTTCAAAAACCAAGTAAGAATTTAAGATAATAAGACGTTAACACCAGAGGAATACCCCAAAACCATCATTGCGAGCGTTTGTTGGAGTCGAATTAATCTAGGTGAAATACCTAGGTGGTATCTGGATTGTTTCGGACGTTTCACGTCCTCACAATGATTATGATCATACTTGACAAATTCTAATAATTACATACTTTTAACTATGTTTTAAATTTTGTTGTGTGAATATAATGTTTAAGAAATTTTCGTATATGTTTCTTTTCCTCGTTTTTACAACTGAAGTTTTTAGCAAAGCAGAGGATGATTATGTTTTCCCCTATCTTATGAGAGCAATAGATCGTCTAGGAAATTCTGCACTCTTCGTAGCAACGCAGCATGAATATCCTTGGGAAGCCTTCCCAGAATGGTTTAAAGAACAGATTTTATCAAGGAATGTGGCTGTAGTTGAGTCGATTGAGAATGAGGAGCAGGAAGAGGAAACACTACGCCTTTTTTCAAAAGAATCCCTGATGCCTGAAGTCTTTTTACCAGAAGAACAATCTTGGAATATCCCTTTTTATCATGAGGAATTTCAAGAGAAATATAGTCGAATTGCTCAATTGATGCAGGAACGTGGCTATGATTATAGCTACTTAAACAACATCAGAACCGTAAACCCTGGCCTCCTTGCTTGGATAAATTTAACTTTTTTAGGGCGTGAAAAGGAAGAAGAAGGTATTGATTCCTCTATTGAATCCACCTTCAAACAGCGCGGGAAAAAAGTTATTCCTCTTGAAACACTTGAGAGAGAGTCAGACTATTTTTCAATTACTTCTGCAAAGTATGAGGATGTTTCTGATAGTTTTAATCTTTCAAAATTAAGCGACTTCGTAAAAGAGTTAGAAAGCCTAAACGAGGAAGAAGAGGAATTAGAGCTCTCCTCGCCAAACTTTAAAGAAACAGAAGACGAAGAAGAAGGAGCAGCCGCAGCTGCAGAAGATCTAAATGCTGTACCTAGCTTTCAAGAGGAGATAAGACATCTAGAAAACCTCTATTTTGAAGACTGTAAAGTTCGTTCTATACTTACCTTCGATCATGCCCTGCCCAAACGTAACAAACGCTGGATTCCCACTATCCTGGAACAAGTGAGCACAAATAAAGCTGTTATTGCCGCCGGAGATTTTCATTTTGTTGGACCGGATGGGATTCTTTCCTTAGGACAGGACACAGGTTTGAGATGGCAATATTATAATAATGAAACAGGGGAATGGGAAAATTTTCGATATGAACCGCGATTTCCACAAGAGGCATAAACAAAGATCGAGGATTTCTAAGATTTGAGACGGGAAAGCAGCCTCCTCACCTCACCGGAAAATTGAAATAAGTCTCAGGATAGGGCTCATTCACTAAACCGAAATGCCACCATTCTCGCCAATAGTTTGCAAACCCATGTTTTTCCATGAGGGTTTTGAGGAGTAAACGATTAGCCCTCACTTCTGGAGGTAAGGCCGGATTCATCGTGTGAGACATCTCATCCAAGCAATCAAATCCAGTTCCCATATCAATGGAATTATCAGGGAATCTTTTGTCTTTAGGGAGCCTGCCATCCAAGACGGGATCCCCTGGATTCCATGTTGGCTGGGAGGGAACGGGTAGAGAAACGATTGTTAAATCCACAGCGCTCCCACGCGTGTGAGAGGAACGTTTTGCAATGTACCCCGCTTCAAAAAGATTCTTTTTGTCAATGCCTGGATAAAATTCTGCTTTCATAAGCTGATCGGTGGGATCTGCTGCCCACTCGGCAAAGGCATCCACAGCGTCCTGAGGACGGTAGCCGTCATAGACTTTGAGAGTGAGATGAAAAAGTTTGAGTTCTTCCTGAACAGCCTTGAGGGCAAGCGCCACTGCATCTGTCACGATGATCACAGGAGCGTCGTACCCAGGAATGGGGCGTCCCACAAAATTATGAGAGAGGGCATAGCGGGCTTCTTGTATAATTGTGGGGTCAATGTCCCGAAGATAGACAAAACCTTCTGGAAGGGTCTGAGGACGGAGTGCTGTTTGTGTGGTCATCTGTTCCTCACTTCTTTATGTTGAACAAGCTCCGAAGTTTCTTTCAAAGAAGCTTCTTCACAATTCATTTTTTGTAGAAAGTTTGTAGATAGTCAAGAGAAACTCTTGAGAATCTAGCACGGTGACTGTTTAGTTTGGTCTATCTGAAGGTCCCCCTCACCCGCCACTCGCTTCGCGCGTGGCGACCTCTCCCACAAGGGGAGAGGTAAGGTAGAATCAGCACTTATTACCTCTCCCCTTGTGGGAGAGGTCGACGCGCAGCGGTGGGTGAGGGGTTTAAATGTAATGGAAGCTCCATTAAATATTTATTAATTCCTTCGTGCCATTTTAAAAGTTGAAAAAAGAGGAGAGGTTCTCATGAAAAAATTACTTTTAATAGGTGCAACCAGCTTCGTGCCAATGGCGCAAGCATTAGCTAATGTAACCTTAGAGTATCAGGTAGAACAAGGAAGTGCGGTACTTGTGAATACAAAAACGGGTGGTCAGGAGACGTTAGCAGGCATGGGGACTTGGTTTGTACCAGCAGGAACTTATGAGGTTAATATTGATAACAAAAGTTGTTTAATTCCTGTGAAGTCTTTAGCTGAAGGAAATAGGTACAAAGTTTTTAACTTGAGAAAGGAGTGTGGCATACAAGACTGCGGTACAACAGCTTGTCCTCCTTTAATATAAATATGAGGAGCACCTAACAACCAAAAGGCGGAGAAGTTATTAATGAACTTAAGTTTCTGGATCGCCACGCCCACTTTGTGGGCTCGCGAAGACGATTGTGGGAGGCACCCCCTCTCGTCTTTACTAGGAGCGCAGCGACGAAGCAATCCAATCTTTTTTGTTTAAGTTCATGAGGACCTTCATTATTTAAGAGTCATACCCGTCTGTTTTTGAACAAGTTTCGAAATCTCTTTCAACGAAGCCTCCGTTAACTTCTTTTTTTCTTTGAGTTCTTTTGAAAGAAGTTTGTCGACAATTATGAAAGCTTCATCGACGGCTTGTTGCCGCAGTTTGGATCTAGCTTCTTCTTTTTCAATCGCCATGCGCTCAGTCAGGGCCTTTTCCTTACTCGCTATGAATTTTTCAAATTCACGTTCACTTGATTTCTTAAATTCTAAGGCCTCTGATTCCGCATAAGAGACAATTTTTGCAGCTTGTTTAAGAGCCTCTTCATGTTTCTTTTTGTAAGAATTTAAAAGACTTAAGGCTTCATCATGAAGACGTTGTGCTTCCTCTATTTGATGTGCAACGGTACGAGAATGTTCATCCAGGGATTGGGTGAGAAAAGCAAACGCACGTTTACCAACGGCCCCAAGAAAGACGACAAAGGCAATAAATACCCAAAACTCTGGCGTCGCGTAATTCAAGTGTCTTTCCTTGTTTCAAGAAGCTTATTAGGAGAATACGCACGTCCCGTAAGCTTTGTTAAGACTGCATTTGCAACCTCGGTAGCTATTGATTGGATTTCTTTGCTTGCTTCGATTCGCGATCGATAGAGATCTTGTTCTGCAAGGTGGAGACGATCCTTCAGTTTATCTTGAAACTCTTTTTGCTTGTGCCCAATTTCAGCTGTGGTGGCACTCGCAATCGTTTTCGCGTGTTGATGGGCTGTTTCTCGCGCCTCAGCAAGCGTTTTTTCATAGTCAGCTAAGAGGTCCTCTGCCTGTTCTCGATAGGTACTGGCCTTATTAATTTGCGATGCGATCGCCTCTTCTCGCTTCTCAAGAACACGCGTAATTTTAGGAAGAGCAATAAAGGATAAAATAAAATAAAGAGCTAAAAAACACGCCACCAACCAAAAAAGCTGAGAGGGAAAAGTAGAAGTATCCAATTGAGGCATGAATTTTGCTCCTTACCTCGTCCTATTTAAATAAGATCAAAAAGGCAATCAGAAGGGCAAAAAGCGCAACAGCTTCCGTAAGAGCGAATCCTAAAATTCCAACCGGGAAAATTTGCTCACGCGATGAAGGGTTTCGAGAAATGGAAGTGATGAGAGAGGAAAAGATCATTCCTATACCAAGACCCACTCCGGCAAGGGCAAACATAGCAAGTCCTGCTCCAATCATTCGTGCAGATTCAACGTCCATCCTGTTCTCCTTTTCTAATGTAAGTTGATAGCGTCTTGTAAATAAATACAAGTTAGTATTGTAAACACATAAGCCTGTAAAATGGCAACAAGGATTTCAAAAGCAGTGAGCATGGTGTTGATGGCTAAAGGCGCGATTCCAAAAATGCCAAGGGCGACTGTAAAACCAGCAAATACTTTCAACATGGTGTGACCCGCCATCATGTTGGCAAAGAGACGGATAGAGAGACTTATAGGGCGAGACAAATAAGATAAAATTTCAATGGGGACAATAAGAGGAAGCATATAAGTTGGTGCGCCTTTAGGAACGAAGAGGGTAAAATAATGAAACCCGTGGCGGATGAATCCAACAAGAGTTGCCGTTCCAAAAGCAATCATCGCAAGGCCAAATGTTACAATAATATGACTTGTAAAGGTAAAGTTATATGGGATCATTCCGATCAAATTTCCCATCAAGATAAACATAAAAATCGTAAAAATGAACGGAAAATACTTTTGTCCTTTTATTCCGACGGTTTCATCTAGGATATTGGCAACAAAGCCATAGATCATCTCTGTCAAAGCTTGCCAGCGACCAGGAATTATTTTGGAACGGCTCATACCCGCGATTAGAAAAAAAGCTGTAACGAGAACTGTTACGACCATAAAAAGGGAAGAGTTTGTAAAAGATATATCGATTCCATCAATTTTCAAAGGGATGAGAGTATGAATCTCAAATTGATGAAGGGGATCAAACATCGGTGTCCTTCTTGTTATCTACGGGCGTTTTAGAAGTTAAAGCGCGATAGACATTGAGCATACCAGCTAATGATCCAAGGATAAAGAAGGAGATGAGTCCCCAAGGAGATATTCCAAATGCCCAATCGATGAAAATTCCAAGGCCCGCCCCCACAAGAACGCCTGCAACAAGTTCAACGCCGACATTAAAAAACTTACTCGCCAGATTCTGGGGTTTGTCTTCTTTAAAGAGGGTTGGTTTAGCCTCCTTTTTGGCTTCCTGAATCTTCTTTTTTAAGGTGTCTAATGCCGGATCATCAGGCATTCATTTTCTTTCTTTTTTCAATAAGATAAGAGCCTTGCAAAAGACTGTCAAGAGGGGGGTGGTGAAATTCAATTGCCAATGCTCCTTTTGCTTAATCGTCATTCCCACGAAAGTGGGAATCAAGAAAAATATTTGAATATAAAAAATTATATAATATGATATTTTGTAAGAAAAGCTAATTCTAAATGGAAATATTTTTAACTTCTCAACAATGTCTTGGATTCCCACTTTCGAGGCAATGACGACAGGGAGGGTGCTTAGAAATGAATATTCTTGAAGAACTCTCTGATGTCCACGATTAAAAATAGCGATGAGCATTGAAGCAGAAGATATTCCTTCGTATGCTGTTGATAAACTTCTTCATGGTGAAAATTCTTTAAAAGTTTGGCGAGAATATCGAGGCTTAACTCAAGAAAAAGTCGCCAAGGAAGCAGGGATATCTGTTCCCTTCTTATCTCAAATTGAAACAAATAAAAGGCAGCCATCTTTAAAAATATATCGTAAGCTCGTACAAATCTGAATGTTAGCCTTAATGATCTTGTGAGTTAGGAATTTGATAGGACTAAAATGAAAACAAATGTCGGTATTTTTTTATTTAATGGGGCAGAAGTTTTAGATTTTGCAGGCCCATTTGAAGTTTTTACAACAGCGACTCGTCTCTGCGAAAGGGAAGGCAAAGAAAGACCTTTTAACGTCTTTACGTTCGCAGCAACGAAAAGAAACATTGTTGCTCGTGAAGGCTTGGAAGTCGTTCCAGCGTATAGTCTGGAAAACGTCCCTTCCACGGATCTTGTCATTATTCCCGGAGGGGTCTCGGACGAACCACAAGGGCAAAAAGAAGTTATGGACTTTCTGAGAAAAGCAGCAGAAAGCAAATCTGAAACGATTGCGAGTGTTTGTACAGGGGCATTCATCCTTGCCAAAGCAGGGATTTTAAAAGGATTAAAAGCAACGACCCATTGGAAGCATATTAAAGAATTAAAGGCGATTCCAGATATTGATGTCGTTGAAGGTGTTACGTTCGTCGATCAGGGAAAAATTTTGACAAGTGCAGGCGTCACATCGGGAATTGCGCTGAGCCTTTATCTTGTCTCGCGATTCGTTGATGAGGGGCTTGCAGAGCTAACGGCGAAAGAAATTGAGTATCCCTATCCTATTTAGATAGGGAATGCAAATTCTTCTTGACTATAAATTAGCTATAAGCTAACATAAATTATGTATGAAATCCATTTCAAACCAATGGCACTCAAGGCGTTGTTAAAGATGCCAAGGAATCAAGCGCTTATCATACGTACTAAAATTGATGCTTTAAAAGAAGATCCTTATGCCAAGAATAATAACGTTAAAAAACTAAAAGAAGTAGAAGGATACCGATTACGAATTGGAGATTGGCGCGTTATTTATCACATTAACGACAAAGCTCTTAAAATTTTGGTTATTAAAATTGCTTCAAGAGGAGAAGTTTACAAATGAATATTCCGCATTTTCACAAGCCACAGATTATAAAAGAAGGTGGGAAGCCTGCTTTTGCTGTGCTTCTTTATAATGAATATCAAGAACTTCTTGATATGCTTGAAGAACTTTCTGATATTCATGATTACAAAATAGCGATGAGCACTGAAACAGAAGATATTCCTTCATATGTTGTTGACAAGCTTCTACATGGTGAAAATTCTTTAAAAGTTTGGCGAGAATATCGAAGCTTTACTCAACAAAAAGTAGCCAAAGAAGCAGGAATTTCTGTTCCTTTTTTATCTCAAATTGAAACAAATAAAAGGCAACCATCCCTGAAAATATACCACAAACTAGCAAAAATACTAAATGTTAGCCTTGATAACCTTGTGAATTAAGGAATCCTAAGTCGACTTTCAAAAATGGATCTTCTATGCTAATAACTATGTATGCCTATTGAAAGTACCCTCACAGAAATAGCGATTGTCGTGACCGCAGCGCTTGCCTGCGGCATTGTTCTTGAAAAATTTAAGCAGCCTGCGATACTTGGCTATATTTTTGCGGGTGTGATTTTAGGTCCCTCTCTCTTTGGATTTATTGAAAACCGCGAAGCGGTTTCGATGTTGGCCGAACTGGGTGTTCTCATGCTTCTTTTTGTAGTGGGGATGGAACTCAGTTTAAGGCCTTTTGTGAAAATTTGGCCTATCTCTGTTGGTTGCATTGCTTTGCAGGTTGTGGGGGGCTTTGCCATTGCATTTCCTCTTGCTCAACTTTTTCATTGGCCGCTTAACTTAGCCCTCCTTTTAGCTTTTGTATTTGCTTTAAGTAGTACTGCAGTCGCTGTTAAAATGTTGGATACGATAGGAGAACTTAAAACGGCAACTGGGCGATTGACCATTGGTGTTCTCGTGGCTCAGGATCTTGCAATCGTCCCCATGATTCTCATCATTCGAGGACTTCAGCCCGGGGGTACTTTGAGTATACCCTTCATGTTGATTAAGATCGTGATTTCAGTAGGTCTTTTGGCCCTCCTCGTTTGGTACTTAAGTCGAAAGGAACGCATTCGTCTTCCCTTTTTACATATGGTTGTGGATCACACAGATCTCACACCCCTGCTAGGGCTTACTTTTTGTTTTGGAGCAGCAGCCGTTGCAGGTCTTTCAGGACTTTCTGCAGCTTATGGTGCTTTTTTGGCAGGGCTCGTTATGGGCAACAGCCATGAGCGACAAGTGATTATCGATCGAATGACACCCATTTATAGTGTTTTGATCATGGTCTTTTTTCTGTCCATCGGTCTCCTCCTTGACCTCAATTTTATTTGGCGAAATTTAAGCATAGTCTTAATGATTTTGCTCTTTATTACTCTAGGTAAAACAGCTCTTAATATCAGTATCCTTCACCTGTTGCGGCAACCTTGGACGATGTCATTCCTTTCAGGGGTTGTTCTTGCTCAGCTCGGAGAGTTTTCCTTTCTCCTTGCTACCGTTGGAGAGGATGTAGGAATTGTGAATGACTATGGGACGAACCTCATTGTTTCTTTAACTGTTCTTTCCTTAATATTGAGTCCCATTTGGTTATCGACGGCTAAAAGGCTCCATGATCTTGCCCCTAAACGCTCGATCTCCCTTTCTCATCTTTTAAATCTTTTGTATGGTCACGAAGTTTCATTCATAAAACGACTTTATATGAAATTTAAAGAAAGGGTGTTCCGTCGTGCCAACTTTCGAGATTGAGTTGCTTTATAAAGGACTTGTCGGTGGCGTTGATGAAGCGGGGAGGGGGCCTTGGGCGGGTCCCGTTGTTGTGGCTGTTGCGATTTTTTTAGAATCACCGCCTCTTTTTCTCTTCGATAATATTGAAGATTCGAAAAAAATTACGAAGGCAAAAAGAGAAGTGATTTATGGAGAACTTTTAAAATTGGGATCTTTTCATTATGGAGTTGGAGTGGCTTCTGTTGAAGAAATTGATCGCCTGAACATTTCAAAAGCCACCTTTCTTGCGATGAAAAGAGCAGTTGAGAAATTACCGCAGACGCCTCACACATTACTCATTGATGGCAAATATATTCCATCTTTTGAAGGGATTCAAACCCGTCCTGTCATTGGAGGAGATGGAATAAGCCTCTCCATTGCTGCGGCGTCAATTCTTGCAAAGGTGACTCGGGATCAAATGATGGAAAAATTGGCGCTTGAACACCCTCAATATGGATGGGAACGAAATGTGGGTTATGGGACGGCTGAGCATCAAAATGCTCTTAAAAGTTTTGGGGTTACACCTCACCATCGGAAGAGTTTCGCACCTGTGAGTGCGCTTTTAAATCCGATTTAATAATTCCTAAATGACGAAGGTAAAGATTTACGGTGAGGGGTAAGAACGCTATTCCTAGTGAGTTTCTAAATTGCTTCATCAAAAAGAAACGTTTTTTGAAATAAATAGTTTTAAAAAATAAATTTATATCATACCATATTCTCCAGAATTTCTTACAAAAATAAAAAGAATGACAAAGAAACTATCACCTAGCCAGGAAGATTTATTCCAAGCCATTAGAAAATTGGAATCGTTCAATGAGGAGAAGATTATGACACCCGCAGACTATTTAAAACCTGAGGTTTTTAAGAGGGGCATCGAAAAGGGCATCGAGGAGGGTATTGAAAAAGGTATCAAAAAAGGTAGGCGACAGGAAAGAATAGAAATGATTAAGGCCATGCTTTTAAAAGGAATCGATCTAGAGACTGTGACTGAAGTAACTACACTTTCGAAAGCAGAAATTCAAAAGCTTCTTTCTTGAATCTGGTGGGCAACAAATTCATGTTGGAATCTGTCTATGAAGAGAAGCTTATGGCACTTTTAGAATATCTAGAGGCAGATATTTTTGAAAGAGTGAGAGCACAGGCCTTCGAAGAGAGTATCGAAAAAGGTATGGAGATAGGGATGGCAAAAGGTAGGCTAGAGATAAAAAGAGAAATAGCTAAAGCTTCCCTTTTGAAAGGAATCGATATAGAAATCGTGGCTGAAGTGACTGAACTTTCGAAAGCAGAAATTCAGAAGCTTCTTTCTTGAAGATGACGGATAAGTGAAACGACCTATCTACCCGCATCAATGGTCTACCCTTAAATTTTACTCAATCTTTTGATAAAGAAAAAGCCGCTGAGAAACTCAGCGGCTTTGAGTATTTAAGTTAGAGTTGTCCTTTTTTAGAGATAAAGATCCTCTTCTGTTAAACAATCCTTGAATCCATCTTGAGGTAGGGAAAATATCTGATTTGAAGTCCATTCACATCCTGTGGAGAGACCACTCCAAGCAGCATTTTCTAAGCTGTAAGTGAATTGCCTGCAGGGATTAATGATTAATTTGACCAAATATTTAGCTCAGGATCTTGTAATCTTCTCACCATACAAGCTTCTTTTTAATTTTTTGTTTTATTCTTTGTCTGTTAGTATTATCAAATGTTGCGATAATTCTATTCTCAGCTTCCCTAATAAATCTCTGCGATATCGTTATTAGATTCTTTAACACGCCTTTTGCCATCTCCGATTGGGTATTAGAGGCCATTTCTTCTTCACATTCCTTTTTGAAGGAGTTTATTTTTATAAGAAAATCCTCGGTATTTACGGTATCGGCTAAATGAGATAGGCAAGTCTCTAACTCTTTTGATCTGTTTTTTTGTAAGTTACATAGGCTGGTAATTGAGTTCTGTTATCTGGAATATCACCCCTAATCATCTTGAGAAAATCCTCTAATGGTACGATTTTATCTGAAATCCCCACTTGAGGTTCTGAAACGAGTAGTAATGACTCATCCGGAACATAGCCCCAAGACTTCTTCATTGGTAAAGAAGAAGTAGATACCTCATCTCCCATTTCTTCCATGGCATAGATAGAATTAGGTGCTATTATGAAGGCTAAAAGCAGAGAGACAGAAGTTGCTTTTAAAAGAAAAGGAAATGATTTCATCATTAATTTCTCCAAAATAATAATTAACAGTTCTTTGTAATAACCATATAAGTAGCATAAAAAAGTGCAACAAAAAAATGATAAAAAATCAGGCTTTGGTGCTATCGTATAATGAGACCCGCTTTTATAATCTTCTTCATCACCGTTGGAAGGGCATAGTTTTGCAATTCCCTTGGGTGGACCCAGATTCCTTCAAATCCTGAGGGATCGTCAAGATGGCAGACTTCAACTTCAAAATGGAAATGGGTGAAGGTATGTCTTACAACAGGCCCTTTCCCGGTTTTCTTTATTTCTTCCCAAGGGGTTGTGGGGACTTCCATCATTCCACCCAACAATCCCTGAGGAGGGCGCTTTCGTATCAGGATTGCCCCATCTTCCCGCCTTACAATAAATGCAGTGGCATAACGGGTAGGGAGCTTTTGCTTCGGGGCTTTTAAAGGAAAATCTTCTGCTTTTCCAAGAGCATAGGCTTTGCAGTCTCTTAGAAAAGGACAGGAAGAACACGAAGGATTTTTGGGGCGGCAGATAAGAGCTCCCAGTTCCATCAAGGCTTGGGTAAAGTCGCCACAGCGTTTATCGGGCAAAAGAGTTTTAAGTCTTTCTTTGACCTCCTCTATAGGTTTGGGCTTGCTGATAGCTAGATAGCGGCTTATCACTCGAACGACGTTTCCATCCACAGCTGCTGCCTTTTGATCAAAGGCAATAGAGGCAATAGCTGCGGCAGTATAAGGGCCAATTCCGGGTAGTTTTGAAAGTTCTTCTTCCTTGCAAGGAAAATGATGGGCTAGGTCTTGAGCGCATTTATGGAGGTTTCGTGCACGGGAGTAATACCCAAGTCCCTGCCATTTGACGAGGACTTCATCAAGAGAAGCGGCTGCTAGGTCTTGAAGGGTTGGCCATTTGTTCAGGAACTCCTTAAAATAGGGAATGACCGTTGCAACGGTTGTTTGCTGCAACATGATCTCGCTGAGCCATGTGTGATAAGGATTTGGAATTTTGTTGCGCCAAGGAAGGTCTCTTTTTTCTTGATCATACCAAGCGAGGAGTTTTTCTGAAAACACTTTCCAAACCTTTTAAAAGCCTTTATTTTAACCCTATGGAATACCCTAGCAAAAACTTTCCCGTGCGCCTAGGCGTTCATACACAAAAAATCGTAAAACCGATCTTTAAAGAGCGCGGTTTGATGGAGGGAAGGATCATCATTCATTGGTCCCAGATTGTGGGTGAAAAGTTTTCGCGCCTTGCTTTGCCTGAAAAAATTACCTTTCCTCGAGGGAAAAAAACAGAAGGGACTCTTCACCTGAATGTGACCTCCTCAGGAGCCCTTCTTCTTCAGTATGCACAAGATCTGATTTTAGAGCAGGTCAATACCTATTTCGGGTATAAAGCCCTTTCAACATTGCGGATGACCCACGGTTTTATTCCCCCTGAAGAGAGTGTGCCCTCATTCCCGCTTTCATCGATCTCTCCAGAGGATAAGCAATGGCTTGAGAGTCAAATAGGGGGTGTACATGACTCAGAACTTAAAGAGTGTCTTGAAAAATTAGGAGAGGCAGTGTGTCAGTGTGTAGGTGAAGAATAGTTTTAACTCGTGCGCTCGTCACTCCCGTCCCTGCGAAGGCGGGGAACACGGGAACCCAGAAACAATCTTTAAAAACAGTAAATTGCACGAAGCAATAACATTTAAAAAGCCGCAGCCTTAAAAATAATTTTTTTGTTTCAAATACTTTCCTGGGTTCCCGTGTTCCCCGCCTTCGCAGGGACGGGAATGACGACTGCGGGGTATTACTAACTACGCCTTCACAGCTGGTTTTTGATCCTCGAACTGACTTTCAATAAGCCATTCTGCAAATCGCATGTCAAACTTGCGAGGTTCTTCTCTTGAGGAATAAAAGTAAACTTTCTTGATGACCTCTAAATATTCATCAACTGAAACCTTTAGTTTTCTTTCAGAGATAAGATCTAAAATTTTCTGAGAGCAATTTAACATAAGGTCAGGATACTCTAAAGGAGATCGTTTTCTCATTCTTCCCTGCATTTGAGGAGAATAACCTCCACTTGTCGAAGGGGTGGCATTCATGAGATCAAGAATTGAACACTCTAAAGCTTCTGCTATGGCTTGTAGTGATTGCGCGCTGGGTTTTTTAATCCGGCCTTTCAGAATATTTCTAACCGAGTGAATGCTCAGGCCAGCTCGTCTTTCTAATTCCGCTATAGAAAGATTCTTTGCTTCCATACGTTCCATTATTTTTTCTTTTAATGCAGATGCCATACGATCCCATGCCTAAGTTAAAATTTATGTGAATCTTAATATAGAATGATAGATATGGTAAGCCTAAAATTACATTAATCAAAAAAAATGAACATTTTAAAAAATTCTTGTATACAAGATATCAAAAATGTTTAACCTAAAGCAGAAAACAGAAGAGGGAGGTTCAAACCCCATTTTCTCCAAAAAAGCGCCTATGGAATCATTATCTGAGAGTCACAGGCACTTCATAAAAAATATTTAAAACTATAAGGGGCCTATTTTGTAGGGAGTGCTTCTCAACTTTTCTAAAAAAGTCATCTCCACGATCTGGCCTTAACAAGGTTTAATGATAAAGAAAGAAAGGAGTGCGTATGTTTAGGTTTGATATTATTGAATCAGAAAAAGAGATAGTTGAAAATCAACTTATTGATTTGGTAACAAAAAAAATGAGGTGTTTTCAAAGATCGGAGGATCAAAAAGGGTCCATTTACATCCTCGTCCGAGAGAGGGAGAGCTTAAAGGGAGGAGCTTGTCTTGTGAGGAGAAATCTTAAAAATATCCAAGAGGATGTGAGGGAGCTTGTCATGACTCATCCTCTTCAAAATTACGTATGGGAGTGTTCAACTGTTTGCCTTGAATTGCCACAAGAACAATCGGTTAAAGAGACATCTGAACTGCGATATTCTTATCATAGCTTTTATCGAGGGCTCTATGAGGGGTTCGTTGAGTTTGGTAAAATGAAAGGGGTTGGATTCCTGATTATGAAATTATCCCCTGAAGTTTATGATGCAACTAAAGAATTTGGTTTATGGCCTTATGTCGTTGAGCTTAAACCCGATAATTCTCTTGATGGGCTTTTCCATGGAGTTTTACCATTAACGGGAAGTCAGTATAGAGCTTACCGGGAATCTTGGGAAGTTGCATAGGAACTTTTGCCAGGGGCACCTTATGAAATTTTTCGATCCTTTCTTAAGGACAGCATTGATTTTTCAGCTAGAACGAATTACCTCTCCCTATAAGGGGAGAGGTAAAAGAAATTGATTTTCTTACAAATTTTCATGAGGTAGCCCTGAAACTTTTGCCTAGGAAAAATTGCAGAAACCTTGTTTTTTCAGGATGAGGGAAGTCCTGTTGTAAAGCGTTTTCCCTTACCTCGCGATGGGAGGCGTAGCACCTTGACCGGGAGGGCCATAGGAACCTGCCTGAGGTAGCTGGAGTTGGCTACCTCTCAAACTGGCTTCGAGTGCCAATTTGCATCCATAAAGCGAGAGGATGGCAAATTCGCGCATGCTCGAAGCAAGTTTTCTGGCAGTTTCCAAAGCAGGACCCGTTGCTAGTTTCAATTGTTGCTGCATAAGGTCATAACGAATACAATCAGTTTGAGCATTAAAACAAAAAGGGGTCACAAGAGCGTTTGGATAAGCCCAGTCTGGGTTGAGTATAACAGTACAGCTTAACTCCCCCCCTCCTTCTCTTGCGTTTGCCATCCCCGATAACTGGCCCATAAATTGTACAGAGAATTTCACTGAAGGGTTATCTAATTCCATAAGTTTGTGGTTTTGTGTAAGGACAGCATAAGTTGAAGATGAAGAAGTTTGTGAAAAAGCCGCTTGGCTCTCAAAAAGGAGGCCAAAAATAATCACTGAAAAATAAGGTTTCATTGTTTTTTTGCTCCCCAGGGCTTGAATTTCATCTTGTAGCAATCTAAAGAGAAGTGTATCACATTTTTGTATGGATAGGAAATACTTGCTGTTATCTTTTTTTTAAGTTAAACAAGCAATCGAACATTCATAAGAACGATAGGTAGTAACAATGGCAGTTCCTAAGAAGAAAACGTCACCCTCTCGCCGCAAGATGCGGCGGGCTCATCATGCTCTCAAGCAAGTTGCGAGTGTTGAATGCTCCAACTGTGGAGACCGTAAACTCCCTCATCATCTATGTCCTGCCTGTGGCTATTATAAGGGACGTCAAGTCTTAGGACAGGTGATAGAAACAACACCCGTTGCTTAACGGGTCTTCCATAAAGGGGGAGATTCAAGAGTGACACTTACATTATCTGTTGATGCAATGGGCGGAGATCAAGCACCTGGAGTCATTATCCAAGGTTTGGTCACTGCGGCACAACGTTATCCTTTTGTGCACTTCCTTCTTTACGGGGATCAAAGAGCCGTGGAACCCTTGCTTGCTCAAGCGAAAGCATTGGTAGGTAAAGTTACTTTTATCCCTTGTGATGAAATTATTACATCGGAGACAAAGCCAAGTGCAGCTTTAAGGAGCCTCCCTAACTCGAGTATGCGCCAAGCCATAATAGCCGTTGCGGAAGGGCGTGCCCAAGGCGTAATTTCCGCTGGAAATACGGGGGCCTACATGGCGCTTGCGAAAATGCTCTTAAAAACAATGCCGGGTATTGATCGCCCTGCACTGGCTAGCCTTGCTCCTACCTTGAAGGGAGAAATTATCTTTTTAGATTTAGGAGCTAACGTGGAATGCTCTTCTAAAAACCTCCAACAATTTGCAATTATGGGAGAAATTTTTGCTCGTTACGTTCTCCATTTGCCAAAGCCTAAGGTAGGGTTGATGAATGTGGGTTCTGAGGATATTAAAGGAAATGCGGCTGTGAAGGGAGCTGCAGAGCTTATCCGCACCTCTTCCATCAAAAATAGTTTTTATGGTTTTATTGAGGGGGACGACATCACACGAGGAACAGTCGATGTGGTTGTTATGGATGGATTTACGGGCAATGTGGTTCTTAAAGCAGCTGAAGGCGTTATGCAGCTTTCCCTTCACTATATTAAAGAAGCCTTCCAAAGTTCTTGGGTCGCACGTCTAGGCTATCTTTTAGCGAGTCCCATGCTGAAAAAGCTTTCCCTCCGTTTAGATTATAGGCGCTATAATGGGGGTATTTGGTTGGGTCTGAATGGTATTGCGATTAAGAGTCATGGGGGTGCGGATGCCCTTGGATTCGCCCATGCCATTGATCTTGCGGTAGATATGGTTACTTCCCATGTGAATGACCATCTTCTTAAAGAATTTTCATCAGAATTACTTCCTCAAGAGGTTGTGAATAGATGACCGTTCGTTCTGTTATTATAGGAACAGGAAGTTATCTTCCCGAAAAACGCGTTACCAATGACGATCTCTCTCAACACCTCGAGACGTCCCATGAATGGATTGTAGAAAGGACGGGCATCTGTGCGCGGTATTTGGCAGCTCCCGGCGAATATACGTCCGATATGGCGGTAGCAGCTTCTTTGGAAGCATTGAGTGCGGCGAAACTCACTCCTCAAGATATTGACATGGTTATTCTTGCAACTGCTACGCCCGATCATACCTTTCCCGCAACAGCAACACGTATTCAATCAAAATTAGGAATCTCTAAAGGCTTTGCTTTTGATCAATCAGCTGTTTGCAGTGGATTTGTGTTTGCTCTTGCGACGGCGGATGCTTATTTAAAGCAAGGAATGGCAAAAACCGCGCTCGTCATTGGATCTGAAACAATGAGCCGTCTTCTCGATTGGAATGACCGCAAAACAGCTGTTTTATTCGGAGATGGAGCGGGCGCGGTTGTTTTGGAAGCTCAATCCCAAACAGACCGAGGAATTATCGGAAGCTTGCTTCGAACGGATGGCTGCGGGTACGATGATCTTTATGTCACGGGAGGACCAAGTACGACACAAACGACGGGGATCATTCATATGAATGGGCGGGAGGTATTTCGGAATGCTGTTCATCGGTTAGAAGAGACAGCCCTTGAAATCTTGGAAATTCATGGGATTTCACAAAATGAGATTGATTGGCTCGTTCCCCATCAAGCCAATAAACGTATCATTGATGCAACGGCAAAAAAGTTAGGATTACCAGACTCAAAAGTTATTCACACAGGGGCTGATCAAGCCAATACTTCTTCAGCATCCATCCCCTTAGCATTGGACCATGCGGTGAGGGATGGGCGGATTAAAAAAGGTGATTTAATATTGTGTGAGGCCTTTGCCGGTGGGTTTGCATGGGGATCAAATTTAATTCGTATATAGGGAGACTTTAATGGGTTATCGGGTTGCGGTTGTCGGGGCTACAGGAAATGTTGGGCGGGAAATTTTAAATATACTTGTTGAGCGAGAGTTTCCAATAAGCGAGATTCAAGCTGTAGCATCTTCAATTTCCCTGGGCCAAAAGGTTTCCTTTGGGGAAGATCAGGTTTTAGATGTGATTCCCATAACAGACTTTGACTTTACAGGCTTTGATTTTGCTCTGTTTTCGGCAGGAAGCCTCGTCTCAGCCGAGTTCGCGCCAATAGCAGCAGAAGCGGGTTGTATCGTCATTGATAATGCTTCTCAGTTTCGACAAGAACCGAACGTTCCTTTAGTTGTACCAGAAGTAAACCCTGAAGCCCTTGCCAATTATCAGAAATGCAATATTATCGCAAATCCCAATTGTGTCGCTATCCCTCTAGTAATGGCCCTAAAACCCCTAAATGATAGTGCCGGTGTGAAGCGTGTTGTGGTTTCGACGTATCAATCCGTTTCCGGCGCAGGGCGAGCGGCAATGGATGAGCTTTTTAACCAGACACGGGCTATCTATATGAATCAACCCGTAGTAAAAGAGGAATTGCCCAAGCAAATTGCCTTTAATGTTATTCCTCAAGTCGATATTTTCTTACCCGATGGGACTACATTTGAAGAAACGAAAGTTATTGTTGAAACAAAAAAGATGTTGGGAAAAGAAATGGCGATGGCGATTACGTGTGTACGTGTTCCCGTTTTTATCGGTCATTCTCTGGCGGTGGCTGTTGAGCTCGAAAAGCCATTATCGGTGGGTGAAGCTCGAGCCCTCTGGCGTGATTTCCCAGGACTATCGATTATTGATTATCGACAAGAGGATGGGTATGTCACTCCTGCGGAAGTTGTTGGGGAAGATGCTGTATTCATCAGTCGCGTACGTGCGGATAAATCTGTCGAAAATGGTCTTCTCTTCTGGCTTGTCAGCGATAATTTACGGAAGGGGGCAGCCCTCAATGCCGTTCAAATTGCAGAAACAATTGTTCGTGATTATCTTGAGCCCCATCGTTCAGAAGGGATGAATTAAGGGCCACAGGCTTAGGCGACCTAACCTATAATTCATCCTTGTAAGAAGGCTTGCTACCTGTCCCATCAAGACTCCCCTTCACGCGGTTAATGGAATATTGTAAGCAGCCCTTTGCATTAGGAGGGAGAAAAACCTGTTGAGTAGCTATAATATCATGCCTTATATCTATTTTGGGTGTGTCTTTTGTTTCTTTAGAAATTGTTTTTGCACAGGTCACATGATATTGGCAAAGTGAGGGTAACCTCACATCTAGCGGCACAAAGACCTCATGCTTAACCGAGCATTCTGCAGGGGGCTTTATTTTTGGAGAACAATCAACATTCGCATCCCGTTTCGACTCCGTTAAAATTCCTTGTGAGTTCCTCTCAAAAGGTTGTAAATCTCTTCAAAGAAATAAATTTTAAGGTCATCCCGGGAGTTACGCCTTTGCTTATTATAGACTGGCTCATTTTTTTCATATTCCTTTCCCTTCTTTCTATCATCGGGATTTTTAAATTAAAAAATATAAAGAGTGAGGAACAGTATCTCTTAGCCGGCCGCAAAACTGGCTTCATAGCCTTAACGGCAACTCTGGTGATGACGGAGTTCAACACAGGAACCCTGCTCGCGTTCTCTGGTATGGGATATGTAGCCCAAGGGTGGGCTTTGGCATTACCCTTCATTTTCTTAATAGGGCTTCTGTTTTATGCTGGTACTGTTGCGAAAAAATGGAAGGAATTTAATGGGTTGTCTGTTGCTCACTATTTTACGGAACGCTATGGAAAAAATATTGGTTTGATCACTGCCGTCATATTATTCTTAGCCATGGTGGGATTTAGCTCAACCTACATTAAATCCTTATCACTGCTTTTCCTGCCTCTCTTTCCCGGGCTCAATGCATGGGCTCTAAGCGGAATTTTGACAAGTGTTGTTTTAATAATGACGCTCAAAGGCGGTCTTATATCGATCATCCGGACGGATGTCGTTAGCTTCCTAGCGGTTCTTATTTTTTTACCTATTTTGCTTTATTTTTCTTGGAATTTAGATTCAACGGGTATGGATGCGACTCTCTCGATTCATCAAAGTTTAGCCATTTTGCCTCCCCAATTTATTCTATCCCTGATTATTCTGACGATGTTCAGTTACATACTAGCCCCTTGGTACGCTCAAAAAATTGTGTCGGCTCAATCTCCCAAGATTGCTTATTTTTCCGTTGTTGTGGCAGCTATTTTTGTCTTTTTACTTTATGGATTAGGAATTGGGGCTGCCAACTTTTTATCCATAAAAGGGGTCCAGCTTCAAGGGTCGGAACAGGCTTTGCCCTATCTCATTCATTACGCTTTGCCTTGGGGACTTAGAGGGCTTGGGTATGGAATCTTATTTGCGATTGCATCCACAACCCTTGCTGGCGTTTGGAGTGCGATGGTGACAATCCTGGTGGGAGGAATAAAATCTTCAGGGTCGCAGGAGAGCGTTAAACGTGGTTTTTATCTGACTCTTTTCTGCGCTAATCTTTCCTATCTTGGGGCCAATGCGTTTGTGGATCATATTCTTGATAAGATGATTCTAGCCAACATTCCCGTTGTGGCTTTATCTTTCGCCCTTCTCGGAGGATTCTATTGGAATAAAGCTTCTCGATTGGGTGTTTATGTAAGCATTTTAACGGGCATTGCGTGTGGGGTAGGGTTCTATTATTTTTATGGAGAATCTGGGATGTATACGTGGTATTGGGCTCTCATCGGCGTTCCCGCGATATTTTTTTCAGGTATCGTGGGATCATATTTTGAAAGAATGAGAGTTGCACTGTGGTTCGGGAAAAAAATTATGGTTATAAAAAATAAAATTTATTTATTGACAATTTTTAATTAAATACATATTTTAACAATATTAAGCGTATTTTTTTGGTTTGAGGTGTTATATGAATCGTTATTTCTATTTTTTAGTTTTTGTTTCTTTTTTCGCTTTTTTACCCCATTTGGTTTATGGAATGGAGGATCAGGAACGCCCTGGATGCAAACAGAATCCCCCTAGAATGTCTGTTGATGATGAACAAACAGACGATACTAATTCGCAACCTGCTGGAATATTTAGATCGCCTGATGGAAACGCAGCTATTATTTATGGATATTCTCGTGAGGGAGTTGCATGCGGCCCACTATCCTCTCTTGAAGAGGCCTTGACTAATCTTCCCGATCATCCTGTTTATGAGAGCTTTGCGGCGCGATACATGACTTTAGAGGAGAGAATTACATCTCTGCAGAAAGATGGACGAGCTTTTGAGGAAAGATGGAAAAATAAGGCTGGCGAAGGAAGTAATGTGATAGCATTGTTCTGTGAAGACTTTGGGCTTGGCAGAGACCAGGCCGAAGCTCAATTTGGAGCTCAAAAACTTAAAGAATCTGCTAGAAAATATTTAACAATTCTTTCTAAAATGCATGATGATTATCAGAAAAATGTCATCAAAAATTTAAGAAGGGCACAGGATCTTTTGAACATCGATCTTCGGATAATTGTGGGAGAGTTTTCCAAAGAGCGCGATATTCTAAAATTTCTACAATTTCAAGCTCAATACTATCAGGAAGAACTTAATATTTTCGTTAAGGAACTAAGTGATTTTTCTGCAAATATTCAACTTCTGAAAGAAGAATTAAAAATCGGAGAACAATTATTAAATGAAGAGTCTCTAAAGTATACCACTTTTTATAGGTATAGAATTGGAAATCTTATCTTACAGCATAATTTACTTAGAATTATTAAAGGTGTTGTTACTCCTTTTCTTGAATTTTTCCCCGGATGGGAGCATTCTTTCATTCCTTTACCAGAAAGTGACTTTGATCAACTCTTATCCAAACACCTTTTCTCTCAACGGTCTAATTCGGTGAAAGAAAAAGGTAAAGGAAGAAAAGGAACGAATAGAAGACAAGTTAATAAAAGTAATAAAGTTAAAACTCCCAAAAAAGATGTTGCCGACACGACAAATTTAGCTTCAGTGCGTGGTCTTTCCTTATATAGAATCTTGCAAGCTACTGATTTTGCAGAATTCCCATCATTCCTTTCGGCAGATCCTCTTCCTCCGGGAGGATATAAATCTCAATATCGCCAAACTGACGAAACGTCGAAAGAAAAAACCCATAAGGTTTCTGCTGAAAAGGAGAAGGGTAAAGGAAGAGAAGAAGAAAGTGAAACTTCTTGCGAAGCTCAAGTTTCTAAAGAAACAAGCTCTCAAGGTATCTTTTATGTAAAAAACCCACATATTTTAGAGCTCCTCAATGGTTGTGGGAAAGTAGAACTTAAGGAATACCTAAATCTTTTGAATGAATTGGTTTTCTTAAACCCAACTGTTTTTCAACCTATATTAGAAATTGTGGGGCAACATGGCACTCATCCCGTTTATCGGTTATGGTTTCGAAATGGTACGTCTTACTCCTGGGAAATTAGCCAGGCTCATGGGGGTCGGTTCATTCCTCAAAATCATAACTATCGAAAGTCTTATAAAAAGCCTTTCAAATTCCTTGGAATTCTCAAGACGGGTTTAAAAGACATTCAAGAAAAGAAGGGCGAAGTTGAGAAGGGATATGAGCCCAAAGATCAAGCAAATGAGGGCGCTGATTCGGAAACGAAAAACAAAAAGAAAAGAAATAGAAATAGGAATAGAAAAAAGAAGGGCAATAATACTCCTAAAGACCAGAGTTCAAAACAAAAGGAAGAGACAGATTCAGGAGCCTCTTAACCTAATTGACGGCTACACTGTTGCCACATCTCGGATAAAGTTCCTTGAACCTGCGTAATTGCAAGGTCCGTCATATAGCAAGTCGTATCCTCAGGAGTTTGGATGATTTTTTTCTTAGGCAAAGGCATGGCGCGGAGTACCCGATGGGGTGAAGGTGTCTTTGTCGACCAGGGTCCGTAAATTTTATCATTAGAGGGGCCGAAAAGGGCAATTGTGGGTGTTTCTACGGCTACACTTAAATGCAAAAGACCCGAATCATTGCCAATGAAAAGGCGAGAAGATTTGATGAGAGACGCCGAATCTAAAAGATGTCCGCCGATGGTATTCAGGCACTGGTCTTTGGGGAGAGCCTTTAACAAAATTTCTACCTGGTCTCGCTCATTTGGAGCTGCAAAAAAAGCGATTTGGGCATCTGGATTCTCTTTGCAAAACTCGCTTGAGAGCGTGATAAAATTGTCGAGAGGCCATTGCTTCCCAATCCAACCGGCAACGGGAGCCACAGCAAGGGTAGGACGGTTAAGTTGTGTGCGTGCCAGACGGTCTTCTGAAAACCATAATGTTGGGGATAAAGGGTCTTGTGAGCCCATACATTGGCTTATTTGAAGGACTTTATGATCCCGCGGAGGAGGTTGTTTCCATATCAAGCGTTCTTGGGCCTTGAGAAGGTAGGAGAGGGCCGAGCCTCTTAAATCAATGATACGGTTCCAAGAGGTGCCGCGGGTTTCTTTCCACAAATCGATCCAGTGGGTTTTCCATGGTTTTTTACCAAGAATAATCAATCTCTTAAGATGAGGAAGGTCGGCAAAAAGAGGAGCCGTGAGAGGCGTTGCTACAATGACAGAAGGCTCATCTTTATACTTATCAATGACACCGGTCGTAAAGATTGCATCCCCTAACCGGGTGGGAAGAATAAAAAGATTGGTCATGGGTTTTAACTCAATGGTCTTAACAAAATCCTATCTGAATCCTACAATTGTTGCAGTAGTGTCGCAACAGTAAACTCAGATATCCTCATATAACATTTAAGTTTCTTCCTCACTTGCCAAGAAATGCTTAAACTGCTCTGGGCTTGTAAGGCATTTTCTAATTCTGAAGGAAGTTTATTTCCTGTAAGAATGTATTTGGAGACCCCTATTGGTTGACTCTTTGTTTTTAATGCATATTCAACCACTAACTGATTGGCTTCCTTGCACAAAAGAAGACCAACGCTAGGTTTATCAGATGGCAGTTTTATTTGAGAATCAATAACTGTTAAATAAAACTCTAATTGCCCTAAATAAGAAGGCTCGAATTTTCTAGATTTTAGCTCCAAAACAATATAACATTGTAATTTTACATGATAAAAAAGAAGATCAATAAAAAACTCATCTCCTGCAACCATTATCTTATATTGGCTACCCACAAAGGCAAAGCCCGTTCCCAACTCCAGAAGAAAATCACGAATACGTTCTATCAATTTGTTTTCAAGCTGGCGTTCATGAATAGCCTCCTTAATTCCTAAAAATTCCAAATTATATTCACTCTTAAATAAATTTTGAGCCAGATTAGAAGTTCTTGAGGGTAGTGTGTTTTTAAAATTTGTTATGGCTTTCCCTTGGCGTTCATATAGACGACTCTCAATTTGATGAACTAAGACATTTCTAGACCATCCATTTTCAATCGTTTTTTTAATATACCAAATGCGTTTCTCTGGGTCAGAAAGCTTATCTAAAATCGTTTGATTATGATACCAGGTAATTTGCGCAGGTAGCTCCTGCGTAAATTCATAATTAGGATATGCTGATGCAAAAGTTTGCATATAAATTAAATTTCGCGTCGATAACCCTTTCATCTCTGGAAATTCATGGCGCAAATTCTGAGAGAGTAGATCTATCACTTTTGAACCCCACCCCAGCTCCTGCTTGCGAACAATTATCTCTTTGCCAATTCTCCAATAAAGCAAGGTTAGTTCTTTGTTGATAGCTAGATGAGCGCGTACTCTGGCCTTATAAATTTCATCTTTAAGTGCCTTAAGAGTGCTAAAATAGGCAGAATCATTGGACAAATCTGACATACTATCCTCCAAACTGTTTATGCTCCATGTTTAAAAGGTGATTTGGCAAAGAGAGAGCTCGCTGTTTAGCTGTCAGCTATTGCTCCAGCTCTTTTTCTTTCAACCACTCCTCATAGGTCAATGAAAGATTTCTTATCGTATCTCGGGCGAGTCCAAGTTCGACCCAAGCTTTGGATGTTAGAAGCCTAACGGCGGCTAGCTCGTTTGAGAGTTGTTGTGAAAGATACTCAATTTGGGCTAAGTTGAAATTAGTCATTGTGACTCCTTGTTAGTTGCAGTGATTAGCGGCGGGTAAGTGTTGTAACCATTTACTCGTCGCGTCATCTCGGGTGAGATAACTTTTTAAAGTTAATCTTTTGTTTGAGTATGATCAAGAGAAAAATTTAATTAAATTTTACACATTTGGGGTAAGTTTACTCATTATATATTAAAAGTCTTTTAAGGCCTTGACTGAATCTCTGGACTGCTATCGCCAGTGAGGAATTTAACCAAAATATTATATTTAATTTCAATAATTTAATGTTTAAGCGCAAAGATATTTTTACCAAATTGCGACCAACATATTTTACAAATCGCGGACATCTGGCCCTCACATTCAACCATGACTTAACTAACACGATTTGCTTATAGTCAGGGGGATTTTATCGTCTTACATTCCTTCACCCACACATCATAGATGGGATGGTCGAGGGCGGAGAGGGCAGGGCTCGAGGCAAACATCCAGCCTGCGAAAAGATTTTCCGGAGAACCCTTGGATTTTTCTTCCGTAATTGTGAGAAACGCCATCGATTCTTGACGGTCTGCAAGGGGGGCTTTTTCACAATGACGGACAATAATTTTTAAATTTCCGAATTCAATGGATTGACCAATAGCTGCATCAATAATGAAAACACGGGCTGTTTGCTTATCAAGTCCTTGTAAAGTCACCCCATTTGTAACAATGTTCTCTTCAGGTGCAAATTCATCTTCATCGGAGGTGGTTGTTATTTCTGGTGAGGAGGGTTTGGCTGGTTTATCTTCTTTTTTCTTAATGATCTCTTCCTCTTCACTCGCCACTTGATCTGCATTGGATCCTGATAGCTCATTTACGAGGGCTTCAAAACTTTGGCCGTAGGTGGGAGTTGTGATGATCGTAATTAGAAAATAGAATTTAGTTATTAGAAGTTTTATGCCATTTTTTCTCATTTTTCTAATCACCATTTTCTAATTACTATCTTCTTTTTTCTCTTGTGCATTAAACATAAATTTTCCAATCAGGGATTCTAAACTCACCGCGGCCTGGGTATGCATGATTTCTCCTCCTGGGAGGATCGTTTCATCTTCCCCTCCTGGGACAAGGGCTAAAAACTTTCCACCCAAAAGACCATCGCTGACAATTTCAGCAGAACTGTCTATGGGAAGTGTTACCTCTGGTGTAAGGGCGATATGAACAACCGCAAGATAGGTTTTGGGGTCAAGGTGAATCTCTTTAATCGTCCCCACCTTTACGCCACTTAGGCGCACATCACTGCCCCGCATCAGCCCATCAATACGGTCAAATTTTGCGACAACTTCATACCCTTTAGACGGTTGCCACTGACTGGTTGAATAAGCAAGGATACCAAAAAAGGCGAAGACAACGAGAACAACACCGCCCATTACAACTTCGAGTAAATTAGTTTTCATCACGTACCTCATGGGGGCGCCAGGCCTCATAATCTCCAGTTGCAGGCGTTCGTTTTCCACCGGCATAAAAATGTCCTGGTGGGCGATAAGCATAGGGTGTTCCTGAAAGATTGGGAAGATGGTCTTTTTCCCAAGGCCATCTTTTAATTTGATCAATAGGAGGCGGCTTTTTGATTGTATGATGAAGCCATCCATGCCATTCGGCAGGAACTTTCGAGGCTTCTGGTATTCCTTTATAAATCACCCAACGCCGTTCTTTCAGGCTTTCAGGTCCTTTTTCTCGGTAATATTTATTCCCAAAGGAATCTTCACCTACAAGCTCTCCCTTAAGCCAGGTGAGAAGCTTAATCCATAGCATGTTTGCTCCATATCTTGCGCCCACACTATGGCATTTTTAAAAGGATTTGTCTACTCTCCAGAGCTTAATGGTTAGTTGTGAAATGTTTTGGAGGCGAGCAGTTCTTAAAGACTGTGATTTCTTCCTGGCTTAAGGCCGAGGGAGAAGTTTTTTAATTTCAACAAAAATAATACAAAAAAAATCAAAAAAATTTCACTAAAATTCTTTCCTTAAGAAAAGTACCCAGCTAACATCCAAAGAAAAAAAGGAGGTTTCATGAATAACGATTTGCTTTCACACGAGTATGCAGCATTGTTAGAATCACTGAAAAATCGCGTCGCGACAGCTCGATATCAGGCAGTGCGTACGGTGAATCGAGAATTGATTTTGCTTTATCACTATATCGGCACAGAAATTCTCAAAAAGCAAGCTTCCCAAGGATGGGGCGCAAAAGTCATCGATCGTTTAAGCAAGGATCTCTCTTCGGCTTTTCCCGATATGAAGGGATTTAGTTCTCGAAATCTTAAATACATGCGACTTTTCGCTGAAACTTATCCCGAATTAGAATTTGTGCAACAGGTTGTTGCACAATTACCGTGGGGTCATAATGTTTTTCTTCTAGACCTGGTAAAAAAAGATCAAGAGCGAATTTTTTACATCCAAAGTGCCATTAAATATGGCTGGTCTCGATCCGTTTTGGTACATCAAATTGAACTGAATCTTTATCACCGCCAAGGCAAAATTATTTCCAATTTTAAAGAAACACTTCCAGCCTCACAGTCAGATTTAGTTCAGCGTACCTTAAAGGATCCCTATATTTTTGATTTTTTAAGTTTAGGAAATGAAGCAGAAGAGTGCGAAATCGAAAGAGGGCTGATTAAGCAGTTAGAAAAGTTCCTACTTGAGCTTGGAGAAGGTTTCGCTTTTCTGGGACGTCAATATCATTTAGAGGTAGGTGATGAGGATTTTTACATTGACTTAGTGTTTTACCATGTAAAATTAAGGTGCTATGTTGTGATAGAGCTTAAAGTTGGAAAATTTAAGCCAGAATACTCAGGAAAACTAAATTTTTATTTATCAGCTGTTGATGATTTACTCAAACATCCAGATGATAATCCATCGATAGGTTTAATTCTCTGTAAATCGAAAAATAATGTTATTGCTGAATATTCTCTTCGGTATATGACAAAAGCGATGGGGCTTTCTGAATATCAGCTGACAGAATCACTACCCAAAAATCTACAAACAGTCCTTCCTAGCATTAAAGAGCTAGAAACCGAACTCTCAAAAACCATTCAAACAAAAATGGCAAAAAAATAGACAGTTTTAGGCACTCTCAGCCACTTAGGTTGTCAAGCGAAAAAAGGAGATTGACGTCTTGTCCGAACACCCTATAGTGGTTATATTTCAAGACAATATCAAGTGATAACACCTTACGTGAGAAGAGGGGCCCTCATGAAAATTACGCGTCATTTTACAAAAGAAGGCAAAGATCCATATCGTGTTTTTGAATTTCGGAAAACGGATAGTGAAATCCGTAATCCCGATGGGTCAATCGTCTTTCATCTTGAAGGGATTGAGGTTCCCTCTTCTTGGTCCCAAGTGGCGTGCGATGTTCTCGCTCAGAAATATTTTAGGAAGGCGGGCGTTCCACGGGCCTTAAAGGTAGCTAAAGAACACGACATTCCTGAGTGGCTGTGGCGAAAAGAAGCGGATCAAAAAGCCTTATCCAAATGGTCTGAAAAAGACCGCTATGGAAGTGAAATGACGGCCAAACAAGTGTTTGATCGCATGGCAGGATGCTGGACCTATTGGGGCTGGAAGGGCGGCTATTTTGATACGGAAGCTGATGCCCAAGCCTATTACGATGAAATGAGGTATATGTTGTGTGCTCAAATGTGTGCGCCCAACTCTCCTCAATGGTTTAATACAGGACTTTATTGGGCTTATGGTATTAATGGGCCGGCTCAAGGCCATCATTTTGTGGATTACAAAACGGGCGAACTTAAAACATCAACGTCTTCTTACGAACATCCTCAACCCCATGCGTGTTTCATCTTAAGCGTTAATGATGACTTGGTGAATGAGGGTGGAATTATGGACTTATGGGTGAGGGAAGCCCGCCTTTTCAAGTATGGTTCTGGAACGGGATCTAACTTTTCAAACTTAAGAGGTTCAGGCGAATCCTTATCTGGCGGTGGCCGTTCTTCAGGTATGATGAGCTTTTTAAAAATTGGGGATCGCGCGGCAGGGGCTATTAAGTCGGGAGGAACGACACGTCGGGCTGCCAAGATGGTCGTGGTGGACGTGGATCATCCGGATATTGAAGAATTCACGAATTGGAAGGTGGTTGAAGAGCAAAAAGTTTTGGATCTTGTTGTTGGGTCTAAGATCGCTAAAAGGCACCTTTCCGCCATCCTTGCGGCTTGCCAAGATGGGGAAGGGGATGAGCGGTTCAATCCGCAGGAAAATCCTGGGCTTTATAAAGCATTAAAAGAAGCCCGCGAGGCGATGATCCCAGAGAATTATTGTCAACGTATTATTCAGTTTGCCCGCCAAGGGTATACGCACATGGATTTTTCAGAATATGACACGGATTGGGATTCGGAAGCTTATCTCACGGTCTCTGGGCAAAATTCGAATAACTCTGTTCGTGTGACCAACAAGTACCTTCATGCGGTTATGGAAAATAAAGAGTGGGATCTTCTTGGAAGGAAAGATGGGAGTATTCAAAAGACTGTGCAGGCACGGGACTTATGGGATCAAATTGGTCAAGCCGCGTGGGCATCAGCCGATCCGGGGCTTCAGTATGATACCACAATTAATGAGTGGCATACGTGCCCTCAAAGCGGGCGCATTCGTGGGTCAAATCCTTGTTCTGAATATATGTTTTTAGATAATACAGCCTGTAATCTTGCCTCCCTTAACCTCGTTTCTTTTATGAATCATCAGGGCAAAGAAACAAAGGCGGGTGAGCTCCATTTTGATGTACCAGCCTATGAGCATGCCGTTCGCCTGTGGACGATTGCTCTTGAAATTTCTGTGATGATGGCTCAGTATCCGACAAAAGAAGTTGCTCTTCTTTCCTATGAATTCCGTACGTTAGGGCTGGGATATGCGAACGTTGGTGGGCTTTTGATGGCCTCCGGCATTCCCTATGACAGTAAAGAAGGTCGGGCCATTGCAGGTGCTCTTTCTGCTCTCATGACGGGTGTTTCCTATGCCACATCTGCAGAAATGGCAGCTCAACTGGGTGCCTTTCAACACTATAAGCTCAATGAAAAGGATATGTTGCGTGTGATGCGCAACCATCGTCGGGCGGCCTATGGAGAACACGAAGGATATGAGGGGCTTGAAATTCCTCCCGTTCCTTTGGAAGGGAAAGACTGCCCTTGTCCAACCCTCCTCAAAGCTTGTCGCCAGGCTTGGGATCACGCGCTTGAACTCGGGAAAAAACATGGTTACCGTAATGCGCAAACCACGTGCATTGCCCCAACAGGAACCATTGGCTTGGTGATGGATTGTGATACCACGGGAATTGAACCTGACTTTGCGATGGTGAAATTTAAAAAACTGGCTGGCGGTGGGTATTTTAAAATCATCAATCGCCTTGTTCCGCAGGCGCTTCAGGTTTTGGGGTACACGCAAAAACAAATTGACGATATCATCCAGTATGCGGTTGGGCATGGAACACTTCAAGGTGCACCAGGGGTTAATTTCAAGGCCTTGCAAGCAAAGGGATTTACGGACCGAGAAATTGATCTTTTGAAAGACAATTTGAAATCTGCCTTCGATATTAAATTTGTCTTGAACCGGTGGACCTTAGGAGACGATTTTTGTAAGAGGGTTCTCAAATTAACGGATGCCCAGCTCAATGACCCGCGATTTGATTTGTTGTCCCACTTAGGCTTCTCCTCCGAAGACATTGAAGCCGCAAACGCTTATTGTTGTGGGACCATGACCGTTGAAGGGGCACCTCACCTGAAGAAAGAACATTTGGCTGTTTTTGATTGTGCAAATCCTTGTGGTCGAACGGGCAAACGTTACCTTTCCGTTGAAAGCCATATCCGGATGATGGCGGCTGTCCAGCCCTTTATTTCAGGGGCCATTTCCAAAACCATCAACATGCCGAATTCTGCAACGATTGAGGAATGCAAAGAGGCCTACCTTCTTTCCTGGCGACTTTGTCTTAAAGCCAATGCCCTTTATCGGGATGGCTCGAAACTTTCCCAACCATTGAATGCATCGTTGTTAGGAGACGATGTTGTCGAAACTCTCTATGAGATGCCCTCTGCTGAAAAGGCAAAGGTTGTGGCTGAGAAAGTTGTAGAGAGAGTTGTTGAGCGATATCTCCATCGGGCTCAACGTCAAAAGCTTCCCAATCGTCGTAAGGGCTATACGCAAAAAGCTGTTGTGGGAGGGCACAAGGTTTATTTGCGAACGGGTGAATATGACGACGGCAGCCTAGGGGAGATTTTCATTGACATGCATAAGGAAGGTGCCTCTTTCCGGAGTTTGATGCACAACTTTGCCATGGCCATTTCTATCGGACTTCAATATGGGGTCCCCTTGGAAGAATTTGTGGATGCTTTTGTCTTTACACGTTTCGAACCTTCAGGTCCCGTTTCAGGAAATGATACGATTAAAATGGCCACCTCCATTCTTGATTACATTTTCCGCGAGGTCGCAATCTCTTATCTGGGTCGAACAGATCTCGCTCACGCAGAACCAGTTGATCTGCGCCCTGACACCATTGGTCGGATTGAGGCAGAAAAAGGTGCTCTTATCAATAAGGACAAGAAAAAAGGAGAATTGGTCAATAGTTTGACAAGCAATGGGTACATCCGAAACAACTTGTTCGTTATGCCTCCAGCGAACCGAGATCAAGACGCCTATTTGCTTCATGAAGCTGCTACTGGAACCGAGACGGCTAAGCCTGTTGTTGGGGCGGGTAGTGTCACAGAAGTGGAAGAACGACGTTTCCAAGCCCGTCTGAAAGGGTATGCGGGAGATGCTTGCATCGAGTGTGGAAACTTCACCCTCGTCCGCAATGGCACCTGTTTGAAGTGCGATACGTGTGGCGGGACGACAGGGTGTTCTTGATGATATAAAATAAATATCCGGTTACTCTTCTTGGCAGGGTTTTATGTTTCCCTCTGCGTCATTGCGAGGAGCTTTGCTCCGAAGCAATCTAATTCATATTCCAAAAAGATTGCTTCGTCGTTACACTCCTCGCAATGACGATTGAGGAGCACGGAAGGCTACTAGTCAATTTTCAGATCAGGGTGGGCCTTCTGAATTTCTTGCTTGGTTTCTTCGGAAATCTGCTCTCTTCCTAAGTTCATCCTCGCCTCAATTGAATCCCATGAAGTTAAAACTAAGTGACTTAATTTTGGAAGAGGATTGACCTCATCACCGGAGGCTTTTGAAAAGGCTAGAGCTCCCTTATTTGAAAAGAACAAGTTATTTACGTTCAAATAAAGAAGCTCGGGAAAGTTTGGACTTAAAGCGAGAGCGCGAATTCCTTCGTCTGTAATTAACTGGGTGTGTATGCTCAAGCTTTTTAACTCTTGAAAATGGAGACAATCAGCAAGAGATTTGGCAGTCTTGTCTTCAAGACGCATATATTTCCTTTTTCCACTTAAGTTTAAGCTGACCAATTTTCGTATGAAACCACCTTTAAGAAGGTCCAAAATACCGTCATGATCAAAAGTGTTAGCCTCTAAATTTAATTGAGTTAGATTTTTAAACTTTGTGACATCCTGAGTCATAATTGAGAGCCCAACGTTTGATATATTGTTGCGAGCTAAATTTAAGCTCATGATGTTTTGAATGATTGGACTTTCAAAAAGGAGAGAAAGATCCTCATCATTAATCTTTAATTTTTTAGATGTTGTTAAATTATTATCAAAGGTTAAGGACAAATGAGTAAGGGCAGGAAAGGGAGATTTAGAAGGATTACTATCATCTGCTAGGTAAAAAAGATCTTTTACTGCCTTAGTTGACTCTTTAAGGCTATAAATGCAGAGATTTATGATGATTGGAGAGTAAATTAAATCTTGGAATTCAGTTGGGCTGAGGGAGTTCAAAACGCAAGGATTAAGACCTATAAAGGTAAATGGACCCTGTACGACATCCCGAAATGAGTCGGTGACCCGTGGTTTTTGTGTAAGCATTTTGTGATTTCTAAAGCAACGGACCTCGAATTTTCGGGTAGGTCTCTTAAAATCAAGGGAAATATCGACTTCAAAAGTTTCAGAAAATTTTCTAAAACTTTCGTGTAATTTTACCTCATTTAGGCAAGGAACCCCTGATTGGGTTTTCGTATTCATTTCTGAGGTATTTTTGTCATACAAATCAAAGAACATTTTGAATGGCAAGCTTTTTAAAAATGAGAGATGCTTCTCAGATGGGAGTTGAACGGTCAAGTGGGTATAAATTCTTTCCAGCTCATTTTTATATTTATCTGGTTCTGAAAGCTTACGGGAAAAGACTTTGCTGGCAATGTCCTGGAACATTCTGGTTTGTGTGTGCCTGCCCAGGAAGAAAGGCTCATACAACTCACTATTCCATAAAATAATATTAATTTAAAAGCCAATTTTTTCATATATTTCTATATTGCTTCATTCTAATCTTAAATTCAATAACTAAATCTAATATAAAGTAAAAAATCAAGAACAATTTATCCGTAGCACTTTGTAAACCATGGCTCAAATTGGACGAATCACTTATTGAGGACCTCTTTTAGAAATCATTTTTTCTTTCACACAAAGTTATCCACAACTTTTTTTAACAATTATTCTCTCACAAAAAGAGTTATTTTTGAGGCATTACCAGGGCGGTAGAATATTTAAGAGAAATTAAACGATAAAAAATTTGATTTATTAACAGAGTTGTTAATAATTTAGTAACCTTTTTAGGCCAGAGTGCTCTCCTTGATCGAGCCAATAAAACATAAACAGGAGGAAAAAATGTCAAGAAAACAAATCTTAATTGCTATAAGTGTGGCCAGCCAAACAATGCCTTTTCTTATGATCACGGCTACGTTTGTGTGTCTTGCTTATATATGTGGGCACTCCTTTACGCCCTATCAGATGGATTCATCTTTTGATCTTGTACGACTAAGCTGTCACACGATTCCTTAACCATAGAAAGTTAAATGATTACGACAATCTTAGGAGAAGGCGTTAACGATCTCATAAAGGGCTTTTTGCCCCTATATTTTCACTTCCCTGTTGCTTTTTTAGCGAATGATGCTGACTCATCCACGGTTTTCTTAGCAGCTTTTTGAATGTTTTCAATGACTTTATCATTGGATTTGGCAATAATGGAATTGACTTCATGAGCATGTTCAGTAGCCTGATCTATGGTGTCTTTTGCTACTTTCGTTTGATCTTCCGTTGAACGTGCAGAAAGCGGTTGTTTCGCTTGTTCACTCAGTTTACTAAATACAGACTTCATATATTCAGTTTGATGCTCGGTAATAGCTCTAACCGTTTCAGCTGTGATTTGTTGTGTTGTATTCATGAACTCCATATTTCTGCGATATGTTGCCATAAAGAATTCATTATTCCCCCATGGAAGCTTAATATCTTTGAATGCATTTAGACTTTCACTCCAAGTAGAGTATGGTTGATTTTCTTTTGTCATGGGTTCCCTCTATATTTTAGCTTTAGAGACTGCACTCTCTCTTTTTTACCAAAAAAAGATTAATATTAAATTAATGAATTGTGGCGATAATTGAGTTCAGAAACTTGATTCAAACTACGTTTCCAAATTGGATAGGGTGTGCTATGAATTTTTGCGATGCGGGCGTGGTGGAACTGGTAGACACGCCAGACTTAGGATCTGGTGACGAAAGTCGTGGGGGTTCAAGTCCCTTCGCCCGCACCAACCTACTATACAAAAGGGAAAAGGATGATTAAGGTTTTCCCGAAGATTTTTATTATCAAAGCAAGCGAGATATAGATGATGCAAATTAAAGAAACTTTCTCACAAGGATTAAAAAGATCCTATGAAATTTCCATTCCAGCAAAGGATATTGATACAAAGCTCAATGGTCGTTTGGAAGTCATTGGAAAACGGGTAAAAATTTCAGGATTTCGCCCTGGAAAAGTGCCGCTTGCGCTCTTGAAACAACGCTATAAAACAGAGGCGCTCTCAGAAGTTGTTGAAGACTGCATGGAAAAAGGGGTTCAACAGGCTATCAAAGAAAACAATCTTAAACCGGCTCTTAAGCCTAAAGTTAACGTCAAATCTTTTGAAGAGGGAAAGGATTTAACTTTTAGCATTGAAATGGAAATTCTGCCAACGATCGGAGACATCGAGCTCGATAATATGGCTTTTGACAAATACGTCGTGACCGTTTCACCTGAAGCCATTACTGGTGTTCTTGAAAAGCTCGCGAAACAAACTCGCAAGACCAGTTCCATACAAAAATCACGCAAAACGAAAAAGGGCGATATCGCCATCATCGATTTTGAAGGCTTTGTCGAAGGAAAGCCGATTGAAGGTGGATCCGGCAAAGGCCATGCTCTTGAACTTGGATCAGGATCTTTTATCCCGGGTTTTGAAGAACAACTCATCAATCAGGAAAAGGGCGCCCACGTGGAAGTGAAAGTTACCTTTCCCGAAGATTATCAAGAATCCAATTATGCAAATAAACCGGCTCGTTTTGATGTGACGATCACAGATATTCACGAAGCTGATCCTATTGTAATTGATGCAGCTCTTGCAGAAAAATTAGGGTTTGAATCACTAGAAGCTATGAAGAAGTGGGTTGAAAAGAGTATCTCAAATGATTATACGGCCCAAAGTTTCTTAAACATCAAACGCCACGTTTTGGATGCATTAGCCGATAGATTTCCCTTTGAGGTTCCAGAAAATATGATAGACCTCGAATTTAACAATATTTGGGACCAACTCTGTCGCGAACTTGGTGTAGATCAGGGAAAAGCTGCAAATGCGAATGTTAAAGACAAGATCGGTTCAAAAACCTTTGAAGAAGCTGCTGGGAAAAGTGAAGAAGAGCTCCAAAAGGAATACAAAATGATTGCCGAGCGGCGCGTGCGCTTAGGAATTCTACTTGCAGAAATCGGAATGCGTAACAATATAGTAGTAACCAACCAAGAACTTATGAATGCACTTACGGCTCGGGCTCGTGAATTCCCAGGCCAAGAAAATGAGGTTTTTGATTTTTATAGAAATAATGAATCTGCTCTCGCAACGTTGAGAGCCCCTATTTTTGAAAATAAAGTTGTCGAGTTTATTTTAGATAAAGCTAAGGTTACGGAAAAATCAATTACGCCGGAAGAACTTGAAAAGCTTCTTGCATCGGAAGAAGAAGAAGCTGAAAAAAAGATTTCTGCCGCAGCAAAAAAATCTAAGAAGCCCACGAAGAAGAAAGACTCTTAAAAGGAGAAATGCAGATGGATAGTCACATGAATAACTTAGTCCCTGTCGTCATCGAACAGACAGCCCGTGGAGAAAGATCTTTTGATATTTTTTCACGACTTCTCAAGGAAAGAATTATTTTTCTAAATGGTTCGATTGATGATGTTATTTCGAGTCTTGTGTGTGCTCAGCTCCTTTTTCTGGAATCAGAAAATCCAAATAAAGATATTCACCTCTATATCAATTCACCAGGTGGTTCTGTCACATCAGGTTTGGCCATTTTCGATACCATGAATTACATTCGGCCAGATGTTACAACACTTTGCTTTGGACAAGCTGCTTCCATGGGATCCTTTCTTTTGACAGCAGGAGCCAAGGGGAAGCGCTATTGCTTACCCAATGCCCGTGTGATGATTCATCAACCTTGGGGAGGGTTTCAAGGCCAAGCCTCTGACATTGAAATTCATGCACGAGAAATTTTAGAAATCAGAAAACGGTTGAATGAAATTTATGCTGATTGTACAGGTCAACCTCTTGAAATAATTGAAAAAGCCATCGATCGAGATAACTTTATGACAGCTGAAGCTGCACAAAAGTTTGGCCTTATCGATCAAGTGGTTACCACTCGACCTTTTCCAGTTGAAACGAAAAAAAGTGCATAAAAAACGAAAAAATCATATTTTTATCTCATTTGTTAACCATTTCTTGGCACTTCCGTGCGATCCTATAAGGAGAGGGAAAAAAATTATTAATTTTACAGGAGTGGAAGCTTCGAAAGACAATCGAGAAACCCACTTCCTATTTGCTCGGACGTAAGAAAGGAGGGCGCCATGACAAAAAATAAAGGTGAAGATCCCAGGGGTCCTCTGTATTGCTCATTCTGTGGCAAAAGCCAACACGAAGTACGGAAGCTAATTGCTGGCCCATCTGTCTTTATTTGTGATGAGTGCGTTGATCTCTGCACGGATATTATTAAAGAAGAAAAAAAGGGTCCGCTTTTGCGGTCTCCAGAAGGTGTTCCTCCACCAAAGCAAATCTTTGACGTTTTGAATGATTATGTGATTGGCCAAGATAAAGCTAAAAAGATTCTCTCCGTTGCTGTCCATAACCACTATAAGCGCTTAGAGCATGGGAATCATTCAAGTGATGTGGAGCTTTCAAAGTCGAATATTCTTCTCGTTGGTCCTACAGGGTGTGGAAAAACTCTTCTCGCTCAGACACTGGCGCGTATTATTGATGTACCCTTTACCATGGCTGATGCGACAACTTTGACGGAGGCAGGCTATGTAGGAGAGGACGTCGAAAATATCATTCTAAAGCTATTACAATCCGCGGATTACAATGTCGAAAAGGCTCAACGTGGCATTGTTTACATTGATGAGGTAGATAAAATCTCCCGTAAATCGGATAACCCTTCCATTACCCGTGATGTCTCAGGAGAAGGGGTTCAGCAGGCCCTACTCAAGATTATGGAAGGCACTATTGCTTCTGTGCCTCCTCAAGGAGGGCGCAAACATCCACAACAAGAATTTTTACAAGTGGATACAACGAATATCCTCTTTATTTGTGGAGGAGCCTTTGCTGGTATAGAAAGAATTATCTCAGCACGGGGGCGTGGCACAGCCATTGGGTTTGGTGCTGATGTGAGGGGACCTGAAGACCGTCGAACGGGAGAGCTTCTCCAAGAGCTTGAGACAGAAGATCTTCTGAAATTTGGGCTCATTCCAGAATTCATTGGGCGTTTGCCTGTGATTGCCACATTGAACGATTTGGATGAAGATGCTCTCATTCAAATCTTAACCGAACCTAAAAACGCTCTTATTAAGCAATATAAACGCCTGTTCAATATGGAAGGGGTTGAGCTGACTTTTACGGATGGCGCACTCAAATCCATTTCTCAAAAAGCCATTGATCGGAAAACAGGGGCTCGTGGGTTGCGGTCCATCCTTGAAGCAACGCTTCTTAACACGATGTTTGAACTTCCCACGATGGAAAATGTGGAAGAAATTGTGATCAATGAAGAAGTGATTCTCAACAATGCAGAGCCGCTCTTTATTTATGGCAAAAATAAAGTCAAAAACGCTGAGGGCGCTGGGAGCTCATAGGAAATTAAAGATATACCCCTCACCCGCCCTCCGGGCGACCTCCCCCCTTGTGGGAGAGGTCGCCACACGCGAAGCAAGTGGCGGGTGAGGGGTGACCCAAACGAAACAGTCATTGCGCTGGCCTCTTTATCCTAAACAAAATACTGCCCCCCATTAAGTGTAAGGGTTGTTCCAGTTATAAACCCTGCTTCATCGGAGGCGAGAAAAACGACGGCACGTGCCACTTCCTCTGAACTTCCAAGTCGTCCAATAGGAATTTGATTGGTAATTTGGGTTAAAACAGGTTCGGGTATTTTTTGGACCATTTCTGTATTGATATATCCTGGAGCAATCGCATTGACTGTTATCCCTTTTATGGCGCTTTCCTGAGCGAGAGCTTTGGTGAGACCTATAATTCCTGCCTTAGCAGCTGAATAATTTGTTTGACCAAACTGTCCTTTCTGACCGTTGATAGAGCTAATGTTAATAATTCGCCCAAAACCTCGTTCTCGCATGGACTCAATCACCTGACGGCACATGTTAAAGCAGGACGTGAGATTGGTTTGAATGACATCTATCCATTGGTCATAGGCCATTTTATGAAGGACCCCATCTCGCGTGATCCCTGCATTATTGACAAGAATATCAATGGGTCCATGATTGTTTGTAATAGTAGCTATGCCTTTTTGACATTGTTTGAAATTACTGACATCCCACTTATAAATTGAAAGACCCGTTTTTTTTTGAAAGGCTTCAGCAACCTTATCATTGCCCTGATAAATGGCGGCTACACTATATCCTGCTTCCTTGAGCTGTTGAGAGATAGCAGCTCCAATCCCTCGCGTTCCTCCTGTGACTAAAGCCAATCTTTTCATGCTGTTTCCATATTTTAAGAGTCGTTAGATGTGTTTTCTAAAAGAGCATGGCACTTAAATCGTTAAAAAAAAATTAAACCTATCTGCACAGCATCACCCCGAATCTGGATGGTTCGATCCCTTTTTTATGCTTCCATTTTTTTGGATCATATGATACTATAATGATGTATCAATTGATGGAGGCCACTATGATTGCGCCAGCGAAAATTGCCGATGTGATGGGGGGGAAGAAGGTTTTGCACAACCCCATCCGCTCATTGTTTGAGTTAGAGAAGGCTGTTGAAGAGGGCCTTCCAAAAGGGGCATTAAAGAATGTAGCAGATTTCGTTTCAACCTCCAAGAATCGCTATCAGTTTATTTATCGCGTTGTTCCCGAAGGAACCTATAAGCGCAGGCAAACTCACCTGAGCCTTGAAGAAAGTGAACGGACAGAACGCCTTGCTCGCGTGATTGCAACAGCCCTTCACGTTTGGGATACATCCGAAAAGGCGAAAAATTTTTTAATTTTGCCCCATCCTTTTTTTAAAAATCGTCCTCCCATTGAAGTTGCTTTTACAGAGCTAGGGGCAAGACAAGTCGAAGAGCTTCTCTGGGGAATTTTCTATGGTCTCCCGTCGTAAAGGACCGCTTACAGCCTTTCGTATTGCAGATAAAAGACATCCTCTCTTTGATGGGACAGGCGCTGCCCTATTAGGCGCGCGGTGGAATTCACCGGGGATTCGGGTGATTTATGGAGCCTGCTCTTATGCGGGAGCGATGCTTGAAAAGTTGGCTCAATCCGGACGATTGGGTGAGATACCGAAAACCCATCAATCCATGAGAATTCTTATTCCAGAGTCTGTTGAGATCGAAGAAATTTCAGGTGAAGATGTACCTGGTTGGAACTTCCCCGATCTTCTCAAGAGTCGGCATTATGGAGATAGTTGGCTTCAAGAGAAGAGAACAGCTGTGCTGGTTGTGCCTGCAGTCATTGCGGTAGAAGAGAAAAATATTCTGATTAACCCCGAGCATCCAGACTTTCCTTTGATTACCACATCAGAGCCTCAAGATGTCATTTGGGATTCTCGGCTATTTTATCCTCATAATTGAGTTTTTAATAACTACTGATAAGCGTCTTAAATAATTCCCCTACATTTTAAAATTCCTCTCATCGTCATTCCCGTCCTCGCGAAGGCGGGGAACACGGGAACCAATGTAAGTATTTGAAACAAAACAAATATTTTTTGAAGTTGTCTCTTCTTTAGTGCATCATTCCATATAACTTCCTATTTTTTAACACTTTTTCTGGGTTCCCGCTTTCGCGGGAATGACGACTGAGGGTGAGAATGAAATCCTTACGCCACTCGTTCACTTGCTTAGGGAGACAGGTGAGTCATTGCGTTTTCTATTGCACTATCAGAAGTTAGGAATCTGGAAAATTTTGAGCAAAAGACCACCCCCATACTACAGCATTTTCTGATCTCTATTTTCTGAGACCTGACTCTTAGTATCGGCTTAGTCCTTATGACTTCCTTTGCTTAAGACGACATGAATTTGTCCTAACTTAAAGATCAGAATATCTAATTCATCGGCAACGATTGTTAGTCGTTTAAGCTGGTATTCAAAAGCTTTGATGGATGTTTCGGATATGGGTATAGTGGGCTCAGCCATGTGATCCTCCTGTTAAGGGTTATGTGGTTAGCGGCGATGGGTGTGCTCGCACCCCTCGTCGCGCTTATAATGATATCAGAGTTATTTTATGATGCAAAACTTTTTTCATCTTTTTAAATTTTTATGTTTAAATGGATTTCATACGATAATTATATTTATGTTGACAATTTTTATAATTCATAATTACATTTTTTTACGTTTGCGATATAAGTGAATCCTTTTTCACCCAATTATTTAGGAGATCATTAATGATTAAGAAAAAATTTATTTTGTATTCATTGTTCTCACTCGTCTTTCTTGCATCGATGGCTAGGGCAATGGACGTTGAACATCTTAAAGCGGGAGTTGCTATAAAAAATAGTACAGGAAAAAATGATTATACGTTTACGACTAAGGATGGTGAGAAATATTCTAAAATTAGAATACGAATAGATTTTAGGCCAGCTGAACCTTGCTTTTCAAGTGATCCTTACTGTCTTGGATATGCAGAGAAGCTTATCAATCCTGCAAAAGATGCTGACAGGTTGCGGGGAAAACAATTTGTACCAGAAACAATTAGATTTATAACATTTTATACGAGTGTAGATTGTGTAGACTCCTCATGCGAAGACTCCTCATTCTTCTTGAATCCTCTTGAGCTAGACCTGGGATGGGAAACGCCTCTAAGCAGTGCTTATATAGACTTTAGAGGGTTAAAAGAAGTGGCTTTATCAGGTGTTGAGTCATGCGTTATACCAGATATTTCTGTTCAAATTGGCTGGAGGCAATTTGTTGGGACGCAGGTTTTAAAGCCTCAGAAATTACTTCATTCTAAAACCAACACAAAATACTCTATTAGACAATTGCAGTCGAAGGGGCCTTCTTCTCCTCTTGAATCAGCACATGAACCCGAACAAAAAAGTATTAGCGTATCCTTGTTAAATAATACAGGAATGCATAATTATAGGTTAGAGTCAGATCCACCTCTCTTATTAAAAGTGTATGGTAATTTTAGAGTAGAGGTCAGTTTAGGGAAGGCTGAACCCTTACAATACTTTACTCTTGGAGAGGAAGAAGCTTTAGATCTCCATCCAACACCTGGGCGAAGCTTTATGGAAGAACGAATCGTCACTTCATCCTCTACCATCACTCAATACTTAACCGCTTATGTTTCTGCAGATCATTTTGTTGATGAAACTGACAGAGGTTTGAGAAATACAGGGCAAAGAAAACTTGTTGGTATCTATGAAGTTGACTTGAAAGAAGCTATTGAAATAAATGATATTTGTGTGAAATTTGGTCTATTCGAAAAACCCAAACACGATTCAGTTGTCCCACCTCCTGATATTGTTTTTCAGATTAATAAGCAAGACTTGGATTTGCCTCCCACAAAATTAATTTGGGAGGGGCGACAAATCGGGCTTTAAAATGGAAAGTGCCTCATTTTCTTTTAAAAATAAATAAAGAATGAGTAAATAAAAAGGGGACCCAGGTCCCCTTTCTTGTGAAATCTGTTTCTGGATCCTCGTCTTATCCATCCTCAAGTTTAATAAATTCTTAACTTTCTTTTGCTAGAAGGAATAAAAATCTGGGAGGATCTTATGAGAAAAAATATTTTCATCACCATAAGTTTAGCTCTTCTATTCTGTGCAACATGTGTTGTTGCAGAACCTTCGGCAGGTGAGAAAGAAGTCCTCGATAAAGTCATTAAGGGAGCAATTAGCGATTTAGTCGAAGACAACGCAATTTTTGCTTCGTTAACTGCTCCTGAACATTTCAAAGAATTTCAAGATATCCAAAATCCGCGGGTGACGATGGTGATGTGTTCTGATTCACGGGTTCAAGTTGATAACTTTTCTCAAGGTGCTGAGAATGATATTTTTGTTGCCAGAAATATTGGCAACCAATTTATTACGACGAAGGGATCTGTTGAATTTGGGGTAGATGTTTTAAAAACACCTGTCCTCATTTTTGTAGGTCATTCCGGTTGTGGAGCTATCAAAGCGGCTCGTGGTGATATTAGCGAAATTCAACCTGGTATCCGAAAAGAACTTGGAACCCTTGATGTAAAGTCAGCTCCTGATGATAAGCAAGGGGTTATTTTGAATGTGCATAACCAAGTTGCGAGGGCCATGGAGGATTTTAAAGAGAAAGTAAGCGCAGGAAGGCTTGCAATTATTGGGGCTGTTTATGATTTTCGGAATGATTATGGGTATGGCCAAGGTCAGCTTATTATTGTGAACCTTAATGGAGAAAAAGATCTAGCAAAAATTAAGGAATCTCATTATTTTGATGATAAAAAAGAAGTTACAGTTGGCATTAAAAGTGAGGAACCAAAAAAAGAGGCAGGTTCTTAAGGAACTTATAAAAGACTGGATTGCTTCGGAGCAAAGCTCCTCGCAAAGCATGTCCCCGTGAAAACGGGGAACGAGTGGGGGACGTTTATTCGTTCCTCGCCTTCGAGGGGACAAGCTTCGCGAGCCCACAAAGTGGGCGTGGCGATCCAGAAACTTCGGTTCAGTACTGACTTTCCCACCCCTATGGGTGGTGCGATGCTCCTAAAGAATTCTATCCCGTCTTCTTGAGTTCAGAGAATGTCAGGGTCGCATCCTCTATCATTAGGGTAACTTTCGCCTTTCCTCCCCAAGTGTCGAGCTTAAGGGAGGCCAACAGATTAAGGGGCCGTCGGCTGCGGTCCATGAGAATGTTTCCGAGAGGGGTGTCTTTCAGGCGAAAGCCTATCCCTTCAATCACAACACCGTCTCCTTGAGAAAAGCGGCAACGGATGTGTTGATCTTTGATCAACTGATAGGAATCAACCATGACTTCTGAGAAGACAAATTTAGGGGTTGGGTTACCCATCCCAAAAGGAGAAAGATTTTCAATTTCTCCTAAAAATTGGGGCGTTAAGGAGCGGAGATCTAAATAGCCATCACATTGCACCATCGGCTTTAAATCCACCTCATCTCCAAGACGGGTAAGTTCAGAATTCAAAAAATAGGTGAGAAGGGGAAGTTGATCTTTGGTTAAGGAAAATCCAGCGGCCATGGCATGTCCTCCACCACCCAAGACATATCCTAGGTGGTGGGCCTTGTGGATTAATCGTCCAAAATCAAATCCGGAGATGGAACGGGCAGAAGCCTTACCGATTCCTTTTTCATTCCAAGCGATCACAGCAGAGGGTTTATGAAATTTTTCCTTTAGGCGTCCGGCCACAATGCCAATGACGCCTTCATGCCAGCCGTCATGATCAACGATAAGGAGGGGAGATTCGGGGTCTACCTGTAAAAAAGCTTGTTCTAGTGCTTCTGCTTCAAGGCTGCGGCGCTCTTGATTATATTGATCCAATTTTTGTGCAATTTCGTGGGCTTCCTCAGGGTTTTCCGTTGAAAGAAGACGAGCTCCTAAAAAAGATTCGCCAACCCGTCCGCCCGCATTAATACGGGGACCCAGGACAAAGCCTAAATGATAAGGCGTTGGTGTTTCGTCAAGGCCTCCCTTATCCGCCAGAGCTTTAAGACCCACATTTTTTCGCTTCGCCATGACCTTAAGGCCTTGGGATACAAAGGTACGGTTGAGGCCGGTTAAGGGCATGACATCACACACAGTTCCGAGGGCCACTAGATCAAGAAGGCCCATAAGATCAGGTTCTATGTGGTCCTTATAAAATCCAGCATCCCTCAAGGCGCGGTTGAGGGCCACAACACATAAGAATGAAATTCCTACAGCCGCAAGATGACCAAGGATTTGGGTGACTTCCTTTTGTTCATCAAGGCGATTGGGGTTTACAATGGCATAAGCGGGCGGCAACTTTGCTTCAGGGGCATGATGATCTAAGATGATGACATCCAGTCCCTTGGCTGCCTCCAAAGCCTCAAAAGACGTTGTTCCGCAGTCAACGGTGATCATGACGGTGTAGCCTTGATCAATAAACTTTTGGATACCTTGAATATTAGGGCCGTACCCTTCCTTAATGCGGTCCGGAATGTAAAGAGCGAGGGGCATGTTGAGGGCTTTAAAAAACCGACATAGAAGGGCGCTTGAAGTCGCTCCATCCACATCATAATCACCCCAAACGAGGATTTTTTCACGAGTTGTAATGGCTTGGATAAGCCTTGAGGCAGCCTTATCCATATCCTTTAGCATAAGGGGGTCAGGGAGGTGCTGGCGTAAGGTGGGTTCTAGGTAGAGAGGGGCTGATTCAAGGGTATGACCGCGCATCACGAGAAGCCGCGCAAGGGTGGGGGAGATATTAAGTTTTTGCATAAATTTGAGGACGTGGGCTTCCTCATAGGGTCTCAAAACCCAGCGTTTTTGGGAGAGCGAGTGGGTGCAAATTTCATTCATATGGCGAGGTTAACTTCTTCGAATGAGAATTTCAAATGGGTAATGAGTGGTAGGTGGAACTTTTATAATGGAACTCAGCTTATTGCTGGTATGCTGTTTGAATATCGCGTGTCCCTGCATATATGTTGCCAGTCTACTCCTCCTTTTTGACATACATTTTAGTTATAAAAGTTAGAGATTTTTATGATTTGTCATTATCATCATAAGCCAAAACTTTCTTAAGAAGTAGATAATTTATTTTGGCAAATTAATTTATTTGTTGCATTTCCCCTCATTTTTTTTACATATAATCTATTTAATAGATCAAATATCTTTGATAGATGGTGAATTAGATGAAAAAAATATTATTGTGCACAGCACTTTTCTCTTTTTATGCAACTCCAACACAGGCTATGGAGGACAAAGACGCCTCGACTTCTATTGTGCCACCAAAACAAATTACCATTAAATTTAATGAAAAAGAAAATATATGGAAAACTTTTTATCGCAACAATGGTTCTGATCTTAGGTCGAGAAGAAATATAGTTTTTTCTCAAGGGGCTTTTCTAGATGTAGTGAAGGGGCCCATTAGGACTCTTCGTATCAAAGGATGTCAGCTTTCAAAGTTTGGAAAGGATGAGATAAAAATTTTAGCACAAGCAGACGTTAAAAATCTCAGGCTAACGGGTCTCCCACCTCTCGAAAAATTAAAGGAGCTATTTACAGAAGATTGTCCTGATTCTGAAGATCTCTCTTTTCACCACTTACAGCAACTGCAAATTGAAAACGTTCTTCCCTATGACAGGGTCTCTTTTATACTTCAAAGTCCGCTCTTTCAAAATGTCCTCCAATTAGGATTGAATTGTTGTTTTATTCATCCTGACATCCTTGCGGCCATCACCCGCAGGGTGGGATTGACCCATTTAGACATCACGCATTGTAATGAAACTATTGGCGACGAGCAGGCCAAGTCTATTGTTGAAAGTGTATCCCTTAAAAGTTTGGTTCATATGAACCTTTCTCTGAATCACATTACATGTGAAGGGCTTAAAGTTATTTTACAAGGCAAACTTCCAAACCTTCAATATTTGAATTTAAGTCAAACAAATATTTGCGAATATAAAATTGATGAGGAATATTTTGGTTTACCTGGAGAGGATCTGACTCATTTAATATTATCATCCAACAATATGAGCATGGAGTTATTTAAGCACGTCTTCCAAAACAAACTTCCTAACCTTCAATATTTGGATATCAGCCGTAATCAAATTGAACAGTTCGACTTATCACTTGAAAATCTGACGCATTTAGATTTGTCTTCTAATCCAATAACTTCTGAAGGATTTATGGGTCTCGCCTCTCACATCAAAAACCTTGGAAAATTAACCTTTTTGGATATAAGGGGCATCCTTAATCTAAAATCAGGGGATCAGCAGACAAATAAAGTAGCTCTGCAAGCGATTAGTGATATGCGAAAACAGCTACCTAAATTACAAATTTTATTCAGGACATTTCCTGGATCCATCATAGGAGGCCCATAAAAAACGGAAGGAATACTCCTTGGTAGCAATTTCAATTTTGAAACCAAAAGATCTCCCTTCAGACGCCATATCTCAACCCCTCTCGATACGTCGGAAAAATCAGAGAGGGGACAAGCTCACTTAAAAGGCAATCATTTTTCACACGTTTTGAATCCTGGTAAAAACTGCGTCCCATAGGTGTAAGAGAAGCTTCTTCAAACGGAATCAGAGAAGGAGGATCCATTCCCAACAGCCCCGCTCCATAGGCAACGACCTCATGGGGGGGAGCGGGCTCATTATCTGCTAAATTATAAATTCGTCCTGGATGAGGTGCCTTTATCGAAGCGTTGAGAGCTTGGGCAATGTCCTTCACATGAATACGAGAGAAGAGGACATCTTCCTTGAAAATACGTTGAGTTTTCCCAGATTTGAGATCCTCAAGCACATTACGACCCGGTCCATAAATGCCCGCGAGACGGAAAATATGAACCGGAAGATTAGTGTCTTTCCAAAGCTGAAGCCATTGATGCTCTGCTTTTAAGCGCGTTTTGCCTTGAGGGGAAGTAGGATGGGTTTTTGACGTTTCATCGACCCAATTGCCGCAGTGATCGCCATAAACGCCCGTTGACGAAAGGTAGCCAATCCACTTCAGGTGGGTAAGCTGGGGTAAAATTTCTTTGAGATAAGGAATTATAGGATCTCCATCTTGATCTGGAGGAATAGAGACGAGCAGAGAATCACTTTCTTGAAGGGCATTGAGAATATCTTGAGAAAAGGGGCCCCCTTTATATAAGAAAAGATTTTCTCCATGTTGTGTTCGAGACGTTCCCACCTTTCCCATGAAGCCAGCAACATACCCATAACCAAAGCAAAATAGCACTCAAAAATCCAAATTTGTATAATGGGAGGGCGGGGAAAGGCCGGGGACAATATCGCTCAAGATTGAGCGAAAACTAGGGCGAGATTTAACACGGGCATACCATAGTTTCGTCACAGGATGCTTATCCCACGGCACATCCCCAAGATAATCAATGCAAGAAAGGTGGGCGGCTGCTGTAATATCTGCTAGAGAAAACTCATCACCGGCAAGCCACTTTCGCCGATCACAAAGCCACGAGATATATTCTAGGTGATCATGAATATTTGCATTTCCAATGCGAATGGCGGTCGAGTCAGGCCCTCCTTGCCCCATCTTTCGCCTTAAGACTTTTTCATAAACGAGATTGTGGGTTACTTCTCCATTAAACTTTTCATCAAACCAGGCGATGAGCCGGCGAACTTCTGCTCGGGGTGATGACGTTTTTCCCAGGAATGAGGGCTCAAAATAGACTTCCTCTAAATATTCAGCAATGGGGTAAGCATTCGCAATATTTTTTCCATCATCATCGGTCAAGACAGGGGGGAGGCCTTCTGGATTTAGGGGTAAAAAAGAAGGATTAGGTTCCCAAGGTTTAATTACAATGAGATCAAAGGGAAGTTTTTTTTCCTCGAGTAAAATGCGAATTTTCCGAGAAAAGGGACAGAGCCAATAATGATAGAGTTTTCGCATTGATGATTATCCCTTGGATTGCTTTACGTTATATGATATTTAAACTCATCTTCTACCATAATGTGGCCTTATGACTCTAGAGCAAATCTTACTTCTTTCTTTTATCCAAGGTGTTACAGAATTCCTTCCCATAAGTTCATCAGGCCATTTGGCGCTTGTTCCCGCCTTGTGTGGTTGGCGAGATCAAGGACATCTGATGGATGTAGCCGCTCACATTGGAACCTTGGGATCTGTTCTTGTTTATTTTCATAAAGATGTTTTTTCACTTTTTAAGGGCTTTTTCTCACTTTTGAAAGGGCGGTTTAATGAAAATACCCAGCTTCTCTTCAACCTTATCATTGCGACAATCCCCGTTGTTTTGATGGGGGTTTTCTTTGATAATGTGGTGGGAAGTGCTTTCAGAAGTGTGACCGTCATTGCATGGGTGGGCATTATATTCGCTATTATTCTTTATGTGGCGGATAAGTATGGGCATTTTATAGAAACCGTTGCGGATACAAATGCAAAACGTGCCTTGTATTTTGGGCTTGCTCAAAGTGTTTCGCTTATTAATGGGGCTAGCCGTTCAGGCACTTGCATAACCGCAGGACGCCTTATGAACTACAAACGGACGGATGCGGCTCGCTTTGCTTTTTTGATGTCCATTCCAGCAATTACAGCTGCTGGAACGTTGAAAGGGTATCGTGTCCTTAAGTCTGGAGACTTTTCTATGATGAATGATGCGGCCATGATGGCCGTTTTTTCCTTTGTTTTTGGCTTATTCGCTATCGCTTTTATGATGCGGTGGCTCCAAAAGTCGACCCTGACTCCTTTTGTGATTTACCGGATTTGTTTAGGGCTCTTCCTTCTCATTAGTGTATATGGTGGTTTTTTGAGTATTGTGCCCTGTCCTTAATCTGATGTGCCTCTATCCTGTCCTTTAGTGTTCTAAGCTTACTTCAAGTTTTGAGAGAGCAGAAAAGTAATGATCACGGAAAAGCTCTTCAATCATCAAACGTATCGCTTCTTCGGGAGGAGCTTTACTGGTTGCCATGTAAAGTGTTTCCTCATAAACGGGGGTGGCAGGGGGTGAGTCGCAATTTTCGAAAAAAACCCCTGTAAGTGCGTATCGCTGAGGTTTCTCTTCGAATTTTTTAGAAAATGCTGTATCGTTATGATAAAAAATTTTGGACTTTTGACTAAATTTTTCAGCAGGAAGAATTGTGTAATCGATCAAAACAAGGCACACATTTTTATTTTTTTCAAAAAAAGGATGATACTCCATATTAAAGTGAATGCGGCTAACAATTGCAAAAAAATCTACGGATTTCATTTCAATAGTCCGTTTTGAAGGTAGAATGCTTACTGAAGGTAGAGGTGCCGCCCTTTGATGGGGAAAGTTTATTTCCGGTGAGGGAGTTTCTAGAACAACTGCATGCTCTCTTGCACCACCGGTGCAACCCCCCAATAAAAAACACATGACGATGCCTAGAGCTTTTTTCACAGTTTTCCCTTTTGTTACTTGTTCTTATTTTTCACAGTATGCCAGAAATAGAAAAAAAGACCAAGGGTTATAGTGCGAACATCATTCCTTAACCCTAGCCCAAACCTGTTTCATGACAAAGTACATTAAAATTGTAAAAACGATAAAATAGATGAGAACTTTATACCCGGTTTGTTTTCTGTCCTCCAGTTCGGGTTCAGCTGCCCACGACAAAAAAGTAACGACGTCTTTTGCCATTTGGTTAATAGTGGGTTGAGACCCGTCGTTATAAGTCACAAGTCCTTCAGAAAGGGGAGGAATCATGGCAATTTGCCCTCCCGGAAAGTAAGGATTGTAATGAAGTCCTTCAGCTAAGTGAACATCTTTAGGGGGGGTTGCTTCATATCCTGTCAGAAGAGCATAAATATAATCCGGCCCCCCTGCGCGGGCTTTCGTGATAAGAGAGAGATCGGGGGGAAGGGCGCTATTATTGGCTGCGCGGGCGGCTTGTTCATTCTTATAGGGGTTCGGGAAGGTGTCTGTAGGAAGAGCAGGTTTTTCAATGACATTTCCTTCATCATCGATGACTTCAACTTTACATTCAGCTGCGATGGCTTTAATTTCTTCATGATTATAACCTAAAGCAGCTAAGTCTCGAAATCTGATTTGTTTTAAACCATGGCAGGTCGAACAGACTTCTTTATAGATTTGAAATCCATGCTGAAGTTCCGTTCTGTCAAAGGTCCCTAAGGGTCCTTGAAAGGACCAGTTTTCGCGGGGTAAGGTTGGTGTTTCACTCCCGTAAAGTGGACTCAAGCTTCCTATCATAAAAAGACAAAAAATACTGGCTGAAACATTTGCTATATTCTTTTTCTGTAAGATAGGCTCACTCAGACTTTTCGGTAGTGGTTTTGTTTTTTCGTAAATTCCTAAAAGGGGCAAAGCAACAAAGAAGAATGTAAAATAGAGAAGAGTTGTGACTTGCCCCAAGGTTTGGTTAGAAAGCCCTCCTAAGCTGGCATATATATGATCAGGAGAATAGGCGCCTACACATCCTAAAATAAAGCAATCAACAACAAAACCCCAAAAGACCCATTTATACAAAGGTCTGAAGGTTGCGCTGCGGACTTTGGAAGTGTCAAGCCAGGGGACGAAAAAAAGAACAGAAACAGAGCTCACCATGGCTAAAACCCCAAGAGTTTTATTAGGGATTGAGCGTAAAATGGCATAAAAGGGTAAGAAATACCATTCAGGTACAATGTGAGGGGGGGTTACCAAAGGGTTGGCGGGGATGTAGTTGTCGGGTTCACCAAAGAAGTTGGGATTGAAGAAAATAAAGTAAGACCAGATGAGTGCAAAAACACCAAGGCCAAATAAATCTTTTACCGTGTAATAGGGATGAAAAGGAATACTGTCTCGAGGCTCTTTCCGTTCAATTCCTAGAGGATTATTTGATCCATGTTGATGGAGAGCAATGAGATGAAGAATCACAACACCTACAATTAAAAAAGGAAAAAGGTAATGAAGGGCGAAAAAGCGATTCAGCGTTGGGTTATCAACAGAAAATCCTCCCCACAACCATTCCACAATCGATTCCCCAAAGGGAAGGACAGAAAAAAGGTTGGTGATAACGGTGGCTCCCCAATAACTCATTTGCCCCCAGGGTAAGACATACCCCATGAAAGCAGTGGCCATCATGAGAAGCAAAATGACAACACCGAGGATCCATAAAAGTTCGCGGGGCGCTTTATAAGAACCATAATAAAGGCCACGAAACATATGGATATAAACGACGATAAAAAACATGGTGGCGCCATTGGCATGTAAATAGCGTAAAAACCAGCCATAGTTTATATTTCGCATGATATATTCCACGCTATCAAAAGCTTCTTTTGTATTGGGCTCATAGTGCATGGCAAGAAAAATCCCCGAAAGGATCATCACAACGAGAGTGATCCCCGCAAGTGAGCCAAAGTTCCACCAGTAGTTCAGATTTTTTGGAGTGGGGTATTCCCTCAACTCATGGTCAATAAAAGAAAAAAAAGGTAAACGGTAATCAATCCACCGTGCAATATTTGCAAGTTTACCCATGTGCGACCTCATCAACGCCTAAGCGAATTTGAGTTGAAGTTAAAAATGTATAAGGAGGGATAGCAAGGTTTAAAGGGGCGGGTCCCCGTCTTACACGTCCGGATGTATCATATAGGGAGCCATGACAGGGACAGGACCATCCGCCATATTTTCCACGGGTTTGCGTGGGTTTGTTTCCGGTCGGAATACATCCTAAGTGAGTACAAATACCGACAACAATCAACCAATCATCGTGACCTTTTTTCACGCGATCTTGATCGGTTTCAGGATCAATCAGTTGTGAAAGGGGCGTTTGTTCGGCTTCTTTAATTTCCTTTGGGGTACGATGGCGTACGAAAATAGGTTTGCCTCGCCAAACAACAGTGATGGCTTGCCCTGCTGGGATGGGTGAGAGATCAACATCAACTGTGGATTGAGCTAAAATATCCGCGGCTGGGTTCATGCTATCAATAAAAGGCCACGCAAAATAAGCAGTCCCCACAGCCCCTACAGCTCCTGCTGTTAAAAGCAAAAAATCCCTGCGGGTCGGTTCCTTTTTTTTAGGGGAGGGAGGATTGTGTGTTGATTCAGTCATGGACTCCCTTCATTTTTTATGCATTATCTTGACCCGAGCGCGTAGCTTCATACCTGATATACATTTATCTTTAAAACGCCGCAAGATGGTGGGTGATGAGCTCTTGATATTTCTGAAAGGGTCATTACATTATAAATGTATTGTTAAATATTTTTTGCGGTTGTAATTATGAATAAAAGAATTTTATTATTTTTAGTAAATATTTTTTTGATAGGAGTATCCTCTTCTCAGGCGATGAGTGAAGAGGAAAATGAACCTAAGCGAACTACAATTCAATATAAGGCTCCCTCTGAATTTCAAACCGAAAATGTTGGACTTGTTTTCATGGGGGGATCCTCCATTATGGATAGAACAGATGAAAGTCAGGAAACCCAATATTTAATCACTGATCCGCTAAGACCTTGTATTGGAATTGTGGGTATAGGGAAAATAATTTTCTTGGGGCATAAAGCCTCTTATAATCTATGCGATCCTAGCCAATTATATTCCAAAGAGATCCAGAAAATTATTCTTTATAGTGCCAAGATGAATGAAAAAGATTACGAGGTGCTTTACAAAGAAAAGCATGACGGTAGGTCTCAAAAAGAAGAATTAGAGTTCCTAAAATCTCTTTTTATAAAGCGACTTAGCCCCATTATACCTGATATTGAGAGGCGGATTGAAATACATCTTCAAGAAGGCCCTTTTAACGGGACTTTAGTTGTGAGCAGCAGAGGAGAGGTCTTTAATACATCCTTTGAAGAAACTGTTGAAAAAGTGAAAGGTCATAAGAATTTTAGAATTGAGACTATTGAGAATCAGATAGAACTATTGGCTCATAGAAACCAAAAAATTCAAATGAAAAAGCGTCCTTCCTTTGAACATCGTTGGGGTGTGCAAAATATTGATCGTGAGTTTTATGAAAACAAACAATATGGAAAGTTTGGTATGTTTTTTAAGGAGCCACTCAGTCTAAAGGACATTTTAGACTATATCGAAATTTTTGGTTGAGCAAAGTATACCCGGCATGAATGAAAATAAGGTTTTCTGGATTGCTTCGGTTGCTACCTCCCAAAGACGGTCTCCACCGTTCGGCTTGCGAGGAGCTGTGCTTTGAAGTAATCCAGTTATCTTCAAGTTTATTAAATAAAATTATACAAGTCTTTATCTTTATCTTGAACTTTTAACCGGAGGTACTTATCTTGCGTATTAAATAGCATCATGTACTTTAAAAGAGTGCCTCAGCTATCTGTGTGTAAAATTTTAATGGAGATTTAATATGTTATCTAAGAATATCGTATCAAAATTTGTAAATCTGGGAAATATACTCGCCCTATCAGGCGTTTTATTAGGATCTGTCTTCACTCTTCCTAGCTCGGGAATGGAGGAGGATAGTCCGCGAAGTAATGTACAACACGTAAAAGGTATCTCAAGAAATATAACTAATAGCCAAGATCTTGAGACAATATGGGTGGATTCAGCAGATCGGAACAGCAGGCCTCTAACGAGTTATAATCGCGAAAACGATTCACTAAATAAGGCACTTTCCATACCTAGTATAGATCATCAATATACGAAGTTATCTATTGATCTTTCTTCAGGTGTTCTAGATAATGCGACACTTTCTTTTACCAACTTATCTTGGGCCTATCCTTATCTAGTGTCTCTGGATATTAGCCAGACGTCAATGGGAACGAATGAGCACGGTCGTCAAAGAATGGTTGAATTGGCTAAGGAATTGGAAACAAATCGTACAATTAAATGGCTAAGACTCTTTAAGTGTAGTGTTGATGACGAGGGGGCCAAAAACCTTGCTTCGATGCTTAAAGTTAATGGCGCCATTGTCCGTTTGGATCTGGATTTTAATACCATTGGTAATGAAGGAGCTAAAGCACTTGCAGAAGCCCTAAGGGTAAATACAACTCTCAAGTCCTTGAGTCTTGTAAGTAATAAGTTGATGAATGCTGATGGAGTACTAGCTCTAGCTAATGGTCTTGGCAATCGTACGCATGACCCTCTTTTCAAACTGGATGTGGCGGCCGTCCCTGTAGATAAATCCTTAAGTCAGAAAAAAATCTTAGCAGGTAAACTCGCAGAGAAGGGTATAGAAATAAGATTTCAGTAAACACCTTTAAGCTTGCTTGAAAAAACACAAAAGGGAATGTCAACACTTGTTAGCATTCCCTTTTCTTTCAACCTTGCAAAATATTAAAATTCGAAATAACACTTGAAGCGTGCTTTAACAGCAAGGGACTCACATGCATCTCGTTCTCTTTCAGCCGGAAATTCCTCAAAATGTGGGAACATTAATGCGATTTGCGGCTTGTATGGGTATTCCTCTTGATGTTATCGAACCCTGCGGTTTTTTGTTTACGGATAAACACTTAAAACGGGCCGGTATGGATTATATCGAGCTTGCTGCAACCAATCGTTTTTCTTCTTGGAAAATATTTTGTGAGGAACGAAAGGAAAATCGTCGAGTGGCTGTTACTTCTTCTGCCTCTCAAAATTATATCGACTTTTCTTTCCGACCTTCTGATCTTCTGATTATGGGACAAGAAAGCACAGGATTTCCCTCCGCAATCTTAGAAGATTGTCATGAAACGGTGGCGATCCCGATGGTTTCTGGAAGACGATCCCTTAATCTGGCTATAGCTGCTGCTATTGTCACAACGGAAGCTCTGCGCCAAACAGGTCAACTGCCAGAGGTATCAAATGGAGGATAAGAAAAAGCGCATGTCTGAATGGGTTTCTTCCCTTCAAGCTCAGTTGATTGATATTTTTGAGGGAATTGAAAAAGAAGCGACTCTTGATCAATATGAGGAAGACCCAAAGCAATTTGTCCATCGATCTTGGACGCGGGAGGGCGGTGGAGGGGGTGATATGGCTATTCTTGAAGGTCGAGTGTTTGAGAAAGCAGGCGTAAATGTTTCGACGGTCTTTGGAGAGTTTTCGGAAGAATTTCGTTCTCAAATTCCTGGAGCAGAAGAGAATCCGCAGTTTTGGGCAAGTGGTATTTCGGTTGTGATTCATCCTCGTAATCCTCATGTGCCCATTATCCACATGAATACACGCATGATCCTGACGCAAAAATTATGGTTTGGGGGCGGTTCCGATTTAACGCCAATTCTTCCCCTTGAAAAAGATACGCAAGATTTCCACGCAGCGTTGAAAAATACATGTGATGCTTTTGATATAAACTATTACGAGACGTTTAAAAAATGGGCTGATGAGTATTTTTACCTTCCCCATCGCCAAGAATCCCGTGGTGTGGGGGGGATTTTTTATGATTACCTTAATAGCGGGGATTGGGAAAAGGATTTTGAATTTACTCAAGCCGTTGGTCGAACATTTGCCAATATTTATTTGGACATTGTCAATCGTCACTTAAATAAGTCCTGGACAGAACAGGATCGTAAACGCCAACTCAAGAAAAGAGGCAGATACGTAGAATTCAATCTTCTGTATGATAGGGGGACTCTCTTTGGTCTGAAAACGGGGGGGCATGTGGAAGCCATCCTTATGTCTCTTCCACCCCTTGTAGAATGGAGAGGGTGAGACCTCATAGACTAACAGCTACTGCTTAAAATATCTTGACCTAAGAAGCGAATTTTTGTAAATTGTTGCAAATAGTACTTATTTAGTAAAAGGTGTTAAGGACATGAATATTAATCTTTTAGGGTATTGTTCGAAAATTACAGGCATTGCTACTCTTTCATTATCATTATTAATCCTTCAGATACCAAGCGAAGCTCTTGGTGCTGCAAAGGTTCAAAAGCGTAAAGCAACTCATTCGCTTAAGCATGTTCGTCAGAAAAGAGTTCGGAAACGCCCCTCTCGCTCTGTATCTTCTAAAAGGAAACGGGTCAGAACACGTGTGAGGACAAGGAAATCCAGGGTGATGACGAGGCAGACAAGAAGGGTTCGAACCAAAAGGGTACGTCCTCTCCGTGGTGCAGCAGCACGTAAGCAAGCGATACAAACACAATTTTCTTTCGAACCAATCGTTTGGCAGCAACCCGTACAACAACCCATAGTATGGCAACAACCAGATCCCATACAGCAACAACCCATACAACAACCCATAGTATGGCAACAACCTGTGTGGCAACAACCCATACAGCAACAACCCGTACAACCAGTAGCCGCTGAACAACAGCAAACAGAGCCACAAGATTTTGCTGAGTTAACCCAACGTTACCTTAATCCCATTCGGGATATAGTCGCTAACCATATTGATTTTATTAAGGAGCCAATCCTTGATGTTCTCACATATTTGGGATCATACGATCCTTTTGGAGGGAACAGATCGGACGATATTAAGCTGCTCACCTCAATTGCGAAAAGAATAAAATTTCAGGTAGAATATTGGAATGCGGCCGATATGGGGTTTTGGAACCCAAGGAAGAGTTATTTCCAAAAATTAAAAGATGACTTGCAATTGGGGAATGGTGGAAAATATGCAGAATATCAACTTATGATGATATCTTGTCAGAACATGATAAAAAGTCTTCTTGTTGATACAGGGATTCCCCCAATCGATGAAACGGGGGTAGTTCCAATTCCTCAAAGATTGAAGTTGAATCCCTGGATGATCAACTCTCCCTATATAGATGCGTTGAATGCAAATCAAGGTATTAGGGAAAATGATAATGCAGTTGTTAATGAGGATGAGTTTATAGCAGCTAGAACGAAGATGGTTGCTCTGTTTACTCGCCTAAGAGCTTCAGGATTGATTACTCCCCTTAAGCTTTTAGACTATGAAGATGTATTTATTGAAACAAGAAATCGGTTTGAAAATCAAGCAGTACACCAAAATATTTTAGATTTCTTAATAGCAGAAAACGCTCCTCATATCCCTCTTGCGACGGTGGACAATTTATCAAGCATCCTAGGTAAGACGCAAATTACGAAAAATCGTACGGTAGCTCTCGCCAAATTAATTTGGACCCAGAACGCGGGTGAGGCTGAAAGACAAGTTATTTCCGATGATATCCTTGCTAGTGTTTTAACGCGTCTGGCAGTTGGTGGAAGACACTGTTCTTATCGTGCCGGTGAAGACACGTCTTGGGCACTGGCAAGAGTTGCTAATGTAGAACTGAGCGCAAGTGATCAGCCTCTGGAAAATAAATTGGCTGCTCTTATGGTGACGATTAAAAGAAAAATCCTTGATGAGATGGTCAATGAGGAAAGATGGGCTGGTCAGGGAAACGAGGAACCTCAACGACTCCCTGGTGAAAATGATGAGCAATTCGATCTGAGGTATGCTCACTGGGTCAATGAGTCACGTTCCCAGTTGACACATGCTCAGCAAGCGCTGGAGGTAGATTTGGGTCCGCATACAGGATTGTCTCAAAGTACCGGTAACTTTGTGTATAGAGGGGATATCTTGGGCAAATCTGTAGAAGAACAATTAGAAAGATTTAATGCAAAATATACGCAAGAGAGGATAATAGAGGAGTTGGTCAAAGATGTTTCTACCAGCCTTAAATTTAAGAAATTAGTACATATTACTCTAACAGCAGATGAGGAAAGGGGAAAAACACCTGAACAAATTGAGGAATTGAAACGTGAAAAATTCTACGCCCAGAAGAATGGAACGATTGGAATGGATGATTTCCTTAGATATTTTGACAGGACTTCGCCTGCTGGACGTACGGCGGATGGTATCATTGATCTAGATGAGGAAACCTTTACCATTCCTACCTTTACGGAGCAAAACGCAAAGGTTCTTCTTCATTATACTGGCCACACTGAAAGAGATGATCGCGACCCAATCGCGGCTTTTTAAAGACCATCTCAAGGGGAGAGCTTGAAACGCAAGTTTTCATCAAGAATGAAGATTTGCTCAAGTTCTCCCCCCTAAGAACGCCACCCTCAACACTTTCTCCAATTTCCTTGACCAGACGGGTCGACACGCCTATTTTAAGAGACCTTTTTAGATTTTGGAGAGAATTTCATGACTAGATCTTCGTTAATGGCGGGCAAACGCGGACTTATTATGGGCGTTGCTAACAATCATTCCATCGGTTGGGGTATCGCGCTTGCCCTATCAGAACATGGAGCAGAACTTGCTTTTACTTATCAAGGGGAAGCTCTTAAAAAGCGCGTGGAACCTTTAGCAGCATCTTTAGGCTCCTCGATTGTCATTCCTTGTGATGTTAGTGAAGAAAGAGGAATTGAAGGAGCTTTTGAAGTCCTCAAAAAGCACTGGGATTCCCTTGATTTTGTTGTTCACGCCATTGGTTTCTCTGATAAGGAAGAACTTAAAGGAAAATACGTTAACACCAGTCGCAAAAACTTTCTCAATTCTATGGACATCTCTTGCTATTCGTTTACGGAAGTTGCACGCATTGCGACACCCATGATGAATGAAGGAGGGAGTCTTTTGACCTTAACCTATTATGGGGCTGAAAAGGTCATGCCACACTATAATGTGATGGGTCCCGTGAAGGCGGCTCTTGAAGCCAGCGTTCGCTATTTAGCTGCTGATTTAGGGGGAGACAATATACGTGTGAATGCCATTTCTGCGGGACCTATTAAAACGCTAGCTGCTTCTGGGATTGGGGATTTTCGCTATATTCTCAAGTGGAATCAATACAACTCTCCTCTCAGACGGAATACTTCCCCTGAAGAGGTTGGAAAATCAGCCCTTTATCTTTTGAGTGATCTTTCAAGTGGCGTGACGGGAGAAGTTCTTCATGTGGATTCAGGTTATCATGTCGTGGGGATGAAATGCGTTGATGCTCCTGATATATCGGTTGTGGGAAACGGGCAGGATTAGATTTTAGTGACACCTAACCCGTCTGTGTCATCCTTGGCAAGAAATGCTTTGTTTTCCAAAGGAAAACTCTAGCATTTCTTGCCAAGGATGACACTGTGTGGGAGGCGAATAAATAGTGACAAATTTTTAGGGGGAGATCCTTATGATTCGCAATTTTTTTAGGTTTATTTTTTCGACTTTTTTTTGGATTTGCGCCTTTATAGGGGTTCTCATTTTTGCCCTCGTTTTGATTCTGTACTTGGGGCATATAGGGCCCTTTGCTCCTTCTTTAAAGTCCCTCAAACGTGATTCCATTCTCTCTCTAACCCTGAATGGTTCTTATGTTGAACACGCAAATTCAAAAGGAATTGAGTCTTTATTTTTGGGTAGAAATGCGTCCCTTTATGACCTAACTCATGCTATTCTTAAAGCTTCTCAAGATGAAAAAATAAAAGGAATCCTGGTTCGCATTGAATCTCCAAGCCTAGGAATGGCACAACTTCAAGAATTACGCGATGCACTTTTAAGTTTCCGTAAGTCAGGTAAGCCAAGCTGGTGTTATTCAGATACCTTTGGGGAGTCTTCGTCAGGGACGGGTCTTTATTACCTGGCGACAGCGTGTGAAGAAATTTGGATTCAGCCAGTAGGGACCTTAAATTTAGTAGGAATCAATATGGAAACCCCTTTTGCTAAAGGGGCTATTGATAAATTAGATATTAAGCCAGAGATTGCTCAACGAAAGGAATATAAAACCTTTCCAGAGATGTTTACACGGGATGATTATTCCGAAGATAATCGCGAAGCTTCTCAAGCTATTGCTGATTCGGTCCTCGGTCAGATCGTGGAAGGGATTGCGAAAGAGCGAAAAATTTCTCATGATCGAGTACGTCTCCTTATCGCGAGTGGTCCTTATTTAACCCAAGAAGCTCTTACAGAAAAACTCATTGATCGCATTGATTATCGCAATGCCCTTGCATCTGCAATTCGAGAAAAACTTGGACATCACATTTCGTTTGTTGGAATCGGACCTTATCTTTATACCAAGCCCCATGAAGCAAAAGGAAATAAAATTGCCTTGATATTTGGATCTGGAGTGATTCAACGTGATGGGAAAAGTTCTGTTTTGGATGAGCTCATGATTTCGTCAAATGCCACCTATAGAGCTTTTCAGCTTGCCATTGATGACAAAGATGTCAAAGCCATCGTTTATCGTATCAGTTCCTCTGGAGGTTCTCCAATAGCGGCGGAAACAATCTATAGTATTATCAATTACGCCAGGGAACATGCAAAAAAGCCTGTTATCATTTCTATGAGTGATACAGCGGCATCAGGTGGATATTGGATTGCAGTTGCGGGTTCCAAAATAGTCGCGCAGCCTGCAACTTTGACAGGATCTATTGGTGTTTTTGGAGGAAAATATGTTCTCTCTGGCCTCCTTGAAAAGTTAGGAGTCAAAGTTGGGCGCGTTTCCACAAGTGAAAATGCAACGATGTGGAGTTTCACTGAACCCTTTACCCCAGCCCAATGGAGTAAACTGAATGCTATTATGGATGAAATTTACGAAGCTTTTTCAAGTCGTGTTGCAAAAGGTCGCAAGATGACGCGAGACCAAGTTGAAAAGGTAGCTCGGGGCCGAGTCTGGACGGGAGAGCAAGCTTTGGCTTTGGGCTTGGTTGATCAACTCGGGGGGTTTCAGTCAGCTATTGATCTTGCAAAGCAGGAAGCAGGCCTTGCCCATGATGCAGGTGTCGAAATCTATCCACGACGCAAAACCTTTCTCGAAAATCTTGTGACTCTTTTCGAGCATGATGAGGAAGGGTCTTCCCACGAAGCTGGGGTTTTGGGAACGTTCTTACAACCTTTTAAAAAGATTATGGCGGTCTTCCGTTTTATTCAGTCTTCAGAAGAGATTCTGTATGTGCCTCTGGGAGAGGTGAAATAAGATTTTAAGAATACACTTCACGCTTAACGGCAGTGAGTTTTCATATACCTACTTTCTTCCTTTTTTAATACGAGCTTTCTTCATTTTAGAGATAGCTCCTCTCAATCTTTGTTGCAGTGTTTCTCTGCTAGCTGTTGAAATAGCCCTTGGTTCTTCCTTTTTTTCTTTACCCTTTAATGATTCCTTTAGTTTTCCATCTTCCTCTCGATTATCAGTTTGAATTGTATCCGCTTCTTCTTGTTGTCGAGCTGCATCGGCTTGAGCTTGATGCAGAGGAAGATCTAATGTTGCCGTTTGCTGAGTTCGTTCTGATTGTAAAAGTTCTGTTTGCCGTTGCTGAGGGATGGGTAATGATTCAGTCGTGAGCCATTCGAGGGATAAAGGAATGTTTTGATCAACAGGAATGTTCGCTAATTGGCGATACAAAATCTCAGCGATGTTCTGCCCTTGATGCCCTTCCGAAGGAGTTGCATGGGTGGTTCCAGTAGAAGAGATTGGAGTTGTCCCCGTACCAAAGGTTCTATCTTCAACAAATAATGAATTTGTGAGGGAGGGGGGCCGTCTTCTGGAACTACTAAACTTGTTCCGAGACTTGCATCGCGTATTTGAGCAAGCCTATTTAAAAAAGCATTTTGCTGGTCTGTTTCAGGCGAACGAGCTCTTTTTTCCTTCCCTTTATCTTCATTACCACTGTCTATTCGGTCTTCCTGCAGAGCTCCTTCTTGAATCTGATATCCCGCTGCTTGTCGAAGATCTTTCCGACGTTTCGCTTCAGTAATAAGTTGCTCAAAATGACTTAGAGGAACTGCTGGATGTACCGAGGCCAAGGTTTGGTCTGGTTGTTGATGTTCTTTTTGAACACCTTGTTGAATCTGCTGTTCCGCTTCCACCTGTTCTTGGCTGCGGCGTTTCCCATCTTGTGTTTTTTCAATTCGTTCTTGATGGGGGTGTTCCACAAACAATTGAGAGGTAAGGAGAGGAAGTGGAGGGGCGGGAGGAGGAGCGAAGGATTGTTCTTCTGGTTGTTGAGGGACAAAGGCTCGTCCTTGCCGTTGATGCTCTTCTATTCCTTGCTGAGCTATGCGTAATGTTCCTGCCAATTGTTGGACTAGGAGTAATATTTCCGCTTGTTGCTGATGAAGGCGTAATATTCCTGCTTCCTGAACTAATTCTTGCCGTTGACGCTCTCCTTCCCATTGCTGGGCTATGTGCAATGTTTCTGCCAATTGCTGAGCTAGGTGTAATGCTTCCCCTTCTTGCTGATGAAGTTGCAACATTGCAGTTTGCTGAACTAATTCTTGCTGTTGACGTTCTTCTTCCCGCTGCTGAGCTATGCGCACTGTTTCTGCCAATTGTTGAGTTAAGTGCAATGCGTCTTCTCTTTGTCGAGCTGCTTCGGGTTGTTGCTGAGGAAGACCTAATACTGCTGCCTGCTGAGCCGGTGCTTGTTGTTGGAGTTCTTCTTGCCGTTGCCGAGCTACGCGCAATGTTTCTGCCAATTGTTGAGTGAGTTGTGATGCTTCCGCGTGTTGCCGCCGAAGATGCAATGCTACTGACCTTAAAACATTAACTTCTTCTTTTAATATGTAGTGTTTACTTTTTAACCTTATTCTTTGAGCTATTTGACGTTCTTGCTGTCGTTTTTGACGACGTAATTGTAGTGTTCGGCCTCTTTCTTGTCTCTTTTTGTACCGTCTTTTTTGCACTTCTAGTCGTTTTTGTTTTGCTATACTGGCTCTTATTTCTCTTATTTTCTTTTTTTCTAATCTTATAGATATTTTTAATTTTTTTATGTACTTATTGTGATCTTCTTCTGTATAAGCTACTTCACCACCCCTAATTTTGGCCGCTGAATCGCTTTCAAAAAAAAGAGGGGTTCCTCCTAGCATTAAAGAAAATATTATTGATGGATATAAACCTATTCTTTTTGGAAGATCCTGAAACATAAGTTTTCTCCTTTTATTAAAAGAATGTTGATTTCATTCATTTAACGAAGAGCCGTATTTGTACATGAACATTGCTTTCTTTTATAAAAATAAAATATTTTTTAATCCCGAACAATTTTAATAAATTTTTAATTTTCTATTAACTTTTTATTAAGGAGTTTTATATGAAAAGTAGAGAATAAAATTTATATTTATTAATACGTTATGCTGATTGCTAAAAGAAAAATCTCACAAATGTGTGTCTTAATCTAACGCTTTATTTAAATCCCCTTTGCCAAAAGGAACTCAAGCGCAAGGGAGCGGGCCTCAGTTGTGTAGCCTGCCTTATAAAGGGCACCGAGGAGACGTGTGAATTTCTCTGGAGATAGGTCCCCGAGCGGGGTCTCGCCAATCATAATAAGGGTGAGAAGAAGAACTTCTCCTTTTCGCTTACTCGTGGCTGCCGAATCGAGAAGGGCTAATGCCGTCTCATCAAAAAGGGCTTTACCCTGCCGCCAAGAGGGGGCGGCTGGTTCTCCCTTTATCGTAGGCCCAGGGACTTCTCCTAAAGCTTCTAGCACGTGCCTGAGCAAATAAGAAGATCGGGCAGCAGATTCTGGATTCATACGGCTTTGATAGGCTTGCCAGGCTCGAAGTTGCGTTTCTCCCCATTTATTTTCAGGAAAGGCAATGTGGAGAAGGGGGAGAGTTGCAATAGCCTCATCAGGAGATTCCCGCATAAAAAAGGTACCCCATTTTTGCGCAAGATCTTTCTCTCTCGCTGATAAAAAGGCTCTGATCATATAGGGAGCAAGGGGAAGGGTTTCAGGCGAAGGATCGATTTTCGTGAGAAGCGGCTTAAAAACATCTGCCACAATATTTAACTTTTGGTCTTTGGCTGCAGTTTCAAACAGAGGAAGCAAATTCTCTGCCTTTGACGCTGTGAGGGCACGAGCAAATTTTTCCAATAGCCCCTCAGATCGTGCATCTTTAAGAAGGACGAGAAGGGTTTCTCCCTTAAAATCTCCCAATTGAAAGGCCATTTGTGCTGCTAACAGGCGAGTCTTAAGCGGCATTTTTTCCGATCCTGCGATGAAGGCGAGGGAAGGGGGGTTAAGTTTTTTTAAATCCTGTTCGGGGATCTCTTGGCCCGTTGTGCACCATACATTAAGGAGGAAGGGGGAATGGACGATCGAGTCTTCAAAGGGCGGGCGAGATGAGGGATCGAAGAGCGAATTGAGAAGGGGGGAGGCGACAGAAGTTGTTTCACTCAAGAGCTCTGCTGCTATTTTCCCACGTTCTCCTTCTCCGTTAAGAAAAAGACAATAAACATTTTGTTTTTTCCACTCAAGGTTGGGGGAAGTTCGGATGAGATTCTCAATTTTTTCACATGCTTTCTTGGGTTCTCCGATGAGCCACAGAAGCTCAAGGAATACACTGTCCTTTTCGGGAAGATTCGTTTCTGAAAGAAATTCCTTGGCTTGTTCAATCTGGCCCGTTTCCATGAGAAGAGAGAGGAAGGTTTTTTCGTAAAGGGGATTTTGGAGGAGAGGGGCATATTTTTCCTTCAAGATCTCGACCCGCAATGATCGTAATAAAGGCGAGGTTAAACGCAGAGGAAGTTGAGGAAAATAGGTTTCAATAAGTGAAGGGGGCGTTCCCTCCCAAAATCCTGTGACCTCTTGAAGAGGAAGTTCCCTTGAGGGCTCAGCAGGTGAGCCATCCTGTGGGGGGACGAGTTGAATCGGTTGGCTGTTGCAAGGCCCCCAATGTAAAAATAAAAAAGTACTCCCAGAGATAAGTGCTTTACTTAGGGAGCTTTTCATTGGGAATAACTTTTTCAATCCGGGTTGCCGGGGCTGGAATTCCCCACATGGCAAGGGTAACGAGTCCTGCGAGAATTAAGAAAGCCATCATTCCCCATAAAGCACGAACAAGTGTCATAAATCTTCTCCATTTGTTGTCCTGCCAGAGTTTTATTCTGAATTGAAAAGAATCACAAGAGGGGTGTGAAGTGAGTGAAGTTCTTCTTGCGTCTTAAAGAGGAGTGGTTTAATTTTATGCTAAAGTAAATTTGTTATGTTTGATAAGATAAATGAATCTAAAATGCTAAAATATACGATTAAGAAAGGGTTGAGCCCATTTGGGCAACGTATCGTTGAAATCGGTAAACAGGCCGCGCAAGAAGCTATAGCAAAGCCTTTTTTATTCATCATTCCGGGATTTAGCCTCTCTTCCCAAGCCCCTATTGGGGCGAGGGTTAGAGGGGCTTAATACCCGGAATCTGGGAGAAGTTATACCTCATAAAAAAACTTTATTATTGGGAGATACTGGTGGACTCTTATGTTTATATCCTGGCAAACAAAAAGAATGGAACTTTATACACAGGTGTCACTTCAGACTTAATTAAAAGAGTATACCAACATAAAGCCAAAATTTATGGAGGATTTTCAGCTAAATATAATGTAAATCGACTCGTATATTTTGAAATTTATGAGGATATTAATCAAGCTATTTTGAGAGAAACTAGAGTCAAAGGATGGAGGCGAGTTTGGAAGATAGCGTTAATAGAAAAAGAAAACCCTGATTGGCAGGACGTATACAACAGTTTATAGCTTATTCAAGAGGTTCCGGGTATTAACAACCTCTAATCCTCCCCGCTTTGCGGGTGCGGAAGAGGTTGTAAATCCCGGAATGACGAGCTGAGAGTAGTGGTCTCCCAAAATGGTTAAAGCAAGCCCTTGCCCAGTTATTAATAACCTTAAACCTCACCCAATCGGGTGGATAGGGTTCTCAGTCTTTGGCTTTCGATACTTACAATGACTTTTTTGTCATTGTGAGTGGCGAAAGTAATGATGCTATTCGCAGGCCAAACAAAAATAAGCTGTAACGCAAACTTGAATCAGTTACTGGGTGATTCGGCTTCAGCGGGTGATTGGGCTGGAGCTCCTGGACAAACTTGTGCCACAACGGTTTTAAATTGTGAGGGTAATTTGTCTTGTTGACTGCAAATAAGAGTTCTAATTTTGGCCCCAGCGGTTTTTGCAGACCGTATTAAGAAACCTTTAGGATCATTATAATCCTTTCCAAGTGCTGTTTTTGCTTTTTTATCGCACCCAGAGCCATTGAAGTCTCCTTTTCCACCACACAACAGTACAGCAAAAGCAGCGACTTGTGGCTGTTTACAAGCCCTACCCTCAAACGAACGTAAGCTAAAGATTTTCTGGCTAGCGTTTGCTTTCCTACACAAAATGTTTAAGTCTCCACTACTTTCAGCTTGTATTAGAGAATCCGTATCATCACCGTAGCTCACATTATAGCTACTGCAGAGTAGTCCACCTGCTAAGGCAAAGCTCACAACCCATTTTGATTTTCCTAGTTTCATTCTTCCCTCCTAATAATTTTTAAAGTGCGAAACAAATACTTATTACAAAAAATAAAAATTTATCGGACAATTTATTTAATTTTGTTTGCATTCATATTATTGATTAAAACGTTTAAAATAAGGTTAAAAATAAAAATTACCTAAATGGAGGGCGCAGCAAGCTTTGAGAGTACCTCACTTGATAATTACCAAATTAAAAGAATGGATTGCTTTGGAGCTCACGCTCCTCGCAATGACGACGTGGTACACATACATAGCAACTCTTCCCGTCATTGCGAGGAGAAACGTGACGAAGCAATCCAGAAAATACTTCAATTTTATTTACCTATTTAGGACTAATGTGGCTAAACCTCACCCCGTTGAATGAATAATAAATAACACAAAATTTTAAAATAATGATTGAAATTTTTCGTTATTTGTTTATAAATTTTGTCGTAAGAATATTAATATTAAAAGGATGTTATAAAATGAAGATTAAAGCATTAACTTTTGCCCTCTTGGTTACAGTTTCTCCGGCCTTTGCTATGGAAGGTCAGTTTGAAGGAAGTGAAGATACTTCCCATGGCGTAAAACGTAAACGAGACGAAAGTTCTTCTCAGAAAAAAGATCCTCAAGCAAAAAATACGGATGAAGCAGAACAGAAAAAAAGCAGAGTTGATGGTTCTGATGATCAAACCGATTCTCAGGGAGAAGAAGCAATCACTTCAAATAATTTCCCGCTAGATAGGCTGTCTCAGGAAGAAATACAGTTTTTATCGTCTTTGAGTCCTGACAAGCTCATGGACTGCCTCCGTGATCAGAGGAACGCGGAACGATTGAAAGAAACAAGGGCGCGGTACGAAAAAATCTACGCCCTCAAATTTCGTAGTTATCCAGGAGGTTCTCGCTTAGAATGTTCCGATCAAGACATGTTAAACTATGGATTGGGTCAACCTGTATCATCTTTAGAGTATCGAATATATGGGTCTACTGACGAAGATTTTACATCTTTTTGTGATATACTAAGGACCTTAGCCTCAATAAAGTCCATAAAACTATCAGGTTTTACTTTGTTGGAATACCCGAAAATAGCTTCATCCCTAAAGCTTGTTTATCAAACACTGGAGACTATAAAGGTAGAAGAATTAAAGATAGAAGATAATTTTAGAAAAAATAAACATATAGATATCTTCTTAAGTGATTTCTGGCCTCATATTTTAAAAATGGAAACGCTTAAAAAATTAAGTTTAGACTCTAACTCGCATCGGCTACCTCAGCAAATCTTCAAGGATTTAATGGAAGTAAAGCTCCCCCTTACTGATTTTGAAGTGGAAGCGATGGATTTTAAAAAAGAAACTGCCATTCAACTTGGCTCTTGGATTGCGGAATCAACTTTTCTCAGAAGGGTTGTGATGGTTAACGCAACCTTTACTCTTAAAGGAATGGAATACTTAGCAGAGGCTATTGATAGAAATAGAAATTTTGAATCATTCGATGTGAGAGAATGTTGTGTAACCGATGAAACGTATCCAAAATTTCCTGAATTTTTAGAGATTATGCTTAAACAGCCAAAAATTATTACGGGTTTGAAGTTAAAAGAGGAAAAATTAGAAGAAGGAACTGACAACTGACAAAAGTCTCTTACAATAAGATTTGTCAGTTGTCAGTACCATTCTTTTGCTGGTTTTCTAGATTGCTTCGTCCCCCCGTTTTCACGGGGGTCCTCGCAATGACGATTCCCCCGCTCTGTCATTACGAACCCTTTGAATGCAGGGTGAAGCAATCCAGAAACTTAGGTTAATATAAGATTGAGGATGAGGCGCATCATCAAAAAGGAAATGTTTCACGTGAAACAGCATCTACCTCTTGGAGTGTCACATTATGGCTTAAATCTGCCAAAGATGTAATGCCAAACTGGTTAAGACCGCAAGGAACGATATCTTGGTAAGCTCTTAAATCTGGGTTCACATTTAAAGCGATTCCGTGAGAAGTTACCCATTTTTGAAGCCTAACGCCAAGGGACGCAATTTTATGATCTTGACCATTCTTTTGAACCCAGATCCCAATCCGACCTGACCTCCGTTCTCCCTTGATGCCGAAATGGGCAAGGATTTGAATGATCCATTCTTCCAGCTCAAACACATACCAACGGATGTCTTGTTTGCGTTTCTTTAAATCCAGTATAAGGTAAATAACCCGTTGGCCAGGGCCGTGGTAAGTGACTTGCCCGCCGCGGCCCGATCTAAAAACAGGAAGTTTTGCCGTCTCTAAAATATCTTTCTCATGCCCACTTGTGCCAACCGTATAAAGAGGAGGATGCTCTAACAACCACGCACATTCAGAGGCTTCTTGATTTTGCAAGGCTTTGACTCGCTCTTCCATCCATTGTAAAGCGTCCAAATAATCTACAAAACCCTCTTGGGATTTCCATTCGAGATTATTTACAGTGTTAGGGGTTGTTCTCATTTTCATTTCCGTGTAAAGACGCTTGCAGCAAGTGGATAGATTTGTTATCCCAAGGTGTACCACCGAGTCTTTAAAGGTGGAAGCCAAAAGTCATGCGGTCGTGGCGGAATTGGTAGACGCGCAGCGTTGAGGTCGCTGTGGGGGAGACCCTGTGGAAGTTCGAGTCTTCTCGACCGCACCAATGACTGGAGTCAGGTGTCAGGAACCAGGAGTCAGGAAGACTTTGGATCATCTAGCAGGTCTATGTGAACAAGTCCCTCCTGAGTGCTGGTTCCTGATTTCTGGAATCTGAAACAGGAGGACAGCGTGAAAGAGACTCTTTATCAACGAGCACTCGACTATCACCGTTACAAACCAGCCGGCAAATTAAAGATTGTTGCGACAAAACCGCTTTCAACTCAGGAAGATTTAGCTCTTGCTTATTCTCCTGGAGTAGCTGCAGTTAGTGAGGCTATTCAAGCAGATCCTAATGAGGCAGCCACTCTTACGGGCCGAGCTAATCTTGTGGCGGTGATTAGTAATGGAACAGCTGTTTTAGGACTTGGAAACATTGGTCCCTTGGCTGCTAAGCCAGTTATGGAAGGAAAAGCAGTTCTTTTCAAAAAGTTTGCAGGAATCGATGTTTTTGACATTGAAGTTAATGAACCTGATCCGATTAAACTTATTGATATTATTGCAAGTCTTGAGCCTACCTTTGGGGGAATTAACCTTGAGGATATTAAAGCACCTGAATGTTTTCAGGTAGAGCAAGAACTAAAAAAGCGTCTTAATATTCCTGTTTTTCATGACGATCAGCATGGAACAGCAATTATTGTAGGGGCTGCCGTTCTTAACGCCCTAAAGCTTGTGAAAAAAAATATACAAGATGTAAAACTCGTAACTTCTGGAGCAGGGGCTGCTGCCATTGCCTGTCTTGATATTCTCGTTCATTTAGGACTCAAACGTGACAACATCATTGCAACAGATCAAGCAGGAGTTATCTATAAAGGCCGCTCCCTGAAAATGGATCCTTTTAAGGAAAAATATGCAACGGATCAAAAGGTACGCACTTTAGAAGAAGCAATTAAAGGAGCGGATATCTTTCTGGGGCTTTCGGCAGGAGGTATTTTAAAAGCGGAAGCTGTTGCTACGATGGCTGATCATCCCATTATTCTTGCTCTTGCGAATCCCATTCCTGAAATTCTACCGGAAGACGTTGAAGCCGTTCGAAAAGATGCCATTATAGCAACTGGACGTTCGGACTATCCGAATCAAGTGAATAATGTTCTCTGTTTTCCTTTCATTTTTCGAGGAGCCCTCGATGTTGGAGCGACTACTATTAATGAAGAGATGAAGCTTGCTTGCGTCCATGCCCTTGCGGATCTCACCCACAAAGATCCCTCTGATGTGGTTACCTCCATTTATAGCCATGAGGATTTAACGTTTGGGCCAAACTATATTATTCCCAAACCTTTTGATCCTCGCCTTGTGACAGAGCTTCCTCCAGCAGTCGCAAAGGCTGCCATGGAAACCGGCGTTGCAACGCGTCCTCTCCAGGATTTTGAGGCTTATAAACAACAGCTCTCTGAATTTGTTTACCGATCAAGCCTTATCATGAAGCCGATATTTAGCCGAGCCAAAGCCAAACCCCTTCGCCTTGTTTACGCGGAAGCTGAGGATGAAAGAGTTTTACAAGCCACCCAACGTGTTCTTGAAGAGGGGATAGCTTATCCCATACTCATTGGTCGACGAGAGGTGGTGGAGGCTCGCATTAAGCGATTGAATTTGCGGATGAAATCTGATCAAGATTTTGAACTCGTCGATCCCCAAAATGATCCTCGCTATCATCAGTATTGGACGGAATATCATCGGTTGATGGAACGAAGGGGGGTATCTCCTGACTTCGCAAAGGTTGTTATTAGAACCAATGCATCTGTCATTGCGAGCCTTATGGTTCGCTTTGGGGAGGCAGATTGTGCCCTGTGTGGTCCTATTGGACGTTATGGTCATCATCTTGACGATATCTTAGAGATTGTAGGTCTCCAACCTGGGTTGGAAGTGGCGGCTGCGATGAGTATTATGGTTCTTGAAAAAGGTTCTTTTTTCTTTTGCGATCCTTATGTGAATTTGAATCCAACGAGTTGCCAATTAGCTGAAATGGCCATTATGGCCGCTGAACAAGTGCGTAAATTTGGAATTATTCCAAAGCTTGCTCTTCTATCTCATTCAAATTTTGGAACCTATAATGATGATTCGGCTTTAAAAATGCGTCAAGTCTTTGCCAGGATCAAAAGTATGGCTCCAGAATTAGAAGTTGAGGGGGAAATGCATGCAGATTCGGCCCTTAATGAGATGATTCGCCAAAAAACTTTTCCTGGTTCTACGCTTAAGGGGCAAGCAAATCTTCTGATTATGCCAAATTTGGATACGGCAAATATTGCTTTTAATATGATAAAAATATTGGCGGATGGACAACCTATCGGTCCCATTTTATTGGGGCCTGCGAAGCCTATTCATATTCTCACCCCTTCGATGACCACACGGGGGATCTTTAATATGTCAGCTATTGCAGTCGTAGACGCACAAAAGACAAACCGGCTTTCTTCCCCTGCTTTGGGCTAGAGGGGCAATGGTTAATAAAGAACATCTTCAAGTACAAGACCAAGAGGTGAATGAAACTCTCTACGGAGTTTCTCAAGATACCATTCGAGCCCTCGAGGAGGCTTTAGAGGAAGAAAATAAAAAGCAAGTCAAGAAATTAATAAAGCCTCTCCATGCGGCAGATGTAGCTGTTGTCATCGAATATCTTTCCCCCCATTTGCGTCAGCGCCTCATTGAAATTTTGCTACCCCATTTTGACCCTGACATCCTTACTCATCTCAACGAGACCGTTCGAGAGGAAGTTGTTGAGCAACTTGGAACACGGGAAATTGCAGAAGCGATTACGGGGCTTGAAAGCGATGATGCTGTCCTCCTTATTGAAGATTTAGGGAAAGACCAACAAAAGGAAATCCTTGAATCCATTCCGATGGGAGAGAGGGTCATTTTGGAGGAGGTTCTTACTTACCCTGAATATAGTGCGGCTCGTTTAATGCAGCGGGAAATCGTTTGCGTGCCTTCTTTTTGGACTGTTGCTGAAACTATGCATTACATGACGAAAGAAAAGAATCTTCCTGATAAATTTTATGATATTTTTGTGGTTGATCCCAAGCATTCACCCATCGGAGGAATCCCCTTAAGTTTGTTGTTGAGACAACCTGCGGCGACAAAAGTCGCGGATATTATGATGGTGGACATCAAAAGGATTCCTGCCCTCATGGATCAAGAGGAAGTCGCTCTTCTATTTCGAAAATATGGCCTTGTCTCAGCTCCAGTCATCGATGAAGGGGGCCGCATTGTAGGAATGATCACGGTTGATGATGTTGTCGATGTGATTGAAGAAGAAGCTGAAGAAGATATCATGCTCCTCTCCCGTGTTACAGAATCTGACTTTTTTGAGCCCCTCTTAAGCACATCTTATTCGCGCATTCGTTGGCTCCTGATTTCCCTTATCAGTACACTTTTGGCGGCAACGGTGATTTCCCAATTTCAGCATACGATTGAGAAATTGGTGGCCCTTGCCGTCTTAATGCCCATTAATGCAGCTATGAGTGGAAATGCGGGTATGCAAGTGGTTACTGTTACGGTGAGGGCTCTTGCAACACGGGAGCTCGGGGGAGCCAACATGAGCCGCGCTATCTGGAAAGAAATCCTTGTGGGACTCATTAATGGTATTGTGTTTGGAGCCATAGTAGGATCGATTGCAGCTTTTTGGTTTGCCGACCCTGCCTTAGGAATTGTTTTGGGAGGAGCTCTCATTTTTAACATGATTTGGGCTGCCGCTTGGGGAGTGGCTTTGCCCATCTTAATTGATAAAATGGGCATGGACCCTGCCCTTAGCGCCGGACCTTTTCTAACCACCACGACCGATTTGCTAGGATTTGCAATCTTTTTAGGTCTTGCCAGGTTTTTTTTGGTATAATACCAATTTGCTTTCTTCCAATGAGTGCGTCAGACTTCGGACTCTGGGTGCTCACGTATTTAAATACGCTCCGCGCCCCTCGCCTCGTCTTCCTGCTCATTGTTTGAAATCAAAATGGTAAATACCGTAAAGCAGAATTTTTATCAGTCTTTAAACGAATTCTAAACTTTTTTATGCTACTTTTAAGGTTGCAGACACTCATGCAACTCTTTCTGTGAGTATCAAAGGAAAAGGAGTTTAAAATGATGCGACGTTTAATTCCAATTGCACGGACTCACTTGGTGAGCGATCCATTTAATTACTTGCGACATGAGATTGATAAACTTTTTGAAGCAACAACCAGCATTCAAGGTATTCGGCCAGAGTTTGAAGTTAAGGAAAACAAGGACGGCTTGCTCGTGACGGCCGAGCTGCCAGGTGTTTCTGAAAAGGATATTGATATTTCTCTCGACAATGAGACTTTAACCATAAGAGGAGAGAAAAAATCCGAAGACGTTAAAAGCGGGGAAACCTATCATATGACAGAGCGTACCTATGGAGCCTTTTCACGCTCAATAAGGCTGCCCTATAAACCTGATGAAAAGAAGGTTTCGGCTTCTTTCAAAGATGGGGTTTTAAGTTTGACAATTCCACGGGCATCGACTGCAAAACTGAGTAAGCACAAGATACCCATTAAGAAGAGTTAAAATCAGTTGTCTTACATGAACCTGAGTTCGGTAGAATAGGCGTATTCGTGATTCACTAGTTTGCCAATGAGTTGATCTAACTTTCATAATTCCCTAAAGTTTATGTTTTGCAATCCAGAAAAAAATAGTTTTAAAAATATGCCCAATATGACCGGATAAAAACTGCATGATGAAAAGTTTACGCCCTTCGCTTCCGCTCCACTTGAAGCTGGCGTAGCTTTCGATGGAGGGCCGATCGTTCCATCCCAATAAAGGTTGCTGTGCGTGAGATATTCCCGGCAAACTTATGAACCTGAGCAAGAAGGTACTCTCGTTCAAAATATTCCTTGGAAAGCCATATGGTTAATAGGGAGTTAGCTTTTTAAGTTTTTCTTCAATCCTTAAAATATGAGGGGAATCTTTTGGAAAATGAGTTTTAACAACTTCTTGTGCTTGTTTCAAATAATTAACAGCTTGCTTTTTAAAGCTTGTGGATTGTTGTATATATTCCTTCTTTATATGCTGAGTCGCTTTTTTTAGATACAAGTCCGATAAACTTTCCAAAGAAACGTAGCTTTCCACATATTTTTTAGTCTGAAATATCCTTAAGGCCCGATTCATGAGAATTTCAGCAGCTTCCATGTTACTTTCTAACATATAAACTTGCCCGAGGTTCATTAGAACTGAAGCAACGTCAATATGATGTTTGCCACAAGTCTTCTCGTAAGCTTGGAAACTGCGCTCAAGTAAATCTTTTGCTTTCTCATAGTTCCCTAGATCTCTATAAACACTGCCCAGGCTGGCTAAAGTCAGAGCGAACCAAGGATGATATTCAAACTGATTCCTTCTATAAATCCCAAGACTATGTTCAAAGAGCTGTCTTGCCTTTTCATAATTGCCTTGGTCTTTATAAATATTTCCTAAGTGCTCCAAGGTTCGAGCGAACCAAGGATGGTTTTCATAGGAATTCTTCTTGTAAACCTGAAGACTTTCTTCAAAGAATTTTTTTGCTTTTTCATAGTTCCCTTGCTCTTTACAAATACATCCCAGCCCTGTTAAAGCCCTAGCAAACCAGGGGTGATTTTCATAGGAATTTTTCTTATAAATGACAAGACTTTCTTCAAGGGACTGTTTTGCTTTTTCGTAATTCCCTTGCTCTCTATGCACATTTCCCAACCATACCAAAGTCCAAGCAGACCACGGGTGGTTTTCATAATAGTTTTTCCTATAAATCGCGAGACCTTCTTCAAGGAGTTCCTTTGCTTTCTCGTTGTTACCAAGGTCTCTGTAAACACTTCCTAGCCACGTCAAAGTCCGAGCAAACCAAGGACTGTTTTCATAGGAATTCTTCCTATAAATCACAAGACTTTTTTCAAGAAGTTGCTTGGCCTTCTCATAATTACATTGTTCTCTGTAAATACTTCCCAGACGTCCCAACGCGTGAGCAAACCAAGGATGGTTATCATAGGAATTCTTCTTGTAAATTATAAGGCTTTCTTCAAAGAGTTGCTTTGCTTTCTTGTGGTCGCCTTGCTCCCTATACACGTTTCCTAGCCATCCCAAGGTCCGAGCAAACCAAGGATTATTTTCATAGGAATTATTCCTATAAATTGTAATGGCTTGCTCAAGAAGTTGTTTTGCTTTCGGATAGTTACCTTGATCACTATAAACACGTCCTAGACGTCCCAAAGCCTGAGCAAACCAGAAGTGGTTTTCATAGAAGTTCTTCCTATAAATTTCAATACATTGTTCAAAGAGTTGCTTTGCTTTCTCATGTTTGCCTAAGTCTCTATAAACACTTCCTAACTCACCATCTATAGGAGCTATGACAAAATCTGTTAACAAATTGGAATGACTCAAAAACATTTCACTATGTCTTATTAAAAGATTCATTTTTGTAAAATCTTCTTTATCAATGACCTCAGCAATATAATCCTTAAACACTGCTCCAATAGGTTCAATAAAATGCTTATTCTTTTCTGTGTCTAGTAATTTTGTAAGATAAGTTAAAGCTATAGCTCGAGTACTTCGATGGATAGAAAAAGTTGGAGTTGATCCTGAGGAGAGGGTGGCTTCACTTGTAACAAAAGAATGTTTTTTTAAATTATAGATAAAATTATCAACAACGGTGCTGGTTTTGTATTTATCTAATAAGTCTCTTGGAATATTTTGAGAATCAATAAGGCTGATGAATAATAAAAGATCTCGAAAATCTTTGTGTGAATTGGAAATATTTTGCAAAGACAAAGTGATGATTCCGTACCGAGTTTTTGTATAGTAACTTGCTTCCTCCAAAAGATTTTGTTGCACATTTTCAAAGTCTTTATCATATTGGGTAAGCTTCTCAAGGTATGTCTTATACGACACATTTGTTGCCTTTAAATAATAGGCAGCAATAGATACATCGAGTGGAAAAGGTGGAATATCATTTAAAAACTTTTTTGCCTGTTCATTTTGAGCAGTAGTGAATTTGTAGGAATTTCCATTCGTCATAATTTTAACAAAGAGGGCCAGTTTGTCTTTAGGAGAGAGTTCACCTATTTGAATTGTTTCATTAATGTTATTATTATTTTTAATGTTGTTATCTCTTGTGATAAGAATGACTTTTCCTCGTCCCCAAACACTGGGATCATGGGGAAAATAATTTTGGGTGTCGGTAAATTTTACGACATTATCATAAATCAATATCCAATCTTGAATATGCTTTAATTTATCTCTTACGAATAGAATAATCCTTTTTTCTCTTTCTTTAGCGTCTTTAAGGTCACGAAACTCTCTTAACTTTTCTTTCTCTTCTTTTGTTTTAGAGAGGGCTTCAGAAAGGCTTTCAAATGAATTAATAAGCTTGTCCTTTGATTCAGCATTTATTTCCCAAACAACATTTGCATTTTGTTGGCGAGTATAGTGTCGCGCCAGAGTTGTTTTACCAGAGCCCCCCATTCCCGTAAGAGCTACGGATTGAATCCCTTTATGACCTTGAAAACTTTGATTTAGTTGCTCCATGAGATAAGGCCGATCTAAGAAGACAGATTGAGTAGGAATACTCAAATCCGCTCTAGCAGCCATATCGCTATGCAATTTAGGATCTCCTTCTTTAGTTAAAAACAAAGTGCAAAGAGCCCCTATGCTTAATATGCAACTACCTATAAAAAAGTATTTCTTTCCTGCTTTTAAAATATTAAAAAAATTATGGATATATGTATCCAGCTGTGACATTAAACTTATCCTTACCAAGGGCTTACCTTCTGGAAGTGATCGTTCATGTATTATTTCGGAAGTGCCACAAATTGATTCGTGATGATTTTTAAAGTCTAAAATAATTTGTTCTAATTTTGTGTTCTGTAACAATTTTTTTAAGACGATAAAAGTAAAATCATAATAATTTTCTCGTTCTAAATAATACAAGTGTTCTGGATTTCCCGAGTCTTGTAAAATACCATCTTTTAGATTTTTTTTGGGGAATAAGGCTACAATGCTATTTTTCTCTTCTTTGGTCTTTTGTGTGAGAGAAGTAATTTTCTCTTCACCTTGCTCATCCATTGTTTCAGGAACGGCATAGATAACTAAGTTAGTTTTGGATGACTCCCTATTCTCGACAGGATTTTTGAGGAATATTTGCTCTTCTTTTGTTTCAATAAGTGTTTTAACCCCAGCAAGTTTTAGATGCCTTTCTAAAGAGCGTATAAGAATGGAATGATATTCTTGATCTCGCCAATATACGATGGTACAAGTAGGACACTCAGAACTAAGTTGGGCAGCAATTTTTAATAACTGTTCTTCAAAAGAGGTTTGAGTTAATAAGCTCAGGTAATGTTCCTTTATCAGGAAGAACTTTTTAGATTTTTCGATAAAATCTATAATTCCATCCCGTGAATTACACTCCACTTTCATTGCAATATTACGCATGTGGGCTTCAATTGTTTTCGGAGAAATTGATAAACAGGTTGCTATGGTTTTAGCCGACTTCCCACTGAGGAGATAGGCAATGATATCTATTTCTCTACGCGTGAATTTAATTTCATTCACAATTTGCAAATATGATGTGTAAATATCTTCAGGTAAGAGAATATTACATTTCATAAAAAAGATGACCTGCTTAAATTTTAAATATTATTTAAAATTTATATTTTTTCCCCATTATTGGATAGGTTACCTAAACGTTCAAGTCATTTTTTAAATTAAACTACTAAGGGATTTTCCCCTAGATTATCCTTAAGGGTATTTCCAGAATGACTAAGCCTTCACCTTTTCAGTTAATTTTCGGTTAATAGTTACGGTCGAACTCGATAGGAAATATGTATGTTCAATATCATTGAACCTAAAGATCATCATCTTTTTAAGACTATTGTTGATTTTTTTTCAAGATTCATAATAGAGAGAGACATGTTGTATTATTCCTTCCAGGATCATAAAAGGGCTACATTTATTGCAATTAAAAATCAATCAGATAGCGTTTTGGGAGGAGCTATTCTTCTCAAGCAGAGAATTGGTATACTCCATCAAAGAGTAGGGCAGCATCTCTCTACACTTGCGCCAAACAATGGAGAAGTTTGGACTTGTTCGCTTTTTCTGCAGGGAGAAAATCATTCTCTGTCCCAAGGTGAATCCTTTTGTAAGTTATTCTATCAGCAACTTGTTGCGTTTGGAATGAAGGAAAAAATAGAGTTTCTCTGCATGATACTCGAGCAAGGAGAATACTTTTTCACGGAGATCATAGGATCTTGGCCATATGTCTTTGAAGTTCAACCCCATGAATCCCGGGATGGCCTTTTTCACGGAATTTTGTCTCTTACGATAAACTCATCGACCCTTCACAAAAAAAAAGAAGAATCGATATTTTATAAAGAGATAAAATTGGCGGCTTGACCTCCCTGCTCAGTGGCCGTCAAAAGAGGAGGAATTTAAAGCAGTTTTGTTAAGTTTGTTTTGTTACAAATTCCTCCTTTTTTTCTCAAAAATTCCGCACAACTACTTTGTCGGGTTTATCGGGTCGCATTGCGAGGAGTGAAAGCGACGAAGCAATCTAGAAAAAAAGTGGATGAGAAGGAATAAACTAATCAGATATTTACTCTTAGGGTAACAAAAGACTGGAATTGCTTCGGAGCAAAGCTCCTCGCAAAGACGTGGGGGGTATGTTTCCCGCAATCATCTTCGCGACCACGCCGTCGCACGAAGTGCTAAGGCGAAGTGGCGATTTAGAGTCCTTCATTATCATTTTTAAAGACTATCTTTGGATAAAAAATCCCCCAAGCACGACCCAACAAACCGGGTACGATGAAAAGTTTACGCTCTTCGCTTCCGTTCCACTTGAAGCTGGCGAAGTTTTCGATGGAGAGCCGATCGTTCCATCCCAATAAAGGTTGCTGTGCGTGAGATATTTCCGGCAAACTTATGAACCTGGGCAAGGAGGTACTCTCGTTCAAAATATTCCCGCGCTTCTCGTAAAGACATGGAGAGAAAATCAGGAGAACTCTGTGGAGTCAGGGAAGGAAGCTCTTCTCCTCTTAGCTCTGGAGGTAACTCATGAGGGGCAACCGGTACATCATTAGCCGCTGGAGAGATAATAAGCGCTTTTTCAACGACATTACGTAATTCAAGAACGTTACCCGGCCATTCATAGGCTTTCATTAAGGCAAGAGTCGATTCCGAAAACTGACGCTTGGGGACACCTGCCTGGCGCGAAAGGCGTTCTATAAAATAAGAAACAAGCTCTGGTATATCCTCACATCGTTCTTTTAAAGGAGGCAGGTGGAGAGTGATGACATTAAGTCGGTAGTATAAGTCTTCTCGAAAGGACCCTCTTTCAATGGCTGCCTTTATGTCGTGCTTTGAAGCAGCAAGCATGCGCACATCCACAACGACTTTATGATCTCCTCTCACACGTTTAAAAGCGTGTTCATGCAAAAATCGAACCAATTTTGCTTGGACGTCAAGGGGAAGTTCGGTGACCTCATCCAGGAAAAGAGACCCCCCATGTGCTTGCTCTAGCGCACCCAGTTTTCGGGGAACGTTAGTCGTAGCTTCACTTCCAAAAAGCTGTTCTTCTAAAGACTCTTCAGAATCTGCCTTACAATGAAGCACCAAAAAAGGACCGGAAGCGCGTTTGGAGGTTTCATGAATTTCGCGTGCTGCAAGTTCTTTCCCTACACCTGCAGGACCGATCATCAAAACACGACTGTTAGCGGGGGCTACTTTTTCTATGGTCTTCCGAACAACTTGAATGGGAGTGGAATTTCCTATCATTGGAGGAGTGTTGACTTCTTCCTTAAGATGGCGGTTTTCCCGACGCAAATTTGCAGCTTCAAGAGCTCTGGACACAATCAGCAAAAGACGATCTGTTTTGAAGGGCTTTTCAATAAAATCATAAGCACCCAACTTAATGGCATTAACGGCAGTTTCAACCGTCCCGTGTCCACTAATCATTACAATTGGAAGATCAGAGTTTGTTTTTTTTATGAGCTCTAAAATTTTTAAGCCATCATATTGAGGATCACCAAGCCATACATCGAGAATCAAAAGATTAGGTTGTCTCAGGGAAATCTCCTCAAGAGCTTTTTCTCCGGTAGAAGCAACACGACATACAAATCCTTCATCATTAAGAATCCCAGCCACGAGATCTCTTATATCTGGCTCATCATCTACAATTAAAATATCTTGGCCCATTATTAACATTCCCTAGTTTAAAACTTGCTGGTGGGTATTGATGCGCGTAAACGAAATTTGTACAACGGCCCCCCCTCCTGGATAATCTTGGAAGCTTAAATTACCTCCATGATCTTCTATGATTTTTTTCACAATCGCAAGCCCCAGCCCCGTTCCTTTTTCACGAAATGTTACATAAGGTTCCGTTAAGCGCTCTCTCCCAATTGAAGGTAACCCAATTCCATTATCGATGACCCGTAATAAGATGTTCTGTCCTTGAGTTTCAAGCCATACTTGCAAATGACCGTGAGGCGTCTGTTTTGCTTCTATCGCTTCGCTTGCATTCTGGATAAGATTTGTAAGGACTTGTCCTATTTGCCCTCGGTCGCAGGGGAAAAATAAAGAATCAAGAGATGAGATAAACTCAATCTTAAGCTCAGAATGGCTATGCTGTTGTAAAAAAATTTCTTCTTTGCAAATTTGGACCAAATCTTCAGGTTTAATATGAGGGGCAGGCATACGTGCGAAGGAAGAAAACTCTCCAACCATCTGTCCAATGTGTCCGACTTGTCGAATAATGGTGTCCACACAACTTTGAAATGTTTCAGAATCTTGGGAAATTTGCTTACTATATCGTCTTTTTAATCGCTCTGCTGAAAGCTGAATTGGTGTTAAAGGATTTTTTATCTCATGGGCAATGCGCCGGGCCATTTCCGCCCACGCAGCCTTTCTTTGAGCCGCTTCCAATTGGGTAATGTCATCAAATGTCACAACATAGCCGGTAAGCTTATCACGCATTTGATTAAGGGAAAGACGAACTAAAAGGGTGTAACCGTGTCCCTCCCGGTTAAGAACAACTTGTTTTTCAATAAAGTCTGATTTCCTTTTTTTAATTTCTTGGAAAAGAGATGCCATTTCCGGAACGACTTTAACAAACTTTTGTCCTATTTCATGCTTTAAATCAATACGAAGAAGCTTACCTGCCGATTGGTTTGATAAGTGGATATTGCCCTTGGCATCTAAGCCAATGACTCCGGCTGAAACCCCAGCTAATACAGCTTCTGTAAAACGACGACGTTCATCGAGTTGTTCATTAGCAATAAGTAACGCATCCCGCTGGGATTCCAATTGTTCTGTCATGCGATTAAAAGCAGATGTTAGAGAAGAAAGTTCAACCGTTTCATCTTCTTCTGCGATACGAACTGACAAATTACCTTTACACACTTCATCAGAAGCTTGAATTAAACGACGAATGGGACGAGCCAGTTTGTTAGCAAAAAGCAGTCCCCCCAGAACAGCCGCTAACAGTAATAAAAGGGCTATCCCCACGAAGATTCCTGCTAATTTTAGAGCGATACTTGATCCTTCCGCCTCGAGGCGTTGATATTCGTGCGCTGCCTTTGACGCGTTTTCAATGCGGTTCAAAACGGTTGGAGAAACGCGACGGCCTACCAATAGATAGGTATTAGACGATGGGTCTAAAGCCACGAGAGCTCTCACTCTGTCATTCTCTTCATTTGTGTGAATGACAGGAGCAGATTTTGCGTATTCAAGGTCACTTGCAGGAATGGCCTCGAAATCTAAGGCAAAAGAAAACCGCGATCGCCCTAAAATTTTCATTTTGCTATTAAAAACGATAGCCTCATCGAGGGCACGTAATTGAGTTTGATCCGTTAGTTTTTGATCGAGAGCTTTTGATTCCGAGGACAAATACTGCACCTGTGGAGCAAGCTCTACGGCCATGGCTTGAGCATTGGCCGTAATGACTTTTTGATGCTCCCCTAAATAAGCTCCAGCAACGGCAATGGATTCACCTATGGCTGTTTCCACTCTTTGGTTAAACCAACTTTGAATAACGATATTAAAAAAAATAGCAGAAAACCCGGCAACAAGAATGGTGGGGGCAATCGCTAAAAGGCTAAAGGTTGCAACGATGCGACTATGAAGCTTGGAGCCTGCTTGATCGCTTTTTCTCTCTGCCCATAATTGGGCTACATATTTGGCCACAACGGCCGTAAGGGTCATTAAAAAGACGAAATCAAGACTTAAAAGAACGACAAGAATCCTTCGACTCTTGAGAAAAGGCGGGGCTTTTGTAAGCATCACATACGTTGCAAGGACGGAAAGAATCGATCCTCCAACGAGGAGAATTAGAAGCTTGCGTCCTACGTTATGTCGATTAGCCCATTCTTTGAGGTTTTCGCATGCTTGGTGAAGTGTCATCTCAGAGAGTCTCAAGAGAAATATCAAGATCTAATATCTTACGCCTTAGTGTATTTCGATTGATCCCTAAAAGCTTAGCAACCTGAACTTGATTGCTTTTCAACCGTCTTAAGGTTTCTACGATTAAAGCTCGCTCTACTTCCTTCTTCAAACAAAGATAAAGCCCTTCCACCGGTAAGATATCCCCGTGGAGATCAAAATAGTGCTTTAAATATCGCTCGATAACTTCTTGAAGTCCTAGACTGTAAAGTTTCTGATTAAAGTCATTCATAGTCATCCTTCTAAGTTCATGTTATAAAATGTTTTCACAAGAGCCCTAACGTCTTCAGGAAGGCTTGTCTGATTAATTGCAACACGAAACTCTGCAGAGCCTATCAATCCTTTACTATACCAACCTAAATGTTTTCGAGCCATTAACAGCCCCGTATGCTCTCCATGATGGACTAGCATATCTTCAAAATGTTCTAAGACAAGATCTTTCTGTTCCTCTAAAGGGGGGTTAGGAAGACTTTCTCCTGTTTTAAGAAAATGACTTATCTGGTTCAAAAACCAGGGCCGGCCATAGGCCCCTCGTCCAACCATAACGCCGTCTGCCCCTGACAGGGATAACAATTCCTTAGCATCCTCAACTGTCACAACATCCCCATTGCCAATAACAGGAATATCGACTGCATCCTTGACCGTGCGAATAAATGACCAGTCTGATTTACCACTATAAAGCTGACACCGTGTTCTTCCGTGGACTGTGATCATTTTGATACCACAGTCTTCTGCGATTTTCGCAAGACTGGGCGCATTACGATTCTGATCATCCCAGCCCGTACGCATTTTTAGGGTTACAGGAATGTTAACAGCCTTGACGGTCGCTTCAATGATTTTAGCTGCATGCTTTTCATCGCGCATCAGTGCCGATCCGGCATAACCATTAACAACCTTTTTTGCTGGGCAGCCCATATTAATATCAATAAGTATTGCTCCGCGGTCTACATTTAGCTTTGCAGCTTCTGCCATAACTTTAGGTTCACATCCTGCAAGTTGAACTGCCATTGGATATTCTTCAGGAGCATGGGCTGACATCCGTAAAGATTGCCGGGTTTGACGAATCATCGCTTGGCTAGCAATCATTTCTGAAATGACAAGAGCCACCCCCCGCCGTTTGACAAGGCGGCGAAAAGGCATATCGGTAACCCCTGACATGGGGGCTAAAATGACCCGATCTTTCAATTCAACTGGTCCGATATGCAGTGACATTTATATCCTTTTTCCTCAATTGTAGCGACATTACATCTTTTCTTGTGGCCTTTTCAAGAACAATAAAAACGAAAATTAACAATTTAGGAAGGATGTCTTAACGAATATTTTAAACTTCACTGATACTATAACTATATGTTCTTCAACTTTGAGTGAGACAGTTCATGAAAGAAAAATACAGTTGCCATAATACACTCACAAAAAAGCAATTTTTTCTTCTTATGATTGTCCCATTATTAATAGGTATAATAATAACATTTACTTCCTTAGCCCACGCAGAATGGAACAAAAAAGACGATCCTCGTCTCCTCCAATCCCCTCAACGACAAGGGTGGGTTCCCGTAGGAGAACGAGATTTATCTTCATTTTTAACGAAGCCCCAAGAGAATCTAGAAAAATCCCTTAAAACGGCAGAGAGGTAAATCATGCAGATTTATTTAAAAAACTCTATTATGAGTAGCTTCATTCTTCTAGTTGTGTTCTTAGGACAAATGCCATTTTCAGCGGCAAAGGCTTTAACAAAAGCGGATCTTCTTTCTAAAGTAAAAGAAGCAGGAAATAAATGCCAAGAAATGCAAAGAGATATGCTTCCTGATGTGGTAGAGCATCTCTGGGATCATAATACGGGTACATCAGTTTGTAATAAAAACATCAGTGTATGCACTAAATTAGGCGTAGTAAAACGTCTGTTTACATTTGACATGTACAAAACCCGTTATAATGGTCGCGAATCTTTGAACAACGAGTTTACTCGAGGTCGGCTGACTCAGGAAACTGAAATGAATAATTTGATTAAAAACAGTCCTAATGTTGATCCTAACCTTGAAAGAAATATTTCAGAAAAAATTCAGAACTTTGAAAAATACTGTGAGGCGCAAGTTTTGGTCATACAGGGTCCTGAGTTTACACGCATCTTATCGCTTTATAACACCTTATATGGCAAATAAATGAAGGAGCTCTTCCCTTAGGAAGGAAAGAGCATTTTGTTAGCACAAATAAAATAAGAGAAAAAAATTTTGACGCGTCAAAAAAGAGATATTTCTAAATCCTCCGCCCTTAAGTTTATTCTTCTTATGGGACTCACAAGCCTTTTTGCAGATATGACCTATGAGGCGGCGAGAAGTATCACCGGTCCCTTTCTCGCGACTTTTGGAGCGAGTGCAGCTCTCGTTGGATTTGTCGCAGGGTTTGGAGAATTTTTGGGATATTCTCTTCGCCTGGTCTCTGGCTATCTTGCTGATAAAACGCAACGGTATTGGATGATTACCATTATTGGATATTTTATCAACCTCTTAGCCGTCCCTGCTTTGGCTCTCGCTGGGAATTGGCAGATAGCGTCTCTTCTCATTATTTTAGAACGCGCTGGCAAAGCCATCCGCACGCCAGCGCGAGATGCGATGCTCTCTCATGCGGGAAGTCACATTGGGATGGGATGGGCCTTTGGGGTTCATGAAGCCTTGGATCAGTTGGGAGCTTTGGTTGGTCCCTTAATCATATCTGTTGTTCTATATTACAAAGGGGGATATCAGAAATCCGCTCCTCTACTTGTCCACTTCTTAAATATCATATTTATGAGAAAAATCATAAGATGTTAAGAAGGGAAGGGCGTTATTATCGCACCAATGAAATTTGGCAAGATGTGATGGAAAAAGGCCATAATGGCAAGCCGATCTCTTCGGAATGTTTATATAAAAACTTTGTTGTTGTTTCCTATCAGCCCGACACTTGGGAAGAAGAGTCGGAATGACAACTCTTCACCTTAATTGCACTGAGTGCACAAAACCTCAATCTCACATTGTCCGAGAGCGGGAGTGAGGTGAAGTCTCACATCCTTTGGATACTCTCCTTTCAAACATTCATTTGTCATTTGGCAATAGGCATATACGATATCACCAAGACAGGTTTTATAGGTCACTAAAAGCCCCTCCTGCATGTCAATGGTGAGAGGATCTGCGTTATCTACAAGCGTTAATCTGGCCCCACTTTGAACAGGAAATGTTTTTCTCCAGCCAAAATTCACAGCGGGAGTAAGAGACAATTGTTGGATTCCTCTTTTCCTTAAATCTTCCAAGACCGGATTTGGGATGACAATCTCAAGGTTTACAGCAATCGCTTGCATGGGATCACAGATGACGGGTTCTTGGGCGCGTGCTCTTTGCAGCTCCATCGAAGAAAAGATTAAAAAACATAAGAAAATTAAACTGGTACGCATGGAGGCTCTCCCTTTTTTAGGCCAATCTCTTATTAAGAAGATCTTAACTATTTATCTTATATCATAAGTTTATAAAATTACCCAAGAAGGAATAAAATGAAAAAAATTTTGTCAGCAAGTCTGCTAATTGTCTTATCGGGAAGCGTGATGACACTTGTATCTACTCAGGGAGCCGAATCTCAGCCTGCAGTGGCCCCGAATAAAGCAGATTCTTTGGCTGCAGCTTTTCAAGCATATCTAACGGCTATTACTAACCTCCAAAAAACATATGATGATCAGCTCGTTCAATTAAATAATAAGGTCGGATGGGGAATTAATACAGGACCACAGATACAGTTAGCTGAAAAAATCCTCAACCTAGGCGATGGCAAAAACGATCTTAAACCAGATATTCAAGCACTTCAAGCAACAGCCCAATCAATCACTAAAAAATTTAATACTGTCAAGAATTACATTAAAATAGTACAAAATCAGACGCCCGAACCATCTCCAAATTATCCTGAACGATGTGGAGATAGAGCCCTTCAATCAGAATATCAGGTTCAAGTTGGAGGAGAGATTTTGAAAGGAACTGCAACTTCAACAGGGTGGGCTTATAGACCAGTTAATTGCCTAAACCAACAATGTTTTATACCCGTTATTCAAGACGTGGGAATGATTGGTACAGGTCATCAAGCTATCCCCAGTACCATGGCAGTAGCAAAAGTAACAGGCTGGATAACTAACATGTCAATAAATGGTAAATCTATGCCAGCTGTTGTGTGCGTTGAGCGAACAGACCTAACAAAAAAATGAGCAGATTTCTTAAGGATGAACCGGTTGGTTCGGGGTTGGATAAGGCTCATCCACGTCTTTCAGGTGACAAGAGAGCTTATTCACGCTGAGTTTGATTTCTGATCCTCCTGAGAAGATGAGATGAATACAGTCATTCTCCTCATGATGGATCGTAAGAAGATTGATGAGCTCATTTTTGCTTTGAGGGTCAAAGCCCTTTTTGTGAACATCTTTTACGTGATGGAAAGCAACCCCAGCAGCGACGCGAGCATAATAGGAATTGCCATCTAGATTTTCCGGTTCACACTCCCAACAGAAGCGATTAGCGATTAGGTGAAAGTGACCACTCGTCCGATCATATTCCATTCCGGAGAGGGGAATCAGGGCGTCTTGAAGACATGCGGCAATAACCTGAAGGTCATCCCTATCTTCGGCCGTCATTTGTAAAGGTTTATAGGACATTTTCTTCCATCTCACTCTTTCACTCTTACCTATTATATATTATCGAACACGACGAATGTCAGCCCCACAGGCTCTTAATTTTTCTTCAACCCTTTCATATCCACGATCCAAGTGATAAACCCGGCTAACGATCGTCTCTCCTTCGGCCACAAGGCCAGCTAAAACCAAGGAGACAGAAGCTCTTAGGTCAGTTGCCATAACAGGGGCCCCTTTGAGTCCCTTCACACCTCTGACAAGGGCTGAGGAGCCATGGACAGTGATGTTGGCGCCCATCCGGCAGAGCTCTGGCACGTGCATGAAGCGGTTTTCAAAAATGGTTTCCGTGATCATGGAAGCTCCCTCTGCTACACTCATGAGAGCCATCCATTGGGCCTGAAGGTCAGTGGCGAAGCCAGGGAAAGGCTCAGTCATAACGTCAACACCTTGAAGGCCAGTCAGAGGAGCTTTGACGAGAAGCGCATCCCCTTCGTCTTCCAAAGAAACGCCTGCCTGGAGTAAAAGCGAAGCTGCGGTTGGTACGAGATCTAGGCGGGCTCCCTTGAGGCGGACTTTGCCCCCTGTTAAAGCGGCTGCCATGGCGTAGGTTCCGACTTCAATCCGGTCCGCGATGACCTGATGGGTCGTCCCGTTAAGTTGATTCACGCCTTCAATGACAAGAGAATCAGTTCCCATTCCTGAAATTTTTGCCCCCATGGCATTTAAACAATGGGCAAGATCAGTGACTTCAGGCTCCCGCGCGACGTTGATAAGGCGGGTTTGACCTTTGGCAAGGGTCGCTGCCATCATAAGATTTTCTGTACCTGTCACAGAAACCATAGGGAATGTGAATGTAGCCCCCCTTAATCCCTTAGAAGCATACGCATGGACATATCCTTCTTTGAGGGTAATTTCAGCTCCCAAGGCTTCAAGGCCTTTCAGATGAAGATCGATAGGGCGGGTTCCAATCGCGCATCCTCCTGGAAGGGAAACATGAGCTTCTCCAGCGCGAGCCACAAGAGGCCCTAAAACCAGAACGGATGCCCGCATTTTCCTGACAACATCATAAGCTGCTGTTGTACTTGAAAGGTCTTTGGCGCAAAGATGCATCGTTTGATGTTCTGGGGACGTCTCGAGCTCAACGACAACGCCGAGCTGGGATAAAAGTTCAGACATGCTCGCAATGTCGGAGAGCTTTGGAACATTCACAAGATGAAGGGGTTTGTCCGTGAGAAGGCATGTGGCCATTAAGGGAAGAGCAGCATTCTTAGCCCCACTTATTTTGATATCGCCATGTAGAGGAATGCCCCCTCGGATCGCTATTTTATCCATTATGAAGCCTTTCGTGTTTTTATGTTCTCTTCGATAATTTTGGGTAAAGTCACGCCCTTTTGTCCCATATACTTTCCATGGCGGTCTCGATAAGAAACCTCACAAAGAGATTCTCCTTTTAAGAAAAGGAATTGGCAAGCGCCTTCATTTGCATAGATTTTTGCGGGCAGAGGGGTTGTATTTGAAAATTCTAACGTAACATGTCCTTCCCATTCAGGTTCAAGAGGAGTGACATTGACAATAATTCCACACCGGGCATAAGTAGATTTACCAAGACAAATAACGAGAACATCGCGAGGAATGCGAAAATATTCGACTGTTCTTGCTAAAACAAAGCTGTTGGGCGGAATAACACAAATGTTGGTTTGTCGATCGACAAACCCTGACTGGGAAAAATTTTTAGGATCCACAAGGTCATTATCTACGTTTGTAAAGATTTTGAATTCGTCCGATACGCGGGCATCATAGCCATAGGAAGAGAGTCCATATGAAATAACGCCTTGTTTTTCCTGATGTTCAACAAAGGGTTCAATCATACCTTGGTGGGCGCGTTCACGAATCCAAGTGTCCGGTAAAATGGGCATTATTATGATCCTAAATTTAGAATGATATGTTTCTTCATTTTTAGAACAAGATGGCCGTTCTCACAAGAGAGGAATTACGGGTTGGTTGCGGCTTTTAGACATTTTATTTTAGGAGCCGATTATCAAATTGAAAGGGGGAGACATTATTAATCTTTACTTGGTTCATGTCAGAATGAAGAGGGTTAATAAGGATGTTATACTCTTGAGGTACAACAAAAGAAGGAACTTTGAGGTAAAGGGTGCGTCCCGCCTTTAGCCATTCATCACCCATTTTTCGTGCTTCTCCTTCTTTTATGGGGTGTCCTGAGAGGTTTTCACCAGAAAGAGTGTCGGGAATGTCAAGGTTGAGCACAACCCAGTTTGTAGGAATTAAATCAACATCGAGGTGAACCAGTTGTTCCAAGATACATAAGGATAAATGGGCAGATGTATAAATAAGAGGTTTTCCGGGAGAATTCCAACGCCCGCCAAAAAGCCGGCTTCCTTCTCCATCCAGAGCTTGGTGAATGTCGCGGCAAATCCGGAAAACTTGCATTAAGAATAAATGCCGTGTTGAATACGCTCAAGAAGGGTTTCAACAAGGCGTGTCCCCATTTCACTATGGAGAAGATCCAGAGGCGTTTGATTTTCAAGAGAACGATTAGGGCGACGTAGCCACGTATAGGCTTTATCTTTATTGCCGAAAACATCATTTGCGAAGTTCACAATGCGTTCAACCATGGCCAGTCGATCAGATTCTTCAGGACTCAAACGATGCTCTTTGACGCGCCGTGCCCACGTTCGGGGGGGAATAAACTTATATAATTCTTGGCGCGTAAGTGTATTATGTTTTAAGAGAGATTCAGCAACAGCCGTTGGAAATCCTTCTTGGATGCGATGAATAAGAGCCATATCAACAGAGCGCGAAACGGATTGCATTTTAAACTCCTATGCCAATTGCCTACATTCACTATGGCATATGGCAGTATGAAAATCAAGAGAAATTATGAATACATAAAATATTTTTTAAAAAGCCCATTTTTTCTCTTGAAAAAAATCAATACTATCACTATTTAAGAACTATGGTAAAGCAAGAGTATTCAGTATTAAATATTTTAAGAGGGATGAGCGCTCTGCTCGTTCTCTTCTATCATTTTTTCGTTTTTTTCTTTGCTCATCAGGCGACATCGGCAGGGTTATTGCAAATTGAACCTATGGACTTGCCTGCTCCTTTTTATCTGCAAGCAATCCTCGATTTTCCCCTAAATATAGGGCATTTTGGGGTGACCTTCTTTTTTCTGATTTCAGGGTTTTTGATTCAGCCTTCCCTTGAAAGGTATGCTTCTTTAAAGGATTTCGTTGTTCACAAGATTCTTCGCCTTTGGCCAAGTTATGTCATTTGCTTTGCCACAGGGTTGTTGTTCGTTTATGCTTTTTATCTCATAGGCGATGGCCCCTTCCCCTACACATGGGATCATGTCTGTTCATACTTTTTTTGGGTGAGGGATATTTTCCACTACCGTTTGATTGATGGATCTGTGTGGTCTCTCGAAATTCAAATTAAGTTTTATCTCTTGGCAGGGATTGTTTGGAGCCTGGGACGTAAGAATTTTCCTGAAAAGATGTGCCTTCTCATTGTATTACTGAGTATTGCTGTTTATGGAATCCACACCGCGTTTGATGGTGAAGATGTGTCATGGTTTTACCTCGTGACTCTTGCACGTAAAAATTTGCAGTATTTTATGCTCATTCTCTTGGGGACATGTGTGTACTCCTTATATAAAAAACAAATTTCATGGCAAAAGGCGATTGGCCTCTGTGGTGTGTTGCTGGCTTGTTTCGTATCCCCTTTGTTTCATGCCCCTGATGTTATCAAAACGATAAGCTACCTTTTAGGATTCTCTATCTTTGCCTATCTTATCCTTTTCCATGCCACGAGCATTAAAGCCAAAGGGATGTGGGGTAGATTTATCAATTGGGTTTCAGACATAAGCTACCCCGTCTATATAGGGCACGTGCTTCCCGGGTATGTGATGATGTATTTGATGATTGAGAATGGGTTAAGCGTTTACTGGGGGATTTTTCTCTCCTTCATTTATGTCTTTTTGATGTCAGAGATTGTTCACAAAAAAGTTGAAGTCGCCTTTGCAAAGAGGGGTGGGAAGTTTTTTTCTTTCTTTGGGGAAAAGGTACCTGTTCGTAGTTAGGTGAAGATGGTCTGGATTGCTTCGTCACGGTGTTCCTCGCAAAGCATGTCCCCGTGAAAACGGGGAACGAGTGGGGGGATGCTTATTGGTTCCTCGCCTTCGCGAGGACAAGCTTCGCGAGCCCACAAAGTGGGCGTGGCGATCCAGAAACTTAAGTTTATCGCCAACTTCTTCAAAATGAGAGTAACCCTCATTGGTGATAATCCAGAAAAAATCTTCATTTGATATTATATTATTTTTAGATAATATTTATTTGATAAGCTATGCAATTTCTGCAAGATTATCTTACGTAACAAAATTTTGAATATAGTTTCATGAGATATAAAAAAATTCACACTACCCGTCATTTTTAATAGTAGATTGAAAAGTAAGGAGAAAAAGTTCACGATTTGAAATCATTCTCTAGCAAAGAAAGGATCTCAAAATGCAGAAACTAAATTCCCTTACTTAAAAGATATCAAAGCAGGTATAAAAATATCTTAATTTTATCTACAGAAACGCTCCTTTTCTTTGCATCATTTAAATATTTATTCAAAGCTTTATAACCTAATTTCCGTTCACGATCGGTATAGGAGGAAAACTACAGAGTACAAAAAAACAATTTGAAGTAAAATTTGTCTGGACAATAGGAGGCACTGTATATAATTATTTAGTAAATTTATTTATAATTAATTCTTTAAGGAGGCTTAAAATATGTTAAAGAAATTTTTATTCATCTTCTTTATAGCTGTAACTATAGTAAATCATCCTGCACTTACTATGTATGAGGAAGAGGGAGGGGGGGATGAACCTAAGAAGGCGAAATTACATACTATGTTTGAGAAAAACACAGATAAAAAGACAATATTATACGTTTCGCAAATTAAAAAGATTCTTCAACTTCCTCAAGCCCGTAGGAATTTTTCGGTAAAAGAAAAATTTAATAAAGGTAAGAATGATGAAATGACTATTATACGTCACTTTAACCTATTCAATTTTTCAGATAAGGATAAATTATTACAATCTTTAAGTGAGGATTCTTTTATTGAAGGCATTTGGCATGATTGGTGTTGGGTGTTCTCCCAGCCTTCTGGAGCAATTAAAGCAGATAAGAAAAGACCCATAATCTTTTTTAAAGTTGAGGAACTTGCTGAAAGTCCCTCATTTTTGATAAAGATTGAGAAGTAATAGCGTCGAGAAAATAGCGGAACAATGAATGTTTTCTAGACGGAGGCGTTCAACTAAGGCTGGTTTGTTGAACAAAGGTCAGTCGGCTTGTTCGGATATTATGAAGAATTATGTAAAATTGGGACATAAGGCTGAAGGATTGGTGAACACGAGATTCTGAAGGATAGTTTTGGCAAATTCCACACTATCCTTCAGTATTTTTAAAAGATAGCATATTGCGCCCTTTCAAGAAGATTTTGTATGGTTTCAACCGCTATCATTACGGACTGTGCAACTAGAAATTGAAAGTTGATCAATCCTTGTTTGAAGACCGAGTAGAGGTGACAGCCTAATGTTTTTTTCCAGGGAATATTATCGCCGAGTCCCATAAGGTAAGCGATCAACAATCCAAAGCTGAGAATAATGAGGAGAGAAATCAGGCGCGTAGAGTACTTCATGTGCGTATTTTCCCAATGGAATCCAGAAGTTTTGAGCTTTTTGAAAAGCTCTTCTATGGACCATCTTTCTCTGTATTTGGTTAAGATTTGAGAAGCTGACAAATTCTTATTCGACATAATAATGACGAGTTCTCCAGATTTGCTGAGTGTTCCAGCAAAATAGACAGTACTCTCATACATTTTCTTGTCAATGAGTCTATTTTGGCTAACTTCCAGGTGATGAAAGAACTTCTTAGCCTGAATGCGCTTATTGCCCCAAGGAAGCAACATATTTTTCTTCACACGAATGAAATAAGGAATCTTGTTGTTATTGAGCATTTTGAACCACTGCTCGCCGACAAATTCACGATCAGCCATCAATGATTTGATGCGATGAAATCCAAACACCTCATTAAACGTTTCAAGCAAATCAATGCGTTCTGTTGTATTTGAGTTCCCAGCCTTATCGAGATCTGCAAACATGAGAGGCAAAGAGATTTTTTTGTTAATCCGCCAACTTAAGACCAAATAATTGATATTCTTTTTTCCAAATTTCCAGTTGGATCGGTCAAAGCAAAGATCAAATTTTCCTTTAAACCCAAAAAGATCAACAATAGCCTTAGCGTAATCCTTTGTGGACAATTCTTCCTGACAAAAAAACGCTCGACTTTTCGTAAAGCTGCCTTGGGATTGGGGCTATCGAGATAACGGGCAAGGCTTTGATGGTGGATATTGCTGCTGCATAAGATTCCAAAAATCATGGACGCTAATGTTTTTTGTCTTGAGGGATGAATCAGAAAATGTTTTGATATTTTCTTAATAATGGGATGTAGTTTCGACATTTTGAAATCCTTTTTTTGAAATCGAATGATTTCAAAATCATGAACTATTTCCTCTTATATTTCAAGGAGCTAAAAAACTGACGGGTAGTATGAAAAAAATTAGAAAGATATCAACTGCTCTTGTAATCATTTTTGGATTATTAATTCTTTTCGAATCAGCCTGTTTTATAGGCAGCGGTGGGATTTTGAATGAATTAGATCTCGCCTTAGTGGAAATAGAAAATTTAGAAAAGAAAAGTCTCTTAAATAATTCCCAAAAAAATATCTCTGAATCTACAGAATTCTATTTAAGTCAATATCATAATTCATCTGAACTTAAGCAACATATAAGGGAATACGAGAAAAGTTTGCACTATCGAGAAATTTATTTCTGTATTTTTATTGCACTTTTCTTTCTCAGCCTTATCTTAAGAATCTATTTCAGGAAAAGAAAGGACGTACAAAAGGGGTCATTTCCATGAATTAACTTGTCATTACCCCTCGGCGTCATTCCGGAACCTGGAAAATCATTATAAACACTCACGAGGTTCCGGGTACTAAACCTCTCTATCACTCGCCCTAATGGGCTTGTGAAGAGATCTTAAGTCCCGGAATGACGGAGTCCTTGAAAGCCTCCTTCTTAAACTTAGTCTTCTTCTTTGTGGCGCTCCCCTTTGTTGGCTTCCTCGAGAGCACGATAGATCTGTCGGGCCTCATAGGCCAAAATATCCAGCTTATCTGAAAGAATTGATAATTTTTGGATTTTATAGTCGAGACCTTTGAAAAAAGACTCAGACACGTTTATAGTGTTGTTAGACATGATCAAATCTCCTTCTAGTGTTAGATTTGGTTGTGTTTAGCAGCGTATAGGTCTGACTACCTATGCGCTGCGTTCAGTTTACCAAAATGATTAAATCAAAGCAATCCAATTTTAGAAATTTTTAGTTAAATTTTATTATTAAAATAGTCCCCTCACCCGCCATTCGGGCGACCTCTCCCACAAGGGTAGAGGTAAGGAGAAACCAGCACTTTTTACCTCTCCCCTTGTGGGAGAGGTCGCCACGCGCGGAGCAAGTGGCGGGTGAGGGGGCTTCAGATAGATTAAATTAAATAGTCACTGTACTAGAGACACTGTCCTTATTCCTGAGGTTCCGGGTATTAAAAAACCTCTATTCCTCCCCGCTTCGCGGGTTCGGAAGAGAGGTTCTAAATTCCGGAATGACGCACGTTACAAAATTGGTCATGTCATCAAAATTCTTAGGTCTATACCCGTTTTTAGTGTACACTGAAGGAAGGGAGAAAGGGATGGATCACGTTCTAAAAGAACTCGAACAAAAGCGAGAAGCTGCAAGGCTCGGAGGTGGTCTTAAGCGCATCGAAACCCAGCATCAAAAAGGCAAACTCACAGCGCGAGAACGTCTTGAGGTTCTTCTCGATCCCGATTCCTTCGAAGAATGGGATATGCTGGTTGAACACCGCTGTCATGATTTTGGGATGGGGAAAAACAAAATCCCAGGCGATGGAGTCATTACAGGCTATGGTACAATCCATGGGCGCTTGGTCTTTGTATTCTCACAAGATTTTACGGTTTTTGGGGGAAGTCTCAGCGAAGCCCATGCTGAGAAAATTGTTAAAATTATGGACAAGGCCTTGCAGGTTGGAGCCCCCATCATTGGTCTCAATGATTCGGGAGGCGCGCGTATTCAAGAAGGCGTGGATTCACTTGCAGGATACGCAGCCGTATTTCAACGCAATGTCCTAGCCTCAGGCGTTGTTCCTCAAATTTCAGTGATCATGGGGCCGTGTGCGGGAGGAGCTGTCTATTCCCCAGCCATGACCGACTTTATTTTTATGGTCAAGAACTCCTCATACATGTTTGTGACGGGGCCTGATGTTGTTAAGACAGTGACCCATGAAGCGGTAACCCATGAGAAATTGGGGGGTGCTTTAACCCATACGACGAAATCAGGGGTTGCTGATTTGGCCTTTGAAAATGATATGGAAGCCCTTCTTGAAGTCCGCCGTTTTTTTGAGTTTCTGCCTCTTTCGAATCGAGAAGAACCGCCCCTTAAATCGACGGAAGACAAGCCCGATCGGACAAGTCCATCCCTAGACATTCTTGTCCCTCACAATTCTTCGAAGGGCTATAATATGAAAGATCTCATCTACAAAATTGTAGATGAGGGTGACTTTTTTGAACTCCAACCTGAATATGCCGCTAACATTATCATTGGGTTTGCCCGCATGGAGGGTCGAACGGTTGGGATTGTTGCCAATCAGCCTTTGGTTTTGGCAGGGTGTCTTGATATTGATTCGTCCCGCAAAGCTGCCCGGTTTGTCCGTTTTTGTGACTGCTTTAATATACCGCTCATTACGTTCGTTGATGTTCCTGGATTCTTGCCTGGAATGGCTCAAGAAGGAGGGGGGATTATTAAGCACGGCTCAAAGCTCTTATTCGCCTTTGCGGAAGCAACGGTGCCTAAGGTGACTGTAATAACCCGAAAAGCCTATGGGGGAGCCTATGATGTGATGAGCTCAAAGCATTTACGGGGAGATGTCAATTTTGCTTGGCCTTCGGCGGAAATTGCGGTTATGGGCCCTAAGGGAGCGGTAGAAATCATATTCCGTAATAAGCTGGATGATAAGGAAAAGGTGGAGGCTTATACAGAAGAATACCGAGAAAAGTTTGCCAATCCCTTGGTGGCTGCAGGCCGTGGATATATTGACGATATTATTCTTCCCCATACAACGCGCGGACGCATTTGTCGATCTTTACAAATGCTTAAAAATAAAAGACTTGAAAATCCATGGAAAAAACATGACAATATACCACTATAAATAAATAATGGGAGGATTCTTATGAATGAACATAATGCACGGGAGTATGTAAGCAAACTTCGACGCTTTTACACAGACGCACTCATTTATGTTGTAGTGAACTTAGGGTTGGTTCTGATCTGGGCTATTTCTGGTGGGGGATATTTTTGGCCCATTTGGGTCATTGTTGGATGGGGTATTGGCCTTGGTGTTCATGCCTTTTCCCTAGGACTCATTCCCCAGATAAATGCTTGGGCGCCCTTTTTGACACCTGAATGGGAAGAACGGCAAGTTCAGGAGTTAATGAAAAAAGAACAAAAGGGAAAAGGACCTGAAAAGGCAGCACCGCACAAGGCAACAGTGCAGAAGGCAGCTGGGCAAAAGATAGCCGTGCAAAAAATGGCTGGGCAAAAGATAACAGCGCAAGTTGAGCCCAAGTCGCCAATAAAAAAGAAAAAGGCTCCGAAGAGAAAGAAAGCAACGGCTAAGAAAGCACTAAAGCTCAAAGCTTAGCCAGTTATTATACTTACTCAAAATGGGAATGAGTATTGAAGTTTAAAAACTGGATTGCTTTGGTTCCTGCGAAACCTCGCAAAGCATGCCCCCGTGAAAACGGGGGACGTTTCGTGGTTCCCCACTTTCGTGGGGACATGCTTTGCGGGGAGCTTTGCTCCGAAGCAATCCAGAAAAGTCCACACTTTGAATCACGAGGGGCATAAGTGTTTAAGAAAGTCCTTATTGCCAATCGGGGTGAGATTGCCTGTCGCATTATCCGAACCCTGCGACGCATGAAGATCAGAGCTATTGCTGTTTATTCAGAGGCTGATGAAGACGCTCTTCATGTGAAAATGGCAGATGAAGCCTATCTTCTAGGTCCCCCACCCGTTCAAACAAGTTACTTAAATATTCAGGCCATTTTAAAAGCAGCCAAGGAAAGTGGTGCGGAGGCTATTCACCCCGGTTATGGTTTTTTATCGGAAAATGCAGCTTTTGCAGAGGCTGTGCAGAGGGAAGGCCTTATCTTTATTGGTCCGTCCCCCAAGGCCATTGCGGCTATGGGAGATAAACTAGAAGCCAAAAGGCTCGCTCACTTGGCTGGTGTTTCTTGTGTTCCTGGAACGGATGAGCTTATCAAGGATTTGCAGCACGCAAGGAAAATGGCCGAAGACTTTGGGTATCCCATTTTAGTCAAAGCAGTTGCTGGTGGGGGAGGGAAGGGAATGCGGATCGTATCCGATCCGAAAGCCCTTGAAAATGCCTTGAAAGGGGCTGGTCATGAGGCGAGAAGCAGCTTTGGAGATGAACGCATTTTTCTCGAAAAATATATCGACGCGCCCCGTCATATTGAGATTCAAATTTTGGCTGATATTCATGGGAATGTCATTCACTTAGGGGAGCGTGAATGTTCCCTTCAACGTCGTTATCAGAAGGTAATCGAGGAAGCGCCGAGTCCTTCCGTGTCCCCATCGCTGCGACAAAAAATGGGAGAGGAGGCCATTCGATTAGCCAAGACTGTTGAGTATTCCTCTGCAGGGACCGTTGAATTTATGGTGGATCCAAGGGGGCAGTTCTATTTTCTTGAAATGAACACCCGTCTTCAGGTGGAACATCCGACAACGGAAATGGTGACTGGCCTTGACCTTGTGGAAGAAATGATACGCGTGAGCGCAGGTGAGCCTCTCCGATTTCAACAATCAGATATAAAACTCAGCGGCCATGCGATAGAAGCGCGGATTTATGCAGAAGATTCATCGAGAGGCTTTTTGCCCTCCACAGGGCGCATCTGGTCTTATCTACCACCCGCGGAGAAACCCGGGAAGGTTCGCCTTGAGAATGGCGTTCGAGAAGGGGATATTGTCACACCTTATTATGATCCGCTTATCGCTAAACTTATCGTTCATCAGCCTGAGAGGGATCTTGCTTGTGAGGAACTCCTCAATGCCCTTGATCGCTTTTATGTAAGGGGCATCGAGACCAACATTTATTTTTTGACTTCCCTTGTGAACTCGTCCTTTTTCAGAAAAGCTGAATTCAGTACAGCTACACTCGATGAGTTTTATGTGGAGGGGTTTACGCCTCAGGCTCCTCAAAATTCCTTGATTGCTGTGGGAACAGCGGCTGTGATGTATTGTATTCGAGAACATTTAAGTCAGGCGGAATTGGTTGTTCTGGTGGGAAGTGGAGCTCACCCCGTGACGGTCCAACTTGAAGGAGAACGCTCTGTTGTAAGGGAAGGGGACGAGACCCTGATCATCGAAACGCGATGGCGGCCAGGTGATGTTCTCTTTGAAGGTGTTTTTAATGGGCATGCTTTGACGCTTCAGCTGGATCACAAAGGCATTCGTGATAACCTTTTTTGGAATGGGGATGGGGCTTACACCCAGGTGGTTAACAAGCGCGTTGCAGAGCTATCCCTGACCATGCCCGTTAAACAACAATCCGATTCGATGCGGATCGTTAAGTCCCCTATGCCGGGGCTTGTTGTTGAAGTGGTAGTTAAAGAAGGGGAGTCTATTAAAACCGGCCAACCCGTTGTGATGATTGAAGCCATGAAGATGGAAAACATTATCCGGGCTGAGTGTGATGGAGTCATTGAAAAGGTTTATGTAAAAAAGGGCGATAGTGTGAACGTGGATCAAGAGTTGGCGAAGATTGGGTGAATTTCCCCGTTCTAGGAACTTGAGTGAACACTTGTAAAAAATCTGTTGAGTCATTTAACGTGAAGATACTAAGTTTAAGAGATTAAAGTTAAGAATGAAATTTTTCGGTCGTCATTCCGGGACTTAGACTCTCTTCACGAGCCCATCTGGGCGAGTGATAGAGAGGCTTAGTACCCGGAACCTTGGAAAAGCTGAAAATCATAAAAACTTTTTTATAGGGAGATACTCATGGACTCTTATGTTTATATCCTTGCAAACAAAAAGAATGGAACTTTATACACAGGCGTCACTTCAGACTTAATTAAAAGAGTATACCAACATAAGACCAAAATTTATGGAGGCTTTTCAGCTAAATATAATGTGGACCGCCTTGTATATTTTGAAATTCACGGGGATATTAGTCAAGTCATTTTAAGAGAAACAAGAATCAAAGGGTGGAAGCGAGCTTGGAAGATAGAATTAATAGAAAAAGAGAACCCCGATTGGCAAGACCTGTATAATAGCTTATAGCCTATTCAAGAGGTTCCGGGTATTAACAACCTCTATTCCTCCCCGCTTCGCGGGTTCGGAAGAGGTTATAAATCCCGGGATGACGATTTGTAAGGTAGTACTACCATGACATTGAAGAGAAATATTGGCCAGGAAATTCTAGAAGGAATTGATTCCATTCGCGAAGGAATCGGGAAAAAGCGTGTGCTTGAACGCCCAAATATTGTGGCTATAAGGCAAGAGCTCGATCTCTCTCAATCAGTTTTCGCAGCCTATATGGGGATTAGTCTCAGAACACTTCAGGAGTGGGAGCAGGGAAGGCGCAAGCCCAGTGGACCAGCTACAGTTTTATTACGTATCGCCCAAAAACACCCAGAAGCTTTTGTTGATTTGTAATCAAGATCAGTTCTTGGCTTGGGTCAGCTGACCCTGCTATAAAGTTGAGTAAATATGATAGAGGCAAATAAGATATGCGCACAGAAATAGAAACTCTTGTCCATGATATTGAGGAGGGGCTTATCCTCCTGAGGAGGCGACTTTGACTGGGATAAATCCCAGACGCGTCTTCAAGACTTAGAAAAACAAGTTCAAGATCCCACCCTTTGGGATGATCCTCAACGGGCTCAAGAAATTATGCGCGAACGTGAACAACTTTCCCAAGCTCTTGGCCGTGTCCAGAAAATTGATCAAGACTTAAAAGATGCTCTCGACCTTTTAGAACTTGGAGAGATGGAAGAGGATCGGGACGTTGTGGAAGCAGCGGAAAGCGACATTGAATCCCTTCATAAAAGAGTAGAACGGCTGCGGCTCGAGACCCTGTTGTCAGGAGAAGCGGATAATAACAATTGTTTTATAGAAGTCCATGCTGGAGCAGGAGGGACGGAAGCTCAAGATTGGGCCCTCATGCTTGCGCGCATGTATAGTCGGTGGGCAGAAGCCAAGGGGTATAAAATAGAGTGGATTGAAGAAAGTGCAGGTGAAGAAGCAGGCATTAAATCCGCAACCTTTAAGGTGAGTTCCCATAAAGACGCTGATCATCCCTATGGATGGTTGAAAGGTGAAAGCGGTGTGCACCGGTTGGTTCGGATCTCGCCTTTTGATTCAAATGCGCGCAGACATACCAGTTTTGCGTCCGTTTGGGTCTATCCTGAAGTCGATGAATCTATTGATATTCAAATTGAGGATAAGGATTTAAGAGTTGATACCTATAGAGCCTCAGGTGCTGGTGGTCAGCATGTCAATAAAACGGATAGTGCTATCCGGATTACCCACCTTCCGACGGGTGTTGTGGTCCAGTGTCAAAACGATCGATCCCAACATCGAAACCGCGCCCAAGCCATGAGCATGCTCAAAGCCCGCCTTTATGAACTTGAGCTTAAAAAGCGCGCTGAAGCCGCTCAAGCTTCGGAAGCTACAAAATCGGAGATTGGATGGGGTCATCAAATTCGATCTTATGTTCTGCATCCATACCAAATGGTGAAAGATTTAAGGACGAATGTGGAGAAAGGCAACGCTCATGGCGTTTTAGAGGGTGACATAGATGCTTTCCTAGAAGCTACCCTTGCCCAGCACATTAATCATTAATGGTGCTTTGAAGCATCCAAGCTGCTTTTTCTAGAAAGGTTGCTTTTTCTGTCATCATATCTGTTGTGATTGTGTCTCCAAAGCTTGTTGCAATCACGCCTACATCGTGGGATTTTTTAGCCAATGCTAGATAATCTCCTCTGAGCACTTGCATCATAAGCAGACCTTTGGGAGCAGTTTCCGCTTCCTTGATCGAGGCAATTTTTAACAAATCTGACAAACCCGGGGGGACCTTTTCTCCAAGTGCACGTATACGCTCTGCAACTTCATCCATCGATTCCCAAATTTCTTCATAAAATTTTTCGAGCATAATATGAAGGCTGTAAAAATTCGGTCCTTCGATATTCCAATGAAAGCCATGGGTTTTATAGTAAACAATGGTGACATCAGCTAGGTATTCCGTTAAAGCTTCTGCAATTTGACGGCGATTACTTTCTGAAATATTGTCAGCCATGTGATGTTCCTCTCTTTTTTAAGTAATTGATTTTGTTGCTAATTCTTTTTTAAAGATTTTTTGATCCCCTTTGTCACGAAGAGCTTCATCCACTTCTCGGCCGAGGAAGTAGCTAATAACTGTTCTTATGGCTACGATTGTGGCAAGGATAATTAGGTCATCTTGGGATGGTTTAATAAAGGTGTGAATAATGTCACCCGCAATCATAAACTCAAGCCCAAAGAGGATATAGGTGCCTAAGACTGCTCGGATTTCATTTGCCTCCTTGAGGAAAAAAATAACTCCATGGCGATGAAGTTTCATGCGAATGAAGCCAGTTGCTGCCACAACAAACCCCCAGAATACAACACCGATACCAAAAAGATTAATGCAAATGACGACAATATTTAAGATCTGATAAAGGACTGCTTGAATTTCCATTAAAATAGTTTCCTTATCGTGCTCTCAACCTCGATTTTTTTAAGCTTATGGCACAGAGGTTAACATATTATTAAAACGAGTTAACTCGTCCGTCCCCACACGCTGTGTCATCCTTGGCAAGAAAAGGTTGGTTTTTCGAAGAAAAACCAACCTTTTCTTGCAAAACGAGATGAGAAATGGAAAGTCACTCAAATGACCAATTCAAAATTTGTTTTTCAACAAGAAGCGTGAGATCATAAAAATATAAAGTAGGGATTTCTGTTCAATGGAAAATGACAAAAGGGCTTCAGCTGATATTTTGAAAGATTTGGAATCCATCTATGCAATGGCGATGGCAAGCGAAAATTTTTCAGTTGCTTTAAAGGCGAAAGAGCTTTTGGGTCGTCAAATGGGTCTTTTCATTCCTAAACAGAAGAATCAAGTTTCTCTATCCGATTTATCCGAGGAAGATTTAGAGAGGTTGATTAGGGAAATTAAAACAGAACTTACCCTTGACCAGGGTGAAACAGGCGAGTAAATAAGTCTTTAAATACATGGATTTTCCAGAGGCTTATGTGAGAGACGAACTCTATCCTGCGATCGAACCTTATAAAACCGGTTATTTGGATCTAGATGGTCTCCATCAAATGTATTGGGAAGAATCAGGCAATCCTAAGGGTGTTCCAGTGCTTGTTCTACATGGAGGACCTGGTGCGGGGACATCTCCCTCTACGCGCTGCTTTTTTGACCCCTCCTATTACCGTATTATCTTATACGACCAACGGGGAGCAGGAAAATCTCTCCCTCTTGGTGAACTCAAGGATAACACAACCCCGCATTTGATTGCAGACATAGAGAAACTCCGCGTCCATTTAGGGGTTGAAAAGTGGTATATTTTTGGAGGATCTTGGGGATCTACACTGGGAATCGCTTATGCTGAGGCCCATCCAAGCCTCTGTCTTGGTCTTATCTTCAGAGGCATCTTCCTGTGCAGAAGGTCTGAATTTGAATGGGTTCTGTGGGGTGTGAAAACTTTTTGTCCGGAAGAATATCGGAAGTTTATGGCACCCTTAAAGCCAGAAGATCAGCAAGACTGGCAGAGCATTCTTAAAGCGTATTATAAACTTCTGACAGATCCTGATCCTGCTGTTTACAAGATCGCCGCTAGGGTATGGAGCGTTTATGAAGGGACCCTCGCGACCCTTTTGCCCAATGCCGCTTTGGTAGCGGACTTTGCCAAAGATAATGTGGCGCTGGGGATTGCACCCATTGAAGCCCATTATTTTATCCATGATATTTTCTTGCCAGAAAATGACCTTTTGAACAAGATCGATCGCATTCGCCACATTCCAGGTGTAATTGTGCATGGGCGGTATGATTTACTCTGTCCTATTGTTTCTGCGGATGATGTAGTACAAAGATGGCCTGAGGTCGATTATCGCATCATTCCAGATGCGGGTCATTCTGCCTTTGAGCCTGGGATTCGTCGAGAGCTTGTGAAAGCGATGGAGGAATTCAAAAACAAAGATAACCAACAAGAAAGGAAAAACGTTTTATGAAATTATCTCTTTTGGCAGGGTTTTTAGCCGTGACCACACCCGTTCTTGCTACTGCTTGCGCAAAACATGCAAAAGCCATTCAAACCCCTTCCGGTCTTTCTTACGATGACAAAAAAGTGGGGGAGGGGGCCACACCTCAAACTGGACAAGAAGTAACCGTTCATTACACAGGTTGGCTGCTAGAAAATGGTAAAAAAGGCAAAAAATTTGATAGCTCTGTCGATCGAGGTCAACCTTTCACCTTCACAATAGGTAAAGGACAGGTTATTCCCGGATGGGATGAAGGAGTTGCCACCATGAAGGTCGGGGGAAAGCGTGAACTTACCATCCCTGCAGAATTAGCTTATGGAGCACAAGGCGCAGGAGCTGAAATTCCTCCGAATTCAACTCTCTTCTTTGAAGTAGAGCTTTTAGGGGTTAAATAGGGTTGAAAGCCCTTGAAGGCATCCGTGTTTTTGATATGACCCGCATCCTTGCGGGTCCATTCTGTACGCAAATTTTGGGTGATTTAGGGGCAGAGGTCATCAAGATTGAACAACCAAACGTTGGGGATGTCACACGATCTTGGGGACCTCCTTTTGAAAAAGAATCAAAGGAAAGTGCCTACTACCTCAGTTGCAATCGAAATAAACGTTCGCTTTCTCTTGATTTTACAAAGCCGGAAGGCCTTGTGATTGCTTATGCATTAATCAAAAAATCTGATGTTTTTGTCGAAAATTTTAAGACAGGATTTTTGGCGCGCCATGGATTGGCCTATGAGGATGTAAAAAAAATTAAGCCTGACATCATTTATTGTTCCATTACGGGTTTTGGCCAGACAGGGCCTTATGCCGACCGGCCCGGCTATGATTTTCAGATACAAGGACTTTCAGGACTCATGAGTTTGATAGGGGAGCCTGATGGGGATCCTTTGCGTGCGGGTATTTCTATTGCGGATATTGGGACAGGGATCTATAGCGCTCTTGCGATTCTTGCGGCCCTTTATCAACGGACACGAACGGGTCAGGGGCAATATATCGATATGGCTCTTTTAGATTCAACCCTTGCTCTGATGTCCTTTGCCGCTCAATCCTATCTCTTGGATGGGAATCTTCCTCCGCGGGTTGGGAATGGGCATCCCAATATTGTTCCGTACGGGGCTTTTCAGGTCCAGGATGGTCTCGTCATTGTGGCTATTGGATCGGACAACCAATTTAAGAAATTTTGTGAATTTGCGGGTCGAGCAGACTTACTTTCCCATCCTCATTATTTAAATAATGAAGTTCGGGTGCGTCATCGCGAGGAAGTTATGGCTGAAATGAACAAGATTATGGGGGCGTGGCCAAAAGCCTACTGGCTAGAAAATCTCCAGAAAATTGGAGTTCCAACAGGCCCTGTCAACACACTGGAAGATGCTTTTCAAGATCCTCAAGTCAAAGCGAGTGAAATTGCAAAGTCCTTTCAAGAAGGGCTGAAAACAGTTGCATCTCCCCTCCATCTTTCTGCTTCCCCTCCCGCTTATAAAAAGCGCCCTCCACGTCTTGGAGAACATACGGAGGAAGTTCTTTCAGAGATTTTATCGATGGAGCGGATCGGGGATCTGAAGAAGAAGGGGATTGTGTGAGAGCTTGGGCTAAGATCATAACACTTTATACCCTACAGGATAATAATGCTTCACTTCGTATCAACAAACCTGTACTTTCATAGCGTATTTTAAATGTAGTACCAATCAATCACATATTGTTAACTAGGAGGTGACTACTCACCCACCCGTGTCATCCTTGGCAAGAAAAGGTTGATTTTTCGAAGAAAAAGCTTACCTTTTCTTGGCCGAGGATCTCTCGGGCAATAAGATCCTTGGTCAAGAAATACTAGAGTTTTCCTTTGGAAAACTAAGTATTTCTTACCAAGGATGACACCATGTGTGGGGACGGGTGAGTAGTTACACAAGGAGGATTCTATGAAAAAATTTATATTATTATTTTCTGTCGTTTTGTTTTTTGCTTCATTAGCTAAGGCAGCGAGCCCTTGGGTAGGGAATACGAGCTTACGAATGGAGCAAGGATAACGCGTAAGCCTGGTGGCGTGTTAATTGAGCCTAATGGGGCCACCCTTAGGAATATAGCAGGGACTAGGAGGAGCTTTTTTTCCTCTAGAGGATTTAATCTGCAGGACGTCAAACTTTCTATGGAAATGGAGGAACTTCAGTTTCGAAACGAGGTTTCAAAGCTTGGAATTATTAAATCTAATCCATCGAATCCGCACGCTCAAAGGTTGAGGGGGAGACCTGCCCGTCCAGTAAGTCCAGGCCGCGCAGTAAAGTCCGCTCGTCCAGTAAAGTCAGCCAGTTCAGTAAAGTCCACTCGTTCTATAAAGCCCACCCGTGCTGCGAATAAAAAGCCAGCTGGTGTCGTAAGGCCAGCTCGTTCTGTAAGACCAGCCCGTCTCCCAGTAAGGTCGGCCCGTTCAGTAAGCCCAGCTCGTGCTGTCAGTAAAAGGCCAGGCCGAGCCGCAAGAAAAGAGCCAGCTCATAATGTAAATAAAAGGCAAGTGCGTTCGAAAAAACGAAACGCGCGTGCTGTAAGAAAAAGATACGTTAGCCGTAGTTTGAGAAGGAAATCAGCCCGTCGGTAAGAGGGCTTTACGAAATTGCTTGAATTCTTAAAGAGGGTGAGAACAGCTGCGTCTCCCTTCCATCTATTGTTTGCCCTCCCGTTTACGAAAGGCGATCCTTTGAGACATTTCTTCGAAGATTTTATCGGTGGAGTGGATCGAGAAGTTGAGGATAAAAGAAGTCGTATAAGTCTAGTGTCTAAGATCAAAAATTAACTTAACCAAAAAATTTTTAAAATCGTTAATTTTATTTTAATAATTTTACTATATTTATTGAATAAGCTTGTATGCATTTTTATGATGTTTCGCTTTCAAACAATAAGCAGAAAAACAAGGAGAAGTGAGCGGAGTACACGAATTCACCGAGACCAAAGTTTTAGAACTCATTGAAAGAAGGCGAATTGTTATTACAAGCAAGTTTATAAATTCTTAAATTTAGGAGAAAATAATGAGAAATAAAATAACTACTTATCAAAAACTATTAAAAATTTCACTGAGCGCAGCTCTTCTATTACCAACTATTGGGGATTTTAGCTATGCTGTCAGAGTTAAAATTGAAGAAATAGGCATTGGCAAAGGAGGACTTCATATCAGAATGCGTCATCGTCATCATAGCGATCATAAATACAAAAAAATTAATGCAGTAGGAACTTATATAATTGATTCTTCAAAAGCTGTTAAAATCAATAAACGTTTGCAGAGAGGGAAGGATGTGTCCATTTCTACGACTGGAGATATTATAATTCCCCGTGGAGTGACATTAAGTAAGGGGCCAGGCAAATTAAATTTGAACGCTACAGGTAGTATAGAGTTTCGCTAAGGAAATAATGTTCGTTTTTTTACCTTGTAAGAAAAAGATGCATAAGTCGTAGTTTAAGACGGAAATCAGCCCGTCGGTAAGAGAGCCCTACGAAATTGCTTGAATTCTTAAAGAGGGGAAAATGTTATTTTCACCCTCTTTCTCTTGCATGGGGTTCCTCTATTGAGTAGTGCAAAAAGCCACCATGGTGAAATAAGGAACATCCAACAAAATGCGATTCCTAATTGACAGAGGCAACTAAATCTCTTATTTCCTGAAGGGCGTTGTATGGAGGGATGGCCGAGCGGTCAAAGGCAGCAGACTGTAAATCTGCCGACGAACGTCTACGCAGGTTCGAATCCTGCTCCCTCCACCAGCCTTCGCTGCTTCGCAGCTACGGCTGGCAAGCCAATACGAAAGACAAGGCAGCGAAGGCTGCGCGCCGAAACCTTGGTGAAGGCGGGCGAATCAAACTGCTTCGCAGCTACGGCTGGCATCCCGGAATTTAAAAACCCTTTGCGATCCCTTTTGGAGGGGAGCATTAGGGTTTTTTAATATCCGGGGCCTGGAGTATTCATACTGTTTCTCTAGGTTCCGGGTACTAAGCCTCTCTATCACTCGCCCTGATGGGCTCATGAAGAGAGTCTAAGTCCCGGAATGACGGGATCATTTGGAAAGAACAGTACGTAAGTGCCCCATTAGCTCCTTGACACCTTTTGATAAATAAAAATGAGTCTTAAAATACTGATAGCCATTTTTGCCTAAAAGAGATCTTTCCTGAGGATTCATCTTATATAAACTCACTACGGCATCTGCTAAAGCATTAACATCTTCAGCTGGACAAGATAATCCAGCCTTAGCCTTAATAACAACTTGTGCAGCTTCACCATCCAAACTGGCAATAATTGGTTTTTCTGCTGATAAGTAGCTTTGCAGTTTGCTGGGTATGGTTGCGGAAAGAGCCGGATTCTTTCTGAGAGATACGAGTAAAACTGAGGAAGCTGCAAAAATAGAAGCCATATCTTCAGGAGGCGAACGTCCTGTCATAATGACGTTAGGTAGGTTTCTACGTTTAATATCAAGAGAAATTGCTGTACATTGACTACCGCTCCCAATGAGGTAGAATTTGATGGTTGGATAGTTCAGTAGTTTCTCTGCGGCAGCAATAATCGTTTCACAAGATTGCGCTGACCCTATATTCCCAGTAAAAACGATAGAAAAATGCTGTTTAATTTCTTTTGCTACTTTACATTCTTGTTTGGATAATGTGTGGAGAGCTTTAAAATCTTCGCCCGGATTTGGATAAAAAAAGACTTTTCCTTTATTTCTAACTAAACGTTCTACAGAAGGTCTAAATCCTTCAGACTGGATGAGGATAGAATCTGCAAAGGCGTAAACATAACGCACGAAAAGCTCAACTACCCAGAGTGACCAACGATTCTTAATAAAACCAGTTGCTTCCAATGATTCAGGCCAAAGATCTTGTACCCAGATAACAAGAGGAACACGTTTAAGTTTTGCAAGAAAAATAGCAGGTAGTGCTTGTAGCAATGGTGACGTAGCATAAACGAACACCATATCAATCTTCCTGTGCCTGAGGGTAAAGGGAGCGATGCAATAGCCTGAAAGGATAAACGATAAAGAATTTATAAGGAGCCTCTTAAAAGAATTAGTACCTCTTGGAATAAGCGGCATTCTAATAACATCCATTCCAAAAAATTTTTCTCGCTGTACACCCAGTGCTCTATAACCTTGGAGTATTTTGCCGTCTGGATAATTGGGTTTCCCTGTTAAAATGATGGGCTCTACTCCTTTTTTAGAAAGAGCTCGAACCATTTCATTAATTCGAAAATGTTCCGGCCAAAAATATTGTGACCATATTAAGAGTTTCACTTCATGACTTCCTTGAGAAAATCATCCGTAGAGCGCATTTCACGAGTAGGTTCAGGAGCATCCAGAAAGCGACGGACAGCACGTGCAATGGACAAGGGAGAGTTGGGATCAAAGGTTTGAGCAGGGTTAAGTATGTCTCGAACAAAATCACGTTCTGATGCAAGAATGGGAAGACCTAGCTGATGGGCTTCAGTCAAGGGGAGGCCAAATGATTCAGCGAGAGAGGGATAAATCAATGCTGCTGAAGATTGATATAAATCGAAAACATCAGTTGTTTGCAACTCTTCAAAATTAAAAATATTTAAACCTAGCTTCTCATATCTCCCTATTGTACGAGTAAGATTTGGATATAATTTAGGATCAACGGTTAGAGCTAATGACGGTTTTAACCCTTCCTCACCTAACAAACACCAAGTTTCAAGTAAATTGAGATGGTTTTTATGCGCTTCGCCGCTGGCTACGTAGACAAAGTCAAATTTTTTTTGTTTATTTTTGGTTTTTTTTTGCTGACTTAAAAAGTCATTTGAAGGCATAAAGGGAAGTACTGTGACATTCAGATCATTTCCCAAACGTCTTTTTGCTGCAATAGCCATGGAAGGAGTCTGTACAATATAGCGATATGAGTTTCGCTGTATTATCTTTATCCACATTCGTTCAAAAAAGATACGTAGTTTTGTCTGAAGGGGATATCCAGTTAGCTTATTTTTCTCAAGCAGAATACAATTCTGTACAAACACAATAACACGCCCACAAATAGGGAACAGGGGAGGCAAACCATGAAAACATAACACCGAATCCGTGCTTTTAGCATTATACCACAATCTATATTCGGCTAAGAGTCTCGAAAAAATAGTATTTTTGACATAGTGTTTCTTTATCTGTGTGGGTAGATCTAGAGTTGTTTTTGATCTTTCATCCACTTGCGCCCATCGAATGGAACGACTTTTTGTGTTTAAAACATCCCTCAGTAATATGAGCCCCCCTCCTATATGGATGTTTGGTGCATGTAGAATTAAAGAGCGTTTTGACTGAGTGGTCTGCATTTATTTATATCTCTTAGGCATTATGATATCATCTAATAACCAGAGACCAAGACACTTATCGCTAAAGAGTCCATCACATTCCGTACAGCCCTCATTAACAAGCTCAAGAGGCGCTGGAAAATTGAAGGGGGCTATTTGCATATTAAGGGGACGCCAAAATAACTCATTACCTTCCTCGTCAATGAGATCGATATTTTTATCACGATCTGTAAATGTTGTGGTGAGCAAATATTTTGCTCCTGATTTTTTAAAGTTAGAAATTATTTTATATGCATCTTTAAAGCTCAAATGAACTAAGCAGTCCCGCGAGAAAATTAAGTCGGTTTGAGGAAGTTTGTCTTTTACTAAATTGATTTTTTGGAAAGAGACCATAGAATTTCCAAAGTCTTGATTGTTTTTTTCAATCAGTTCTGGAACAATATCAACTCCTATATATTTCTGAACGCCTAAATCTACGGTTCTCATCCAATTCCAGTCACCACAGGGTGCATCGAGGAAAGTAGAAATATTATGTGCTTTAACAATCTTTGGGATCTTTCTTCGTATAACAGCAGACTGAATAAGATCTGAGCCTTCTCCAGAGCGTGATTCTGTTCCGCCAAAGGTATTCTCCTTGTAAATTTTGGTAAATTTATCCTGGAGTTTGTCGAAAAAGGGATCTTTTAAAAAAATTAATAGCTTTTGATATATAGATGCTAGCGCCATTGTAACTCCTTATAATTTTTTAAAATAAATTAACTTTTTTAGAAAGATCTCACATTCTTTATTTAGACCTTAAGGATCATCAAGTTTGACTCAATGTACTCTAATAGAAACCATAATAAACTCTTTCTGATTATACATTAGTATAATGACGCTAAACTAAAAAGAGGATTTGGTACATGTTAGCGTTCTATACCACAATCTCATTTTATTCAAGGACTTAATAAGAATGTGGTTCTGATATTTACTGAGCTGCTCCTGAGTTTGTTGGAGCTGAGCCTGCGTGTGTTGGAGTTGAGCAAGAGACTGTTGAAAAGGGAACGCATTTTCTCGAACGTATGCATTCATTAATCCTTTTTTTAAATAGGAGTGAGCTAGCTTTTGATAGTTGCATTTCAAATCTTTTTTTGAGAAATGTGTCATTTCAAGCTGATCTATGAAATCATTTATTAATTCTTCACATTCCTGTTGAAAAGCAAGTTCATTTGCGTGAACGTAAGCATCTATAAATCCTCTTTTTACACATGACTGAGCTATCTCTATGTAGCTGAATTTTAAATCTTTTTTTGTTGCACAGGTAATTTCGTCCCGCTCTAGGTGGTCTATGAAATTTTTTATTAATGTGTCACATTCTCTTTTTGCAATGGAGGAAAGAGATATGCTGCCCTGGTTAGGGTGACTTCTTGCAAAAACAGTTATTTTGGGAAGGTGTATAAATTTGTATGTTTTCGCTAAATTAAACCATAAGGCGTAATCCTGAGTTGTTTTCAGGTTTGGATTAAATGACCCATGTTCCTCAAACGCGGATTTTGGAATGAGGAGAGTGCAGCCATGCAAAGAATTCTCAATAGTAATCCAATAACGAAAATCTCGAGGAGGGAGACTCGGCAGCTGAATTTCGTATGAGTCCGAGGGATCTTTTTCAAAAACTTTATAATCAGAATAAAGAATTGTTTTGTCGTCGTATTGTGACATCTCTAAAATCTGGTTTTCTATTTTATCAGGAGTGTATAAATCGTCATGACTAAGCCATGAGAAATACTCTCCTTTCATTTTTGAAATACCTAGATTCAGCGCTGTTGCTACACCACCATTTTCTTTTTCATAATAAAAAATCTTAGTACCATAACTTAATGCGATTTTCTCTGTTGCTCCCTGATCATTAGAGCCATCATTAACAACGATGATTTCTATATTCTGATAGGTTTGTTCTAAGGCACTGTCTATGGCTTGGCTTAAGTAGTCTGCTCCATTAAAAACGGGTATAATGATTGAAACCAGCGGCTTATTGATGTTCATGTAGACCCCTATCAATACTTACATCATTAAAGATGGAAGTATAAAATGCATTGGCTATTTTTTTACATTTCTCTTTGCTAGCTTTTTTCAATATCGTTTCCCAATTTAATTGTGACGCTTTATCAACTAATGCATCATCACTTAAAGCCAATTTTAATGCTTTCGTCATTCCCTCAAAATTATCAGGGGAAGTAATGAAACCTGATTCGCCATCCTTGATCCACTCATCACAGCAAGCCGTATTCGTTTGAATAGGAAAGGCTCCCATCGCCATAGCTTCTAACAGCGAGGTACTAATACCATCAGATACGGAAATGGTAAAATATATTCGGGCTTGGCTAAAAAGTTCCAACATTTTTGAATAATCTTCTGTATAGGGTAATATTTCAATGGGTATATTCAATTGTTGGTTCATTTGGTTTACTCGATCTTCAACATCTGGCGTTGCAGAATAAACAATAATCTTATAATCCTTTAATAAATGGGCACATCTTACAATCACATCCAAGGCCATTAAGGCTCTTCCTGCAAAGTTTTGATATCCCTTAATCATAATGAGTTTACGTGAGGAGGTGGTGAATTTTTCCCTTAATTTTCGAGCAAATTTTATATCTACCCCTCCCGTATTAGGTATAACTGGTAAAATAGATCCAACGTAGCCAAGTTTTTTCACGATATCCACATCTCTTTGGCATTCACAGCTGTAATGGTCTATCTGTGATAATAAATCTTTAATAATTTCTGAATGAGCAGGGTCATCTTTGTAATAATAAATATCACTCCCCCAATTCGTTGCTAACCACTGAGGAAATTTTCCTTTTTTATATTGCTTTTTTGCGAATAATACATTGTACCCACAAGTTTGAAATTCTAAAGAATGAATTAAGTCAGGTTTTAACATAGTGATGAGCTTTTTAAGCGTGCGGGGGCCATATAATTCCGGTATTTTAGCATCGCTAGTGCCAAATTTGTAGGAACAAAGACGACTAAAATAAGGAAGCAACCTGCTGAGAACTATCATTTTATAAATAGATTTATATTTTACCAAAGATAGAGGGGGGGATAATAAGACCTCTTCACGTCTAAAAATCCACTTTAAAAAATTTTTAATTTTCTTCAGAAATAATATATGTGATAAATTTATAAAAGGTTCGTGAACCGTGATATTTTTTAAGCCCAGATGAACAGGCATATGATTGATGGGGAAAAGATGTATATCATACCCTTGGCCTTCCAATTGATTTATCCAGCGGGTTGTATGAATGCTCATTTGCATGGCAACGAATAAGATTTTCTTTTTTATCATTTATTTGACTCTTTAGCTTCATTTATGAAATTAATATAATTTTGTGCAACAAACTGACTTTCAAATTGCTTTCTATAGTTCTCTTCACACCAATTTTTCTTATTTTGTGAATGACAATAATTAATTACCTGTTCTAACTTCTCACTTATTAAATCAATATCGGAAGGGTGGGCGTACCAAGTGCCAAGTTCCTTGCATATTTCTTCAGAACTTCCAGGAGGAACTACACCAACAATTGGAGTATTTGCACCCATGTAATCTGCAAGTTTACTGGGAAAGAAAAGATTTTGACGGACATCTGCTTCAATGAGAAGAAGAATATCAGCATCATACATAAGTTCAAGGGATTTTACATAATTCACACCAGGAATCACTTCAAACATTCCCTTTGGAAGTGATAAGCACGCCGATGTTTTTAACATAGCAGCATCATCTACTTCACCAATAACTTCTAACTTTATCCGGTTAATTAAATCCTTTCGACGATCAAATAACTTTAAAAAAGCTTTAAAAATAGGCTCAGGGGTACGCTGTCCAAATAATCTACCCAGGTATCTTATCGTTGTCTTAAAATTACAAGCCTTAGCTCTTTGAGGATATAGCTCTTTTGTAAACATATGTGGCAAAAAGATATTATGAATTGGTTTCCTCGTAGTATTATTTTTTAACATTAATTCCAATGAATATTTTGAGTTATGTACTAAACAATCAATGTCTTTGAGCATCTTAACTTCATGCATCTTGTTCCAATAATTCCTTATTCTAGATAATTCAAGGGGATTCGCTGCCCAAGGATCCCCAAAATGAGCTATCCAAAAAACATCTTTCTTTTTCTTTTTAATTTCAACCATAGCTAAATTAATTGAATGAATCGGCGAGAAAGTGACAATTGCATCATACTTATGAAGATCCATAGCCATCAGTAATTTAGTGATGGGCCTTTGGAGTTTCGACATCAGATCTCCATAACCAAAAAGATTTTGTACTTTGTTTTGAATCCTACTAGTAATACCTGGATTTTTTAATCGATATATATTTAATATATTTTCCTTTATAAAATCATCAAGGCTGATATCATTCTCGACTAGACATGTTGTTTGGTGAGCACAAACTACATCTATATTATATCCTAGTTTAGAAATTGCAGCCGTTTGTTTTGCAATAGTTGGTGCCATTGGAAATTTGAAAGGTGGAAATGCATATGTTAGAACTAATATACGACCTCTAAAACCAGAATCATTTTTTTGCATATTAATTCTTTGAACAAACTCTCTAGCTTCTAACATTTTTTATGAATTGCCCAGTAAGTACGGAATTGTAGATAGTTCTGTTAACAATTGGAAGGCTTTGTACATGCTAACGTCCTATGCGAGTGTAAATTTTTTTTGTATTTCTTAAAAACTTAATAAGAAAATGGTTCTGATATTTGCTTAGCTGCAACTGGGTATTCTTGAGTTGAATTTGCGTCTCTTGAAGTTGAGACAGAATATCCCCTACTTCGACTTGAGTCTCTCTAAGTTGAACGTGCGTATAATGCAGTTGAGACTGAATCTGTTGGAATAAGTCTTGACTTACTTGGAGTTGAGCTGGGCTCGTAAAAACGTAACCTTGATTTCGTCGAGGAATCAACTCTTTTTCGATTATTTTATTTGTATATTCTCCTAATTCTTCTATTTTATTTCTATTTTCTTTAAATTCAGCTACAGTTAAGAAAGCATCTTTATAATATTTCAGTAAGTTACTAATGCCTTTTTTATGGAAATCACTATATACCTCATCTTCAGAAAGTATTTTATTTATATAATACTTTAAATTATCTATTATTATCTCAGGTTGTTGATTTTCTAAACGGTTGTCATTGTGAGTTCTCAATAAACAAGTTACATCCTGCATAGCACCAATCATGTATGTCTTCGATATACGACGCCACATATCTGTATCTTCAAAGCGGTGCATGTTTTCGTCAAACCCACCAACAACTGAAAAAACCTCCTGTCGAACCATTACAGTTGGAAGTGTTATTGTCGTATCAGCAAAATAAGCAATTTTCCAGTATATCCACCCAGTATCAATAGCCTTGTATGAAAAGTTTAGGAGATTACCCGCTTCATCTATGCAATGTGCAGCTGTATAAACCATACCAAATTGCTTATTCTTTTCTAAAAACTCTACTTGTTTTTCAATTTTATCTTTGTAGTACAAATCATCAGAATCTAAAAAAGCTATGTACGTTCCTTTTGCATGCTTTAAAGCTAAATTTCTTGCAATTGATCTGCCTTGATTAGTTGTATGAGAGTAGCTAACTCTCTCATCTCGAAAAGAAAGTACAACTTCCCTTGTTCGATCTTGAGAACCATCATCAATGACAATAACTTCGAAATTTTTGTATGTTTGATTAAGAACGCTCTGAATTGCTTCCCCAATAAACTTTTCCCGATTATAAGTTGGAATGATGATACTAACTAAAGGACAGCTTTGATGCATACTACTGCCTTATGACTGAACAGATTCTTTTCACTGTTCTGAAGGGCTTGAGAAGAAAATGGTTCTGATATTTACAAAGCCGCATCTCAGTGATTGAGAGCTGAGCCTGAGTCTGTTGAAGCAGAGCCTGAGTCTGTTGAAGCAGAGCTTGATTATCTTGAAGTTGAGTTTGAGCCTGCTGAAGAGCAATCTCAGATGGAAGCGGGAGACGCATGTCTGACATAATTTTAGGGTGCGGAAGTTTCTTTTCTTCAAAATTACGTATTGCATAAAAGGCACCATAAGGTACTGGAAAGGCGCGACCTTGATGGTCAAATAGATGAAAATCCTTACAAATGTAAAATGACCACTCTACAGAGAAATCCTCTGGTACCCAGCCAGAAAGATGCTCTTGCACTCCTGCTCCCGAGAGTCCCCATCCATCTTTTTCTCCTTCTTTAACTGTTTGAGGCATAAAACCTAAAGGAGTAAAAATCACTATTTGTTGGCGTGCTATACGCTCGCACTCTTTAATAATTTGAAAACCTTCAAGTTTTTCAATATGTTCAATTACATCCAACATAAAAATGCTATCAACAGAGTTGGTTGCAAATCCTTTAAGGGCCTCTAAGGCACCTAATTGCAAGATGAGTGCGCTTTTGTCTCCAAAATGTCGATAAGCAAGAATGTCTACGTATTCCTTCCATGGCTCTACCATAATATGAAGTTTTGGACGGAAGTAGTTCATTGGACAAATTCCACAACCAATATCGGTAACCACATCTGTTTCTTTTATTACATTTCTTACAGATTTTAAGAAGTCTTCTGAAGAATAAAAATGATAGCGAGCTTGCCCATCGCTACTAATATTTTTTTGTTGAGCATGGTTGTTCATGCGCATTTTTCCTCTAAAAATTCGTAATTCATTTTATAATCTATCAAAAATGTTCCAAAAACATTATTTTTCTTTTGGAGGCATTTTAATTCTATAAGAGCATCATACCACTTTAATTGTTCGTGACGTTCTAGTGATCCAACTGTAATAGCAACTGTTATAAAATAAGAACCTTCCGTTAAAAAGGGAAGTATGAATTGAAATGATGCGGTGGATTCTTCGTTTAAAAAACCATCTAATACTAGGTTGTGATCAAATCCATTGCAACCAAAAAGGTAGCGCCCTTTGGAATCCATAAATGCAATGCAAAGAGCAATATTATTCTCTAAGTTCTTACTTTCAATCAGATCTCGAACAAATTCTCTATCCCAAGAAAAGTGACCGCGAACAGTAACTTTCTCTCCACCCAAAAAAATGATTGAATTTTCTAATCCCCTGATTTCTACCCAGTGTAATGTTGCTCCCCCAAGACCAAAATTATTAGGAGATGTTTCAGAGAAGTTGTCAAACAACAGATGCTTGGCTTCTTTTTCTATAGGAACGTTCTCTTTTCTTATGCCTATTTCTTCGAGATTTAAGATTTCTTCAGAGTTTGAACTTGTTTTTTTATTTTCTTGATTCGGAAATAAGAGAGCTAAATACTGAATTGTTGCTGTATTTGCGTCTCCAATATATTGCATTTTTCCATGATCAATAAAAATACCTGTGTCACAAAATGAACGCACGAGTTCTGTAGCATGGGATACAAAAAGAATTGTTGTACCATTATCTTTCATGTCTTCGAGACGCTTAAAGCATTTCAGTTGAAACCGTGCATCACCAACAGCCAAAGCTTCATCAATAATCAATATTTCTGTCTCCACAGCTGCTTGAACAGCAAAGGCAAGCCTTAACATCATACCACTAGAATAGGTTTTAACGGGTTGCTCTACATGAGCCCCAATATCAGCAAATGCTAAAATACTATCTATTTTATTATCTGTTTCATCTCTCGATAAACCTAATAAGCTAGCATTTAAATAAACATTTTCAATTCCTGAAAATTCTGGATTAAATCCTGAACCTAACTCCAGTAAAGCAGCAACACGCCCCTTTACATTTACGTTGCCAGTCGTTGGAGATAAGGTTCCTGCGATAATTTGCAATAACGTACTTTTACCACTCCCATTTTGTCCTAATATGCCAACGGCTTCACCGCGCTGGACTTCAAAACTTATATCTTGTAGAGCCCAAAACTCATTATAATAAGTTTTTTTGTTTTTACTTATGGGGCTTAAAAGCCTTGAGTGCATCATTTGTTTCAGACGATCAAGAGGCGCTTTATACATTGTAAAGCATTTACTGACATTATTGACTTGAAGAGCAATATTTTCAGAGGACATCAGCAAATCCTCGTCTTGTTTTCTGAAACCCCCAGAAACCCATCCATGCAACGAAAGCGCTACAAACGGTATAGGCTATTAAACTGTTCCAGTCCGGGATTTCTCCAAATATCAATACCTTTCGAGATTGCTCAATGATGAGTGTCAGGGGATTTAATAAAATTATGGTTTGAAATTTTAATGGGACCATTGACAATGGATAAAATACCGGAGAAACAAATAGTAATACTGAAATAACGAAAGTTGTCATTTGGGCAATATCTCGAACATAAACACCTAGTGCAGCGAGGAACCAAGAAATTCCAAGTGTTGTTAAAACTAACGGTGCCAGAATAAATGGAAAAAAGATTAAAGTCCATTGTATCGAACCTGCAATTATGAATTGAACCACCAACAACATGAAGAGGCTAATAACTGCGTGAAATAAGGCAGATCCCATTGCAACACATGGCAGTATTTCGAGAGGAAATACAATCTTCTTAACATAGTTCACGTTATTGGTAATTAACGTAGGGGCCCGATTGATGCATTCGGCAAATAAATTATACACGATCAAGCCTACAAAAAGAATAACAGCAAAATCAGTCGGACTTTGAGTTGGATTAATGCTCCATCTTGCTTTGAAAACAACAGAAAAAAAGAATGTGTAGACAATGAGCATGAGCAAGGGGTTAACAAAAGACCATGCCAAACCAATAATAGATCCGCGGTAGCGACCCAGAACTTCTCGCTTTCCTAAGACTAAAATAAGCTGATAATTCGTATAGATACTTGCCAACATTTGTCTAAATGTTGCATTATTTTTAGTCGATGGACTCATTTATGCCATACCACGCGATTCACATAATCCACATAGCTTAGAACAATACGAAGAATTTTCTTTGAGACTAAGCCTGCGTCATAATCAGGAACAAGTTTATGTAAACGTTCGTTATACTTGTGCTGTTTAGTTACGACACGAACAGCATCTAATATGCGTTCTGCTTTATAGTTGCTTAGGATCAAAGTTCCTTCATCCATCCCTTCAGGTCTCTCATGCGCATCTCGCGTATTAACGGCAGGTAAATTCAGCAGAGAAGATTCTTCGGTAATGGTCCCACTGTCTGATAATGTACACAGTGCTTCCATTTGAAGCTTGATATAATCAAGAAAACCAAATGGTTTTAGAAATTGAATTTTTGAACCAAAATTTTTAGTTCCTAGTTTTTCTAGATTTTGCCTTGTGCGCGGGTGAGTTGAAACAACTACGGGTATATCGTATTCTCTAACTAAGATCTGCAAAGTATCGAGTAAATCTTGCAACTTGCTAGGGCTATCAACATTTTCTTCTCGATGAGCACTTACTAAGAAGTATTTTTTGGGTTGAATTTTGAGCTGTGTCAATATTTGAGATTTTTCTATGTTAGGCATAAAGTGGTTCAATACTTCATGCATGTGGGAGCCACATTTAATAATTCGTTCAGAGGGAAGCCCTTCAGCAATAAGATACCTTCGCGCATGTTCGGTAAGAACAATGTTAATATCACTTAAATGATCGATCAGCTTACGATTAATTTCCTCAGGAGTGCGTTGATCAAAACAACGATTTCCAGCTTCCATATGAAAGACAGGTATTTGTCTGCGCTTAGCAGCAATCACAGAAAGACATGAATTTGTATCACCATAAATTAAGACCGCATGAGGTTGTTCTTTTTCGAGAACATCATCAGTTTTCTCAATGACTCTTGCTATCGTTTTTGCGGCATTCGCGCCTGCAGCATCCAAGAAATAATCAGGTTTACGGATATTAAGGTCCTCAAAAAACACCTGATTTAATTCATAATCAAAATTTTGCCCAGTATGAACTAATATATGCCGAGTATATTCGTCAAATTCTGCGATGACTCTAGACATTTTAATGAGTTCTGGGCGCGTACCAACAATTGTCATTACTTTAAGCATGAATTATATCCACAAGTTGTCTATAGGGCATCAGGCGGCAACCATTCCTGCTTCGGTTGGCTTAGTGGTTATATTGAGTTGTTCCTGAATAAAATCTAACTTCGATAAAAGGTTTTTTACCCCCTCTACGTCAAGCCTAACCGTATTGTGAGATGTATAATCCTCCACGCTCACTCTGCTCTTTTCTCCGATTACGAAGAATTTTGCATAGTTAAGATCTCTGTTATCTAAAGGAATGCGATAGAATTCACCAATATCGTCAGCTTTAGCCATTTCTTCACTGGATACCAATGATTCATAAAGCTTCTCGCCATGTCGTGTACCAATAAAATGAATCACATTCTTTCGTTCAAACAATTCCTTGAGGGCTTGTGCCAATACTGCAATGGTTGCAGCTGGGGCTTTTTGAACAAAAATATCTCCTTGGCGACCATGTAAAAAGGCGTGGAGGACCAAATCCACAGAATCTTCTAGAGACATCAAAAAACGAGTCATCGTGGGCTCGGTAATTGTTAAGGGTTTCCCTTCTTTAATTTGTTTAAGGAAAAGAGGAATGACAGACCCACGAGATCCCATCACATTGCCATATCTAGTCGCACACAGTATCGTATCGCCTTCTTGCTGCATGCGTGCTTTCGCTAGCATGAGCTTTTCCATCATTGCTTTGGATAGACCCATTGCATTGATCGGATAGACAGCTTTATCTGTACTAAGCACAATAACGCGCTCTACATTGTTAGCTATAGCAGCGTTCAGAACATTCTCCGCACCGAGGATATTTGTTTGGACTGCTTCCATCGGGTAAAACTCACACGAAGGGACTTGTTTCAGGGCAGCAGCATGAAAAATATAATTGACGCCTTTCATGGCTCCGAAAATACTACTATAATTTCTTACATCACCTATATAAAATTTAATCTTAGGATTATTATAAGCAAGCCGCATATCTTCTTGTTTTTTTTCATCACGACTAAAAATGCGAATTTCTTTGATATCGGAAGTCACTAAGCGATTCATGACTGCATTACCAAACGAGCCTGTACCTCCCGTGATTAATATCGTTTTATTTTCAAACATTACGCTCACCCATTGCCTGTTTTAAATTCATACATACGTTCCACTAACTCAGGCCACCCAGGCACTACATACTCTGTTTCCTTATTAAATCGTTCAGCGTTAAGTGAGCGATCAATGATTAAGCTATCTGAAGGTATGATCTCGATGGTTTTTTTATACGTTTTCGCAACGAGTTGCAAAAGATCGTATTTATTAATCGGTTTTGAGGCAACATGATACAGCCCTCTCATTTCGGGTCTTGGCAGTACAAAATTTCGAATGATGTTTGATAGTTCAACCGTTGGAAACCCTGAGTATATAGCGTGAGTAAATCCTTTAACAGAATTTTGTTGGGCGAGAAACCAATTTAATAGACTTCTCTGGCCTGACAACTCATGGCCAATAATTGAAGTACGGAGTGTAACTGCATGCGGATAATCAACTTCACCTAACAGCTTAGAACGACCGTATAGGTCGTCTGCATCAGGAAAATCGCTTTCAAGGTAATTACCTTTGGTGCCAGAAAATACACAATCAGTACTAATATGTATCAGGCGGGCCCCTGCTATTTTGCAAAGCGCTGCAAGTCGATGAGGAAGTAGAGAATTGATAGGTATGGTCAATAATGGATCTTTGGCTTCAGTCAACTGTTTAACAATTCCGATGCAATTTACGACTATATCAGGTTGAATATCCGTGAAAACTTTAACGAGGGATTCGTGATTTTCAACATCCACGTTAGCAATAAGTTGAGTTGCTAGCTTGTTGGGAAAGTATTGGAAAGCACTGTGAGTTCGAGCGGTAGCATAGACAGAAATATTTTTATCTTCTGCAAGGTAACGAAAAAGGGTATTGCCAAGCATCCCAGATACGCCGAAGATTAATACTTTCACTGTTTATGCTCCTTCCGCATATCCTTAGATGTTAGAGGAATGCATATTCTCTTCATCCATGGGCACAACCTATATGAGGCATATGGCAGAGTCAAGTAACAACAAATTTAATAATAATTTCTGAGGTTGACTCTATTGTTACAATACACATTATTGTTTTCTTGCTTCAAGAATTTGAAAAGAGTATAGAAATATACTCAGAGGAACGGTTGTCGTCCAAGCATTGATTTCTTTAGGAGAAATTGCGTCCAACGGTTCAAATTTAAATTCATTAATACTATCGTTCACAAGTAAGTCCATAGGAATTTCTAATTCTACCATATTTTTTTTACGCTTTTTGATAGAAAGCATGCCTAGTTCTTTATCATTGAGCCAGAGCCGAACCCTCTGCACACGGTGTTTATTATTCAATAACCCCTTTAAGACCATCTGAAGTTTATAGATTTTCTTTTCGACGCCAGAGGGGCGAATAACGAGTTTAGCTGGCCTTCCTTTTAACCAGGCGTGATCATTATCTCTAATCCAAGGGCCTACTAGATATTCACCAATGTCCGTGATTTTCATGCCAATCTTATATGAGATGTCATTGTATTTTGATATATTTTTTACAAATTCTTCCGGTAAAGAACTAACATTCCCAGTAAACTCAAGAACCACATGATCATCTACAACTTCATAAGGATTGGATTTGATCTTATCTTTAAAAACAACAACCTTATTTTTTCCCAGTATTTCAAAATCTTTTAATAAATCTGAAGTCTTATCGGTGAGATATCGTTTTATCAATGGCCGGAGTCCCAAAGTGCTTGAGGCTACTCTGGAAATTTGCAATGAGTCCCTCATTAATGGTGGTTTTATTAATATAGCAGCATTATACATCGCAGCTGTTCGTGCCCAAGGGCCCTTTTGAATACCATCAAAATCTTCAGTACCAGGGTATTTATATAGGTCATCTTGCTCCCCAATAAAATGCCCATGATCACCTGTAACTATAATGAGTGCATTATCATAAATTCCGATACGTTTCATATGATCTAGAAGACGCGTGACTTGACCGACGAAAAAGCCCATTTCATCCCAATAGTTTTCTACATTCCATTCTAAAGGTTTTAGAAAAAGAGGCATCGATTTCAAATATTTGCGCCTAAATACCAAAGGCGCATGAGGGACCATGCTATGAAAAAAGAGTATCTTATTTTTACTTTTTCCTATGGGTGCAACTGCTAATCGTTCCATAATATCTTTGCTGGTTTTTTTATACCCCACTAACAACATCATCTGCGGATCAAACCCTAGAATGTGCACCGATTTTTTTATCATTCTCTGGATGCTTAATGAAAACAAAGTCAAAGCTTTTTCTTCAGGTGTCGCAGGTACGTAAGAGATTTGATTCTCGTGAGCTTTGATGCAAGAAAGGCCTATCACCGTGTTGTCAAAGCCCGAACTTATGGCATCGGTCAGGAACGAAGACGTTTCTGCATCTTTGCGTGCCTGGACACTACTCTTATTTGAACTACTGCTATACATATTGCCACTGAAGAGCGCAGGAGCGCCGTAATTCGTATACGGAAATGGGGATGTGGCTCGTGAAAAAAGGGTAAATCCTTGAAAATTATTTTGTTCCTTTGGATTCATCATAAAGTATTGTTCAAGAGTTGAGCCTTGTAACATGTCAGCTAAGATGACAACGATGTTTCTGTCTGAAGCAAAAGACAGATTGAATTTGTCAAAATAATACGTTTGGTTTTCAGAATTAATCGTATTTTGGAATGTGTAGTAATAGTAGCTAATGGATACAAATCCAAGAATTGCAAATGTCACATAAATATTTCTTAGTACGACATTGCCACGAAAAAATAATATTGTAAAAAAAGAAACGGAAATAATATAAAAAAAATAAAGTACACAATAATAAAAAAAAGAATGGTTTGCTGCAGCAACTCCATCAAGCTGTCGACCACCTTCGGGGTAAAAAATTGTAACAATAAAAGAAATAAGAAAAAGAGAACGAAGAAAAGCTATGGCTATTCGGCGATATTTGTTTGAAAAAAAAGAGATAGGAAGAGCGGTCAATACGCAGGCACAAACACAAGCCAAACTCAAAATAGCAAAGGAAGTCTGATACTCAGAAGCTGGTTCAGATGTAGAAAAAACAATCAATATTGGATTTATAATAAAAATGAGCCCAAATAGAGGAAGCGTTTCCAAGAATACTCGAAAAAAAGTTTTCACCCAAGCCCCTAACGCCTTACTTTTTTCCATCATAATGCTCCATGACGCTCATACCAAAAAAGACATCTGCCGCTTTCAGATACAATTTGTTTTTTTACAATTTTAGAAAGAGCCTTTAGATGTAACTCAAATGTTTCTGGGTTGTAATCACGGAAGATATCCTCTCGAAGGGAAAGCATCTTCTGTACCGTACTATCAGACTTTGGAACAAACTCGATAATGCCATGGGGTGCTATATTAACAAGCCATTGTATTACTTGTTGAATGGGGATATTTTTGGCCAGTGCCAAATGATGCTCAAAAGCGAGCGCTACTAAGGCGTCTGCTCTTGTTCGACCAGAAAATCCTTCACGTTCTGCTTGTCTCCATCCTTGATTTGGGCTGGGATTTGCAGCATCTAAAAAGAGGGGTAAAAAAGGCAATTTCTGATCCACGGCTCGGGAAAATGCCAGGTCAATGGTTTGCTGGTCAAAATCGAAACCGATAACGTACTCCGCCCCTGACTCTAGTGCTGCAACGCTATAATCGCCAGTATTGCAACCCATATCTACCAAAGTTTTGGACTTTGTAGCGACTATAAATTGCTTAACAAATTCTCGTTTAAGGGCAGCTTCTTTAGAAGTATAGGTATGGGTTTTTGCATAATCTCGCCAGACTGTTTTTCCCTTATCAACTGGAGTCAATTTGGAAATCCATTTTCTCATCTGGGAAAGGAGCCCATAGTAAGCCGTTTTTGATAATTGACTACGAGATTTCGCTATCTTAATCAGCTTGTCTGGATTGTTAACAACGCCACGCTCCAGTTTTGCCTGGAGAATAACGTGACTCAATACATTCCAGGAGAATTTTTTTGAGGGTGGAACCAAACGAGCCAAATCTGTAGTCGATATTCCCTCCAATGTCCCTCGGAACCAAGCATTATGACAGATTCCATTGAAGGTACGGAGCAGTAGTGGGTTCAAAAACTGTTCACAGAACTGACGATGTCCAGCCCAAAACTCACCTTCCCTATAAGGTCTGAGCGAGAGCAAATCAATAAATATAGGTTTAGATCCAATAAATTGGATGTTATAGGCGGTTGCATCTGATAGAACAACATCATCTTCCAGCAATGCCAATTGGAAATCCAGATGATGCAAAGCAGCCGCCTTCAGTTGACTGAACGACCATTCGTAAGGATAGGATATATAAGGAATTCGAGGGTGCTCAACAATATATGCAGGATCCGTCGTATCAATCGGCCAATCAGATTTATCTAATTCTTCGAAACTGATTAGATATCCTTGCTGAATGGCCTTTGATAAAATTCCCTTGTTTCGGATTGTTTCGTAATCTACACGCGCTATTTCATTAATCGTGCGAAATACTCGATTATTAGAAATTATAACATTTCCTGCAGGATCACGAAATGAACCAGCTTCCTGATTATGAATCAAATTCTTCCGCTCTCCTTACTCTTTTCGCTTGCGCAGGTTACAGAGAAATTTCTTTATCCTATTATAGTATAGAGAAAGAAATCCTACTGCAGCAGCTACCCCACCGATCAAGCCCTGCAATACCATACTCGCAGCACCTGGGTCCAAATAAGCATGGGCAGGTTGGACCACTGTAAAGAAAAAGAAAAAAGATAGAAATAGATATCTAGTCTTTAATTGCATATTTTTTTTCCTTCTACGACAGTAAATTATCAGTATCCTATTTGGTCATGTAGCAAAAAAACTTAGAGAAGAACTATTTTTTTAGCGTGCCTAACTTTAGCCAAAACATTCCTCTTGTTCGAAAAAAGAAAACTCTCCTATCAAATTTTCTTGATGACACTCAGTTCGTGTGGGCAAGGTGAATAAATTTTGTGCTTTTGTCAATTAAATATGTGAATGCTCAAAAATTGTTTGAAAAAAAGAGAAATAGATGTATAACGAGGCTATCGCATGGGATAGGAAAGATAGCTTGATTTAGACTGTAAATTTGCCGACGAACGTCTACTCGGGTTTGAATCCTGCTCTCTCCATCCGCCGCTGCGGCTAAAGTCGCTAAGGTGTGAGAGATGGACAAGATTTGGTTTTTGAGCGGGTGTAGCTCAATGGTAGAGCTCCAGCCTTCCAAGCTGGCTATGAGGGTTCGATTCCCTTCACCCGCTCCAGCCTTCGCTGCTTTGCAGCTTCGGCTGGCAAGTCAGTAAGAAAGATGAGGCAGCGAAGGCTGCCCGCCGAAACCCTGGTGAAGGCGGGCTAATGACTATTACTTCGCAGTTACGGTTGCTTAAAATTTGACATATGAGTATCAGAGGAAAAAACCGACGAGTAAGGAACAGAGGAAAAAACGATGGCAAAAGAGAAATTTGAGCGTAAGAAGCCGCATTGT
>MKUL01000042.1 GCA_001897795.1 Alphaproteobacteria bacterium 41-28 | reverse complement strand
AACTTACCCACCATCTTCAAGATGATTCTGTCCTTCAGTCCTACCTAAATCCTCTTTTATCTATCTTTAGTTAGATATCTCCTAAAAAAGCCTACATTATTTGAATGGACAATCAAAATCTACAACTTTATAATCTTGTGAGGTTGGATAAAATATTTTTAATAGCAGTGGAGTATAAAAATATTAAATTAATTGTATTTTAAAATATAAATATTATATTTAAAATGGAAAAATGTTATTTAAAAGGTAGTGAAATGAATTCTATGTGGTTTAATATAAAAAACAATAAATTTTTTAAAAAGCTGTTGGCTATTTTATCTGTTTTTGCTCTAACTTCTACGATTGTAGAAGCAGCCCGACATCCCGTAAAAGGTAAGTCAGTGACGACAAGAACGCGCGCAAAAAAGCGTGCTGTAAGACCTAAAACCCGGATAATCCGAAAGCGACGAGCCCCCATAGCAAAAAGAGTACCAGGAACTAGAAGAAGGGTGATATCTAGGCAAGTCCTAACAAAAGTTCGTGGTCGATCACCAGTAAGAACGGTTCGGAAACGAAGAGCATTGAAGAAATCTGTGAGGCGGCCAGCAGCAAGAAAAGTTGTTGCAAGAAGACAAACTAGAGCCCTACAAATGCAGCAAGCTGAAGCGCTTCGCTTGCGACAGGAAGCAAATGCTCGAGAACAGGCCCATCGTGCAGAAGAAAGAGCTCGCCCGGAGGAAGTACTCCGTCGAGAAAGAGAAGCTGAAGATGAACTTATCAGAACTAACTTCTTTCAAGTGAATGCACCAGCGCCCTTCGATGAACAACTTGATCAGAGAATTCGTAATGCCCTAGAACGTATGACGGTTGATGAAAATCCTATGCCAGGGACAGCCCCTGCGCCAGGCAGCCGAGTCGTTCGAAGATCATGGTCAGATTACGCCCGAGATAATGCTGTACGCCGAATTGTTTTCTGTTCAGGACACACAGGTCATCACGGTGGAACATACGGAACAACCCAAGGGCCTGAATATTATATGATTGATCAATGTTGGGGCGAAGTTGATTCAGATGCTGTTTTGGATATGAATAATGAACGACAGATGAGATATCTTCCTTCTGGAGTCGTTGATCAAATAGTTGCCGATGATCAGAGAGGTTTGCGAGATGAAACAATTGAATTTCTCTCACGTGTTCTCAAACCAGGTGGAAAAATGATCTTTCGCTCCGGCTTTGGACTTGAATGGCCACAACTTGCCCTCGTAGGTGTTCCTATTGCTAATCCTGGAGATCTTGCTGAAATAGGTATGTCTGATTCAGGGAGATATGCTAATGCATCCAGAGCAAAATGGATCAAGGTAGGAAGAAAGCCAGCTTATAAAGATAAGTTTGTTGCCCAAGCGTTAGGAAAAGCAAGACGTTATTATGGAGCAAGGGGTTATAGCCAAGTCGATTTTGATCAGGGCCTCTTTGTTTTGACAAAGTAGCAGTATCGTTAGGCTTAAAACCTTTAAGAGGAAAGAGAACTCCAAAAAGTTCTTCCCTAACATCTCCTCTTCCTTATAAATTAAATAAAAATGAAAGGATAAGGGGTGCGTTTTAAATATCTGTTCCTGATTCTAATCCTTCTTATCCCTTCTCCTCTCTTAGCAGGAGGAGCGGGGCTGCCTGGCCATAGCTTAAGCTTATGGTGGGCTTTACCCTTCGTTGGAATGCTGGCATCGTTGGCCCTCATGCCTCTTCTTGCAATTCACTTTTGGGAAGCCCATTATGGAAAGGTTGCTTTAGGGTGGTCCTTTCTCACGATTTTTTCTCTTATCGGTGTTTTTGGGGTGTCTCTCTCGAAAACCGTCATTTTAGGAACCTTTTTTCATCATTACTTTCCTTTCGTGATTATGATTGGAGCTCTTTATACAATTGCAGGAGGGATTCGTATTGAAATGGAATCCCATGCAACACCCCTTTTAAACACGGGTCTTCTTGCTGTTGGGACGTTTCTGGCAGGGTGGATTGGAACAACAGGGGCTGCCATGCTTTTTATCCGACCTCTCCTTCACATCAATCGCGATCGCGAAATGCGTGTTCACCATATGATTTTTTTTATCTTCCTTGTCGCTAACATTGGGGGAGCGTTAACGCCTCTTGGAGACCCCCCCCTTTTTATTGGATTTTTAAATGGGGTTACCTTTTTTTGGCCCCTTAAAAATTTGATTTTACCCATGATAGCAATGATCATTCCTCTTCTTCTGATTTTTTATGGTTTGGACAAGTTCTTTATGATGAGGGAAGGTCTCACCCTTCGAAACGCCTGGCCACGCATAAAGATTAAGGGAGAGCTCAATGGTTTTCTCTTTTTAGGAGTAATAGGGTTTGTTTTAGTAAGTGGACTTTGGAAGTCCGGTTTTCAAATACACTTTGCAGGAGTTTCACTCGATATTCAAAATGTGATTCGGGATGTGGGGCTTATGCTTTTAGCGATTGTTTCGTGGATGTTCACACCGCATGAGATTCATAAAGCCAATCATTTTTCTTGGGAGCCTCTTAAAGAAGTCGCAAAGCTCTTCTTTGGGATTTTCATGACGGTTATCCCTGTGATTGCAATCCTTGATGCAGGTCTTCAAGGAGCTATGGCTCCTTTGATTTCGATGGTGGACATCGATGATCACCCGCAAAATGCGATGTATTTTTGGCTGTCAGGAGGGCTTTCCTCTATCTTGGATAATGCTCCAACCTATCTTGTCTTTTTTCATATGGCCGGAGGAGATGCCACCTTTCTCATGTCAACTCTTGCTCGGACGTTGGAAGCCATATCATTAGGGGCGGTATTCATGGGAGCTTTGACCTATATTGGAAACGCTCCCAATTTTATTGTCAAAGCCATCGCTGAAAGTCACAAAATCCGAATGCCCAGTTTTTTTGGGTATTTGGGGTGGTCAATGGGGATTTTGTTGCCGCTCTTTATTCTGTTGTCTTTGTGGCGATTTTGAGGTTAAGCAAGCATTTTTTTGCTACCAATTTAGATTAAATTTTTTACAAATTTATCTTGTTTTTTAGAAAAAATTTATTAAACTAAATATGTCCTCTCGTTGGGAGAGGGCGTGGAACAAAAACGGACGAACGCTTTTGCTCCACTGACCACTATGACTGCAAAGGAGAGCCACAATGGCTGACTTTAATTTAGCGCAACTTGAACACATTTCTCAACTAGTAATCTTTCAGATCAATAACGTAAATAAGCTTATGGGAAAGGCTTGGTATGAGCTAGAACTGGCTCGATCAGACCTGAGAGAGCTTATAGAGATTCATGAAAAATGGGAGGAAGAGAAAGGGCTTAATCAAGCGCACCTGAAGTAAGAGGGAATGTACTCTCTTCCTCAATGTACCTTTAAACCTTTAGAGTTTATCATTATTTGTGGGTCAAACTACGAGGTCTTTGAGACTGAGGAAGAGAGATCATTAGATGGTATGTGTAGGTATTATAAAGCTTATATGGGTTACGAATGGGTAGCCCTTTATTATTTTTACTTACAACTAAATTTGTGTAAATTTAACATCAGAAATTAAATTTGCACAAAAATATGACTTGATCTCATTTTCCCGGACTTTTCACCGATTGGCTTAACTTTTGAGCCACAAGAGTATTGAGGCTGATTCCGGCTTGTGCGGCTTCAATGGCAAGGGCGCGGTGAATACGTTTGTCAATGCGAACATTAAACTGCCCACTATAGTCTTTCTTAGAAGGAGCAACAGGAACGGGTTCATTGTGCTTTAAGTAGCTTTCTTTTATACCTTCCCAAGCTTCGTGAAGTTCATGTAAGGCACTCTCTGGAGACTCTCCAAATGCCGAAACATTAGGGAGCTCTTCGAAAAGCGCAAGCCAATCTCCATCTTCTTCCTTGGAAAGTTCTATTGAAAACCCATCAAAATCGTCTTTTGAATAGCGTGAGGCCCTGCTTACATGGATGGGAATTTTTTTCAGTTCGTCTCCTAACTCCACTTCAGCTTTTTTAAGATCAAAGGCTTGTTGAAGTCTGAGCCATAGGGCAGGGTCGGTATCGCAAAAACGCCCGAGACGTAAGGCCATGGAAGAAGTTATGGGATGGGAACCCTTTAAAATTCGATGAAGTGTTTGACGAGAGACTCCAAGCTCTTTGGCAGCTGTCGTAATAGATAGGCCTAAATTTGGGAGCACGTCCTCTTTGAGGATTAGCCCCGGATAAGTGGGTATCCTTCTAGGACGCTCAGTAACAAGATATTCATTTGTCGTCATTTTACGATCTCCTAATGATATTGCTCAAGGTCCAAAGCCCAAGCATCAGTTCCACGCCACTCAAAGGTAATGCACCAAGCTCCATTAACGTGTATGGTATAGCGTTTCGGGTTTCCCTGAAGTCCATGAAAATTAAAGCCTGGTAAGTTTAAGTCTTCAGGACGCTCGGCGTAATCAAGAACGTCAAGACGCGTAAGGCACCGTGCAATAAGCTTTTGATCAAGCTTATGGCTTTTTCCTTCTATAAAAAGGTCTTTGAGAGCCTTGTTACGAAAACTCTTTATCATTTTAAATATGTAACATAAAACTTTACATATGTAAAGTAATATGATACACTTAAATTTACGAATTTTTCCCGATTGCTGTGTTGTTTTACCCCAGTGGATAATTTTGCGCGAAAAATTTTTTATTTTTAAACCTTAATCCTTCCCTTTCATTAATTCTTTTAAAATCAATCTATTAAAATTTGTTTGAAATTAAAATTCATTTTATTATGCACAACTTGCCTGTGGATAACTTTGTGGCTAATTTTCATCCCAGATTATCCCATTGAATCCCATAATTCCCCGTGCTATACCATTAAAGAACACAAGATTCCCAAAAGGGAGTCATGATTATTTTAAAGAGCAGGGAATGGCATTATTTCTGTCCACATTTATTAATAAGCTTGATAAGAAAGGGCGTGTTTCCGTTCCGGCTTCTTTTCGTCTTGCGCTTTCAGGGCAGACCTTTCAGGGAATTGTTGCTTTTCGGTCTTATAAACTCCCTGCGATTGAAGGAATGGGAATAGATCGCATGCAACGCCTCAGTGATAGCGTGGATCAGTTGGATCTTTTTTCAGACGCTCAGGACGATTTGACCGCTACCATTTTTGCCGATTCTCACATGCTCGCTTTTGACGGAGACGGACGTATCGTATTGCCGCAAGCCTTATTAGAGCATGCTAAAATACAAGATAACGTGGCTTATGTGGGCCATGGTGCTACTTTTCAAATCTGGAATCCGGATGCTTTTGAAGCTTATCAACAGGAGGCTCGCAAACGCGTACAGGATAAACAGGCGACATTAAAGCTGAGGCCGGACCATGCATAACCCCGTCATGCTGCCTGAAGTCCTTAAAACGCTCACACCTCGAAATCAAGAAACCTATATTGATGCGACTTTTGGAGGGGGAGGGTATTCATGCGCTATTTTAGAACAAGCAAACTGTTCTGTGGTTGCGTTGGATCGTGATCCTGAAGCTCGGGAGCGTGCCCAGGTCCTTAAAGATCGTTACCAGGATCGCTTTTCATTTGTCGAAGGAAGGTTTGGACAATTGCTTCAACTCGTGCCTTCGATGAGTTATGACGGCGTGGTCTTTGACCTTGGCGTTTCTTCTCCTCAATTAGATACAGCCGAACGGGGCTTTTCTTTCAAAGCTACTGGTCCGCTTGATATGCGTATGGAAAGAAAAGGGTTAAGCGCTGCTGAGGTTGTGAATACTTTTGATGAAAAAGAAATTGCGCGTATTTTGTGGGAGTATGGGGAAGAACGTCGCTCGCGTGCTGTCGCTCATGCCATCATTGAAAAAAGGAAAGAACAGCCCTTTGAAACAACAACCCAACTTGGAGATTTGGTGAGAGCTATCGTTGGATTTGAGAGACCAGGATTTGATCCCGCAACAAGAACGTTCCAAGCCCTACGCCTCTTTGTCAACGATGAATTGGGAGAGTTGGAAAAAGGTCTTGAGGCTTCAGAGAAGCTTCTGAAAGAGGGAGGACGTCTTGTTGTTGTAAGCTTTCATTCCCTTGAGGATCGAATTGCCAAAGCTTTTTTCAAAGAAAGAAGTGGGAACATGCCTCACACTTCTCGTTATCTTCCTGAGGCTCCCCGTCCTCGGGTAACATTCGAACTTAAGAGCCAGAAAGCCTTAGTACCACAAGAGGAAGAGTTAAGAATTAACCCACGTGCACGTTCGGCTAGGTTGCGGTGGGGAATACGTGTGGGAGGAAGTGCTTAAATGCAACGTTCAACGTTCTTTTCTTTCATCCTGGCCCTTTTCGTGGGATTTATACTCTTTAAAGTAAAATATGAGGTTGTCGCGGTTGAGCAAAAATTAGCATTGACCCTTCAACAGATCAAACGAGAGAAGGAAACGATCCATATTCTAAAAGCGGAATGGAGTCATTTAAATGAACCTCAGCGTTTGCAAAAATTAGCAGAAAAATTTTTGGACATTAAGGCTATGAAGACGGATCAAATTATGGCAATAAGCTGTGATTTTAAAGGGGAAGACAAGTTTATGGACGTCCCTCAAGCCCATCTTGCTTCTGTGAAAGGGGAAGAATGAGTCACTGTAAGCTTTATGTTCCTCAAGGATTTCATGAGACAACGCGATGGCATGATGCGAAGTCGCTTCGCCAAGCACTTGATATGGCAAAGACACGCCTTTTAGTTGTAAGTGTTACTTTTTTACTTGCATTTTTAGTTATAACAGGCCGTCTTGTTGATGTGAGTCTTATCAGAGGAGGTGGTGAAGAAAACTCCTCACATGTAAGGGCCTTCAACGGTACGTGTTTCCGGACAGATATTGTAGATCGCAATGGAGAGCTTTTAGCAACAAGCCTAAGTACATTCTCTCTCTATGCCAATGCGCGAGTTGTCTTAGATGCCAAAGAAGCAGCGGAAAAACTTATGCAGGTTTTACCTGAACTTAATTATAAGGAAACTTTTCAACGTCTTAAGTCTGGTAAAGGGTTTGTGTGGATTGCTCGCCATCTTACACCCCAAAAGCAAGCCGAGATCATTCGTCTTGGTATACCGGGGATTTATTTCAAACAGGATGAACGTCGCGTCTTTCCCCATGGGGAACTTTTTGCTCATGTGTTGGGGTATACAAATATTGACAATCAAGGGTTAGGAGGGGTTGAAAGGAAATTCAATGACTTCCTTTTATCAAAAAAAGATCCTTTGCAATTGAGTTTAGATATTCGTGTTCAGCACGTCTTAAGAGACGAACTTTTGGCTGGCATAGCAAAATTCAAGGCCCAAGGAGGGGCTGGGATTGTTATGGATGTGCGGACGGGAGAGGTAATTGCTATGGTTTCTCTGCCTGATTTTGATCCAAATCAGGTTGGGAAGATGGGGTCTCAAAAGGAAGCTCTTTTTAACCGAATTACTTTAGGGACTTATGAAATGGGATCAAGTTTTAAGATCTTTAATACTGCCCTTTATTTGGAAAGTGGGATGGGGGCCCTTTGTACAAAATTTGATGTGTCTGCTCCCTTACGGATCGGGCGTTTTAAAGTTAAAGATTTTCACCCAGCTCATTATCCTTTAACTGTCGCGGAGGTTTTTACTGAATCTTCCAACATAGGAGCAGGAAAAATGGCAATGCAAATGGGCCCCTCCCTTCAGAAGGCATTTTTTCAAAAACTTGGCTTTTTTCAACCCGCATCTTTAGAAATTTCTGAGATTGGTTCCCCCCTTTACCCGAAAGAATGGAGTCAAGCGACAACAATTACAGCGTCTTACGGCTATGGAATTTCTATTAGTCCTTTGCAGCTTGTCACAGCGGTCGCAGGTGTTGTAAATAAAGGAGTCATGCAACCACCTACTCTTATTAGGGTAAGCGGTTCTAATGTTAATAAAGGAATTCGTGTTCTTTCTGAGAAAACCTCGGAAATTATGTGCAAATTGATGTATATGGTAGTTGCCCAAGGCAGAAGTAAAAAGGCTCAAGTAAAAGGGTATGAAGTTGGTGGAAAGACGGGAACAGCTAATCAGATTTCGGGTCGATCTTATCAAGAGGGGAGCAATATGACCTCATTTGTAGGTGTCTTTCCCATGAGTCGTCCTCAATACGTCGTCCTCATCATGGTAGATCGTCCTCAAGCCATTAAAGAAACATACGGATTTAATGCGGCGGGGTGGAATGCGGCTCCTATTGCAGGTAACGTTATCAGGCGAAGTGCTCCCCTTCTTCAAGTAACACCCACAAGTGAAGGAAGAGTAGCATCGAATGACAATCCCCTGTTAATTCATGCGAGAGCCTTACAAATGAGAGGACATTAATTCGTGGACCTTACCGCCCTTATCAAAGAAGGAATTTTGATTCCTTTAGAGAGTGAAGTTCACAATCCGACATCCCTTTCTATCAATTCGCAGACTGTTGAAAGAGGGGCCCTTTTTATAGCCATTCCAGGCAGTCAACATGATGGCACAGCATTTATTGATGAAGCTTTACGGCGGGGAGCGGTGGGCATTGTAGCGCCACTTGGGGTTGGTGAAAAAATAGCGTCCCACTTTAAAGAGCAGTACCCTGCAGTTTCTTTTTTTGGTACACCTGATGTTCGTAAAGCAGCAAGCCTTCTTGCCTCCATTTTTTATCCTCTCCAGCCGGACAATATTGTTGCTGTGACGGGGACGAGTGGAAAGACATTGGTTGTTTCCTTTATACGTCAGATTTGGCATCATTTAGGATTTCCTGCTGCAAGTTTAGGAACGTTGGGTCTCATTGTGGAAGGAAGGCCATTACCTCCTCCAACGGGGACAGAAGGAATAAATACTCCAAATCCCGTAAGGCTTCATCAAATTCTTCAGAATCTAAAAGAACAACAGATTAACCATTTGGCTTTTGAGGCCTCAAGCCATGGTCTTCACCAGCATCGCTTGGACTCTGTGCGTCTTAAAGCCGCCATTTTTACTAATTTTTCCAGTGAGCACTTGGACTATCATCATACATTAGATGCATATTTTGAGGCAAAAGTACGCCTCTTTCAGGAAATCATGATCCATGAGTCATTCGCCATTTTAAACACGGATATTGCTGAATATGAACAGCTCCTCGCTCTCTGTCAAAAACGTCGTCTAAAAACAATCACCTTTGGTAAAGCCGGAGAGATGATTCGACTTATCTCAGATATTCCAAAAGATGGGTGTCAGGACGTTTTTTTGAGTATAGAGGGGAAGTCCTATAACTTTACTTTGCCATTTGTGGGCCAATTCCAAGTGTATAATGTGATGGCAGCCTTAGGAGCTGTGATTGCCTGTGGAGGAGGTGTCACACGAGCTATTGATGCGTGTGTGAATTTAAAAGGGGTTCCTGGTCGTCTCGAGCAAGCAGCGCCAGGCATTTACGTGGATTACTCCCATAAGCCTGATGCCCTTTCCCTGGCGCTTAAGACCTTGCGACATCACACAAAAGGTAAACTTTGTGTTGTATTTGGTTGTGGAGGCAATCGTGATGCTTCTAAAAGGCCTATGATGGGGGAAGTTGCAGCCAAGCTCGCTGATAAAGTTATTATTACCGATGATAATCCCCGATTTGAAAATCCTGCTGACATTCGGAAACAAATTCTTGCAAAGTGTCCAGGAGCAAGCGAGATTCCATCTAGACATGAAGCCATTGCGAAGGCTATCGAAGAAAGACAGCCCGGAGATGTGATATTGATTGCAGGTAAAGGCCATGAAACTTATCAATTGGTGGGAGATCAAGTTTTGCCCTTTAATGATGTGGAAGAAGTTCAAAAATGCGTGAGAATATGACAGATCTTTGGGACTCGAGTAAGGTAGATGAGGTAACTGAAGGTACTTCTTCTGAACCATGGGTATGCTCAGGTATTTCTATTGATACCCGGACGATTGAAAAAGGCGACCTTTTTGTAGCTCTTAAGGGGGAGAGTGGGGATGGGCATGCCTTTCTTCAAGACGCAGTAACAAAGGGAGCCGCTGCGGCCCTTATTTCCGAGATGGTCGAGGTTCCTCTACCCCTTTTGCGAGTTGCAGATACGCTTCAAGCCTTAGAAAAGCTTGGCAATGCTGCGCGAGAGCGATGCTCGGCTAAACGTATAGCCGTTACAGGAAGTGTCGGAAAAACCGGTACGAAGGAGATGCTCAAGTGGGTTTTTAAAGATCAGGGACCAACCCATGGAAGTGTTGCAAGTTATAACAACCTTTGGGGAGTTCCACTAACCCTCGCGCGTATGCCTCAAGAAACCCAATTTGGTATTTTTGAAGTGGGGATGAATCACCCGGGTGAAATTCGTCCCCTTACGCAAATGATCAAGCCTCATATTGCGATTATTACCTCTGTCATTGAATGCCATATTGAATTTTTCAACTCTGTGGAAGACATCGCTCGGGCTAAGGCAGAGATATTTGAAGGGATGACAAAAGGAGGATTGGTTCTTTTGAATCTAGATAATGCTCATTTCGATCTATTATCCGAGCTGGCCAAAGGACACGGGTTAAAAATCTTTTCTTTTGGTAAATCTGAGAAAGCCGATTTTCGTCTTCTCTCATGGGACGGAGACGCAGAAAAAAGTAGAGTGATAGCAGAGATCAAAGGAGAACAAATTTCCTATACCCTTTCGGTTCCAGGGATTCATTGGGTCCTGAATAGTCTTGCTGTCTTAGGGGCGGTCTCTCTAGCTGGAGCTGATGTAAAGAAGGCAGCTCAAAGCCTAACAACGGTAGAAGCCCCTTCAGGACGAGGAAAGTGCTATAAGGGAGATTTTACGGTTATTGATGAAAGTTATAATGCTAATCCTACTTCGATGCGAGCAGCCCTTGCTGTATTAGGGCAGAATAAAAAAGGGCGAAAAATAGCTGTTCTTGGGGACATGCGGGAGATGGGAGACATTGCACGTGTGCGTCATGAAGAATTGCTTGAACCTCTTCTAGAAAACAAAATTGATCTCGTATTTTGCTGTGGCCCCTATATGGCTCATTTATATGAGCGCCTTCCAATTGCTATGAGGGGAGCATATGCGCCAACGTCGTTAGAGTTGATCCCTTTTGTCTTAGAAACCATTGAACCTGGGGATATTATCAGTGTCAAAGCATCCTTAGGTACGCGGATAAAGCCTATTGTCGAGGCCCTTCTGGCTCTTCAAGAAAATCCCATAAAGAGAGTGAGCTGAACCATGTTTTATTATCTATATACACTTTGGGGTCAAGAAAATGTTCTCTTTAACCTTTTTAGATACATCACTTTTCGAACAGCTGGTGCTCTCTTAACAAGTCTTCTGATCAGTTTTTTGTGTGGCCCCATGCTCATAAGGTGGCTTAAAAGTCATCAGCGTCGGGGACAACCCATCCGAGATGATGGGCCTACTTCTCATCTTTTGACAAAACAAGGGACTCCTACGATGGGAGGGAGTCTCATTCTATTCGCTTTGACCCTGAGTACTCTTTTGTGGGCTAATTTAACGAATGGGTACGTGTGGATTGTTTTGCTGCTCACTCTTGGTTTTGGATGTGTAGGAGCCCTTGATGACTACTTAAAGCTCACGAAACGTAATACGAAAGGGCTTTCAGCAAAGAAAAAACTTTTTTTTCAGATCGCAATGAGTGCTCTTGCAACTTACGCGGTGATGGAACTTGGGAATCCCGCACTTGCAACAAGTACGTCTATTCCTTTTTTTAAGAATATCCTCATTAATTTAGGATGGTTTTACGTTCCCTTTGGGATTATTGTTGTGGTTGGGTCCTCAAATGCTGTCAATCTGACCGATGGTCTTGATGGTCTTGCTATTGGGCCTGTCATGATTGTAGCAACCTGTTTTGTTTTGATTTCTTACCTTGTGGGTAACCACGTCTTTGCCAATTACCTTCAAATTGCTTTTGTTCCGGGTACAGGAGAACTCGCAATTTTTGGGGGGGCATTGATTGGAGCAGGTCTTGGTTTTTTATGGTATAATGCTCCACCGGCCAAGGTCTGGATGGGAGATACAGGATCACTTGCTGCAGGAGGTGCCCTGGGGATGGTAGCTGTTATCACGAAGCATGAATTCGTCTTAGCTATCGTTGGGGGGCTTTTCGTGATGGAGGCCATTTCCGTTATCCTCCAAGTCGGCTATTTTAAACTCTCTGGAGGACAGCGGATTTTTCTGATGGCTCCTATCCACCATCACTTTGAGAAAAAAGGATGGTCGGAGCCAACAATTGTTTTCCGTTTTTGGATTATTGCAATTGTGTTAGCGTTAGTTGGTCTTTCAACCCTTAAGCTTCGTTAACAAGATGATCATTCCTACCCATTATAAAGATAAAAAAGTTGCTGTTTTAGGACTTGGGCGGTCCGGGAGATCTGTAGCCCAGAGTTTGCTTAAAGCAGGGGCTCATGTTTTAGCTTGGGACGATCAAGAAGGAGCGCGAGAGGCAGCGCGAAATCAGGGAATTCCGCTCACGAATCTTCATTCCCTTGAATGGGGAGACATCCATCATCTGATCTTAAGTCCTGGCATTCCTCATCATTATCCGGCCCCTCATCCTGTAGTAGCGCTTGCACAAATTGCAGGGTTGCGTCCCTTGAGTGACATGGAAATTTTATGTCAAAGTCAACCTCAGGCTCGTTATATAGGTATTACCGGCACGAACGGGAAATCAACCACAACTACTTTGATTGGTCATATCCTTAAAGAAAGCGGGGCCTCCGTCGAAATGGGTGGAAATCTTGGAATTCCAGTGATGGAGTTGAATCCATTAAAAGAGAAGGAGACTTATGTATTAGAGGTGTCTTCCTATCAGTTGGAGATCTCTCCAAATCTCCATTTTGATGTTGGGATTTTGTTGAACATCACCCCTGATCATTTGGAACGACACGGAGGTATGGATGGATATATTGCGGCAAAAAAGCTCATTTATAGAAATGCAACGTCTCAAGATATCTTGATCATCAGTGTTGATGATCTTCCTTGCTTGACGATCTATGAAGCTTTGAAGGCATCAGAAAAAGTGAAGCTTCTCCCTATTTCTACATGCAAGGTGCTTAGTGAAGGTATCTATGTAAGAGAAGGGATTCTTTATGAAAAATCCAGTCCTGTTTTAAATTTGAAAAATTTTGCCCGGTTAAAAGGGCAACATAATTGGCAGAATGTGGCGGCAGCATACGCAGCTCTTCGGTCCATGGGGCTTGAAGCAGAAACCATTTCTCAAGGGATTGCTTCTTTTCCAGGACTTCCTCATCGCCAACAAGAGGTAGCTCGTTATAAAAATGTAACGTTCGTTAATGATAGTAAGGCCACGAATGCGGAGGCTACTGCAAAAGCGTTCGCATGTTATCAAGATTCCACTCTTTATTGTCTTCTAGGAGGGCGGCCAAAAGAAGGGGGTATAACAAGTCTCAAACCTTATTTTTCGGCTATTGAGCATGCCTTTTTATATGGAGAAGCAGCGTCTAGCTTTTTACTTACTTTAGATGGGGAAGTTCCTTGTACAATATGTGAAACACTCAAGGAAGCAACAGAAAAGGCAGCAAAATTAGCGTTCGCTGATCAAAAGCAAGATGCAGTGGTGCTTCTTTCTCCGGCTTGCGCAAGTTTTGATCAATTCGCCGATTTCGAGGAGAGAGGCGAAGCTTTTTGCCAGTATGCCCAAGAGGCGATTGCATGCTCTCATTAGCTCGCACAAATACAAGCTTGATCGGACAATGGTGGTGGACAGTTGATCGTTGGGTACTAGCAGCTTTAATGCTTCTCATTCTTTTTGGTGTTCTTCTCATTATGGCAGCAAGTCCAGCTGTGGCCGACCAACATCATTGGAGTTCATTTCATTTTATCAAAAAGCATATTATTTTTTTAATTCCGACCCTTATTCTATTAATGGGGCTCTCTCTCCTTTCACTCCAAGATATTAAGTGGTTTGCACTTGGGATATTTGGGGTTAGCCTGGTGGGGCTTTTTCTTACTCTCTTTATGGGTACTGAAATTAAAGGAGCAACGCGTTGGTTTGAACTAGGCGGCATTTCCATACAGCCTTCTGAATTTGTGAAGCCATCCTTTGCGATAGTGTGTGCGTGGCTGTTTTCCAAACAGCAAACCGAACCTTCTTTTCCAGGGAATTTGAGTTCTATTTGCCTTTATCTTATTGTCATTACATTCTTACTATTTCAACCCGATTTAGGGATGACAGTATTAATTACAGCCATGTGGTTTTCTCAGTTTTTTCTGGCAGGTCTTCCACTGTATTGGATTTTACCAGTTGGAGGATGTGGAATTGGAGGTCTTTTTGCAGCATACTTCTTATTCCCTCACGTGACGCGTCGCGTTGATCATTTCTTAAATCCAGATTGTGGAGATAAGTTTGGCGATCGATATCAAGTCAATCAGTCTTTAGAAGCGTTCATGAATGGGGGATTTTTGGGTCAAGGGCCGGGGGAGGGGACAGTCAAAAAATATCTCCCCGATGCGCACGCTGATTTTATTTTTGCAGTTGCTGGGGAAGAATTTGGAATGATCTTGTGCCTCGTATTGGTATGTATCTTTGCCTTTATTCTTTTGCGTACCTTTTGTCGTCTTTTTGATGAAAACAACATATTTGTAGTTCTTGCCGTCACAGGCCTTGTTGTCCAATTTGGATTGCAAGCTGTTATCAATATGGCCTCCGCTCTCAGTCTGATGCCCACGAAAGGAATGACGCTACCCTTCATTAGTTATGGGGGATCCTCCATGTTAGCTCAAGCCATTGGGATGGGATTCGTTTTAGGTCTCACGCGCAGAAGGATTGGGAATCATGAGTGAGTTCGTCAAACGCATTGTATTGGCTACCGGTGGAACGGGTGGCCATGTTTTTCCTGCTCAAGCTCTGGGACGTGAGTTGGTCGCCCAGGGATATGAAGTGTTTATATTCAGTGATAGTCGAGGGCATCTATATAATGACGTTTCCTTTTTAAAAGTCAAAATTCCTGCGTCCCACTTTAAAGGATCAATGGGACAAAAAATAAAAGGAGGGATAAAGCTCATAGGAGGGGTGGGCGCTGCTCTCTATCATTTACGACGTTTAAAACCTCGTGCCGTTATAGGGTTTGGGGGATATGCTTCCTTTCCTACCATGATGGCCGCTGCTACGCTCCGTTTCCCCACAATTGTTCACCAGGCCGATGCTTATTTTGGCAGGGTGAATCATTTTTTAGCGCCCTTTGTCACGCGGATTGCCACTTCTTTCCCCCACGTGGAAAATATTCCAACATCTTGCCAGAATAAAGTGAGTTTTACGGGCTTGCCTGTCCGTCCTGATATTAAAACTGAACCCTATACTTCATCTGAGAAAAATGAACCTTTTCATATTCTCGTTACGGGGGGGAGCCAGGGAGCTAAGATTTTTGGAGAAGTCATTCCTAAGGCTGTGTCTCTTTTAGACCCTATTCTTCAAAAGCGTCTTCATATTAGTCAGCAATGTCGATCAGAATATATAGAAATGACGGAAACCCTTTATGAAAAAACGGCAGCCAATGTTGAACTTGCTTCTTTTTTAGATCATATGGGAGAGAGGTATAAAAGGGCTCACCTCGTTATTTCTCGGGCAGGGGCTTCGAGTGTTGTTGAAGCGGCGCTCGTGGGAAGACCCTCTCTTTTTATTCCCTATCCTTATGCGATGGATGATCACCAATTCTACAATGCACAGCAAGTCGTTAACGTTCAAGGAGGTTGGGTGATGCGAGAAAAAGAGTTTACTTCTAATGCGTTAGCAATTTATTTGTCAGAATTAATGACATCTCCCTGGAAATTAATGCAAGCAGCAGCCAATATACAGGCTATTGCGGTTCCAGATGCATCGTTAAGATTAGCTCACCTTGTAAAACTGATCGCTGTTTAAGAAAGAAAATTATATGAATCTTAAAGATCTTGATGGTAAGCACATTCACTTTATTGGCGTGGGGGGTATTGGTATGAGCGGGATTGCTCAGCTTTTAGCTCAACAAGGCCATAAGATTAGTGGCAGTGATTTGTCTTTAAACGGAAATATAGAACGGCTTCAAAAAGAAGGTATTCATGTTGCCTTAGGCCATGATCCTTCGATTCTCGAAGGAAAGGACATTGTTGTTATAACAACGGATATCAAAGAAAATAATTCTGAACTGAAAGAAGCGCGTTTCCGTGGGCTTCCCATTCTTCATCGTGCCGAGATGTTGGCTCTTTTAATGGAACAGTTCCAAGGAATCACAATTTCAGGAACACATGGAAAGACAACCACAACAGCTTTATTAGGATGGGTACTCGAAAAAGCTGGTCTTGATCCTACCATCATCAATGGGGGTGTAATGAATGCCTGGGGCTCTAACGTTAAGGCTGGGCAGGGACAATTGTGTGTGGCAGAAGCGGATGAATCAGATGGAAGTTTTTTAAAGCTTCCCAGGAAGATCGCTGTTGTAACCAATATGGATCTCGAACATATGGATTATTATGGAAGTTCAGATCGGCTTTATGATGCCTTTGAAACGTTTACGACGGAACTTCATCCCGGAGGAGTTGCCATTTTGGGAATTGACCATCCCCAGGTCTATACTCTCTGGCAAAGAATTAAATCTGAACAGCGATGCTTAACGTATGGCTTACATCCAGAAGCCGATGTTCGGGCGGAAAATACGCAGATGACCCAAAGAGGAGCCATTTTTGATCTTGTCATTCAAAATCAATGCTTTGCAATGTTCCTTCCTCTTTATGGCCATCATAACGTTCTTAATGCTCTTGGGGTGGCAGCAACTGCGTTTGAATGTGGGCTTGAGATAGATGTCCTAAGAGAAGCTTTTGAGTCTTTTGAAGGGATTCAGCGACGTTTCACTCGTGTGGGAGATTGGCAAGGGGTGACGATTATTGATGACTATGCCCATCATCCCGTTGAGATTCGTGCAACCCTAACAGCTGCGAAAAGTGCCACAGAGGGTCGCGTTATCGCGGTCCTAGAACCGCACAGGTATAGTCGCCTTACGAATCATTTTCAAGATTTTGTGACTTGTTGTGAAGAGGCAGACCTTACAATCGTTTTGCCTGTTTATGCTGCGCGTGAAATATCTCACGAAGGAGCCAACCATGAGGATCTGGTGAAGGCAATGAAAGGTGAGGTTTATTGCTGTGGTGGGCCAGAAGAATTGCCTCAGCTCATTCAAGGCCTTGCGCAGACGGGGGACATGGTCATTTGTTTAGGGGCAGGATCCATTTCTTCTCTTGCGCGCGCTTTACCGATGCAATTAAATAAATCTTATTCGCAGACATGTGTTTGAGGGGGGAAAAATGAAGCCGACATCCGAAAACCTAGAAATGTTTCTCCCAAAGGTAAGAGGACGCTATCTTTTTGATGTTACCTTGGCGTCTTCAACCTGGTTTCGTGTAGGGGGGCCTGCCCAAGTTACCTTCAAACCCGCAGATGTTCAAGATTTGTGTTTTTTTCTTCAAAATCGACCCGTGAATCTACCTGTGCATGTTATAGGCGTTGGTTCAAATCTTTTAGTGCGGGATGGAGGCGTGGAAGGAGTTGTTATACGTTTAGGTCAAGGCTTTACTAATATGTATGTGAATGAAACAACAATTGATGTTGGAGCCGCCGTTTTAGATCGGAACGTTGCAGCTCTGTCTTGTGAAGCAGGAATTTCGGGGTTTGAGTTCTTATGTGGTATTCCTGGAACCATTGGGGGAGCTCTTCGCATGAATGCAGGAGCTTATGGATCGGAGATAGCTCACATTTTGCTTAATGCAATTGTTGTTGACCCCACAGGATCAATTCATCGTTTGACACCTCAAGATCTAGGGTTGACCTATCGTCATTGCGACCTTCCGAAAGATTGGATTTTTATTGGGGCCTCTTTCAAGGGAAATGTGGGAAATACTCAAGAGATTGAACAGAAAATCTCCACATTTTTGAAAGAACGGGAGCGAACACAACCTGTTAAATCTCAAACTGGAGGGAGTACTTTTGCAAATCCCGAGGGGGCTAAAGCCTGGGAGTTGATTGAAAAAGCAGGTTGCCGTGGCCTTAAGAAGGGAGGGGCCATGATGTCTGATCTGCATTGCAACTTTATGTTAAATACAGGAGGGGCAACAGCTGCTGATCTCGAAGCGTTAGGAGAAGAGGTAAGACAGCGTGTTCTGGAGGTAACAGGTGTAGATCTACGGTGGGAGATTGAAAGAATAGGTATTAAAGATGGTTCTCAAATAGGAGAAAAGGCCGCATGAAAAAAAGAGTTGCTGTTTTAATGGGTGGTTTTTCAGGAGAGAGAGAGGTTTCTCTCTCGAGTGCGCAAGGCGTCTTAATGGCGCTTCAAGAATTGGGACATGAGGCTATCCCTATTGATGTGACGCGAAATATGGAAAAGCTCGTCCAGAATTTAGAAATCCATAAGCCGGATGTCGTTTTAAATATCCTCCATGGAAGATGGGGGGAGGACGGATGTATCCAGGGTCTTTTGGAAATGATGGATATTCCTTATTCCCATTCGGGAGTTTTAGGTTCTGCCCTTTCTATGAATAAAATCGTTGCTCGGAATATTTGTCAGGTTAAAGGCATTCGCATTCCCGAAGGTCAAGTTGCTCAACTTGTAGATGTATGTGCTGGGCACATCATGAAACCGCCTTTTGTTATCAAACCTATTGGAGAAGGATCAAGCTTAGGGGTTCATATTATTTTGGACGAGACAACACCCCTTCCCAATCCGCAAGAATGGCCCTTTGAGGAAGAGGTTTTGGTGGAAAAATATATTCCTGGTCGTGAGATTCAGGTCGCAGTCCTTGGGGGTAAAGCTATTGGGGCCATAGAAATACGCCCTCATGGAACTTTTTATGACTATGAAGCTAAATATACGGATGGCAAAGCTATCCATTTGATGCCGGCTCCCATTCATCCTGAAGTTTATGCTCAGGTCCTTGAATGGGCAGAAAAGGCCCATAAAGGTCTTGAATGTCGCGGTGTTTCGCGATCAGATTTTCGATATGATGATACGCATGGTGAGCCTGGTACATTATACTACCTTGAAACGAACCCTCAACCAGGTTTAACTCCCTTGTCTTTGGTCCCTGAGATTGTAGCTCATGAGGGGATGACTTATGCTCAACTTGTTCAATGGATGGTGGAGGATGCTTCATGCCGGCGGTGAAGTCTTATAGACGCACCACTTCAAAACGCCAAAAAGCTCAACGAACATCTTTTCAGGTATTAGGTGTTCGACGTTTAACGTCGGTCGTTATAGGGATGGGCCTCTGTGTTATTGCCCTTTGGAGTTACTTTCATATTTCAACCCTAATGTCACAAGTTTTAAATGGCCTTGAGAGATCCACGGCCTATCTTGGCTTGAGACTTGAGGATGTAATTGTTGAAGGTCGAATCCGCACGGATAAATCACAAATTTTAAAGAAATTAGGATTTGAACGTGGCACACCTCTTCTCTCTATCAATCTTTCCGAAGCCAAAGCTAAGCTCGAAGAAATTTCGTGGGTGAATGCGGTATGTGTAGAGAGGCGGTTTCCTGATACACTTTATATTCGGATTTCAGAAAAAAAGCCTGTGGCTATCTGGCAAGATCACGCAAAAACCTATCTTGTGGATCAGGATGGGGAACTTGTGGAAACGAAAGAGGTTCATAAATACAAAGGATTATTGCTTGTGGCGGGTGATCAGGCACCTCGTCATTTGGGAAAACTTATAGCACTTCTTGAAAAGTTTCCTGAAATAAAATACCACGTGACAGCAGCAACTCATTTAAGATCTACCCGTTGGGATATAAGACTTGATGGCAAAATAGACGTTAAGCTCCCTGAAAAAGAAGCAGAGCGTGCTTTGAAATTTCTCCTGAATCTTGAAAAACACTATCATGTGATGGAACAGGAAATTGTAACGATAGATCTGCGGTTGCCAGATCAGTTGATCTTGCGCTTACTACCAGAAGCTGCTCAAAGAAAAAATAATACGGGACAAGATGCTTAAGAGGAGTCAATAAGAAGCATGTGGAATTGGGATCGACATCATTCACGGATGCGAAAAGGGTTGATTGCTGCATTAGATGTGGGTTCATCAAAAGTTTGTTGTGCTATTGCCATGGTTCAAGGGAAGGATAATTTTGAAATTTTAGGTGTTGGGCAGCAACTCTCCAGTGGTGTAAAATCGGGTGTCGTCATAGATATGGAGGAGGCTGTCACCTCTATTGTAAATGCAGTTCATACGGCTGAAAAAATGGCCGGTGTTACGATTCGGGACGTTATAGTGAGTGTTAATGGAATACATTTTAAATCAGTCAACCTTGCTGTAGAAATGAATGTCTCCGGGCATCCTATTAATGATGCGGATGTTCGGCGGGTTCTTTTACAAGCTAAAGCGACTCAAGAGGATCCAGTCTTTCAAGTGCTTCATACTGTTCCTACCGGTTATGTTTTGGATGGTACGAAAGGCATCAGAGACCCAAGAGGAATGTATGGGGATCGGCTTTGGGTTTCACTTTACACTCTCTTCAGTAAAGCAAGCCCTCTTTATAATTTAAGCACCTGTGTGGCGAGGAGCCATCTTGAGGTTGTAAACCTTGTGGCTGCACCTTATGCATCTGGTTTAGCGTGTCTTGTGGAAGATGAAATGGAATTAGGTGTTGTTCTCATTGATATGGGAGGGAGTACCACATCTTTTGCCGTTTTTCATGAAGGTCAGCTGCGCCATGCGGAATGTATTCCCATTGGGGGCAATCATGTCACAATGGATATTGCGCGTGGATTTTCTACAACAATGACGAATGCTGAGCGTCTTAAGACCCTCTATGGGAGTGCTATACCTTCGGTGGCTGATGATCGAGAAATGATTGTTATCCCGTTGGTTGGCGAGAAACGTGGGGAGGGAATAAATCAGATGCCCCGTTCTGCTCTTGTCTCGGTTATTAAACCGCGCATCGAAGAAACCTTTGAATATGTTCGAAATCGTCTTTTGAAAGTCGGTGCAGATGCATTGACTGGCCAACGGGTTGTGCTTACAGGAGGAGCCAGTCAGCTTTCAGGTGCCCGAGAAGTTGCCTCCATGATTTTAGGGAAAAGTATTCGTCTCGGAAAACCGATTCATTTAGGCTATTCTGAGCTATCGCAAGATCCATCTTTTTCAACGTGTACGGGACTTCTCTCTTATGGCCAGGCAGAACACCTAGCTTATTTACACGCATTCCCGCAGACAAAATCTAAGCAAGTCATTGCGCAAATTGGTTCTTTTTTAAGACAAATTTGGTGATGGTTTTTTGAAGACAACTATGTGATTATGTGGACATTAAAGCAATAATAGAGAGGTATGGATGACGATGACCCTATTGCAAAATGAAGAGAAAAAGGAACTCAAACCCCGTATAACAGTTATTGGGGTAGGAGGAGCAGGAGGAAATGCGGTCAATAATATGATCCGGGGTGATTTGCAGGGTGTGAAATTCCTTGCTTCAAATACTGATGCCCAAGCGCTTACTCTTTCCTTAGCCGAAACAAAGATTCAACTCGGTTTTCAAGTCACACAAGGGCTTGGCGCAGGTTCTCATCCAGAAGTAGGCCGAGCTTCTGCAGAAGAAAGTATTGAAGAAGTTCTCACGCATATTGAGGGGAGCAATATGCTGTTTGTCACCGCCGGTATGGGAGGAGGAACAGGAACAGGAGCCGCTCCCGTTGTTGCTAAAGCGGCACGTGAGAAAGGCATTCTTACCATTGGCGTTGTCACAAAACCTTTCCATTTTGAAGGGTCTAACCGTATGCGGACAGCAGACAAAGGGATTGAAGAGCTGCAGCAATATGTAGATACCCTTATCATTATTCCCAATCAAAACCTTTTCCGTGTTGCTAATGAAAAGACAACCTTTGCAGATGCCTTTAAAATGGCAGACGACGTTCTTTATTCAGGCGTGCGAAGTGTAACTGATTTGATGATGAAGCCGGGGCTTATCAATCTTGATTTTGCGGATGTGCGCGCTGTGATGGGTAGTATGATGGGCAAAGCAATGATGGGAACGGGTGAAGCGCAAGGTGAAGGAAGGGCTATTGAAGCAGCTGAAGCAGCAATCTCAAGTCCGCTTTTGGATGATGTCTCAATGCGTGGGGCTAAGGCTGTTCTCATCAATATTACAGGTGGTCTTGATATGACCCTTTATGAGGTTGATGAGGCTGCCAATCGTATTCGAGAAGAGGTCGATCCCGATGCTCATATCATCTTTGGATCAACCTTTGATGAAAGCCTTGAGGGGCGGATTCGTGTGTCATGTGTCGCAACGGGTATTGATTCCCATTCGGCAAGCCTTCTCAGTAAGGCACGTATCTCCGAGCTTGAAAAAGAAATGCAAGCGGCATCCTTACAAGTTGAGGAAGATCGCACGGTTGAGCCTGTGCATGAGCTTGAGCAAGAGGTCTTCATGACTGAGCATGAAGTTGAAGAGCGTGTTATGAAATTAAAGCAAATTGAACCTTCTCCGTCTTATTCTTCCTATCCTGAGGAAAGGCTCGGTGAAGATCCCTATCAATATGGGGCGGGCGCTCCAGCTTCTGAAAGTGAGGAATCACGCCCATTCAGCAGTTTATTTGATCGTCTTATTGGCCGAAAAAATCAACCTCCTCGGGCAACTGAACCACCGAAAAGATCCTATCCTCAAGCAATGGTTCAAACGAAATCTGAACCTTTGCAAGAAGCTGAAGATGACTCTATTGAAATTCCTGCGTTCCTAAGGCGGCAATCGAAAGGGTAGACGGTCGTGATCAGTATTCACTGATCAGAACGTTATTAACCCATTGTCGTCATTGCGAACCCCACGTATGTGGGGTGAAGCAATCTTGCCCCATCATTTTTTCCCAAGTGAATGATTAAGAGATTTTTTACCTATATATGTTATTCATAAGAAAGAACTATTTTTTATTTGATAAAAAAATTGAATAAAAGATATAAAATCTTTTCAAAAAAGGAATAAATCCATGAATAAATATATAGCGCCTGCTCTCTTGGTTAGTGCCATCTTAGGTTTGTCCACAACTTGCTATGCGGCTCTCACCTGTCCACCAGTAACAACAAACGATTTAATTTCTTTTGGTGGTCCGTTGCAAGCTGAGATAAATGTGTCAAAAGGAGCCAAAACATACAATTGGCAAGGACAAGCGGCTGTAACAGGAGGAATTAGGAATATTGAATCTATTTCACGTCCTCATTCGCCTAATGCAAATGCGGCATTAGCATGTAATTATACTGTGAACTTAAAGAGGACGCCTAACAGTGAAAGTGGAACTGGCCCAACTCTGACATTGGTTCTTCATAGTATTCAAGGATTAGAGCCTACTCTTACCGTGGAGGAAGCGCAGGCGGCTGTGAATAGTTTTCATAATCATCAACCATCGCCTCCCATTCAGCGTGGCCAAATGACATGGAGATTAGATCATCCTTTCGACATAGCAAACTTAAGGACCGTAAAGACAATCACCTTGGATCCTCATTCACTCAGCCATTTCACCCCGGACAGTCATTCTGGAGGAGAGCTTAGCTATATTTATAAACTAACCCAACCTCACGATCACATGGAGTACCTTATGGAATTGGTGGGTCATGTAAATGCTTCGGATATGGAATAATTCATGGACTCATTCCTCTATTTAAGTTTGGAACGAACGACTCTAATCATTCGGGAGTCTTTTCATTTTCCTTAGGATAATGTTTACCCTTTTTCTGTATCATCATGGGATACTAGGTAAAACGAAAGGCTATGTGAAAGATGGCAGTTAAAACTGAAAAAATAACGTTTCCGGGAAGCCAAGGACACCTTTTATCTGCTCGATTGGATAGTCCTGATGGGGAAATTAAAGGGTATGCTCTTCTTGTCCATTGCTTTACCTGTTCTTCAAATACCCTGGCTGCAAGTCACATTTCTGCTGCCCTCACAGAAAAAGGAATCGGTGTTTTTCGGTTTGATTTTACAGGCCTCGGGAGCAGTGAAGGTGAGTTCAGTAATACAAATTTTTCATCCAATATTGAAGACATTAAAGCCGCTATCGATTTTTTGCGGTCGCAAAATAAGACCCCCCAAATCCTGATCGGTCATAGTTTAGGGGGGGCTGCTGTCTTAAGGGCTGCGGAAAACGTTCCTGATCTTAAAGCCCTTGCGACCATTAACGCGCCCAGTGATCCTATTCATCTTCGCCATGTCTTGAATAGTTCTATTGAAGAAATCAATTCTCAAGGATACGCGAATGTGGTTCTAGCGGGGCGAACATTTCAAATTCAAAAACAATTTATTGATGATCTCGAAAAACATAAATCCCTCGATTACCTTAAAGACATAACTGCAGCCCTTCTTATTTTTCACTCACCCCAGGACAAGACGGTTGAAATTGAAAATGCTCGGCTTATTTTCACTGCAGCTCGCCATCCCAAAAATTTTATTTCCCTTTATGGAGCAGATCATTTGTTAACCAAGATTGAAGATGCCGATTATGTGGCAGACATTATATGTAGTTGGGTGAATCGTTATATGTCTGAGAAAAAAGAAACGACAAGGGAAGATGACCCACAAGGCGTGACCGTTACTGAAATGGGTGAGGGGAGATTTACTCAAGTTGTTCACGCTGCAGGTCATACATTCTTTGTTGATGAACCCGTTGACGTAGGGGGCGATAATAGGGGACCTGGTCCTTATGATCTCATCCTTGCGAGTTTGGGGGCGTGTACATCCATAACGTTAAGGATGTACGCCGAACATAAGAATATTCCCCTTAAAGGAATAAAAGTGACTTTAAACCATGAAAAAATTTACAATGAGGATTTGGTGAATTGTGTTGAAACAAATGCTAGGCTGGATTTAATTAATCGAGATATTACTTTGACAGGAGACCTAACGCCGGAGCAAAAAGACGGTCTTTTGCGCATCGCCGAAAAGTGTCCCGTTCATAAGACACTTTCCCAGCCTTCTGTTATTAAGACGAGTTTGAAGACTGATTAAGTAATACAGATTTAAAAAAGGTGAGGAAGAGTTTCCTCACCTTTGTTGAACTAGAAAGAAATCGACAATATTTCTTACTGCATCCACTCTGGTTTTCCAGGTATATAATGAGAAGGCATTGTAGGGTTGCGGCGTTCGAGCACACCCCTTTCATATCGAAGATATATTATTCCAAAGTCCGAAAGTACTTGTCCACTAATGGTCATGTCCGCTTCAAGCGAAACATACCTTTCTTTAATGGATGCCTTTATCTTCCAACCTCCATCATCATTCTCTGTTATTTCGCTGAAGGTTATAATTGGTTCAGGATAAGGTGCATAACGAGATCTATCAAGGACTGTGGCCGATGCCTTTATGGTATACTTGTCTTTCATCCCAGCATTAAAAATCTTCTCACCGTCTGGATTTGAGAGTCTATCCTCCTTTACAGCCCTATTAGCAGCTTTTAAGACGATCTTTGGGGGTCCTTTATAGACTCCATCTTCGATAGCATCATCTAAACCAGCAAAGACTGGCGTAGTCATTCCGATAACCGTTGACACAACCAAAAGTGACATCAATTTTCTTTTCATAATATTTCTCCTTAAAAAATAACCCTACTCTTTTTATTGGGCGCTCTAAACATCAATTAAATTGACATAAAATAGCACTTACATCTTTCAACATAATATGAATTATTGGGAATGCAACTCAAAAATTATTGATCCTAAACCTATTTTTCTGGCCTAAAACATAGGCCACTATGACCTAATCCTTGCGCGTTTGTGGGCTGTACATCCATAACGCTAAGGATGTATGCAGAGCACAAAAAAATTCCCCTTAAGAACATAGAAGTGACCTTAACCCATGAGAAAATATACAATGAGGGTTTAGTGAACTGTGTTGAAACAAACGCCAGGCTGGATTTAATTAATCGAGATATTACGGTGACAGGAGACCTCACACCGGAACAAAAAGAAGGACTTTTTCGCATTGCAGAAAATGTCCCGTTCATAAGACACTTTCCCAACCGTCTGTGATTAAAACGCATTTATCTTAATTCGAATGTTTGTCTTGAAAATAAACACATTCCACATTAATGTATGATATAAATATTAATTTTTTGTTTTAGGAGGTATTTCATGAGATGCTATTTTACAATTTTTACATTATCATTATTTACGGGTTTAACCTTGTTCGCAAACCAAGGTATGTGTATGGAGTCGCGAGACCAAGAAGATCAAAATAGGACCGTTGCATCAAAGTCAGGAAACCAAAATCCCCTTAACGAAGACCGAGAACAAAATACATTTGGTGCGCGGCTATCCGAGTATATTGCAGAGAATTTTTCAGATATTTATTCTTTTGACACTTTCGTAAGCACAATAACTCGGGCGTTAAAAGCTAAAGGAAATGACAGTGATGATCGAATGAAACCAATAATAGTTCGCAACTTTAAATTAAGATCGGGCGAGCTTATTAAAAATGCTCAAGATTGGATCAATCTAGGTGAAGAGGGACAAAAAGAGTTTATTCAGTTAGCTCTGGATCGTTTTCATTCCTCTTCGCTTGTGGAAGATTTATCTTCAAAGCAATCATCAAAAATTTCTGAATCCACACGGTTAAGACTCCAGGATGTTGCTAGAAGGATGCTCCGAGCCGCCAAAGATAATAATTTGGATTATTATCAACTTAGACAAATGACTGCACCGGGTATATTAATGTATTTAGAGAAAATTGGTGAGTTGGACGTTCTAAAAAAAGAGTTAGGGGCTGACTTGATGGATTCATAAAAATGTTTAAAGAAATCTCAGAGATTTTCTGAAAATAAACATACAATTTATTGGAAAGCTTACCCTGAAAAAAGGTAAGCTTTTTTTATACCCATCCAGCAATATTTAATCTTTGTTTTGAAAGTTGACATGATCGATTCTTGAGGGGTATGAATTATTTTAAAACAAGGGAGGAAAAAAGAATATTCGAGCTTTAGCGCAAATAAGCCTGTTGTTTTTACTTTTCATGCTCATCAAAACTCAAGCATGGAAGAAAAAGCACAGCTTCAATTAGATGCTTTACACACAACACTCGCTTTTCATAAAGTAAAAATTACTGAATTTAATCAAACTTTAGGTGAAGAGATTACCGGGTTTCCTTGTGAAAATTGTAAAGAATCCGCAGCGAAAGTAGAGCTTGAGATCGAATCTGATGGTGAAGGATATTAGAGATTTAGTTCCTGTGTGAAATGGTGATCTCATGCGAACACCCCGCGATCGTCATCCCTAGCTCTCGTCATTCCGGGACTTAGACTCTCTTTATTAGCCCACTAGGGCGAGTGATAGAGAGGCCTAGTACACGGAACCCAGTTAAGTATTCAGCTAGGTTCCGGGTATTAACCCCGGATTAAATCCGGGGTCTATTCCCCCCCGCTTTGCGGGTTCGGAAGAGGTTCTAAATCCCGGAATGACGCGACTCTGACTAAATCAAAACCCAAACATGTGATCCAAGCTAAATTCGCCGTTCTCATTCCGCAGCCCATGATAACCGAAAAGACGGCAGGTTTTGTCCTGAATCATGACGTATCCACCCCTAGCTTTTTCTCGGTCTGTGCTTGAGAATGTTTCTTGGTAAATCCACACACGAGATCCACTTTGGGGAATGTTCAAAGAAGCTTCAGCAATCGGCTCACCATTTTTTGTGTGAAGGATCAACTTTGTATCTGATGAGTTATGCCAAGGGGTTGAGGTGGGATAAATCAGATGACAAAAGGTTTCGATGTCATCATCAACTCTGAGGAAAAGACTCGCCGTTAAGCCGGGGGGAGGGCCTTTATAGGATTGAGGCTCATTCTTGTAGGTTATCGCCGTATTGAAAATATGACTTCCAAAACTTGTCTCGGCCTGAGCTGCCAATGTTTTATGCTGGTAACGGAAAATGGCATGGAGCCACCCATCAGCCTCATCGCCTACGTCAAAGTCATAAACAAGTTCAACATGGCCATAATCCTGGCCAAGTTGGACAAGATCATTCACAATAAGTGCTTTCTGATGATGGCGCGGAAGATTGCCGAAGGCATAACTTGCTTTATGATTTCCTTCTTTGTCGAACACTAAGGCTTTGACAGGCATAGACTTCAATTCACGGCTCATAGGGGTAGGAAGAACAGAGGTCATATAAAGATCTGTAGGAAAAAGGGGAGCTGGTAAAATGAATCCCTTCCCGAGACTCTTCTTTAATTCCTTGAGTCTAAGGTCTGGTTTAAGATCATTTCTTTCGACGTTTACGTGAGCCATACAGCGGTAGCCTTTTTCATTAATGACCTCATAACGTGGCCGAACAAAATAGTGACCAGCATGAAGCTCGATTTGCTGTGGCCAACGAGCTGTTGGGAAAAGCGTTTCTATATCAAGAGCGTATGTTCCAAAAGGAGGAATGTCTCGATCAAGGAAAATAGCTTTCGGGTCTCCCATCGGGTTTAAACTGACGCCTTTTGCTGGAACAGGGAGGGAGTGACTGTTTTGAAGCCACAGAATGACGCGCTCGCTCTCACGAGGCGCTGGAAGCCCCGAAAAGTATTCAGAGGGCCAAGCATTGGCATCATGGGTTGCAGAGAGCATCCCTGTGTCATGAAAGGTATCAAGAGCGTATTTCACGATGCTGTGGCCATGGGTGCCGGAGATATGGATAAAAAGCTGACCGGTAAAATCCGGCAAATTAAATCGTTTTTTCACATCCCGGCTGTCAATGACAAGAGAATGCACTGATGGAGATAGGGCTTCATTCCATTCCGCAAGCTTTTTTCCCTGTTCATCAAAGAGAATAGCCCAGAGTTTGACGTCTTTCGATCCATATTTTGGCCAGTAATTGGCGCTCTTGATTCGCGTATGCCAGCCATCTTCTTCACGGAAAAAGGCAAAATTTGTGGAAAAATTTAAATCAGATAAATAATTATTTGGATTGGTGAGCATCTCATCTGGGAGACGCAATTCTTTAAGGCTCACGACTTCGCAAGAAAGGGGGATGAGGTGGCCCATTTGGGCTAAATGTTTCTCGGGCTCGAAGGAAAGAATAAGAATTTTCTTTGGTTTATCCTGTTGAATTTGTGAAATTAAGGACGTTTTTGACCCTAAAGCTTCTATGGCTTGAACATAAATATGAATCGGTGTCTCGAGCCCTGTCATCGCGAGGAAATCTTCCAAGTGTCCTTCAGGATCATAAATAGCCGGAAGCGGAGCATTTTTAAGGGCTTTTAAGCGCTGGGCAATCATTGGGTGTCCTAACGCTTTAAAAAAGGAACAAGGCTTTTGATTGGCAAATGTTTTAATTTTTAAAACCATCGTTTTTTCTCCTTAGAGTCCCATCTGCTTGCGAACAACTGCAGCAACTTTTGCTGTATCATTAAAGGGAGCATAAGACCATCTGTCAATGGATCCTTGAAAAAGTCGAACAGTACCTTCTTGGATAAGTCCTTCAATGAATTTTTTTGGCTTTGTTTTCCCATGATTGAGAAGGGGGAGGATATAAACAGGCTTACCCGTAACGCAGGCCTCGCAGACCATGTTAACTGAATCATCTGTAACGAAAAGAAAATTGGCAACTCCCAGCATGGCAAAATATGGATTTAGCTTTTCAACCTCTGCAAGAAAAATATGGGGCTCATCTTTAAGGGATTTTGTTAAAAGATCCCGAAAAGGTGTGCGAAATGAAGGGGTGACAAGAACGCTACCTTGGGTTTTGTTACGGATGAGAAGAATATTACGAATAAGATCCTCCAGCGCTTCGCGAGGCATTTTGTACCGATTTGTACTTCCTCCCAAAAGGACCGTGCTGTAGGGACGGGGAAGATTTTGAAAAAGAGAAGCATGGATTTTAATGTCTTCTTCAATCTTTTGTGGAGTCACCTTATGAATGGCTCCTTTTGTGGAAATAACATTGGGACGTTTAAGGTGATCATGTTCAGGTGACACGATCAAATCAAAGGCCTCAAGATTTAGAATCGGATTTTGAATATGGACGCAAAATGTTTTACCGTTACTTTGCTTTTTTATAGCCAGCGCTAAGGGCGCAGATCTTCTTCCGCAAGTGATCACGAGATCAGGCCAGGGGGGGGTGAGGGGATCACTTTTAGGTGTTAATTGTGTGAGGGGATTTCCCCAGGGTAAGCTAAGCCACCCCCAAGGCCAGCGCCGTTTACACGTCTTATGTACAGAGGCAATGCCAATGGCATCAGAAAGACCTATCACTTGGCTTTTCATTCCAGGAAACTCATCTGTGATGGTCCAACATATTTTCTTTGAAGCTGTCATAACACCTTAAGCCGCATATTCAATAGTAAGGTCATCCCACACACTTTTTAACGCGTCAACCAATTCATCAATCATTTGATTTGTATGGACTGCAGAAGGCGTAATTCGAAGCCTTTCTGTTCCACGCGGGACCGTCGGGTAGTTGATAGGTTGAACATAAATATTATGTTCTTTCAAAAGTCTTTCTGAAGCCAACTGACACTGACGGGCGTTTCTGACCAGAATGGGAATAATATGGGAGGGAGTTGGAATAAAGGGAATTCCAGCTTGTATAAGCCTCCTTTTGACTTTTGAGACGGTTTCTTGGTGTTGGAGGCGCTCTGTTTGACTAACTTTCAAATGTTGAATGCTTGCAAGAGCTGCGGCGGCTACTCCCGGTGGCATGGAGGTGGTAAATATAAATCCAGAGGCAAAGCTTCTCACAAAGTCTACCAAATCTGTTGTAGAGGCAATGTAACCTCCGACGACACCGAAGGCCTTTCCTAAGGTTCCTTCAATAATACTCAGTCGATGAGCTTGCTTTTCTTTTTGAGCAATACCGCCGCCTTTATGGCCGTACATTCCAACGGCATGAACTTCATCAATAAACGTGAGGGCATTATACTCTTCTGCCAAATCACAAAAACTTTCAATGGGAGCAATGTCCCCATCCATAGAATAGACGGATTCAAAAACGATGAGTTTAGGTCTTTCTTTCGGATAGCGAGATAAGAGTTCCCTGAGATGTAAGGAATCATTATGGCGAAAAATTTCCTTCTGGGCGCCACTATAGCGTATGCCCTGAATAATAGAGGCATGGTTATGAGCGTCCGAAAAAACCACACACTCCGGCAAGTGGGAGGCCAGTGTACTTATAGAAGCTTCATTAGAGACATACCCCGACGAGAAGATGAGAGCTGCTTCTTTATCATGAAGGTCGGCAATCTCACGTTCCAAAAGGACATGGTAATGGCTTGTCCCGGAAATGTTGCGTGTACCCCCAGCGCCTGCTCCCACACGACGTGTAGCCTCAGTCATTGCATTGAGGACTTTTTCATGTTGCCCCATGGCCAAATAATCGTTGGAGCACCACACAACGACACGGCGAGAATTTCCTTCATTATTATAAAAGGCATAAGGAAAATCTTTTGCGCAGCGTTCTAAATCAGCAAAGATCCGATATCGACCTTCTATTTTTATGTCTTGGAGTTTTTGTTTAAAAAAGGATTCATAATCCATGAAGGACAACTTGGTGAGGCTAATTTTCAATTAACCTAAAGGGCTTCAGGGTGAGATGCAAGAATTAATGCATCCTTATACGCCCGAGATTATTTTTCCTTCCAAGTTTCACCTGATTTGGTATACTTTTTCTTCACAGCAGCCCAGGCAACTTTATGGGCGGCTTCTTCCCTTGATTCTTGGCCCTCTCTTTTTGAAGAGTTTTTATATTCTTCCCAAGCATGATTAAAGGCAGCGGCGTAAATTTCCTGAGCATGTTTTGGGAGAGCATGTTTTACAGAATCAGGCAAGTTAGAGATGTTTTTATATGGCATAGAAAAATCTCCTCATTATATGATAGTAAATAAGGTTCAATCTATATTGATGTTTAATAGATAAAAAATATTCTATTCCCAAAACTTTTATCATTTTCTTATAAAATGCATTACAAGAGATACAAAAAACAAAATAAGGAAAATGATAAATAGAATTTTCGCAATTCCTGTAGCCGCAGTCATAATGCCTGTAAAACCTAAGACACCGGCAATAAGTGCGATGATGAGGAATAAGATAATCCAGGTGATCATGTTCGCTCTCCCTTCCAAATTTTCTGCGATAACGGACTCCATTTTTTTGAGAAAATGAAGAACAAGGGCTATAACAAATAAAACAAGGAAAATAATAAAAAGAATTTGCGCTATATTCGCGGAGGCTGTCATGAGCCCCGTAAATCCAAGGATGCCCGCAATGATAGCTAAAATTAGGAATAAGAAAACTAAACCAAGCATGGCTTTTCCTCTATCATTACTTCAATAATTTATATTATAGGAAAAATAGATTAATTTAGAGTAAATAAATGATTATCCCTTAACACAAATAATTGGAGATAACTTAGCCACTTTTCGTGAAAGGCCTGCCTTTTCAGCGATATTTACCACAGCTGTGACGTCTTTATAAGCAAGCGGAGCTTCTTCGGCTACGCCACGGTAAGAGGGACTGCGGATTAGGATTCCTTGTTCTTCAAGGTCTGCAACCAATTGTTTCCCTTGCCATTGCTTCAAAGCTTGATGGCGGCTCATGGCACGTCCGGCGCCATGGCAGGACGAATTAAAACTTCGTATTTCCGCTTCAGCCACACCCGTAAGAATATAAGAGGATGTTCCCATGCTTCCTCCGATAAGGACGGGTTGTCCTGTTTTTTGAAGTGTAGGCGGTAGGCTGGGATGGCCTGGTCCGAATGCCCGGGTTGCGCCTTTGCGGTGGATATAGAGGTCTTTCAATTTACCATCAACGGGATATTTTTCCACTTTACAGGTATTATGAGAAACATCGTAAAGAAGATTGAGAGAAGCTTTTGCAGGAAAGGTCCTCTCCCAAGCGTCTCGTAAAAGGTGGGTAATGATTTGGCGGTTGGCAAGGGCGCAATTGATTCCGGCTCGCATGGCTCCAAGGTATCTTTGACCTAGGGGAGAATTTATCGGTGCGCAGGCAAGTTCACGATCCGGGAGCTTAAAGTGGTACTCATCTGCCATTAAAGCCATTTCTCGTAAGTATTCTGTTCCAATTTGATGGCCGAGACCTCGTGAGCCACAATGAATGCTGATGACAATTTGTCCCAGCTTTATGCCTAAGGTTTCAGCAATGTCAGTTTGGAAAATCTCGACGACTTCTTGGACCTCAAGGTAATGGTTTCCGGATCCTAATGTACCCATCTCATCCTGTTGCCGTTTCTTAGCTTTTTCAGAAACGTCTTGGGGATGGGCTCCTTTCATGCATCCCTGTTCTTCAATGCGGCCAAGATCAGCTTTAGTTCCATAGCCCTGCTCAACAGCCCATTGAGCTCCTCCCAAAAGCATGTCATCCATTTCAGGAAAATCAAGAAAAATCCTTCCTGAGCGACCCATTCCTGCCGGAATGGAGCGAGACAATTGGTGAGCAAGATCCTCCTTAACCGGTTCAAGATCTTCGCGGGTGAGCTCAGAAACGAGACATCTTACTCCGCAAGAAATATCAAATCCCACACCTCCTCCAGAGACAATTCCTCCTTCATCTGGATCAAAGGCAGCGACACCACCGATGGGAAAGCCGTACCCCCAATGGCCATCTGGCATAACATAGGAGGCTTTGACAATCCCTGGTAAGGTAGCGACATTCGTCATTTGCTCGAAAACTTTTTCATCCATTTCACGGACAAGAACTTCATCTGCAAAGATGATTCCTGGAACGCGCATTTTCCCGTGAGGTTGAGCTTCCCATTCCGTTTCTGATAATCTTCTGAGTTTTCTAGTATCCATATTTTTCACCTATACATCTACGATGCATTGTACCACATATTCGTTATTTTCATTTTGTTCCGCTTTGAGTTCCGTAAAGGTTGCCCCTTTAATTTCAACGGCGAGCGGATGTCTGTTGAGATCTATCGTCTCACCCCAGGCTTTTCCTTGCAAGTTTATCTGTCCCTGACGATCTTGACTTATTTTGACTTCAAACCGCCCAAAAATGAGGTGCTGGTGTGCCATTTCATAGATGAGCTCATTGATCCAGTCATAGAAAAGAGTATCTATTTTTTGATCAGAACAAGAAATATTAACTGGAATCTTAGCTTCAATTTGAGAAGGATCTATCAGAACACCCGTTAGTGCAAGCCCTGCTTGTTCAAATGCATTTTCAAACGTTGGGCCAATTCCGCGAATTCCCATATCAGCGTCGTGAGAAAAGAGTTCCCAGTTTCCTGCCATAAATCTTCCTTATAATTAAATAAATTAAAGGACATTTTTTCAGAGTAAATGCAAAGAGTGTAATTAATGAATATTAAAAAAAAATTAAACTTTTCCCCCTTACAATAATGTACATATTGCCCTCTTAAGATCAAGAGTATGAATGAAAAGAAAAATCAAAACTGATTCTGCTTTGTCTCCTTTTCGCTATCCCATTTTTAAAATGATGTGGATCGCCTCAGTTGTATCAAGCATTGGAAGTTGGATGCATGAGGTAGGCGCTGCTTGGCTCATGACGTTTTTGACAACCCAACCTCTGTTGGTCGCTCTGGTTCAAGGGATGACCTCTTTTTCTATCTTCTTGCTGGTTTTACCAGCAGGGGCAATCGCTGACATTGTTGATAGAAGGCTTTACCTCATTTTCTTACAAACCTATATGATGATTATCGCCGGTATTCTTGCAGTGGTTACTTTTTTAGGGGGAATGACACCTAATTTATTATTATTCCTGACGTTTTGTCTTGGAGCAGGAAGTGCTTTGAGTGCGCCCACCTGGTTAGCTCTCATGTCAGAGCTTGTCCCCTCTAAACATTTGCCCGCGGCAGTGACTCTTATTGGTGTTAACATTAATCTGTCACGCGCTATTGGTCCAGCCCTGGGTGGGGCCATCATTGCAGCAGCAGGACCTGCGGCCGTGTTTGCTATAAATGCTCTCTCGTTCTTTGGGATTATTGTTTCTCTGTTCGGTTGGAAGAGTAAATCAAATGAAAGCTCTTTGCCTGCTGAACGGTTTTTTGGTGCTATGAAAGCCAGTATTCGCTATGTGAAAGGTTCTCCCGCGCTTCAAACGATCTTGCTTAAGTCGTGTGCTTTCTTTGTATTTGCGAGTGGTGTTTGGTCATTGCTCCCATTGGTTGCCCGTATACAACTGCATGTGGGTGCACTGGGTTATGGAATTTTATTCGCTTGCCTTGGCTTAGGGGCTGTAATTGGAGCCTTTCTCCTTCCAAAACTCCGTGAACATTTTAATTGTGATCAGTTAATATTTTTGGGAGCTATTGGTTTTGCCGTAACGACTTTTATTGTAGCTTTTACGAAGGGTTTTTATTTTGCTTGTGGGGCTATGGTGCTTGGAGGTGTATCTTGGACAGCTGTTCTAGCAACGCTGACGACGGTTGTTCAGCAAGCTGTTTCCACGTGGGTTCGAGCTCGAGCCCTATCTGTGTTTTTAGCAATCTTTTTTGGAGGAATGGCACTCGGAAGTGTTGTATGGGGGGGAATCGCTTCTCACTCTACAATTTCTATTTCACTTCTGCTAGCAGCAATTGGCCTCATTCTTGCAAATTTTTTAACTTTTGTTTTTACCTCAGGACAAAAAATCCTTGATCAAACACCTTCAGGCAGTTTACCTGCTCCTGTTGTTGAAGAAGCACCAAGATATGAAGAAGGGCCGGTTCTGGTCACTGTCGAGTTTTACGTAAAACGAAATCAAATCGAGAATTTTTTACAAGTTATGAAAAGTTTGAGGCGTATACGTATGCGAGACGGCGCCTTTTTTTGGAACTTATTCCAAGATATTGAAGATCGAAAAAAATTTATTGAATGTTTTCTGATTGAATCTTGGCTAGAACATTTACGCCAACATGAGAGAATGTCTGTTTCTGATCAGGAGATTCAAGATAAAGCGGGTTCTTTTCATGAAGGCAAGGATCCTCCTCGAGTGACCCATTTTATCGCTCGTGAGTTGCCAAGAAAAAGAAAAAAAAGGACTTAAAGTCTCTCAAAATAAAGGTCAAAAAACTTTAATGCTGTCTTTAAAGGTAATCTTGTTTCCGCATTGTGCAAAATTATGATACCGACTTTATGTTCTGGCAGAAAAGCAATCATATTATGAAAACCGCCTACCCAGCCACCATGAAACAAGACACGTTGCCCAGCATAATCCATCCAACGCCAGCCCAAAGCATATCCCGTATTTCCCAAATGTTTGGCCTCTTCTGTAAGCCATCCTGGAGGATGATCTTCCTCAATCTGAGGTGTATGTAACAGATTTAAGGTATCAGAACTTAAGAGGTTAGGAAATCCTCCCAAATGGGCCTGAAGAAAGGGAATGAGGTCTTCCATAGAGGCATTGATGCCACCTGCGGGTGCAATGGCATAGTAGGCTTCAGAATATTTTTTACGGGTTACAATTTTTTCCTTTTGATTCCTAACGTGAGGAAAAGCATGGTTCGAGGATTCTTTGAGAGGCTGAAATCCTACACTGGCCAAAGGCATTTTCAGGGGTTTAAATAAGTTATCTTCCAAAAGTTTTTCTAGAGGCTGATTCAAGGTAGTTACCAAGACATCTTCGATCAATGCAAACATGACGTTGTGATAATCAAAGTGTTGACCTGGTTGCGCATCGAGCGGTGTATGTTGAGCCTTTTCAAAAATTTTAGATCGTTCAGTAAAGGACTCAACCATAGAATTGAATCCTTTCCTCGGTACACCACTGGTGTGGCTTAAAAGGTGTTGAATAAGCAAAGGTTGTTTTTGACCTTGAAGCTTGAAATCCTTAAGATAATCTGAGACGGGATTTCGAATAGAAAGCTTTCCTTGGGCTTGGAGAATTCCGACCAAAGTTGCAACCAAAGGTTTAGAAACCGAGCCCAATTGAAAAAGGGTCTTTTGTGTTAATCGCTCAGGTTCTCCGAGCTTCCGTATCCCATAGGCTTTAAGAAAATAAATGTCTTGGGGACCGACAACAGCGACAACACAGCTTGGCGGTGTTTTTTCCTTTGAAAAAGAAGTGATAAAATGATCGATGACTGAGGCGATACTTTGCATTTTTTCTTGACCGATGAAAGGAGGCGATTGTTGTGCGAGAACTCCCTGACGATAGAAAAAGGCAAGAAATAGAATATGGAAAAGAAAGAAAATATTATGATTTATAATTCTCTTGTTCCTGAACATGAAAAAATTCCTAATATTTATCGTTGAAAGGCAAATTCACTCCATAGATTTTCTGGATTGCTTCGGTTCCTGCGGAACCTCGCAAAGACGACTCTCCCCTATCCAGCTTTGCGAGGCTCTGAAAGAGTCGAAGCAATTCAGAGAATTATATCCGACGTGTTTAGAGCGGGTCCGACAGATAAGTAGGCGCCTAAATCCCAAAAACCGCTTGCGGTCCCAAAGCCTCTTCAATCCTCAACAGCTGGTTATATTTTGCTAACCGATCTGATCTTGAAAGAGATCCGGTTTTAATCTGGCCACAATTCAAAGCCACAGCCAAGTCTGCAATGGTTGAATCTTCTGTCTCACCCGATCTGTGGGAAATGATGGTGGTGTAACCCGAGCGATGGGCAAGGTCGACGGTTTTAATCGTTTCTGTTAAGGTTCCAATTTGATTCACTTTAATGAGAATACTATTGGCAACACCCTTTTCAATTCCCTCCGCTAGACGTAAAGGGTTTGTAACAAATAGGTCATCCCCAACGAGTTGAATACGCTCTCCCAGTGCATCTGTTAATGTTTTCCAACCATGCCAATCATCTTCAGCCATTCCGTCTTCAATGGAGTGGATAGGGTAAGCTTCAACGAGCTTTTGGTAAAAAGCGACGAGCTCATCGGCTTCTAAAATTTTATTTTCACCAGTCAGATGATAGCGTCCAACGCGGTAAAATTCATTAGATGCAACATCGAGTGCTAAGACTATATCCTCCCCAGGTTTATATCCCGCTGTTTCGATGGACTTCATGATAAAATCTAAGGCCGTTCGTGTTGAAGGAAGGGCAGGGGCAAATCCGCCTTCGTCTCCTACGTTCGTATTAAACCCAGCTTCAGAAAGATTTCGTTTCAAGGCATGAAAAACTTCTGCACCCCAGCGGAGGGATTCCTTAAAGGTAGGAGCTCCCACGGGAACAATCATAAATTCTTGAAAATCAATGGGGTTATCGGCGTGGGCTCCCCCATTAATAATGTTCATAAGGGGAATAGGGAGCACATGGGCATAAAGGCCTCCAATGTATCGGTAAAGGGGGACTTTCTCTTCTGCAGCTGCTGCACGAGCAACAGCTAAACTCACTCCCACAAGAGCATTTGCACCTAGACGACTTTTATTTTCCGTACCATCAAGGTCAATGAGTTGTTGATCAATAAGGATTTGTTCTTGAGCTTCTGCACCACAGAGGGCTTCATAAATTTCATCGTTGACAGCTTGAACAGCTTCAAGAACGCCTTTACCGTTATAGCGCTCCTTATCTCCATCGCGCTTTTCAACGGCTTCGTGTTTACCTGTAGAGGCTCCAGAAGGGACCGCAGCTCGGCCTCGGGCGCCACTCTCTAGCTCAACCTCAACCTCAACGGTTGGATTTCCTCGGGAATCTAAAATCTCACGGGCTAAGATATCAACGATAATACTCATAGGAACCTCGATTATGATGCTATGGAAAGGGGATTGGATTTGGCTAAGCGGTCAAAGGCAATGAGCGTTTCTAAAAGGGCTGGCATGTCTTTGAGTTTAACCATATTGGGGCCGTCGCTAGGGGCATGGTCTGGATCTTGATGGGTTTCCAGGAAAACAGCAGCAACACCTAAGGAAATGGCTGAGCGCGCAAGAACGGGTACAAACTCCCTTTGGCCTCCTGTAGAGGTTCCGTGTCCTCCGGGTTGCTGAACAGAATGGGTAGCATCGAAGACGACCGGATAACCTATTTGAGCAAGGATAGGAAGGGCTCGCATGTCTGAAACGAGAGTATTATATCCAAAGGAAACCCCTCGCTCGCATACCATGATGTTCTTATTCCCAGTTTCCTCAATTTTCTTGACGACATTCCTCATATCCCAGGGAGCAAGGAATTGGCCTTTCTTGACGTTAAGAGCTTTACCTGTTTTCCCGGCAGCTATAAGTAGGTCGGTTTGTCGGCATAAAAAGGCAGGAATTTGGAGTACATCAACAACTTCAGCAGCTATTTCACATTGAGAAGGCTCATGTACATCTGTGACAAGAGGACATCCCCACTTTTCACGAACTTCTGCAAAGATGGGAAGGGCATCTTTGAGGCCTAGACCGCGCACGCCATGAAGACTCGTGCGGTTGGCCTTATCGAAAGACGTTTTATAAATCAGCCCAATTCCTAATTTTTTCGTGAGTTCAACAAGAGCATGGGACATCTCAAGAGCATGTTCACGGCTTTCAAGAACGCATGGACCGGCAATTAAGGTAAAAGGTAAATCATTTCCTATTTCAAGGGAGCCAATTTTTATGCGATGGGTCATATGAGTTCCTCTTTAAATAAGACGGTTTTGGTTAATAGCCGCTTCAATGAAGGATGTAAATAAAGGATGGGGTTTAAAAGGCCGTGATTTGAACTCGGGATGGAACTGAACAGCCACAAACCAAGGATGATCCTTGCGCTCAGCGATTTCCGGCAAAAGTCCATCAGCTGTTGTTCCTACAACATAAAGACCGCACTTTTCAAGTTCTTTGAGGTAGGTGGTATTCACCTCATATCGGTGGCGGTGACGTTCTGAAATAACGGAACTCTTATAAATTTCGTAAGCTTTTGAACCAGGAGTTAAATGACATTCATAGGTTCCTAAGCGCATGGTGCCTCCGAGATCTTCTCCTGGGAAATATTTTTGAACAATATCTCCTTTGATCCACTCCGTCATTAAGGCAATGGCTGGCATTGAAGTCGAGCCAAATTCGCTGGAATTGGCGTCTGCAAAACCACCCATATTTCGCAAAGCTTCAAGAACAGCCATTTGTAGGCCGAAGCACACACCAAAATAAGGAATTTTGTGCTCTCGAGCATATTGAATAGCTGCAATTTTTCCACGGGATCCCCGTTCTCCAAAACCCCCGGGCACAAGAATGCCATGAAGGGGGGAGAGTCGTTCCATCAATGCGACTTTGCTTCCGTTTTCCAATTGATCCGCATCAATCCATTCGATGTTGACATTAACTTTGTTGGCAATACCCCCATGAATGAGGGCTTGGTGTAAGGATTTATAAGCGTCGAGTAGGCCCGTATACTTTCCAACAACACCAATTGTTACATCCCCTTCGGGGCGGGTTACAGTTTCAACAATTCGCTCCCAAATAGCAAGATCGGGGGCTGTTTTTGCCTCAAGACCAAAATGTTTGCAGACTTCGCTGTCTAAGCCTTGTTCATGATAGCTGATGGGGACTTGATAAATCGTTGCAACATCTAAAGCTTCAATGACACACTCAGGTTTGACGTTGCAGAAAAGGGCCAACTTTCGCCTTTCCTCAACACCGATGGGCCGATCGCTACGGCAGAGGAGAATATCTGGCTGAATCCCTTTGCTTTGCAGTTCTTGAACGGAATGCTGTGTTGGCTTTGTTTTGAGCTCTCCAGCTGTGGGAATGTAAGGCACGAGAGTTAAATGAACGTAAAGAGAGTTACGGTATCCTAAATCATTACGCAACTGACGAATAGCTTCAAGGAAGGGAAGGCCTTCGATATCACCCACGGTTCCGCCAATTTCACAAATCGCAAAGTCTACTTCCCCAGTATTCTTTAATATCGCACCTTTAATGGCATCTGTAACGTGAGGGATAACTTGAACAGTCGCACCAAGATAGTCTCCTCTACGTTCATTTGCTATTACGTCTGAATAAATTCGTCCTGTGGAGATGGCATCAAAGCAAGTTGTATTCACACCTGTAAATCGTTCGTAGTGACCAAGATCAAGGTCGGTTTCGGCCCCGTCTTCGGTGACAAAGACTTCCCCATGTTGGAAAGGGTTCATGGTGCCAGGATCAACATTAATATAAGGCTCTAATTTGCGGAGCAGTACCTTATAACCCCTCGCTTGGAGAAGAGCACCTAAAGAGGCAGACGCTATTCCTTTCCCTAACGAGGAAACAACGCCACCAGTTACAAAAATAAAACGTGCCATGTTTGTCTGTTCTATGCTCTCGTGTTTAAAAACTGGATTGCCACGACCCTTTTAGGGCTTCGTTAAGGAGAGAGCAACCCAGAAAATAGCCTCATTGTCTTTGAGGTGCAATCGGCTGATCTTGAGATGGTTGATCTAAAATAACAGAGGGCCGATTTTGATGGCTCGCTAAAATAGCAAGAGCAAGACTCGTTGCCAAGAAGCAGGCTGCCAAGATCGCGGTTGTATGGGTCAGAAGGTTTGCAGACCCACGGGTTGTCATCAAACCGCCCATGGTTCCTCCACCGAGTCCCATTCCTCCTTCACTCCGTTGAATGAGGATCACACCAATCATTGCAGCCGTGATCAGTAAATGAATAACGAGTAAAACCGTTTGCATGATATCTTTCTCATGTTGTATCTGGTCGCTACTTTATGACGAAACGTTTCTAATTTCCAGAGGAAAATAGTCTCCTTAAAAATAATCCAAGACTTGACGAAAGGATCAAATTTTCGCATAGATGAAACCTGCTTCTTTTATGGCGGGTGTAGCTCAATTGGTTAGAGCGCCAGTTTGTGGTACTGGAGGTCGTGGGTTCGATTCCCATCACTCGCCCCATTTCTACTTTTAGGTATTCATTTGGTTACAAGAAGTACCTTGTTATTCCCCCTTTTATAAATAATAGCCTAACGATTTGATCGGGTTCCAGTTGTTTTCGGGAGTGGTTGAGTCAGAAAGTGAAATAATCAATAAAATAGAAAAAATATATAAAAGTCCATTATTTATCATTTATTAACAACATTTGTTGTAATGTAATTATATAAATTATTAAGGATTAAAAAATGAATTGGTATCAGAATTTTTTCCTTACTGGACCTATTCCTACAAACGCCATGTACGGTGTGTATGACCCTTATTTAGTATTTTTATCCTTTGTTATTGCCTCAATGGCCGCTTATGTCGCGTTTGATATGAGTGCGCACCTTCGTAAACCAATGACTTTTTTCTTTCGTGTGGCATGGCTTATGGGCGGAGCTTTTGTGATGGGGGCCGGTATATGGTCAATGCATTTTGTCGGTATGCTCGCCTTTATTATGCCGATGCAAATGTCGTATAGTTTATTTTGGACGGGCTTATCGATGATTGTAGCCATTATAGCAGCCGCTATTGCCTTTATGCTATTTACAATAAAAAAACCGCAGATAAAACACTACGTATTGAGTGGTATTGTCTTGGGAGTTGCAATTTTAACAATGCACTATACGGGCATGGCGGGGATGAATGATGTAAAAATTCACTATGAAATCGGATTATTCGGCCTTTCTATCATCATTGCCATCATAGCCGCAACAGCAGCACTTTGGTTTGCGGTTCAGAGTGATGCAGGATCTTTTGGCAGACGTGCGCGTTTGAAATTGGTAAGCGCACTCATTGCAGGACTCGCAATTGTGGGTATGCATTATACAGGGATGTATGCTGCCGTATTTACACCCACAGCAACTGTTAGTGCTGCGTTTCCCCTTAATCCAACAATGATGGCAATTCTTATTTCAACTATCGTCATGAGCATTATGATAATTGCATTAATATTATCAACATTTAAGTATTTTATCGACATGACATTAAAAAATAAAAATGATTTCTTAGAAGCTATATTAAATAACATGAAAGGAGGAGTGATCGCCTGCGATGCGCAGGGAAGCTTAACTTTGTTTAACCCGACTGTTTCTAAAATATACGGGGATATGATTAAAAATAGAATGTCACTCAGTGAATGGATCTCAGACTTGCCGCTTTTTAAGGCAAATTTTCTTAAAAAACTTAAGCTTAATGAGAATCCCCTTTATAGAGCCCTAAAAGGTGAGGATGTAAGGAACGTTGAAGTCATAGCAAAAGATCAAAAAGGTAAGAAGCACACTCTCTTAATTGATGGACAACAACTTCGAGGGGCTGAAAATGAGAACCTTGGAGCTGTTATTGTTTTTAATGATATTAGTCAAAGAAAAAAAGATGAAGAAGCCCTTAGGCATCAGGCGACACATGATATTCTAACCGGTTTACCAAATCGTAGTCTTCTTTTAGATAGACTGAATCAAGCTATCGTAGCAGCCAAACGAGACGATTCGAAAATAACGGTTATCTTCATTGATCTTGATTTTTTTAAAATCATTAATGACGCTTTAGGACATTCAATAGGAGATGAGTTACTCAAAAAAGTAGCGCTCCGGTTTAAGCGTCTTTTGCGGGCTTCCGACACATTAGCTAGATTAGGGGGAGATGAATTCGTTATTATTCTAACCGGACCAGAGGATATTAATCGTGTTACTCATTTTCTGGAAAGAACCTTAGAAGCCATATCTCGACCTTATAAGATTCATAAACATGAAGTAAATGTGACCTGTAGTATGGGTTTCAGTATTTTCCCGGATAATGGGACTGATGCTGAAACACTCCTCAAAAATGCGGATAATGCTATGTATCAAGCCAAAGAAAAGGGAAAAAATACATTTCAATTTTATACGGGAGAGATGCAGACAAAGGTGAAGAAGCGCATGGACATCGAAAATGGCCTAAGACATGCCTTGTCTAGCAATGAATTCGTTCTCGAATATCAGCCTAAGCTTGATATAAAAACAAACCTTCTTGTTGGATTTGAAGCATTGGTGAGATGGAAACATCCAAAGCATGGACTGATACTGCCAGGTGAGTTTATTTCTATAGCAGAAGATACGGGACTCATTATTCCCCTTGGAAAGTGGGTTATCAGAACAGCTTGCATGCAAAACAAGGCTTGGCAAGAGGAAGGTTTACCTAAACTGTGTGTTTCTGTTAATTTATCTTCTCGCCAATGTAGAGAAAAAGATCTATTTAAAACGATTAAGAATATCTTAAACGAAACTGGTTTAGAACCTCAGTATTTAGAGTTAGAGTTAACAGAATCTCTCGCCATGTCGGATCCTATAGAATTCATTAAAATGCTCACACAATTTAGAAAGCTTGGGGTTAAAACGTCTATAGATGATTTTGGGACTGGTTATTCCAGTTTGAATTATTTGCGGCAATTCCCAGTTAATTCTCTGAAAATTGACCAGTCTTTTATAAGTGAGCTTGAAAAAAAGAAGACGATTTATCCATTGTAAAAGCGATTGTTTCATTGGGACATAGTTTAAATATGACAGTGATTGCAGAAGGAGTTGAAACAAAAGAACAGCTCTCCCAACTACAAGAAAACGGTTGTGATGAAATTCAAGGATTCTACTTAAGTCGTCCCATAAATCCGAAAAAAATGGTGTCCTTTATGAAGGAATATGCGAAGCATTAAACTTAAATAGATCATCTGCAAAAGTCAAAATTGAGGCAAAAGGTGGATGTTTGTAAGAGTGGAAACAAACCTTTCCTAATTTACATTTTATAACATTTTTCTGAAAAAAGTCAAAGTTAAGAATTGACAAAAAAATTTTGCTTTTTTCCTAACTCGTAATTATTGATGTAAGTTCTAGTAGCCCAAAAACCACATAAACCTATAAGTGCGAGATAAATGGCTGGGGAAGTGGGGTTTTCACTAAGTTTGAATAAAAAGGTTGATATGAGAGGGGTAGACGAACCCATTAAAGCAATTCCCATGTTATAACCGACGCTAATACCCGTATACCTTTCAGTGGTAGAAAACATTCTCTGCATAACACCATGACAAGGAGCAGCAAAAGTTGCCGTTAATAAAGACAGGACAAGCTGAGAGAGCATAATTCCACTTATAACTCCTTTTTGAAATGTTACAAATATAGGATAGGCTAATATTATTGTAAATGTAGATGACACTCCCATCAATTTAGAATTTCCTATTATATCTGATAACTTTCCCATGATAGGTAATAATACCATATAGGTTATTAAAGAAAATATGCTTATCCTTGTTAGGATAGCTGGATCCACCGGGGTCACAATTTGTAAAAAATTAGTAAGAAAGACAAATTGAATGTAGAAATGAGCCCCACACAACCCCCCAATACCTATTGTAATAAAAAGTTTTATATAATTTCTTCGTATAAAAAATAAAAACTCATAAAAATTGAATGATTTATTCTCCATACTTTTAACCTTAGCAAACTCGGGGCTTTCGCCTATCCTACTTCTTACATAGGTTCCTAAAACACCCAGAACAGTTCCTAGAATAAAAGCAAGTCTCCAAAATTCGGAAGGTAAGCCTGGTAGTGTAAATATGTAGCCAGATATCATTCCGCAGAGCATACCAAATACTGGACTAGCTGCTAGAATACCACCAACAAATCCAGCTTCCTTACTGGGAAAATTCTCTAAAGTAAAAACCATTGATCCATTATATTCAACCCCGATACATAAACCTTGAAGAATTCTCGCTAAACAAATCAGTAGAGGCGCTAGAATACCAATTTGTTCATAAGTAGGTGTGGTAGCTATAATAAGGGTAGGCACAATCATTAACATAAGAGAGAGCGATAATGCACTCTTTCTACCCAAATTATCTCCAATGTGTCCAAATATAATAGCACCCAAAGGACGCATTAAAAAGCCAGTCGCAAATACGCCAAATGTTAGAATTAGCGAAGTAAGGTAAGCTTGTGCAGGGAAAAAAAGAGAAGCGAATTTTGAAACCATAAATCCAAAAAGAGAAAATTCATAAAATTGAACCATATTACCAATGGACCCTACAATTAGAATTTTAGTTGTCATACTGAGATTATTTTGAAAAAGCAACAAATTCACCTACATCTAATTGCCCGAGTAAGCTTTTTTTGAAAGCTTCAATAAGGTCGTATTTGCTTATACATCCTAATCTAGACTTTAAATTATTAACATAGTGTTCGACAGTTCTTGGAGAAAGTGGTTTGCCATCTTTAATTATTCCTCGTGCACATTCTTTTATTGTTTTGCCTAAACTAAGATAATACAGGACCTCTACTTCTCTCTTGGTTAAGTACGTAGTGGGATTTATAAAGTATTTTTTTATATTAATATTTAATGACTTTTCATTTTTATTTTGTCTATTTTCCTCCTTAAAATCAATCAAAGGAACTCCTGTATTTAGGAGTTTGTTATTGTCTTTACTATATAATGCAATTTCTTTTCCCAAACACTCCTTAAATAGGAAAATAAATTTAAATAGATCGCTTTTATTATTTAAAAAAATTTCTGGTACATTCACTTTACTTCTCTTTGACGCAAAACCCCAGTTCTCCACAAAACTATCGTGTTTTACGTAGATGGTTATCCCATTCCAAATATCAAATTCATAAAGAGCTTCCAAGAGAGAGGAGTGTTGATCACGAGGCCACAGGTAACATTGAGAAATACGTTGTTTAGTAAGTGTCGCAAAATGTTCGTGATAAAAGTTGTTACCAACATAAAGTTTCTTCTCAAAATATTTTTCTGTCCATTCCAATCGATTGCTTAAACGAAATATTCCGCCGTCCTCATAGAAACGTAAATAGTTGAAAGTTGTAAGATCAAAGTACCGTAAAAATGGAGCACATATCTTGTCCAGTTCATCTTTTTTTTCTCTATTAAATTCCAATAATGAACAAATCACAAATTACCTATTCGCTAAAAAAGTTTATCTCTTATCATACAACATTGTATTTTTGAGAATAGGGTAAAAATCACTATTAGCTCTGATCAAGAGGTTTAAAATTTTCCTCATTTTAATATTGCCTTTAAATTACACCATCTATCGTGAACTTTCCCCTTAGGGATCTGTTGCATCTCTTCAAAGTCTTTAAAGGCCTTTTGGTTTTGAATGAAATGACACGGTCAGAAGATGTTTATCTTTCTTGTGAAGAAAACCTCAATCAGATGTTAATGGCAACGACGTTTAAAAAAGTTAAGAATTGGTCTTTTATTATGATCAAGGTATAGGCATAGAAAAGGATCTTAAAGAAGCTGAAAATTGGTATACGAAAGTTGATAATCCAACTTCATTTAAAAATTGGCAAAAAGAGCGTAGGATTGAAGTGACGTTACCTCTCATTAGGATGGATAGCACCCCAAGGCAAGTTCCTGCTCCATAATGTATAGCAATATCCCTAGGAAGCTCATCTATGATCGCAACTTTTGAGGCCGTGAAATCAAATACTTACCGTCATTGCGAGGAGGGCTAAAGGCCCGACAAAACAATCCAGAAGCAATAACTTATTCCGAAGGAATAATTTAATCAAGGCTGGGGCGTAGCCAGGTTAGAGCAAAGCTCCTTACACTGACGGAAACTTTAAATCTCAATCAATTAATAATTAAGCATTAGGAAGAAAAGTTTATGTGTCCAAAAAGCTCCGCAATTTCCGAGAACGGCTTGGATGCTTGAGCTTCCGCAGGGCTTTAGCTTCGATTTGGCGGATACGCTCGCGGGTCACAGCAAACTGTTGACCGACCTCTTCCAAGGTATGGTCTGTGTTCATACCGATACCAAAACGCATGCGTAAGACACGTTCTTCACGAGGTGTTAGGCTTGCGAGAACGCGTGTGGTCGTTTCTCTCAAATTTGAAAGGACAGCGGCATCCACAGGGACAACGGCGTTTTTATCTTCGATAAAATCACCTAAATGACCGTCTTCTTCATCTCCAATAGGAGTTTCTAGGCTAATAGGTTCTTTCGCGATTTTCATCACTTTACGGACCTTATCAAGTGGCATTTTTAGCTTCTCAGCGAGTTCTTCAGGTGTGGGTTCTCGACCAATTTCATGGAGCATCTGGCGAGACGTTCTCACTAATTTATTAATGGTTTCAATCATATGGACAGGGATACGGATGGTTCGAGCCTGATCCGCGATAGATCGTGTGATGGCTTGGCGAATCCACCAGGTCGCATATGTTGAGAACTTATATCCACGTCGGTATTCAAACTTATCGACAGCCTTCATCAGACCAATGTTACCCTCTTGAATCAAATCCAAGAATTGCAGACCACGGTTGGTATATTTTTTTGCAATTGAAATAACAAGGCGAAGATTGGCTTCAATCATCTCTTTTTTAGCCCGTGAAGAATCGCGTTCGCCTTTTTGAACGGTGCTTACAATACGCCTAAATTCAGAGATAGGCAAGCCCGATTCCCCAGCGACCTCGGCAATGGCTTGGCGAATGTTGAGGGATTCATCTGCGTGTTTTTCTAAAAACTTTGGCCATCCCTTTCCAGTCAGGCCCTTGAGTTTCTTAAACCACTCAGGGTCGAGCTCACTGCCAAAGTATTGTTCAAGAAAACTTTCGCGTTTGACGCCAGCAGATTCCGCAAGGCGCAAAAGACGTCCTTCAAGGCCTACTAGCTTGCGGTTAAGGGTGTAAAGCTGCTCCACCAACTGTTCGATACGTGGCGCATTGAGATGAATGCCTTCCATAAGTTCAATGAGCTTATGGCGGTGTTCTTCATATTTCTTTTCCACAGAAGATGAAGGATCTTTTCCTTCCTGAAGATTTTTTAGACGTTGTTCTTGAAGTTTGCGAAGCTGAGCATAGGTTTTAGCAATCTGATCAAAGGTCTCAACGACTTGGGGACGCAATGAATCTTCCATCGCAGAGACGGAAAGCCCTCCTCCTTCCTCGTCGCCAAAGCCTTCTTCTTCTTCCAAGGGATCTTCAACTAAAGGGGTATCGACTAAAAGAGTTTCACCTTCGAAATCTTCAGAAGCCGCTTCTTCATCAGAAGGCCCCTGACTATAGGTGGACTCAATGTCAATGATATCGCGTAAGAGCATTTGGTCCTGGTTAAGAGCATCCCGCCAGGTCACAATCGCACGAATCGTAAGCGGACTTTCACAAATCGCTCCAATCATCATTTCCCGACCCGCTTCAATGCGTTTAGCAATTTCAATCTCACCTTCGCGAGAGAGAAGTTCAACACTTCCCATTTCTCTTAGGTAAAGGCGGACAGGATCGTCAGTTCGACCCGCCTCACTTGCTTCGGGTGCTTCTTCTACTTCTGCTTCACTTTCTTCATCAAGTGCGGTTCGCTTTGGCTTTTCTTCTTGTTCGGCCTCTTCATCTTCAACAACATTAACACCCATATCCGAGATCATGGACATAATGTCTTCAATTTGCTCAGAACTTAGTTTGTCCTCAGGCAAAACTTCATTGAGCTCTTCATAAGTAATGTATCCACGTTGCTTTCCCTGTGCGAGAAGCTGCTTAAGCGCTTTTTCGCTTAATGCTTCTTTGATATCTTTCTCCTCGAAACCAGGAGTTTCAGCCGTCGAATTTGCTATAGTAGCCATTAGATCTATCCTCTAAATTCATCAAACACTAAACCATATTTAGTGCCTAATATACAACTCAATCCTGAGTCAGTGTATTTTTTTTCAACATTTTTAACCTATGCCATGCTTCATTCGACATTTCATCTGCTAAAAAATCTTGAGCAGCTTTAAGATCGTTTTTGCTCAAGGTGCGTTGAATGCGATTAAAAATTTCTCTCCATCCTGCACGGGCTTCCTCTAGGGAAGCCAAAGATTTCGCAAAGGCTCCATGGATGAGGACTTGAGGAGATAAAACGGCATCCACTTCACTTTCAAATCCCTCGCGAATAAGATAATCCTTTAAATTTATCTCGTTATGAGCGCCATCAGCATAAAAACGCAAAATAGTATCCCTCACTCCATGAAATCGTGCCTCCTTAAATTCTAAAGAAGCAAGATCATCACTTGTCTCATCTAATAAATTGGGATGATTTATAAGAATTGCAAGAAGGAGACGTTCATGAATGAATAAAAAATTTATATTCCCCATTTTTAGAGAGGAAACGGGCTTTTTTAATTCCTTTTTTCCAATAATATTTTTGAAAAAAAGGTCCTTAAAGGCATAATGATAACTTTTTCTTATATCTGCATTTTGAATAGCTTGCTCCCAATGAGTGCATTGCTTTTGAAGAGCCGCTTTTTGCTCTGGGGTGTTGAATGTTTTTCCATGTGTTAAAAACATCCAAAGAGTATCAAGAAGAGAATTTGCATCTCTGAGAAGATTTTTAAAAATTGTATCTTTTTGAACCAAGCTATCTGGGTCTTCTCCTTGAGGAAGAATAGAAAATCGCAAGGAATAACCTGGTTTCAAAAGTGGGAGGACACGTTCAGCTGCTCTAGCTGCTGCCTTGAGGCCTGCTGCATCCCCATCAAAGCATAATATAGGTTCTGGACTTAAGCGCCAAGCCAATAGGATTTGGTCCTCCGTCAAGGCTGTCCCTAAAGGGGCTACAGCACCTTTATATCCCGCCTGATGGAGGGAAATGACGTCCATATATCCTTCCACAATAATGAGGGGATCAGTTGGGGCTTTCTCTTTTGCAAAAAAGTATCCATACAAAAGCTTTCCTTTAGAAAAGAGGAGTGTTTCAGGTGAATTCAGATATTTCGGCTCTCCCTTATCCAAAAGGCGACCGCCAAAAGCTACAACTTGTCCCTTGGTGTCATGAATGGGAAACATGAGTCGCCCCCGAAATCGATCATAGGGAGAGGCGTTTTCTTCTCTCTTCACCGAGAGTCCAGCCTTAAGAAGAGCTTCTTCAGGAATGCCCTTTTCTTTTAAATATGTTTCTAAGATGTGATATCCGTCAGGTGTATATCCAAGAGAAAATTTCTTAAGAGTTTCTCTTGTGAGTCCGCGCCGTTCTGCATAGCGTAAGGCATCTCCGTATTTTGCGAGAAATAGGTTTTTGTGAAACCAAAGATTAGCTTCATGAAGGGATTGTCGTAAAGGGGTTAAGTCTTCTTGGGGTTCTTCTACTTCCCGAGATATATCAGCAGGTAAAGAAAGACCGGCACGGCCTGCAAGCTCCTTTACGGCTTCTATAAAAGTATATTGGGAAGCTTCCATGAGGAAACGGATGGCATCTCCATGAGCTCCGCATCCAAAACAATGGTAAAATTCTTTTTCTTCACTGACAGTAAAGGAAGGTGTTTTCTCATGGTGAAAGGGGCATAACCCAATGAACTCACGGCCTTTTCGCGTAAGCTTAACCTTTTCGCCCACGATTTCAGCGATGGAAAGGCGTGAGCGAAGGGTATCTAAAAATCTTCCTTGAATTTGCAAGTTTGTCCTTTACTAGGTTGTTAGTGAGCCTTTACTGGCGCATTGAGCGTAACTTGTCCAGCATATTGAAAGGACAGAACGAATTTAACAGCATGTCCATTCGCTAGAGCTGCATTGAGAGGAGAGGTGTTTCCAGGCGTAAGAGGTTTTTTGAGCCTTATTAAATATATATGAGTTGCTGTCGGTCCAAAGTTTATACTCCCGTTGGCAGGAATTGGAATAGAGCTGAAGGGTGTCATATGCCCACTGGCATCCTTAGCCCGAAGCATGATGCGTTCTGAAATGTCGGTTTGCACAGAAATAAGGTTATCAGGTGTATCTGCGGTATTTTGTACGCTCATAGAAAGAGCAGTACTCCCTCCCTGTTGAGTGGCTTGAACCCAAGCATTTGTGATATTAATTACAGCAAAGGCTTCTGAGTTGAAAGTGAATCCTGTTGCAAGCAAGAGACAGAGTGTTTTTTTCATTTTATTCTCCTTATTTAATATATTTTTCTTCTATAAGAAACACAACAAGACATGCAAGAATCAAAGAAACACTAATAGAGCTGAGGGCAACCGCATAATCAGAATCTGTATAGGCACGGACTCCATTTATGTAGCCTCCCTTCCAACTATAATCTAAAAGCCACCCAATGAAAGGCTGAAAAATGACGCCGCTAAGCATACACATCATATTGTGAAATCCGCCTGCTGTCGCGCTAGCAGATAAAGGATTCAAGGCGCACGTCATAGAAAAAGCCAAGAATTGTCCTCCTAGAAAAAATCCTGCTAAAAATAAAAGGGTGACAAGGAGCCAAAAGGGGAGGGCGGAGAAGTAAAAGACGGCGGACAGGCAAACCAAAGCCCCAAGGCTTGCAATAAAGACAGTAGGTTTGTAAGCCTTGAGTCGTTCACACAAAAAGGGAAACAAAGGGGCTCCAGCGCCTATTCCAACGAGTAAAGCTGAATTAATAGCCCCTGATGTTGCTTTATCAAATTTGTAAACGGACATAAAGAAATGGGGGCCCCATTGATCCGTGAACCCTGAAAGGGGGACATACATAAAAAAACCATAAAGGGCAATAAACCAACTTTGAGGTTTCCGCATTACTTCAATGATGCTCGCTAAAAGACCGGGTTGAGAGGCATGCGTTTCTCCATTTCCGTGGCTTTTCAGAATTTCTTGTTCCAGGGATTTTGGAGCCTTATCTCGTACAATGCTCCATCCCAAAGCTGCAAGAGCAAATCCAACAAAGGCCACAAGCCACATGGAATGACGCCATCCGGAAACTTCGACGAGCCATCCCATGGGATAACCTGCTGAAACACCACCCATCGTCCCAAGGAGAAGAGTCATGCCCACTACAAATGGCAGCTTATGAGAAGGGAACCATAACGTTCCAAGTTTTAAACAGCTGAGAAAGGCAAAGGCTGAGCCGGCTCCAATTAAAGCACGGCCAATGGCTGCAATATAAAGAGAATCAGCGGAAGAAAATAAAAGGGCGCCGAGACTACAAGAAATTGCTGCAAAGGTGATCATGCGCCTGGGCTTAAAGCGATCCATTAAGGTTCCAACAGGAATTTGAAGAGCCGCATAAGCATAATAATAACAAGCAGTTAGCGTTCCTAAAGCACAGGCATCTACCTTAAATGAGGCCATAAGGTCTTCAGCCATCACACCTGGAGAAACTCTGAGCATAAATTGATAGCAGTAAAAGAGAGCTGCACACCCCCATATAATCCAGCTTTTTGAAAGGATAGGATTAGCCTTTTTTAAGGAAGTTGAAGATGAATTTGTCATGACACCCCGCATTATGCTAAAAAAAATGAACCTTAACAATCTCTTTTCTAAGGGTCAATTTAGAAATTACTCTCTCTCTGGATAAGCTTCTCGAATGAAAAGGGATGCAAGAACAGCAAAAAGGAGCGCCACAATCACACTCGTAATAGCCATTTGATAGGCTGCACTTGAATAAAGTCTTATCCCATTTTCATACGCTTCTTCCCAAAAGATGTCCAAAAGCCAGCCAATGAAGGGCTGAAAAATCACTCCACTTAGAAGGCAAACCATGTTTTGAAAACCTGTGGCCATACCACTGACGGAAAGGGGATTAATTTCCGTGACGATGGAGTAGGTCATGAATTGACCACTCAATAGGATTCCGGCAAAAAAAAGTATTGAAATGACAGCAAAAATTGGCAAATCAGGTCCGTAAACAATGATCATAAAGGGAACCAATGCTCCCAAAGCAGATCCAAGCAACGTGAACTTAAATTGCCGAAAACGATCAGATAGAAAAGCAAACAAAGGGGTTCCTATAGCTACTCCAAAATAAAGAAAGGATGTTGAGAGTGACGCGGATTGCTTGTCCATATGATGGACTTGAACCAGGAAAGGAACGCCCCATACATCCGCAAACCCTGCCAAAGGTACAAACATCATGATACCATAACCGGCAAGAAGCCAGGTTTGTGCCTTATTTATGATAATCTTTAAACCTTCCCATATACTTAAAGATGGGTTCCCAATAGCATGATGCTGTTCAATATAAGTCCGTAAATTTTTGGAGGGATGGTCCCGTACAACAACAGCGATAAGAAGTGCAAGGATAATCCCCCCGCCTGCGGTTGCCCACACGGCTTCACGCCACCCCAAGGCGTCGACTAAAAACGACATTGGGTAACTTCCTGAGAGAGCCCCTGTAAAGCCAAGAAAAAGGGTAAATCCCACGACCATAGAAATCCGTTGAGGGGGGAACCATAGGGCTCCGACTTTCATACAACTTAAAAATCCAAAGGCTGATCCGGCTCCAATTAAAAAGCGCCCCAAGGAGGCTACAATAATTGTTTCAGCTGAGGCAAAGAGAAGGCTTCCTCCCGTACATAAAAGAGCAGCGCCAGTTAAAAGACGCCGGGGTCCAAGTTTATCCAGAAGGGTTCCTACAGGAAGTTGGAGAAGCACATAGGCATAAAAATAAAAAGATGTAAGAGTCCCAAGGGCACAAGCATCCACATGAAAATCCGTCATTAGCTCTTGGGTCATGACACTTGGTGAAACCCTTAAGAGAAACTGATAGCCAAAAAAGAGTGCTGCACATGCCCAAACAAGCCAACTTCGGCCTAAAGAAGGAACCATGGTTTCATCTCACATATTTTATATAAGGGTAAAACCTATCTGAGTGGGAGTGAGGTGTAAAGAGGGGCGGTAAAATCTTAGCTAAAAATCGTCGATTTAAGTTTTTGCCAAAATGACATTCGGGAGGCATTAATTCTGTCTTCAAGTGTTTCTGGTTTGATAAGTCGAGGATCAAAAGTCAATCCATGGAGTTGTTGTGAACCGTAGTGCACGGGTGCAAATTTGGCCTTAATATTATCAATTGTACCGGCAATAAGTCCTTTTTTAGGAATATTGGAATCCACAGGGAATTGACTTGCAGTTTTTATGGATTCAGCAGTTGACTGAAGAGCTTTAACACCAAGATGTCTATATCCACCATATTGTTGAGCAACAGCTTGAGGATCGCTCGTACTTAGTAAACCTGCAGCTTTCGCTCCTTTCAATAGCCACCCTGTGGGCCCATTAGGGGAAGATGTTTCAAGCCATTTAGTTACCGTCCTTCCAGGACCAACCATGCTGACAGGATCTAAATCATTTGTATCGATGATTAAATTATTGATACCTGCTTCAGTCGTGAGAGCTGTGACCGCTTCTTCATCGAAAGCTCTTGGAGGAGACATAGCAAAACCACGGATTCTGTTCCCTACAGTATTTCTGTAATTTCCTCCCCATAATTTCTTAGCCAAATCCGTGCTTGCATCGGCATACCCAATTGTTGCTATTCCACCTGCGAGGCTATGGCCGGTGAATGTTATTTGAAAGTCAGACTTAGCTTTTTCATCTAATCCATTATAAATTTGCGTTATGATTTTGTACATGTCCTCTTTGGATGATTCGTATCTTTCTGCAAAACCACGATGTACTTGTCCATCAAAATTAAAGCCTAATTCACGTGCACGAATTTTTTCAGATTGAAAATTATTTTCCCAATCTAATTTATCTTGGGAGCCATGAAATGCAACGACGGCTTCATTTTTTTTAGAATTAAAAGCTACAAAACCAGCCAGATCCAAATTCTTTGCATCATATTTAGTTTTATCAAACTTGTCATTTCCGCTAAATCCTGAAAAAGCGGTAAATTTCCAACCCTCATTCATAAATCTCTCTAAGTACTTATCTGTAAGCTCGTTTCTTCCTTGCACTAAATGGTAAGTTAAATCTGCCATTTCGGCGTAGGTATAGGCTTCATTTACAAAATTAGGATTCAGTCTAAGCTTTTCCCCATCTTGTCGAAGAAGAGGAAGAACAGTTTTGAGGGGTTCTTCAGAAGCTGGATTAAGTATTGATGGTTCTTTACTCACCATAACAAAATCACTCATTAATTCAGCTGGGGTCAAATTATTAACAGATCTATGAAGTGTGTCTGATCCATAATGATCTTCAAAGGGATGAGCTGCATGAACGTATGTAAAACCCTTAAGAAGGAAAGAAAAGGTAACTACTGTTCGAATAAACAGTTTGTTGAAAGTAAACATAAAACACCACCATAAGTAATAATATATATTTATTATACTATATTTATTAAAATAAGTATAATTATTAATGTTTTTTTAATTGTATTGTTTTAATAAATAAAAAGATATTAATTTAAAAAGAAATAACTTCTTCGCCCTGATAGATGACGGCAGAGACGTGCATAACTGTTATCGTGAGGAGCGTAAGTTTCCCTACAATTTATTTTCGAGAAGAAGAAAATATGAATTTAATTAAACTATATAAGCTGTTATTCCTATTATATTATAAAACTAGCTAAATTATGAAAGCTATTTTAGAACAATATTGAAAGGAGAACAAAATGCGAACCTTGACTTGTTTGATTATTCTATGTGGATGCATTTATTCATACGAAACCTCGGCGGGGTATATTAGAGTTGTTAATGAAAAACCAAATGACCTCACAATTCAAATTATTCCCGAACCAGCTTTGACTGAAAAAGCAACTTTATCAAAAGACATAAAAGGGAAGGTTCAAGCGACTCAAAAAAATTATAATGATTTTTATATTGCTCCTGAACACATCAAAGATAAAACTCATTATGCTGTCGCTGGTGCAACAAATTTTTTCCTTGGAGATAAGTGCAGAAATTTAAGTGTTTTGAAACATTATGAGATTTCCTTTCAAGATGATCCAGTTGGTACAACGTGTATTGCAGAAGAAATACCCGAAACTATGTTTCAATAGCAAAAAAGTCATGAGTTTTGTAAAAATTTATGATGAACAGGATAGAAGAGCTCTTGTTGAGCAGTACAGAATTGTTACGGATTCTGTGAATAAACTTAATGATATCCGTGAAACTTCAAATAATTTTTGGACAGGTCTTAATGGAGCTCTTCTAGGAACGATAGCGTATGTAAAAGACATGCAAAGCGTTGGGGAAAGTCCGAAAATTTTTTTTCTTGCCACACTTGTTTTTCTTGGAATCATTATGTCTTTTTTTTGGCTAATGTTTTTAATGAATGTTAAGAAAAGTATTGAAATTCGAAATGATATTCTCATCGAAATTGAAAGATTTCTTCCCGTAAAAATTTTTACCTATGCAATTCATATTATAGGAAGGAAAAGTGGCAAAGGATCTCTATCAGTTAAAGAGATGATTGCTCCGATTTTATTTTTGTTAGGATATGTGTTTTTTGCAATAGTGCTTTATTTGTTTCCTAGAATCTTGTCCTAAATTATGATTCACCCCATGGTTTAAGTTTCCTTTTCATCCATCTCTGCCTGAGGGACTTTTGGGAGTGAAAAGAAAAATTGAGACCCATTCGCTAGAGATGATTTCAACCAAATTTTTCCCCCGTGAGCTTCTATAATTTTTTTAGATACAGAAAGACCGACTCCTGTCCCCTCATACTTTGAAGTATGATGTAGCCGTTCAAATAAGTCGAATATTTTGTGATGGTATTTGGGGTCAATTCCTATCCCATTATCTTCAACACTAAATACGAAAGAACTCTTTTTTTCTTTTGCAGTAATATAGATTATCGGAATATCAGACTCGTTAAACTTTAAAGCATTAGTAATGAGGTTTTGGAAAACGCGTGCAATGAACACCCTATCACCATAAATGAGGGGCATATTATCTGAATAAATAAAAGCATTCTTATCATTTATTTTTTTTTCTAAAATCATTTTTATAGAGGTCATAATATGTTGAAGAGAAAAAAAACTTTTGTTTAACCCCGATCTCTCATATTGCGAGTAAGTTAATATTCCATTAACTAAAGTGCTCATGTGTTTTATATTTTTTGAAATATTTTCTAGGTATTGTTTAGCCTGGCGTCCAAATTTGTCTTTAAACTCATCTTCAATAATATGACTGTAATTCGCTATCGTTCTTAAAGGTTCGTTCAAGTCATGGGCGCAAATATGAGCGAATCTTTCTAATTCAGCATTTGACCGATTTAGGGCATGGATCGTTTCTTTCATTTTCTTTTCTAAAAGCTTACGCTTTGTGATTAATTCTACGAAAAGAATAATACCGCCAATATTACCATGTGGTGTATACCACGGTAATGCTTCCCATCTCCACCACTCAACGCTTCCATTTCTACGCTTGAATAAGTCATCTTCCGATTTTAAATGCTCGCCCTTTAAAGCATTTTGGTGAATCTTGCGCCATTTTTGCGGAAGATCGGGAACAACATCATAAATATTCTTTCCTTTGATATCTTTAATATTTAAATTCGTTTCCTTCGTCCAACGATCGCTCGTAATGATGTAATTAAGGTTTTTATCAAAAAGCGCAATAGCTGCAGGAATATTTTTAATAAATGTCTTAAAAATAACTTCCTCTTTGTTATTTATGACTAATGTTTCATTTTTAATTTCATCTTTTAGAGCGCTTTGTAGACTTGAAGAAACTTTAGGAAAAATCTCCTCTAAGTTATTGAGATTTTTTTTTGAATTTATTCCCTTTTTTTTTACACTTAACATTTATCATTACTTTTTTCTTGTTGTATTTCCTTGGGGAAGGAAAAGAAAAATTGTGAGCCGCTACCTGGAGATGATTTTAACCACATTTTCCCTCCATGAGCTTCTATAATTTTTTTTGAGATAGAAAGACCAACACCTGTTCCCTCATATTTTGAGGCATGGTGCAGCCGTTCAAACAGATCAAATATTTTGTGATGGTATTTGGGGTCAATTCCTATCCCATTGTCTTCAATACTAAAAACAAAAGAGCTCTTTTTTTCTTTTGCAGTAATATAGATTATCGGAATATCCGATTCGTTAAATTTTAAAGCGTTACTAATAAGATTTTGAAAAACACGTGCGATCAGCACTCTATCTCCATAAATGAAGGGCATATTATCGGAATAAATAAATGCATTCTTATCAATTATTTTTTTTTCTAAAATCATTTTTATAGAAGTAATAATGTGTTGAAGAGAGAAAAAACTTTTGTTTAAACCTGATCTTTCAAATTGGGAGTAAGCTAATATTCCGTTGACTAACGTGCTCATATGCTTGATGCTTTTTGAAATGTTATCTAAATATTTTTTAGCCTGATATCCCAGTTGGTCTTTAAACTCATCTTCAATAATTCGACTGTAATTCGCTATCGTTCTTAAAGGTTCGTTCAAGTCATGGGCGCAAATATGAGCGAATCTTTCCAGTTCTGCGTTAGATTTATTAAGGGCTCTGATCATTTTCACCGTATTTTGTTCTAAACGCTTACGTTTGGTAATATGCTCTACGAACATAATGAGTCCACCTATGACCTTTTCGCTTTTATACCACGGTAAAACTTCCCACCGCAGCCATTCAATAGTGCCATCTTGTCTTACAAATTTATCCTCTTCACGTTTTAAATGGTTGCCTTTTAAGCACCATGTATGACCTTTCCGCCATCTAAGGGGAATATCTGGAACAACATCGTAATGATTCTTTCCTATTAAACATTTCTCCCCAGGACTTGTTTCTTTGATCCATCGTTCACTTGCAATTATATAGTTAAGTTTTTCATCAAAAAGGGCAACAGCAGCTGGAATATTTTTTATAAAAGTTTTTAAAAGATTTTCTTCTTCTTTATTAAAAATAAGAGATTCGGTGAGAAGTTCTTCTATCAGAGGCTTCTGAGTTTTTGTAAGCGTTTTAGAAGAAGTTTTAACATTCTTGTTGAGCTCTTTTTTAAATAAAGCTATAGTTTTTTTCATTTAATTACTTTGATATAATTATCGTCAATAATCATTTAATTTATAAATTTGTTTTCAAAAAGGGATAGTTTAAATTAAATAAAAAATTAAAATTACCTGTTTTTAACCTCCCCAGAAACCTACAAAGAATTAACTCACCCTATGAACGTCCCAAGCGTTGTGTGGAAGAACAACAACCTCAGTCCAATACCTAATTGCTAAATGCAGATGTTTTTTGAGTGCTTCGTATTCGAAAGACTTTCTTATATATCCGCTTGCATAATTTTTATAAGAATCCATAACATCCTTAATGCTAATGCTTCCTGTAAGGACAAGCACAGGAATATGCCTCATGTCCTTGCTTTGTTTAATCGTTTTAAGTAGAGAAACACCATTAATTTTAGGCATATTCAGATCAATCATAATAATATCTGGAATAGGGATTTTCGTGATATTGCTTCTTTTTTTAGTTATATCTAGGAATTCTTCTCCGTCATGCATACAATATAAATTTATTTTTAAATCATATTCGTCAAGAGCTCTCCGAATAAGGAATTGATCTTCAGAATTATCTTCTACTAATAAAATATTTATCTTATCTAAATTTGGAAACGAGTTAATATCTTCATTGTCAGAAGAAGAAAGATTTTCTTCAGAAAATTTATATCCCTCAAAAAAAGAGTTTGGCGTTACTGAAAAAAGCTTGCAAAATTTATAAAGCATACTGGTCGGGATCTTGGTCTGGCCTGCTTCATATTTATGAATTTGTTGATGTGAAACACCCACTATTTCTGCACAATCTATTAACGTTAGTCCGCTTCTCTCTCTAAAATCTCTTAGTTTTTGCCCAACGTACTCATCTACATTTGAATATTTGTCCTTCAAAGTTTGGATCTCACAGTTTGATGGATTATCTTCTTCTATTCTTTTATTATTCATTTTTTGTTCAATAGATGTCTGTTCATATCTATACATATATTCTTCCTTTTATGATGTAAATATAAATTTTGGGTCTTTCAAAAAAATTATTTTATATGAAATCTTTTCTAAGAATATTTTTATAATTATTTGCATTTTGCCTCTATTGTAATTTTTACGATTAAATATTTTTTTGACAACGCTAGTGAGGGAGATCAACTGTGAAGTTGATCTTTTAGCATCCCCTCGGATCTAAAGCAGCCCCCTGCTACTCCTGAAAAAGAATACAAATTTTCTACTTTAAGGAAAGTTTATTATAATAAATTATTTCAACCAGACATAAATTAAGCTAAAGTATCTACAGTTATGAAATCTCATCTAATTCCTCTTCAATCCAGAATAAATGATCTCTTTCGTCTTCATATCCATCAAGCAAAATCTTTTTAAGGTTAGTTGGTATTTCATTATAAGTATTTATATTTTCATATGCATCAATCGTTGTAGCCTCGTTTCTTCTCAATGCTTTTAAAATTGCTACATCCCCTGCGAATGTAGCCAAAATAACTTTTCCTTGAGATAAAAGTAATTTCACACCTGGTCCTGTTGGGCAATTATACCCCTTTTCTTTAAGAAATAGAGAAATGTTTCTAATATGCATTTCATGATTAGATTTAAATCTTTCCAATGTACCTTTGTATTTTTCATTCTTAAGTTTTTCGATTGCAGTTTCATAAGCTTCAATGGCAGCGTAATCAAGGCAAACCAAATCTTTTAAATCTTGAATGAAATGGTCTTCCAGATAATTTAAATTTGTACCCATTGTTTTTCTCCTTTTCTCTTTTAGCTCAAAATTAAAATATCAGTCATAAGGACGAATGCTGAAGTTTAAATTGGTCAAAGATTTATACAAACCGAGTAAGGCCTGAATGATTGAGTAACCCAGTTTGTAAAGGAAGAACCTCATTGAATACTTGATATGATTAGCAAAATATGTGCTGAGTTAAGAGTAATATATGTTTCTGAATATGAAACTTAAACAGGGATGCTTCTTCAAAATGCCTTTGTAAGCGTGATGCGTCCTGAGAAAGAAGTCCAGTTGACATGACTTAGATTCACTTTTCCCCCACCGTCATCTGAAAAACGTCGGGTATCATGACCATTGTGGATGCGATTCCAGTTAATATCGGCTTCGCCTCCTAGAGTAACAGATTGAGCAAGCATATATTTAAGTCCGATCTGTCCTCGAAGGCCAACGCCATTTCCACTTTGGCTCATTGTATTATCACTGCGATTTTGTTGAAACTTCCAATGCCCTCTACCATGATAATAAGCAAGACTAAAGGCAGCGCCTGCGTTCATGGACCACCTTCTGTTAAATTTTGTTTTTGAGTCAAAACCGACATAGGGACCATAAAATTGAAGCGTATTTGATAAGGAAGTGAGGGGAGCTGTCGCATTTTTTTTCCCGGTAAGGTTCAGGTAATTATAGTCAATACCAATGAGGGGTATCAGGTCAAAAGATCTTGATGGTTTCGTATTTATTCCAAAGGCCAAATTGGGGCTAAAAGCGAACCCATTATTAAGATTCATAGAATTTCGAGTAGGATTTCCACTTCCGGGAGCTGCGAGATAATTTGAGTCTTTCATTGTACCACCCAAAAAATTTGCAAACCCTAAATCAACATCCATAATATAGCGATCTCGTAGAGTTGTTCTGGTATTAACTCCATACTCTATACCACTTAGGCTGTTCCATTTTACGGTACCTGAAGGCAAGTTGATTCCAGGTGATACAGTGCCGGTTTTTGTTTTCCACTTTACATTATCTTGACGGTACCCAGCAAAAGGAATGAGATCGAAAGCAACAACTTTTTTCTTTGCATGGAGGGGAAAAGAAGAAACTAGGCATAAAAAGACGAAGGTCATAACTCGACGATTTCGCATTAGAGATCCTCTCCTTGTCCATACCAAATTTATTTGTATCAATTATTAAGAATTTATTAAGATTTTAGCAAGCCCTAAAATCGCAGATTTGAAGTCATAGCCTTAAAATTGCTTGCCTGACCTTTGAAAATTGCGTATAACGCTGAGGTGTTAGCGGGTGTAGCTCAATGGTAGAGCAGTAGCTTCCCAAGCTTCAGACGAGGGTCCGATTCCCTTCACCCGCTCCAGCCTTCGCTGTTTCGCAGCTCCGGCTGGCAAGCCAGATAAGAACGGCATGCAGCGAAGGCTGCCCGCCGAAACCTTGGTGAAGGCGGGCTATAGTGATTGCTTCGCAGCTACGGCTGGCAAGCCATCCGCCGACGCGCCGAAGGCGCTAAGGCGTGATGTCACGACGTAGCCAGGATTCCTCCGAGCGGAGTTGGATAAAATTTATAAGGGTTGTGTTATGAAAAAGTCTATTATTTTTATTCCTTTTTTAGGTCTTCTTGTGGGCTGCCAGCCTCCTCTGACGCGTGATGAGCAATTGGCTATTTATCGTTCACGTTGTTTAGATTATGGCTATCAATGGGGAACACCTGAATTTGCAGATTGTATGATGAAACAAGAATCTCGCCAGGAAAAGATTGCTGTTGAGATGAGAAAAGCGCAAGCCATGGAGCACAGTAATTGGATTGCAGAAGAGAACGCAAGAACGAAAGAAAGAGAATTTCAACGTAAGCTTCGAAAAGACCGAAAAAACAAAAAATACTAGGATCCGGAAATAAAATTCAAATATTAAGATTGTGTCCTAGGGAATTTGAGAGTGGATTTTGAAGTTTAGGGAAATCAATTGGCCTTACTTCAACATTGCTTGGTCCCATGTAAATGACACCTTGATTATGAGTCATTCGACCCCCTTTTTCATGATTATTTTTCAGAATATCATGTGTATTTTATCCTAAATCAATTAATTTTAAGATAAAAATATGAATTCTTATTTAAAAAAATTCTGATCCATCAACAGTATTAATGACAAAATGGTTCCAAGATTCTAAAAGGTGAAAGAGGTGTAAAGTAGAGAAAGAAATTGGTCTGATTTTCACCCATTCTTATTGTTTTCTGGGTTCGAACTGATTTCTTCCCTTCAGGCTATGATTTCATGGGATGCCATTATCTTTATCCCTAAATTCCTTCTCCCAAAATGCTTTATTCTCACGTAAAGGAAGTTTTAAAATTCTCCTATCACTTCCTAGCCGGCGGGTTAAAACCTTTGCGTCACCAAATAGGTAAAAACTTAAAATTTCTTCATCGTTCCATCTATGAGAGCATAAAGTTATTTCTTCGACCCATAGACGAGAATTTAGAACTTTCTCATCGCCCCATAGATGATAACTTATCATTTCTTCATCTGTCCAAGGCTGATTCTTCAACATTTTGGGGCGGTGACTTGTTCTCTTTATTTCAGAACGAGGGGTTTTTGTAAGAGTTTTAAATGAATAATTAATACTGTCAGATAGAGATTGTACAGAAATTCTGAGTAGTGATTTTTTATTAAATTTTTCTTTCTTTTTCTCTTTTTTGTGCTTCTTTTTTTTCTTGTTCTTCTCCTTCTCCTTCTCCTTCTCCTTCTCCTTTTCTTTTTCTTTTTCTTTTTCTTTATTATTCTCTTCATATTGATTCACATCAGGCCCTTTTTTAGGTCTGCGTTTTTTGTGTCGTTTTTTCTTTTGCTCTTCCTCTGAAGATGATACAGAATGGTTAAATTGAGTTGAGCTCATAGCGATAAGAGAGCCTCCTGCTGACTGCTTTTTCCTATAGTGTGATTTTTGGTCTTTTCGCTTAGGACGTGTTTCTTCCTCAACTGAATTATCAGGCGGCCTGGGTGATACCAATGCCTGAACGTACAACGAGGGCTTTGAAGGAGTATCGTTGGTATCTTCAGGGATGGAGCCAGATCGATTTCTAAAATTGGGCGAGGCTTCTAACAACGTTGAGGGTTCATTATTTTCATAAGAAGGAACAAGATTAAAATCGAGAGTAGGAAGATTGGAATATGGGTTAAAGTGTGTTTGTTCTTTGCTTTGACGCGGTGAAGGATCTTTCTGTTTTTCTTTTTTGCGAAGGGGAGAAGGAGCCGATTTCTTCATAATGCGCACTATTTCTTGAGTTGAGCTGCTACTGGGCGGGCCTCTATATCCCAGCTTATCGTCTTTAAAAATGCTGTTGCCATTTTGGCGGTTTAATCCCGCTTCTTCATCCTTTGAGGGAGGGGAGTTTTTTAGGGGGGGACACCTGGTAGGCTGCTCAGGCAGCCTAGGAACAACAGGCTGCTGATTTGATTTTTCTTCTGCGGATGGCTTTAATTCCTTTCTGAGGTAACGCAGTTCCTGTTGTCCTTCTTGATCATCCATTGCGAAAAGGTAATGACTGACAAAACAAAAAAAGCCGTAAATCAAAATAAAGTTTTGATAAAATTTCATTTAACATAAAGCTCCTTCGTTCAAATCAGTTATGAAATATCTTAAATTCGTCTTAAAAAAGGGGAGATTATTCACCAACACGGTAAGTTCTCTTTTCTTTTTCAGGATTGTGTTGAAGTTCAGGATTTCTATTTGGTCTTTCTTCACGTGGTGGGGAGACGGACTCGCGCTTATGAATTGATTCTTTCGTATCAGATCCCGAGACGAGCGTACGCAGGAACTCATAGGTTGCCAGTTCTTTTAGTTTTATCTCATACTTTCTTTGTTTGTCCTCTTCCGTACTCAGTTTTTTTCGGGGAACAGAAGTTTTAGGATCATTATCTTCGGGACCATCCATTGCAAAAAGAGATGTATTGCTGGCCAAAATAAGATTTAAGATAAGAAGAAGATTGAAATAGACTTTCACCGAACATAAAACCCCATTGATTAAAAGTTGGAACGCTTCGTTCTTTTTTATATTATAGAGTAAATATTAATTTACTCTTAAAAAAGGGTGTTTCTGCAAGGAAACTTTTTAGATGAGAGGAAAGAAGCAAAATGCGCCTTTTGCCGGCTAATGCGAAGCGTTGACAGCTACTTTTTATTTTTACTCTCGTACACGCCAACAAGACTGGCTTCTGCCAAGATGTGGCGTTGCATGGCCTTTAAAAGATTTGCTTTCTTTACGTCTTTAGGGAGTTGGAGAACTGTATCAAGCGCATAAAGTGTAAAGAAATATCTATGTTTTTTTCCGCTGGGGGGGAGAGGCCCTCCATAGCCTGTCTTTGCCCAGCTATTGTGACCACTTTGAATGCCATAGGGAAGATCTTTTATTCCTTCTGCTAAGACTCCTACATCAGGAGGAATATTGTATATTATCCAATGATCCCATGTTCCGTTAGGAGCATCAGGATCATCACAAATCAAGGCTAATGAGCGGGTTCCATGAGGGACATCCTGCCACCTTAAAGGGGGGGAGAGATCTTCCCCTTCGCCTGTATATTGAATAGGAATGGAATCACAATTTTCAAATGCTGAACTAACGAGCCTCATGATTCAACTCCTCCCAATTTATATTTTTAATGATAACATAAAAGAGATAGAGTGTCTAAGATTTTTGATGAAGTGGCCAATTTATATTTATATTTAGATTTTGTTTGTGTTATCCGACAATTTCCATTTCACTAAAGAAGAAAGCAATTTCTTTAACAGCATTGTCCAAACTATCCGATCCATGAACTGAGTTGGCTTCAATGGATTCCGCAAAGTCGCGGCGGATTGTTCCTTCGTCCGCATTAGCAGGATTGGTCGCGCCCATTACATCTCGATAATGGTTAACGGCGTTATCGCCTTCAAGGATTTGAACAACCACTGGGCCTGAGCTCATGAAGGTACAAAGGTCATTAAAAAAGGAACGTTCTTGATGGACAGCATAAAACCTTTGGGCTTGCTCAAGGGTCAGATGAAGTCGCTTTTGGGCGATAATTCTAAGATTTGAACTTTCAATCCGCTGATTGACGGCTCCTGTTAAATTCCTGCGAGTCACATCAGGCTTAAGAATAGAGAGAGTGCGTTCCATATAATAAACTCCAAGTTTAAAAAAATCGTCCCTTCTATAACCCTAATTGGCGCAAAAGGAAAGAAGGGATTATAAAAATGTCTTAAGAGTTGAGATATCGACGCCTTCTTCCTGCAAAAGCCTTAGTTTAGCTTCGCTCCCCCAATAGTAACCCCCAATTCGGCCATTGTTTCTTATGACTCGATGGCAGGGGATTAAAGGAGAAATGGGATTGGCTCCAACGGCATTTGCAACCGCTCGAACGGCCTTGGGCCTTTGCACGTAATTTGCAAGCTGTTGATAGCTCCAAGTTTCACCTTGTGGAATTTCAAGAAGGGCCATCCAAACTTGGTGTTGAAGAGGCGTTCCCACCAGAAGACAGGCTAATTTTTCTGGTAACGAGATTTTCTTTTCAATAAGTGTATGTTTTTTGTACCGCTTTAAAAGGTTGTGGGAATCTGGAAACGTCCTCGAGGCAAGGGCGCAAACTTTTTCATCCGGCGTTACAACCGCAAGCCATCCTCCATCTGTTCCATAATAAAGAGTAGGGTAAGTCTTAAAGAAAGTTTCTTTTGAAATAAATTCTGGGGAAATTTGATTGGCCATTTTCTCTCTATAAGTTGAGGTTTTTGGCAGTTTCCTATATAATAAATATAAATTCAAGGGTAACTACTCACCTACCCGTGTCATCCTTGGCAAGAAGTGGTTGATTTTTGGAGAAAATTCTTACCTTTTCTTGGCCGAGGATCTCTCGGGCCATAAGATCCTCGGTCAAGGATGACACCACGTGAGAGGATAGGTGAGTAGCTACATTCAAGGAGAAATAATTCATGGCACTCATTAGCCACCGCATGTCACGTATTAAGCCTTCACCCACCTTAGCCGTATCGGCGCGGGCTGCGGAGTTAAAAGCACTTGGTCAGGATGTGATTAGCCTTGGGGCAGGGGAGCCTGACTTTGATACACCAGACCCTATCAAAAAAGCGGCGATTAAAGCTCTCTCTGAAGGCAAGACAAAGTATACAGCCGTTGAAGGAATTTTAGCTTTAAGAAAGGCCATTGCTAAAAAGTTCAAAGAGGAAAATGAGATTGAGTATACACCGGACCAAATTATTGTTGGCGCTGGTGCAAAACAGGTGATTTTTAATGCCCTCTTAGCCACTCTTAATCCAAGGGATGAAGTCATTATCCCAGCGCCTTATTGGGTCTCCTATCCCGACATGGTAGAGGTAGGGGAGGGGACGCCAGTAATTGTGAGGTGTTCAGCCGAAAGTCAGTTGAAATTAACGCCAGAGAACTTGGCAGAAGCGATCACTCCTAAAACCAAGTGGCTTATTTTAAATTCACCTAATAATCCTTCGGGCATGGCCTATACGAGAAAAGAACTTGAGGCCCTTGCAGAAGTGATTCGTCGCACCCCTCACCTGTATGTTTTGAGTGATGATATATATGAACACCTTGTCTATGATGAATTTGATTTTACGACCCTTGCTCAAGTGGCGCCTGACCTGAAGGAGAGAATTCTTACCGTTAATGGCCTCTCTAAAACTTATGCGATGACAGGGTGGCGTATTGGGTTTGGGGCTGGGCCTCGGGTTCTTATTGAGGCTATGACAACGTTGCAGTCTCAGTCGACGTCCCATGTAACTTCTATTACTCAAGAAGCGGCCGTTGTGGCCCTTGAAGGTTCTCAGGATTTTATTGAGGAATGGGTCAAAATCTACACACATAGGCGAGATAAGGCCCTTGAAATTTTAAACAAAATTCCCGGTCTTACCTGTCTTAAACCCCAAGGCGCTTTTTACCTCTATCCTTCGTGTGTGAGTTTAATGGGTAAGAAAACCCCTTTAAAAACGATCATTGGAAGTGATATTGATTTAGCAAATTATCTTTTAGAATCTGCGGGTGTGGCCGTTGTTCCAGGGGCCGCTTTTGGGCTTTCTCCTTATTTTAGGATTTCTTATGCTACAGATACGGATGTTCTTCTGGAAGCTTGCCATCGCATTTCCCAAGCGATTGGGCTTTTAAAATAGAAAAATTATGTTCTGAATTACATTAACTATTATTACCTACAACTATGATGAATTCTTGCACACTGTGCTCTTGGTCCACTAAAGTGAATACATGCTTTTATACACTCCTTACAATCATCGTGACATGCTTTTCCGCTTCCGGCCCTGCCTTCCCATGAACTGCACTGTTTAAAAGCACTATCACAATCGTCTGCAGCAAAGCTTGGATTTATCATCATGGGTAGCATAAAAAAAAGGAGTGCGAATGTCGTTTCTATTTTTGATTGTGCTATATTTTCCATGTTCTTCTCTTTGCTGGATTGCTCTTTAATAACATAATATAGCAATAAGCTTTTAAAATAAGGTTAATTTTTAGGAACTGAAACGTTATTTCGAGAAACGTTGTAGGGATAGTACGGTAGATTATGGATGGCTTATCGATGATGCGGTGAGTGCTTTGATGGCGCTTCTAGTGCCCTGCCGTTTCTGGAGGGAGGGTTGTGAAATGGGTTGGTTGCAAGAATCCTACGGTTCTGCCTTTGTGGGTAAGGATGGGAAGTCGGGGTTCTAACTGCTCATAGAGTTCTTCATCCACAGAGCCTAATGAGCGTAAAATGGCTAAGAAGGCAATTTCAGCGGCTTTACTGCTACCATCATCGATTTTCAAAGCCATTCCAAAGCCTAAAGAGGGGATAATGCCTACTTCAACACCACCAGCGCCCCCTTTGCACAAAACTTGACCTTGGGTGAGTTTAATGACTTTCGTGTCAAAACCATCACTCCCCGATATCATTTCAGGATGATCCGTTACTGCCGATAGAATACGATGGATCGCCTTTTGTCGTGGGTAATGAAGATGAGAGGGATCAGCAAAACGTGCCATCGCAAGGGCAATGTTATAAAGTGGGAAGGCAAAGGCGGGAATTCCACACCCCTCTGTGCCATGAGGTGTGTGGGCAAGATCCACACTTGTCATTTCACTCAAAGCCTGCTCTAAACGCCGCTCTGTTGGGTGTTCTCTGGTCATATATCCTTCAAGAGGTTCATTTCGATGAAGGGCAGTTGTTAGCAGGCTTAAGTGTTTTCCTGAACAGGCGTTATGCAAAGGAGAGGTTTTTGTGTAAATATTTGGGGATTTTTTAGTGGAAAACGTATAAAGAGGACGGTGAATGCCACATTCTAAAATTCGCTCATCTTTTCCTAATTTTTGAAGCCATCTTTCAAGCACTTTAATATGCATCTCTTCACCAAAGTGAGAACCACAGGCCAGTGCAATTTCTTCTGAGGAAAGATGGAACGCTTCGGCGGCCCCTGATTCAATGAGTGGCAGAGCCTGAATAAACTTAAGAGCGGATCTCCCAAAAACAGGCTCAGTAATATTTCCCCAACTTCGAATCACTTGCCCGAATGAGTCTACAACGACAGCTCGTCCTCGATGGACTGATTCAGGATAATGGCCCCGAGTCATTTCAACCATGATAGGATTTACCATTGATCCTCCCCAAATTTATTTTCGATGAGCTTTATTAAAGAAGAAACGGCTTGATCGGCATCGATGCCTTCCCCTTCTATAAGAACGATAGATCCTTGGCCTGCTCCTAGCATTAAGAGCCCCATGATGGATCCTGCAGGCACACGCATGTCTTGATAGCAAATATATGTAGTGGATTGAAAAGATTCAACGAGGTTGACGATTTGGGCAGACGCACGGGCATGGAGGCCTTTGCGGTTTTGAATCATGACTTCTTGTTTAACTATTTTGGACATGGGGTTCATTCAGGACATGAGAAGCGACATGAATATACTTGCGCCCAGCCTCTTGAGCTAAAAGTACGGCTTCATGGAGTGTCGTTGCTTTTCTAACGCTTACAAGCTTAATAAGAAGGGGAAGATTCATTCCGGCAACAATTTCCACATTTCTTCCTTCTAATAAAGAATGGGCCAGGTTTGAAGGTGTCCCTCCAAACATATCCGTTAAAATCACAACGCCTTGTCCATCTTCAACTTGTTGAACAGCACTCAAGATTTCTTTTCGTTTTGTTTCTATATCATCATTGGGAAACAAACTAATAATAACCAGCTTTTCTTGCAGACCGACAACATGTTCAAGTGCTTTTGCAAACTCTTGGGCCAGGTGACCATGACTCACAAGAACGATTCCTATCATCTCATTTGTCTCTTTTTTAAATCTCTATGTCTTAATTTTACCTGTTTTTTTGTCTCTTGTAACCACTCTTTAAGTATTTTTGCTATAAAGACGGAACGGTGTTGCCCTCCAGTACATCCTATAGCAAGAGTTAAATAGCCGCGTCCTTCTTCTTCGAAGCGAGGAATGGACATGGAAAGAATTGATTTTAAAGACTTTATATAAGAAGAATATGATTTATCTTCTTGAATATAAGATCCCACTTCAGGATCTTCACCCGATAAAGAACTCAATTCTTTAACATGAAATGGGTTTTTTAAGAGACGAGCATCAAAAACCATATCTGCTTCCCGGGGTAAACCGTGACGGAAGGAGAAGGAGGTAATAAAAATACTAAGACTTGGAGTTTTTTTTGGTAAAAAAATTCTTCGTAAGTGTCCCCTGAGGTCAGATGTTAAGAGAATGCTTGTGTCAATGACGAAATCCGCCCGTTCTCTGAGGGGGGAAATTAAATGACGTTCAAGACGGATACCATCAATGACACGGCGTTCTTGGCCCAGCGGATGTAGCCGACGTGTTTCATTATAACGGCGTGCAAGAACCTCATCATCACACTCAAAAAAAATTAACTGCGTGTTCAGGAAGGAGCTTTTTGATAGTTTCTCCATTTGTTGTAAGAATTGGTTTGACGAAAAATCTCTCGTTCTGACGTCCACAGATATAGCTAAGGGTCGGGAATCTTCATGGCGAGCGAGCGCCACTGGTTCCAGAAAAGAGAGAGGTAAATTATCAATTGTCTCATAGCCCATATCCTCAAGGGTTTTTAAAGCAAAGGAACGGCCCGAACCGGACATACCTGTGATGAGAAGGACTAGTTTTTTTGAAGGATCAGTTTGTATGAGATTCACGTTATAACCTGAAAAGAGAAAGAAAACTTAACGATAGACTCCTGACGAATGAAGGGGGATGATCTTCTGGATCGCCACGGCCCCTTTGGGGCCTCGCGAAGACAACTTGGGGAAATGTCATGGATCGTTTTTGCGAGGAGCGCGAGCTCCGAAGCAATCCAGTCTTTCTTGTTTAAGTTTACTCCCCTAAAACACAACATCCGCCTGCTTTCGGAGATGTTCAGAAACGGGGACGCCCATTTTCTGAGCGGCAGCAAGGTTGATATGAAATAGGAGCGTTTGCGGATTTTGGATAGGAGTGTTTTGAATGAGAGCGCCTTTAAGAATTTTACTGACCATTTCAGCAAGAACAAAACCTGATTGACGCCAATCAACACCATAGGCAGCAACGGCTCCCCGACGGACAATATCTACATCGCTTCCGAAGATTGGAATTTTATTGTGAACACCGATCTTAATAATCGATTCTAAGCTGGAAATTACGGTATTATCTGTGGGCAGAAGGATGGCTTCCACTTTTCCAACAAGAGTTTTTGTGGCCGCTGAAACTTCACTACTTTTAGAAATGGTGACTTCCACAACCTTAATCCCTTGTTGCTCAGCGGCAGTCTTAAGATCTTGAACTTGTTGTTGGGAATTAGCTTCGCCTGAGTTGAAAATAACACCGATACTCTTAACCTGAGGAATGAAGGTCTTCACAAGATTAATTTGTTGTTCGGGAGGGACAAAGTCCGTGAGGCCAGTGACATTTTTGAGTCCCGTGAGCTTTGCCGCTGCAGGATCCGTCACCGCTCCAAACACGATGGGAATGGTGGTTGTTGCTGCTGCGACAGCTTGTGTCATGGGAGTTGAAAGTGTAACAATCACGTTGGGGTTAAGACTTGTGAGTTTGTGACCAATTTGCACAGCTATTGTAGGGTTACCTTGTGCGTTTTCATAGGTCCATGTTAGGTTTTTACCTTCTACATACCCGTCCTTCTCAAGGCCTTTCTTCAAGCTTTCGCGTAGGGTGTCCAGTGCAGGGTGTTCCACGATTTGTCCAACAGCGACATGAGCTTGCGCAAGAGTATACGCATTGCTCGTCAATCCTAAGAGTCCAATTAAAAACCATCTCCAAAAAGAACGCATTCTTCCTCCAAAAGTTAGTGGGCTAGAGCACATGTGACTTTTATTTTCTTTGCTGTTTTAGGGTTAATCGACATTTTAAGAACTTGAGGCTTTTCTACAGGTAGATCTCCTGGGTTCTTCCCTTTAAGAACCTTAGCCACCATTTGGCCCACTTGCTGTCCAATGTCACGCTGGTCATAGGCATACGCAGCTAGAGCCCCTCGTTCAACTGACTGGGGGTCACTGACAAAAAGAGGTTTGCTGGCATCTATACACGCCTTTACCAAGGGTTCAAGCCCAGATACAACTGTATTATCATTGCCCACAAAGATGGCATCTACATCGTTAATGAGGCTGAGGGTGGCAGCTTGAACATCCGCTGATTTCGGGGCAGCTGCAGTAATGATCTTGATGTTTTTTTTCTCGGCCAAGGTTGTAAGCTGTTTAAGAAAGGAAACATTATTTGACTCCCCAGGATTATAGACAACGCCTAGTGTTTTGAGATTGGGAAGACAATTCTCCATAAAACTCAGCTGTTCTTGAAGGGGAGGAATATCTGCGACTCCAGTGACATTTCCTCCTGGATGGTCAAGAGAAGAAACAATCTTTGCAGACAACGGATCACTTACAGCAGCAAAGATAATGGGCGTTTTTTCGACTTGCTGAACAACAGCCTGCGCAGAAGGTGTCGTAATAGGAACGATTGCATCAAGGGAGAGACCTGCAAATTTTTGGGCAATTTGAGCAGCTGTCGTCGGGTTTCCTTGAGCATTTTCAAAGATGACAGTAAGATCTTTACCTTCTACATAGCCTTCTTTAGCAAGGCCCTCCAAAACACCTTCCCGAATTGCATTTAGTGAAGGATGGTCAACAATTTGGGTAATTCCAATCGTTTTGTTGGCATAAAGGTCTTGTGAATAGATAAGACTAATAAAAAGGATTAATGTTTTAAGATAATTTTGAAATTTGTTTAAAAGTGTCATTGTTTTCTCTCTTTGGCATAAGTTGATGGGATATTCGTAAGTCAGAATAAATCCGCCAACGCCAACAAGGAGAAGCTTTAAAAGAATTGTATGTGATATTATTCATGGCTATCTCCTTTCGTTATCCAATAGCTTTAAATGAATTTCATGAAAAAAGAAAGATCCCTAAACTCACTTTAGGAAAAAATCTTTTCAAGTTCGTCTAGAGAAAGGCCTGTTGTGTCAGAAACTGTTTTCCTATCCATTCCTTTTGTTAGAAGGATTTTAGCTACGGCTAATTTTCCCTTTTTTATTCCTTTTTCCATTCCTTGTTCTATGCCCTTTTCTTTTCCTTTTTCATACCCTTCTTTCATCCATATTTCTGCAAGTGTCATGATTTTTTTCTCCTCATTTGTCTCTGATAAAGTAGATTGGATAGTTTCTTCAAACTTAGTCCTATCCTTAACTTCTCCCGCTTCTACCACATAGGATAGAGTTAGGTAGATGTAATCAAAATCTCCTTCCTTTTCAATCCTTCTTAGTAACTCTAACACAGTTTTAAAAATAGGCAAAATGTCAGGATCGTAAATATGTTTGGTTATAAGAGCAGCCGCTCCAAACCAATAAAACTCTCGTAAAGTTTCATCGGGAACTTTTGTCAGATCGACAAGGTGATAAGGTTTCAAAAACACAGAACGAGCAAATTCTCGCTCTTTTCCGAATAAATCAAACAAATCCGTTGAATAGTTAAAGGATTTTTCACCCGTATAGAGAATTAGTGGGTAAATGAAAGGGAGCTTAGATTCTTTCGTTTTCTTTAAATGTTGGTCCATAATCTCAATTGTATATTTAAGCATACGATAGGGAAGTAGCTTATCTGGTGTTGAGGCGTGTTCGAGTAAGAGGTAAAGGTATCCAGGTTCTCCATGGAATTTGACAGAATATAAAAGATCAGCGACTTGAAGCTTTAACTTATCATCTATAAAGGAATCCTTTTGAGCCTCAAGAGATGAAAAATCAATGGCCTTTGAGATGTCATTAGGAAGATAATTTTCGAAGAATTCTCTAACAACATCAGTCTTAGACATAATGGACCTTATGTATCGGTCATGGGGGCAGAGGCGGGTTTTTATCATATTTGTTATATCAAATTTTTAATTATTATCTATTTTGATAACATAAATCTGATAACATTGGAAGGGGAAAAATAGAATTTTCTAAGCTCTATTTCCTGGGTATGGCTATTGATCAATAAGGGAAATTGAGTGAATTAGCCATTCTCGAGTGGACTCCCCCTTTTTTGTGAAGGTGAAGGGGGAAGCCACCTAACTAATCCTTATCAGAACCAAAATTTAGATAAGAAGACTCGTCATTCCGGAGTTTAGAAAATTACTACAAACCTCTGCGGGAAGCAGGGGTGAGTGGTAAATTTTCTTAACATCCGGAATCTAGGGAATCACTTATGAAATCGTCTAGGTTCCGGGTATTAAGACCCGCTAGTCCTCCCCGCTTTGCGGGTTCGGAAGGGGTTCTAAATCCCGGAATGACGGGCTCTTACGTCACGCGATCTCACCATGAGGTCGCAAAATTAGTTTAGTAACATTTTCGTAAACTTCAAGATAAATTTTCATAAAGTTTTATATTTAATTTCAGCTAGTTTTTAATGTTACGAGTGTGCATTTGCCTCTTAATAAGGCAAAATAAGCGAGGCTTGAAGACCGCCATGTTTTTCTGAGGAGGCAAGTTTAATACCTCCCCCATGACTTTGGGCAATATCACGGGCAATGGTTAGGCCTAAGCCCACTCCACCTGTTGCCATATTGCGAGAAGGATCTAAGCGGAAAAAGGGCTTAAAGACTTCTTCTACCTTTTCCTCTGGGATACCAGGGCCATCATCTTCAACTGAAATCATAAGAAAATCTTTGTCCGTAGAAGCATTGACCCAAACCTCATGTCCATAACGAGTGGCATTGTTAATAAGATTCGTAAGGCAACGTCTTAAGGCTTGAGGCTTGATGCAAAGGGTTGGAAGAGGGTGGGGAACGTAGTGAACAACTTTATCGAGTTGGGCGCGTCCGTCAACGGCGTCCATAACGAGTCGAGTCATATCCACTTCTTGCGTTTCTTCTAGTCCATCGCCCCGAGCAAAAGTTAAATATCCTTCCAACAGATTGCCCATTTCTTCCACATCTTTTTGAAGACCTTTGACTTCAGACGTAACGGGCATCATCGCAAGTTGTAAACGCATACGTGTCAAGGGAGTTCTTAAGTCATGGGAGACACCGGCAAGCATATCCGTTCTTTGGGTTAATTGACGGTGGAGGCGTTCTTTCATGCCCAAGAGTGCCTGAGCAACTTTGCGGATTTCAATTGACCCTTCAGCTTTAAAGTTTGGGAAGGAACGCCCCTTTCCGAACCTGTCAGCAGCAATGGCAAGTCGTCGCAAGGGTTTGACCTGATTGTGCATAAAGACAGAGGCAACAAGAAGGAAAAAAGCGGACGTGCCTGCAACCCACATAAGAAAGAGAGAAAAACTCTTACTGTGAAGACGTTTTCGAGGCGTCGTAAATTCTAAAACTCCCCCTTCAACGGCTGTTTTAATAATGATATCTTTTGGGGTAATCTCAAAAGTATAGGGGGTAAAAATTTCCTTTTTAAGTGCCGTGTCAAGAAAACTATCCTTCCATTCTTCAGATGTGAAGGCATGAATGGTCTCTTCAGGGATGAAATCTGTTCTAAGTTTTAGATGGGTTCCTGCTAAAACCCTATAAAAATCACTTTCTTCAGGCATCTTCTGATAAAGATCGATGATTGTTGCAACTTCGCCCGTAATGGTATTGGCGAGAGACTTAGTAACCGTATCCCAGTGATTGTCGAAAAAGACATAAACCGAGAGGGTTTCAACAAGTACTAATGGTGCCAGGAGGATAAGAAGCGTTCTCCCAAACATACTTTTGGGAAGATAGGTTTTGAGAGCCTTAAAGGGGTGTCGAAGAAAATATTTCATGCGTCTGGAATGAGGATATAACCTTTCCCTCGTACAGTTTGAAGATAGCGTGGAATTTTAGAATCCTCCTCAATCTTTTTTCTCAAGCGGGTAATTTGTACATCAATTGTTCGAGGATTTAAATCTCCATCATATTCAGCGGCCAAATCATCTCGAGAAAGGGCTTTTCCTCGGTGGCGCGCAAAAATTTTTAAGAGCTTGCTCTCAACGGTTGTCAAAGAGATAGGACTTCCTTGGCGATCCAGTCGATTAAGTTGAAGATCATAATTGACTTGCCCAAGAGAAAGAGTCGAAGCTGGATTTGATCCCTGGCTGCGTCTCATGATGGCCTGAAGGCGAAGCAAAAGCTCACGTGGGTCAAAAGGCTTGGACAGATAGTCATCTGCTCCTCGACTGAGACCATTGATTCGATCTTCGGTCTCTCCCATAGCGGTAAGGACAAGGATCGGAGTATCTTTTAGACGCATGGGACCATTTCGAATGAATTCTGCTAAAGAAAGGCCGTCTTCTTCTGGCATCATAACGTCCAGAATCATGAGATCGAAAATAAAAATATTCATTAATTCGCGAGCATGAGAGGCTTCTCGCGCAGTCGATACAAAAAACCCATTATCAACAAGAAACTTACGCAAAAGGTCTCGCAAGCGTTCGTCATCATCAACTAATAGAATATGTGGTTTATTCATTGTCATGGCGGCAGTATAAAGTATATTTTAGAAATGAAAAGAAAATTACACAATCTTGTTTCAAAATACCTACATCAATTTATTTCTCTTACCACCTGACGTTTTTTCTAAAGCATCACACCACATCTCCCTCGTTCGTCATTCCCGCGAAAGCGCACTGGTGTCCGGGGAAAATACGAAATGTAAAAAGAAGTGTACTCAAGTTCTGGATTGCTTCGGAGCAAAGCTCCTCGCAATGACGAACTGGTGGCACATTCGTTGCTAATTCTCAACCGTCTTTGCGAACCCTGCGAAAGCAGGGTGAAG